>NZ_QXEC01000020.1 GCF_003583405.1 Micromonospora radicis
GCCACCGGCCAGCCCACCACCAGGTCCCTGATCCCCTACGACCACTGACCAGACTTCGGACTTACTCGTCTAGAGGTACTGGCCGGTGCTGTGTCCCTCGCCACCGGCGCCCTGGCCAAGGCCGGGCATTCCCGGCAGCGCCGCGCCCGCCGGCCCGCTGGGCAGCGCCTGCCGACCGGAACGCATCTGCTCCAGCTGGACCCGGGCCGCCATCTGCTGGGCGACCAGGGCGGCCTGGATGCCGTGGAACAGCCCCTCCAACCAGCCGACCAGCTGGGCGTGCGCGATCCGCAGCTCACCCTCGGTGGGCGCCTGGTCCTCGGCGAACGGCAGGGAGAGCCGTTCCAACTCCTCGCGGAGCTCCGGGGCGAGGCCCTCCTTCAGCTCGACGATCGACCGCTCGTGGATCTCCCGCATCCGGTGCCGGCTGGCGTCGTCCAACGGAGCTGCCTTGACCTCCTCCAGCAGCTGTTTGATCATGCTGCCGATCCGCATCACCTTGGCCGGCTGTTCGACCAGGCGCGACGGATCCTCTCCCGGCCCGTCGTCGGTCTGCACGGTGCCGACCGGTCGGCCGTCCGGGCCGACCACCACCACCGTGCCGGAGTGCCCGGTGCCGTCCTGGCCAGGCTCGTCATTCTGTCCAACGGAGCGCGCTTCGGTCATGGCACCCATCTTTACCCAGCCGTCGTGGTCACCGCCCGCCGGCCCGGCCACTCGGGCCGGCGTACCTCACCTCCGGCTCCGGTCAGCCCGGGCTCCTCGACCGGCGACACATCGCGCTACCGTCGGCCGATGTCCCACGACCCTCGGGCGGTGCTGACCCGGCCCGCGCCGCCGCCGGACCTGACCGTCGGCTACGGCGAGCACCCGGACCAACTCGCCGATCTGCGCCGCCCGGTCGGCACCGCGCCGTCCCGACCGCTGGTGATCGTGGTGCACGGTGGTTTCTGGCGGGCCGAGTACGACCGGCGGCACACCGATCCGCTGGCCGATGCCCTGGCCGCGCTCGGCTACCCGGTCGCCCAGCTGGAGTACCGCCGGACCGGCCAGCCGGGTGGCGGCTGGCCGGGCACGCTGACCGACGTACGGGACGGGGTGGCCGCGCTGCCCCGGTTGGCCGCCGCCGCACTGCCCGGTCGGGTCGCGCCGACGCCGCCGATCCTGGTCGGCCACTCCGCAGGCGGTCACCTCGCACTGCACGCGGCGGCGCACGCCCCGGACCGGGTGGCCGGGGTGCTCGCCCTCGCCCCGGTCGCCGACCTCGCCGAGGCGTACCGGCTGGACCTGGACTCGGGCGCGGTGGCGGCGCTGCTGGGTGGCGGTCCGGCCGAGGTGCCCGAGCGGTACCGGGCGGCGGACCCCCGCGCCGTGGTACCCCTCCCAACACGGACGGTAGTGATTCACGGCACCTTGGATCAGCAGGTGCCGGTCGCGCTGAGCAGGCAGTACGTGGCCGCAGCGCAGGCCGCGGGGGGCGATATGCGCCTTGTCGAGCTGCCAGACTGCGAACATTTCGGGCTCATCGACCCCGAGTCCAGGGCCTGGCCGAAGGTAACCGCCACGTTGCGGTCTCTGCACGAAGATCATTAGCCATTGACGCAGCGTCGCGGAGCAGGTAGAACGCCGGTGGGGCGGGAGGCCGCTCCTGGCAACGCTTCGAAGGGAACCCGGTGTCGCAGATGAACCGTAGGCGGGCACTCCAGCTGCTGGCCGCGCTCGGTACGGGCGGACTCGTCGCCGGGTGCGGCTCCGACACCGAGGAGGGGCCCAGCACAGGACGCCCGGTCAAGATCGGGCTCATCGCACCGCAGTCCGGTCCGGGCAAGGCCGTCGGCGACGAACTCCACAACGGCTTCCAGCTCTACCTCGACCTGAGCGACGGAAACCTCGGCGGCCACCCGGTCGAACTGCTCGTCGCCGACGAGGGAGACAGCGTCAAGAGCGGCCAGGCCGCCGTGGACGGACTACTCAAGCAGGGCGTGCTGGCACTCACCGGAGTGGCCAGCTCGTCGGTGATGTTCGGCATCCGGGACGTCATCGAGCAGGCCCGGGTGCCGCTGATCGGTTCGAACGCCTCCCCCACCAGCCTGCAGAGCGTCGTCTACATCTGGCGCACCTCGTACGTGCTCGACGAGGCGGGGCGGGCCCTCGGCCGCTACCTCAGGGACGAGCTGGGGGCCACCGACCGGGTCGCGATCATCATGCCCGACTCGGCCGTCGGCGGCGACGACGTGCTGCGCGGCTTCCGGCAGGAGTTCGGCGAGTCCGACCCGCGAATCGCCGACCCGGTGACCTGGACGTCCAACACCCCCAACCCCGGCAAGGGCACCTACGTCTCGGCCATCGGCCAGGCGCTCAGCCGCAACCCGTCGGTGGTCTTCTGCTTCTACTCGGGCACAGCGGCGGCGGAGTTCGTCATGCAGCTGCGCGACGCCGGTTTCCGGGGCGCCATCTACGCCCCCGGCTTCCTCACCGAGGGCACCGTGCTGGAGAGCATCCGCCCGGCGAACGACGCGCTCGGCATCCGTACCGCCTTGAACTACTCCGCCGACCTGAACAACGCGGCCAACCGGCGGTTCGCCTCGGCGTACCGCAAGAAGCACAGCGCCTCGCCGACCACGTACGCGATGGCCTCGTACGACGCGGCCAAGGTGCTCGACCAGGCGATCCGGCTCGCTGGCCAGGACCCCACCCCGCAGCAGGTCAACCTGGCGCTCGGGCGGATCGGCCAGATCGACAGCCCGCGCGGCGCGTGGCAGTTCAACCAGCCGCGCACCCCACAGCAGAAGTGGTACCTGCGCGAGGTGCAGCGCGACGGCCAGGTGCTGTCGAACGTACTGGTCAACGAGCTGGCCACGCTGGGCTGAACGGCCACGACGGAGAAGGGGCCGGTGACCCGGCCCCTTTCGTCGTACCGCCAGCGGTTGGCCGGTACCGGTCGCGCCCCGCAGCGGCTCAGCGCCGCAGCTCGGCGATGCAGCACTTCACGCTGCCGCCGCCCTTCTTGAGCTCGGCCAGCTCCACCGGCACCGGCGTGTAGCCGGCGGCCTTGAGCCGGCCGGCGAGCCGGGTCGCCTCGCTGTTGAGCACCACGTTGGCGCCGTCGCTGACCAGATTCAGCCCGAAGGCGAGGGCGTCGGAGTCGTCGGCCAGCACCGCGTCCGGGAAGAGCTGGCCGAGCACCCGTTGGCTGGCCGTGGAGAAGGCGCCCGGGTAGTAGACGACGTTGCCGTCGTCGATCGAGGCGAGCGCCACGTCGAGGTGGTAGAAGCGCGGGTCGACCAGCCGCAGCGAGACCACCGGCCGGTCCAGCGCCTCCTGCGCCTCGGCATGCGCGGGCAGCTCGGTGCGGAACCCGTACCCGGCCAGGATCAGCCCGCCGTGCGCCTCGGGCAGGTACGCGAAGTCGCCCTCGCCCTCGTTCGTCTCGTTCGGCGCGATGAACCGCCAGCCCTGCGACTCGTAGAAGGCCCGGTGCGCCGCCGCCTCGTCGGTCCGCTGGTGGTGCTTGAACCGGGCACCGTAGACCGTCCCGTCCACCACGAACGCGCCGTTGGCGGCGAAGACCATGTCCGGCAGGCCGGGCTCGGGAGCCAGCAGGTGCACCTCGTGGCCGAGGCCGACCAGGGTCTCCCGCAGGCGGTCCCACTGCTTGACCGCCAACTCCGGGTCGACCGGGGCGGTCACGTCCATCCACGGGTTGATCGCGTACTCGACCGCGAAGTACTCGGGCGAGCACATGAGATATGTCCGCTTTCGCGGCACTCGCTGCTGGTTCACGGTCACCAAGGGTAGGTAGGCTCGAACTTCAGTAACAGCTACAACCATTGCTTCCCTGAGGCGGAACATTGCAGATCGACGCGGTTGACCAGCGAATCATTGCGTTGCTTGTCGCGGACGCCCGCGCCTCGTACGCGGACATCGGAACCCGAGTGTCACTCTCCGCTCCGGCGGTCAAGCGTCGGGTGGACCGGCTGCGCTCCGCCGGGGTCATCCGGGGATTCACCGCCGTCGTCGACCCGGCATCGGTCGGCTGGACCACCGAGGCGTTCGTCGAGCTGTTCTGCGCCGGCCGGACCACACCGGCCCAGCTCGGTGCCGCCGTACGACGCCACCCGGAGGTGGTCGGGGCGTACACCGTCTCCGGGGAGGCCGACGCCCTCGTCCACCTGCGCGCCGCCGACATCGCCCACCTGGAGGACGCGCTGGAACGGCTCCGGGCGGAGTCGTTCGTGACCTCCAGCCGGAGCACCATCGTGCTCTCCCGCCTGGTCGAGTCCCCCGGCGTGGGGCCGTCCGTCCGCTGAGCCGGCATCCGGTAGCGAGAACCTCGCTCGCGTACCGGAACCGGGCGGGGCAGCCGCGCGTCGTACTGCCATGACCCGGGGGATCAAGACTGCCGTGGCCGGCAGCACGCTGGTCACGCTGGCCGTGCTCGCCGGCAGCACACCCGCACCATCGCCGGGCCGGCCGTCCGCCCCGGCGATGGTGCCGGCGGCCGCCCTGGTCCCGTTCGACTCCTGCGCCGACGCGCTCGCCGAGTTGCGCGCCGCGGCCCGCGCGTCGGTCGGCCCGTACGGCTTCGGCGACCAGGCGGTGCTGCGCGCCACCGTCGCCGCGGAAGGGGCCCGGAGTGTCGCCGGTGCCGGCGCGGCGCCGGAGGCCGCACCGGCGTACTCCACGACCAACAACCACGAGGCCGGCGCGGACGAGCCGGACCTGGTCAAGACCGACGGGCGACGGATCGTCACGGTCACCGCCGGGGTGCTGCGGGTGGTCGACCCGGTCAGCCGCCAGATCATCGGCCAGGTCGACCTCCCCGGCGCGGAGCCGGAACACCGGTGGGCCACGTACCGTCTGCTGCTGCGCGGCGACCGGGCGCTGGTGCTCGCCGACGACGACGTCACGATCATGGCCGGTGAGTGGGCCGGGCCGGCCTCGACGGCCGACGAGGCCCGGTTGCTCCTGGTCGACCTCACCGGTCCACCCCGGGTCACCGGCACGTACCGGATCCGGGGTCGCACGCTCGACGCCCGGTTGACCGGCGACACCGTCCGGGTGGTGGTCCGCACGACACCCCGCCTGCCGTTCCCGGTCGACGCCGACGGCAGCGACCGGGCGCGAACCCGACAGCACCGCACCGTCATCGACCAGGCCGGGATAGCCGCCTGGCTGCCGGAGTACGAGTGGACGGCCGACGACGAACGGCACACCGGCCGACTCGGTTGTGACCGCCTGAGCCGCCCGGATCGGATGACCGGCAGCGCGCTGCTCACCGTGCTCAGCTTCGACCTCACCGCCGACCGGCTCGGCGACGGCGACCCGGTCGGCGTCGCCGCCGACGCGAGCACGGTCTACGGCACGGCGACCAGCCTCTACCTCGCCGGGCAGCGACCACCGGCCGGCACACCGCGCTGGCGGCCCGACACGGCCGAGCAGGTCACCGAGATCTACCAGTTCGACACCGGCTCGTCGGGCCGCCCCCGCTATCTGGCCGGCGGCTCCGTGCCGGGCTGGCTGATCAACCAGTACGCGCTCTCCGAATGGGACGGTCACCTGCGGGTGGCCACCACCACCGGCGACGGATGGGGTCAGGGCCGCGGCTCCGAGTCGACCGTCCGCGTGCTGCGTAACGCGGGCGGATCACTGGTGCCGGTCGGCGCCGTCGGTGGCCTGGGTCGGGGCGAACGGATCTACGCGGTGCGGTACCTCGGGCCGATCGCGTACGTGGTCACCTTCCGGCAGACCGACCCGCTCTACTCCCTCGACCTGACCGACCCGACGAAACCCGTGGTCACCGGCGAGCTGAAGATCACCGGATACTCCGCGTACCTGCACCCGCTGCCCGACGGGCGACTGCTCGGCGTGGGGCAGGAGGCCGACGGGCAGGGCCGTACCGAGGGCGTACAGGTGTCCCTCTTCGACGTCCGTGACCCGGCCCGGCCGCACCGACTCGACCAGTGGCACCTGCCGCACGGATGGTCCAGCGCCGAGCACGACCCGCACGCCTTCCTCTACCGCCCGGACACCGGACTGGTGGCGCTGCCGGTCGGCACCGGCCTGCGGCTGTTGCGCGTCAACGACGACAAGATCAGCGAGATCGGGCAGGTCACCCACCCCTCGGTGGTACGCGAGGCCGCCCGACGTGCCTGGCTCGGTCCGTCCGTACGCCGGTCCCTGGTGATCGGGGACGTGCTCTGGACCGTCTCCGAGGCCGGCCTTCGGGCCACCGATCCCGCCACCGCCCGAAGCCTCGGCTGGATCCCTACGACCTGAATCTCCCTCCCCCGCGGGTGGGGCCCGGTTTCTCGGGGTTTCCGGGCCCCACCCGCCCACACCACGCTCACAGGTACATGCCGGTGCGGTGCTCACCCCGCCCCGGCTTGTCCCCCTCGCCGAAGAACCGCTTGCCGCCGAACTCGCCGTGCAGCCGGTCGTCCAACTCGTCCGCGAGGCCGGTCATCACCTGCACGGCCAGCATCAGGTGGGTGGGTTGGAAGTTGCGGCCGAAGACCGGGATGGAGGCCCACACCGTGTCGTCGGCGCAGTAGAGCCGCCCGATCGGCATCCGGTTGGTCAGCTCGGAGAGTTTGACGTACAGCCGCTCGGTGGGCTCGACCTCGGTGAGCACCGGCGAGAAGACGTCGACCAACGGCGGGTTGTCCCGGACCCGGACGAAGACCATCGCCGAACCGGCCCGGATGTTGATGTCCCCGTCGGAGTCGACGTGCACCCGGTCGGAGTCCGACTTGAGCATGGTCGAGACGACCGTCCGGACCCGCTCGGCCAACTCCAGCACCTCGGTCTCCGCGCCGGGTTCACCGCCGCCGGCCAGCGCCTCCGCCAGTTCCGTCTCGATCTCCCGGCCCGGACCGAACTCGTTGCGCGCGGTGCCGAGCGGCTCGCCGGCCAGCGGCTCGCCGTCGCCGTCCTCGATCAGGTAGACCAGGAACGCCGGGTGTGGGGCGCCGTAGATGTCCCGGAGGGTACGCGAGAGCAGGGCGGCCAGCCGGTTGGCTTCGCTCGCCGCGCAGTGCAGCCCGAACTGCTCGCCGGAGCCCTCCACCACGCCCGGCGGTGACCAACCCAGCGCGACCATGTCGGCCACCGCCGCCCGATCCAACCGGTACCCCGCCGGCAGCGTCGCGTTGCCCACCGCCTGGGCGGCCAGCCGGTTGTCCGTTTCGACGTCCACACCGACGGAGTAGACGGCGTCGTCGGTGCCGGAGGCGGTCGGGTCGAGAGTCAGCTCCACGTGCGCTCCCGGCGGCAGGGTCGCCAGTCGGTCGGCCAGGGCCCGGGCGAACTCCCGCCACGCCTGGGTCACCTTCGCCCGCAGGTCGGCCGTGCTCGGCTCGTCGAGCAGGATCGACTCGTGGTGCCCCGGCGCGCCGGGCGGCGCCGAGGGGTGGTCTGCCGTCATGATCGCCTCCGTCCGTTCCGGCCACCCTACCCAGCCGACCGTCGTGGCGGATCAGCCCGGACCGTGATCGGACAACCCCTCCTGGTACCGGTCAGTCGGGGCTGCGGTCAGCACCGAGTTCGACCGGCCAACTGCCGGCCAGTTCGGCCAGCCGGGCGGCGGCCACCAGCGGATCGGCGCCCCGACCCACGGCCAGACCGAGCAGGTACGCGGTGACCGGGGCGCCCGGCCGGACGACCTGGTGGGCGACGTCCCGGGCCAGGCCCAACACGGCCGTCACCGGCACCTCGGCCGGCTCGATCCCCAGTTCGGCACAGGCCGCCGTGACCCAGTCGTCCAGCACCGTCATCGCGCCCACTCCTCCGCCTGCCGCAGGTCCCGCTCAGTGTCGCAGTCGAACCACGGCGGTGGGCCGTCGCCAGACCAGGTCACCTCCTGGACCGTCAGCCCCGCGGTCAGCTCCCGCAGCGACGCACCGGCCACCTCACCACGCCGGGCGGTCAACCGGTCGAGGGCGACGCGCAGCACGCGCGGGCGCCACACCCCACAGAGCAGTTGGCGCCGTCCGGACCGATCGACGTAGCAGACCCCGTCGACCTCGGACGCCCGCCGCTGTCCGGCCGGCACGCCATCGCCATCGCCATCGCCATCGGCGTCGGCATCGGCGTCGCCATCGGCGTCGGCATCGGCGTCGCCATCGGCATCGGCATCGGCGTCGCCATCGGCATCGGCGTCGGCGTCGGCGTCGGCGTCGGCGTCGAGGTGGCGCAGCAGTTGGCCGAGTGCGAGCCGGTCCAGCAGCGGCAGGTCGGCCGCGAGGAGGGCGACGGCCGGCACATCGGGGTCGAGCAGGGCCAGCCCCGCCGCGGTGGCGGCGACCGGGCCACCGCCGGCCGGCGTTTCCCGGGTCAGTCGTACGCCGGGCGGGGCCGGACCGGGCCCGACCAGGATCCGGGGCGCCGCGTCGGCGACCGCGGCGAGCACCCGGTCACGCATCGGTACGCCCCCGACGGGCAGGGCCACCTTGTCCCGCCCGCCCATCCGGCGCCCCGTGCCTCCCGCGAGTACCACCGCCGCGTACGCCCTCACCGGGTCACCGTAGCCCCGACCTCCGGGGCACCGGCGGGGTCGCCCGCCCCGGTCCCGCTCGACCCGTATCGGGGTGGGTGACCGGTACGCCGCCGGGCCGGTCGATCGGGCCGGGTGGGGTGCCGCGCGTCGGTGTCGGCGGCGGGGGAGGATGGACCGGTGGGACGGGCTACAGATCGCCGCACGGTGCTCCGGGTGGACCTCGACGGCACCGCCGACGGTCGCGCGTCGACCCGTCGGCCGGACACCCTCGCGGTGGAGGAACCGCTGGAGATCCGGGTCGGCCCGGCCGGACCGACCCGCCGCCGCCCACTCTCCGTGACGATGCGAACTCCCGGCGCCGACCTGGACCTGGCCATCGGATTCCTGTTCACCGAGGGGCTGATCCGCGCCACGGACGACGTCGCCACCGCGCAACTGTGCGCCGGTGCGGAGACCCTGAACACCTACAACGTGGTCGACGTGGCGCTGGCGCCGGGAGTGCCGGAGCCGGCGGCCCGGGCGAGCCGGCAGTTCCACACCACCAGCGCCTGCGGGGTGTGCGGCAAGGAGAGCATCGAGGCGGTGCGGACCCGGTCGCTGTTCACGGTGGCCGACGACCCGCTGACGGTGCCCGCCACCGTGCTGGCCGCGCTGCCCGAGCGGCTGCGCGCCGGGCAGCGGGGCTTCGACCGGACCGGCGGGCTGCACGCGGCGGGCCTGTTCACCGCCGACGGCGAGTTGGTGGTGTTACGGGAGGACGTGGGGCGACACAACGCGGTGGACAAGGTGGTCGGCTGGGCGGTCCGGGAACGCCGGCTGCCGCTGGCCGGGCATGTGCTGCTCGTCTCCGGACGGGCCAGCTTCGAGCTGACCCAGAAGGCTTGGATGGCCGGCGTGCCGCTGCTCGCGGCGGTCTCGGCGCCGAGCACCCTGGCCGTCGACCTCGCCGACGAGGCGGGTCTGACCCTGGTGGGTTTCCTGCGCGGCCGGACCATGAACGTCTACACCGGCCACCAGCGGGTCACCGGCTGACCAGCGCGCTCAACGGTTCAGCCGCATCCGGAACTGCTCAGCGGGTCAGCATCTCGAACAGCCCCAGCCGAGCATGCTGCCCGAAGACTTGACGATCCAGGCGTTCAGTCGGTTGAGCACCGGCTCGACCAGCCTCGGCCAGGCCACCCGCGCGCCCAGCAACAACACCGCTGGCACCACCATGACCAGGCAGTACGCGCCCAGCAGAGCCACCACCGTCGGTACGCCGAGACCCGAGGTGCTCAACAGGCCGAGCGCACCGAGGTACGGCAGCATCGTCGCCACCTCGGCGAGCGCGGCGAACAGTGCCAGCCCGACCAGCCAACGCGACGACGAGTCACCACCGGTCACCCGATCCCGCCAACGCAGCACCCGGCCGGTGCCGGCACCGCGCTTCCCGTCGTAGCGGAAGCTCAGCACCAGCAAGCCGACCCCCAGCACCAGTTGCCCCCAGAGCACCGGTCGGTTGTCGAGCGCTCCGCCCAACACCTCGGCCAGGCCACTGCCGCCGAAGTAGAGCAACAGCCCGACCAGGAAGTAGAACCCGGCGATGGTGCCCAGGTATGCCAACATCCGCCGGACGCCGATCGGGCCGGGTGCGAGCAGCAGCCAGACCGGGATGAACAGGGTGCCGATGCTGGTGCTGTCGATCAGCGCCAGGCCGGCGAGGGACAGCAGCAGTGCGAGGCTCATGCCGTTCCTGGTGACAGTCCGAACACCCGACGAGTATCCGACATCGTCCGGACCGGCGGCGACCCCGGCGATCATCGGCTGCTCATCGCGGGCGGCGCCGGGACCGCCGTCGCGCCCGACGCAGCCGCCTCGGTGACCCCGCCGCCGGCCAGCCGTCGAGCCGGGAGGGTGGCACCCCGCGCCGCAGCAGGTCGTCCATCAGCAGAGCCAGCGAGTAGTCGGGGTGCTCGGCCAGCACCCGCTCCAACGCGACCGCGGCCAGTGCGCCCTGCCCGTCCCGCCACGCGGCGAAGGCCAGCAGTGCGCCGGGCGCGGCGGTCAGCTCCGGCGCGGCCCGACGCAACAGCTCGGCCCAGAACGCCACGTCCTCGTCCCGGCCGTCGGTGCGCTCCCAGGCGTGGTCGCGTACCGGCAGGTGGGTCAGCAGCAGGCAGAGCCAGGCCACCTCGTCGTCGGGGAGCTGCTCGCCGCTGTCGTGCCGCCGCCGGGCGGCGCGCAGCGCCGCCACCCCGGCCGTCCGCAACGCCCGCCCGCCAAGCAGATCGGTGGCGGGGGCCGCCGCGAGCAGGTCGGTCAGCCGCCGCTCGGCCCGCTCGACGGCAGACCGCATCGTCGTACCACCGGCCGACGCCACCCGCGCGGCGAGCGCCGCCCGGTCGGGCAGTGCCACCTGGCCGGCGAAGACTGCCGCCGCCGGCACCGCGCTGGCCCGCGGGTCGTACGGCTTGCCCTCGGGCGGGCAGCACTCCGGCTCGGTGCAGACGTACGACCACCAGCGGCCGTCGGTGACCCGCAGCGCGTCCAGCACGGTCAGTCCGGCGTCGGCAAGGGCACCCCGGAGCACGTCGAGCGCCGGGGTGACCCGGGCGGCCGGGCCGTACCCGATCACGGTCGCCGCGTCGGCGCCCTGCCGGGCGGTCACCTCGGCGATGTGCGCGGCGGCCTCCTCGTGCTCGGCGCCGTCGGGCAGGTCGCCGCGGGCGGCGAAGACTATCCGGGTGCCGGAGAGCGCCACCACCACGACGCTGTCCGTCGGATGGAAGCCGAGCAGGTACGGCACGGCGGCGATGAGGTCGGCGGGCGAACGGACGGTCAGTCGGGGCAGCTCGGTCGAGTTCATGCGGTCAGCCTGCGAGCCGACCGGGGAGCGCCGCTGCCCCTGTGGACGACACGCCGACCATCCACAACTACGCAGCGTATTCATCCAGCTCAGGGTGGATCGCCACCGGTCCGTCGGAGCGCCTTCCGCTCGCGGTTACGCCCGCAACGGGCCCGTACGTTCACCGCAGGCGATACCTTGCGGGGCATGGATCTGGCGTACCTGCGGGCGCATCCGGAGCAGCTGCCGACCTTCCTGACCCACCAGCGGATCCGGGAGACGCCGGTGGGCGGTGGGGACAGCTGCGCGGCGTCGCGGCTGACCCTGGACGACGGTCACTCGGTCTTCGCGAAGACCTGGCCGGAGCAGGCCCGGCAGCCGGTGCCCGAGGGCTTCTTCACGGCCGAGGCGGCCGGGCTGCGCTGGCTGCGGGAGGCCGGTGGGGTCGCCGTACCGGAGGTGGTGGTGGCCCTGCCCGACCTGCTCGCCCTGGCGTGGATCGAGCCGGGTGAACCGAGCCCGGGGGCGGCCGAGCGGTTCGGCCGGGAGTTGGCCCGGACGCACCGGGCCGGCGCACCGGCCTTCGGCGCGTCGTGGCCCGGTTTCATCGGGGTCCTACCGGCGGACAACATCCCGCACGAGGGGCCGTGGTCGGACTGGTTCGTCCGGGCGCGGCTGCTGCCGTACCTACGCCGCTCGGTCGACAACGGCGCCCTGGACGAGACGGCCGTCACGCTGGTCGAGCGGGTCGTCGCCCGGATCGGCGAACTGGGTGGTGACGAACCGCCGGCCCGCGTCCACGGCGACCTCTGGCCGGGAAACCTGATCTGGGGCGCCGACGACCGGGTCTGGCTGGTCGACCCGGCCGCGCACGGTGGACACCGAGAAACCGACCTCGCCCAGCTCGCCCTCTTCGGCGGCCCGCCGTACGCCGACCGGATCCTGGCCGGGTACGACGAGACCTGGCCGTTGGCCGACGGCTGGCGGCAACGGATACCCCTGCACCAGCTGCACCTGCTGCTGGTGCACACCGCGTCGTTCGGCGGCGCGTACCGCGATCCGGTCATCGGTTGTGCGCGGGCCGTACTGAACGCGGGCGGGCGCGCTACCGTCGACGGATGAGCGTCGCCCCGCCGTCCGACAACCTCCTCATCGACCGATACGGCCGCGTCGCCCGTGACCTGCGGGTATCCCTGACCGACAAATGCAACCTGCGCTGCACGTACTGCATGCCCGCCGACGGGCTGCCCTGGCTGGCGGGTCCGCAACTGCTCACCGACGACGAGGTGGTCCGGTTGATCCGGGTCGCGGTGTGTCAGCTCGGGGTCACCGAGGTGCGGTTCACCGGCGGTGAACCGCTGATCCGGCCCGGTCTGGTCGGCATCGTGGCGGCCTGCGCCGCCCTCGACCCGCGTCCCCGGCTCTCGCTGACCACCAACGGCATCGGCCTGGCCCGGACGGCGACGACGCTGCGCGCTGCCGGCCTCGACCGGGTGAACATCTCGCTGGACACTCTGGACCGGGACCGCTTCGCCCGGCTCACGCGCCGGGACCGGCTGCCCGACGTGCTGGCCGGGCTGGCCGCCGCGGCCACCGCCGGACTCACCCCGGTAAAGATCAACAGCGTGTTGATGCGCGGCGTCAACGACGACGAGGCGCCGGCGCTGCTCCGCTTCGCCCTCGACCACGGTTACGAACTGCGGTTCATCGAACAGATGCCGCTGGACGCCCAGCACGGCTGGGACCGGTCCGCCATGGTCACCGCCGACGAGATCCTGACCACCCTGCGTACGGCGTACGACCTGAGCCCGGACCCGGCCGCCCGCGGCGCGGCACCGGCCGAGACCTGGCTGGTCGACGGCGGACCGGCCCGGGTCGGTGTGATCGGCACCGTCACCCGCCCGTTCTGCGGCGACTGCGATCGGACCCGGCTCACCGCCGACGGCCAGATCCGCAACTGCCTGTTCGCCACCGACGAGTCCGACCTGCGCGGCGCCCTGCGGGCCGGCGTCGACGACGACGAGTTGGCACGACGCTGGCAGGCCGCGACCCGGGGCAAACGGGCCGGGCACGGCATCGACGACCCGACCTTCCTGCAACCGTCCCGGCCGATGTCGGCCATCGGAGGCTGACCATGCCAACCGTCACCGTCCGCTACTTCGCCGGTGCACGAGCCGCCGCCGGTCACGCCGAGGAGGTGATCTCCGCCGGCCGGTCGCTGGACGAACTGCTGGCCGAGTTGGCCGAGCGGCACGACGGACGGCTGGTGTCGGTGCTGCGGGTGGCGAGTTTTCTGGTGGACGGTGTGACCTGTCATGATCGTCAGAAGCCGCTGCCGGCCGGGGCGACGATAGACGTCCTGCCCCCCTTCGCCGGCGGCTGAGGGAGATCGACACGTGTTCGCGGTACTCGGCTTCGTGGCCACCCTTGCCCTGATCACCGGCCTGATCCACCTGTACCTGTGGAAGCGGCTGGTCAAGGACACCACGACGGCGGGACGTTGGCGGCGGATCGGCACCGTCACCGCGGTGACGCTGGCGGTGCTCGTACCGGCGACCATGGTCGGCACCCGGGCCGGGATGTACTGGTTGGCCTGGCCGGGCTACCTCTGGCTCGCGGTGATGTTCTACCTGCTGGTCGTGCTGGTGGTGCTGGAAGTGCCGATGCTGGTGGCCCGGCTGGTGCTGCGTCGCCGGACGGCCGTGGCCGCACCGGAGCCGGTCCTGGTCGGCCCGGCGAGCACGGCCGCCCCGTCGAGCGAGGAGGCGTCGTCGACCGGCCCGGCACCGGCAGCCGACGAGCCGGCCGAGCCACCGGCGGTCGGCGCGGTCGGGCCGGACCACGACCCGAGTCGCCGACTGCTGCTGGCCCGGGGGGCCGCGATCTTCGCCGGGCTCACCGCCACCGGGCTGGTGGGATACGGCGTCCGCACCGCGATGGGCCCACCGCAGCTGGACCGGGTGCAGATCCCGCTGGCCAAGCTGCCGCGCAGCATGGACGGCCTGCGGATCGCCACCGTCTCCGACATCCACATCGGGCCGCTGCGTGGTCGGGTGCACACCGAGCGGATCGTCGCCGCGATCAACCGCCTGAACGCCGACGTCGTCGCGGTCGTCGGCGACCTGGTCGACGGTTCGGTGGCCGAGCTGGGTGAGGCCGCGGCACCGCTGCGCGACCTGCGCGCCCGGCACGGCAGCTACTTCGTCACCGGCAACCACGAGTACTACTCCGGGGTCGAGGAGTGGGTGGCCGAGGTCGACCGGCTCGGGTTGCGGGTGTTGCAGAACCAGCGGTTGGAGATCGCCGCCCGCGGCGGCGTACTCGACCTGGCCGGGGTCAACGACGTGAGCGCGGCGGGTACCGGCGTATCCGCGCCGGCCGACTACGCCGCCGCGCTCGCCGACCGCGACCCGTCCCGGCCGGTGGTGCTGCTGGCCCACCAGCCGGTGGCCGCGTTCGAGGCGGCGAAGTACGGCGTCGACCTGCAACTGTCGGGCCACACCCACGGCGGCCAGATCGTGCCCTTCAACCTGGCGGTCAAGCTCGAACAGCCGGTGGTCTCCGGCCTGGGCGAGGTGGACGGCACGAAGGTGTACGTCACCAACGGCGCCGGCTTCTGGGGCCCGCCGGTCCGGGTCGGCGCGGAGCCGCAGATCACCCTCGTCGAGCTTCGTTCGGCATAGCGCAGCTCACCTTCCGAGCGTGGCGCCGCGCGGCAGCACAGCCGGTCGTGGCAGGATGCGGCGTGCCCCCGTTCAGCGCCGTACCCCCCGGTGGCCCCCCGCCATTCGTCGCGGACCTGCACATCCACTCGAAGTACTCGCGGGCCTGCAGCCGTGACCTGACCCTGCCGAACCTCGGCTGGTGGGCGCGGCGCAAGGGCATCGCCGTGCTCGGCACCGGCGACTTCACCCATCCCGCCTGGTACGACCACCTGCGCGAGACACTGCACCCGGCCGAGCCCGGCCTGTACCGGCTGGCCCCGGAGGCGGAACGGGACATCGCCCGCCGACTGCCGCCCCGGCTGGCCAGCACGGCGGAGAGCGATCCGGTCCGGTTCATGCTCAGCGTGGAGATCTCCACGATCTACAAGCGCGACGACCGGACCCGCAAGGTGCACCACCTCGTCTACCTGCCGGATCTGGCGGCGGTGGGCCGGTTCAACGCTGCGCTGGGTCGGATCGGCAACCTCGGCTCGGACGGCCGGCCGATCCTCGGCCTGGACTCCCGCGACCTGCTGGAGATCACCCTGGAGGCGAGCCCGGACGGATATCTCGTCCCGGCGCACATCTGGACACCCTGGTTCTCCGCGCTGGGCTCGAAGTCCGGTTTCGACGCGATCGCCGACTGCTACGCCGACCTGGCCGACCACATCTTCGCCCTGGAGACCGGGCTCTCCTCCGACCCGGAGATGAACTGGCGGGTCGGCAGCCTGGACGGCTACCGCCTGGTCTCGAACTCCGACGCGCACTCACCGCCCGCGCTGGCCCGCGAGGCGACGGTCTTCACCTCGGAACGGGACTACTTCGCCATCCGGGCGGCGCTGCGTACCGGCGACGGGCTGGCGGGCACCATCGAGTTCTTCCCCGAGGAGGGCAAGTACCACGCGGACGGTCACCGGCTCTGCGGGGTGAACTGGACGCCCGAGCGCACCCGGGCGGCCGGCGGCCGGTGCCCGGAGTGCGGCAAGCCGCTGACGGTGGGCGTCCTGAGCCGGGTGGCGGAGCTGGCCGACCGGCCCGAGGGGTACCGGCCCGGGGACGCTCCCGAGGTGACCCACCTGATCCAACTCGCCGAGATCCTCGGCGAGATCAACAAGGTCGGGCCGCGGTCGAAGAGGGTCGAGGGAAAGCTCACCGAACTGGTCGCCGCCCTCGGCCCGGAGCTGGAGATCCTGACCCGCGCCCCGCTCGACGAGATCGGCCGGGTCGGCGGGGAGTTGCTCGCCGAGGGGATCGGCCGGCTGCGCCGCGGCGAGGTCCGCCGGGTGCCGGGCTACGACGGCGAGTACGGCGTGATCACCCTCTTCGATCCGGCGGAGCTGGGCGGCGCCGGAACCTCGGGCGGGCAGGAGACCCTGTTCGACGTACCGGTGCCGGCGCAGCGTCGACCGACGGAGCCGCCGGCCAAGGCGGAGGCCAAGACCAAGCGGCCGGCGGCGAAGGCCGAGCCGAAGCGCAAGCCGGCGCCGCCGACACCGCCGATCGCGCCGCCACCCTCACCACACGAGCCGTTCGAGCCGATGCTCGCCGGAATGGAGGAGGTCGGCACGGGCCTGCTGGACCGACTCGACGCGATGCAGCGGGTGGCCGCCTCGGCGCCGGGCGGCCCGCTGTTGATCGTGGCGGGACCGGGTACCGGCAAGACCCGTACGCTGACCCATCGGATCGCGTACCTCTGCGCGGAGCTGAACGTCTTTCCCGAGCAGTGCCTGGCGATCACCTTCACCCGGCGGGCCGCCGAGGAACTGCGGCATCGTCTCGACGGTCTGCTCGGCCCGGTCGCCGAGGACGTCACGGTCGGTACCTTCCACTCGCTCGGGTTGGCCATCCTCCGCGAGAACGCCGAGGCCGCCGGCCTGCCCGCCGACTTCCGGATCGCCGACGACGCCGAGCGGGCGGCGGCCCGCGCGGAGGCCGGCGAGGACCAGGCCGGTTACGCCGCCCTGCTGCGCAAGCAGGGCATGGTCGACCTGGACGAGTTGCTCACCCTGCCGGTCGCGCTGCTGAACGAGGACCGCCGGCTGGTCGGGCGGTACCGCGACCGCTGGCGGTGGATCTTCGTCGACGAGTATCAGGACGTCGATGCGGTGCAGTACGAGCTGCTGCGGCTGCTCAGCCCCGCCGACGGCAACCTCTGCGCGATCGGCGACCCGGACCAGGCCATCTACTCGTTCCGGGGAGCCGATGTCGGCTACTTCCTGCGGTTCTCGCAGGACTTCACCGACGCCCGGCTGGTCCGGCTGAACCGCAACTACCGTTCCTCGGCGCCGATCCTGGCTGCCGCGGTGCAGGCCATCGCGCCGTCGTCGCTGGTCCGGGGACGCCGGCTGGATCCGGCCCGGCTCGACCCGGAGGCCCCGCTGGTCGGCCGGTACGCCGCCGCGTCCGTCGCCGACGAGGCCGACTTCGTGGTACGCACCGTCGACGATCTAGTCGGCGGCCTCTCCCACCGGTCGCTGGACTCCGGCCGGATCGACGGCCGGT
Organism: Micromonospora radicis; assembly: GCF_003583405.1. Taxonomy (GTDB): domain Bacteria; phylum Actinomycetota; class Actinomycetes; order Mycobacteriales; family Micromonosporaceae; genus Micromonospora; species Micromonospora radicis. The sequence continues at coordinate 17,528 of NZ_QXEC01000020.1, forward strand.
CGACCACACTGTCCTTCTCGGACATCGCCGTGCTCTACCGGACCGACGCGCAGGCCGCCGCGTTCGTGGACGCCCTGTCCCGGGCCAACATCCCGGTGCAGAAGCGCTCGCACGACCGGCTGCGGGACCGTCCCGGTGTGCTGGCCATCGCCCGCGAGCTGCGACACGCCGGTGGTCCCGACGGTGCCCTGCCCGCCCGGGTACGCCTCGCCGGTCAGGTGCTCGCGCAACGGTTCGCCATCCCCACCCTCGACGGTTCCGTCGGCGTACGACCGGAGGACGTCCGGACCGCGGTCGATCTGCTGACGCCGCTGGCCCGCCGGTGCGGCGACGACCTGGAACTGTTCCTGTCCCAACTCGCCACCGGTGCGGAGGTGGACGCGCTCGACCCGCGCGCCGAGGCGGTCACCCTGTTGACCCTGCACGCCGCGAAGGGGCTGGAGTTCCCGGTGGTCTTCCTGGTCGGCGCCGAGGACGGGCTGCTGCCGCTACGCTGGCCCGGCTCGGTGCCCGACGACGACGCGGTGGCCGAGGAGCGCCGGTTGTTCTTCGTCGGGTTGACCCGGGCGCAGGACCGGCTCTTCGTCAGCCACACCGCCCGGCGGGTGCGGCACGGCTCGGAGCAGGACTGCCGGCCGTCGCCGTTCCTAGAGGTGATCGATCCCGGCCTGTTCGAACGCCTCGGTGACGACCACGCACCCCGCCGGCCGAAGGATCGCCAGCTACGACTGATCTGACCGGCCGACCGGGTGTCCGACCGGCCTGCCGTCGGGGCCCGGGTCGGGGCGGCGCACACGCTACGGTGACGTGGGTGACGGGTCGCCTCGACGACGGCCGGCCGGTCGCACCCACTGGTTCAGGAGGGGTGTGGATGGCGAACTACGGACCACCGGGCGGCGGCCCGCAGCCGTGGCGTGAGCCGCGCCCGGGTGAGGTACCCGGCCGAGGTCAGGTCTACGGCTCCGGTCAGCCGGCGGCCGAGGCTGGATACGGCCGCTATCCGCAGGACGTCCGGTCCTATTCCGCCTACCAGGACGACGACACCGCGGTCGCCGCGTACGCCGGCCAGCCGGAACCCCCGACGAGGCGCAAGCGCGGTCGAGGCCCGATGATCGCCGTGCTGGGGGCGGTGCTGGTGTTGGCCGTCGGCGGCACGACGGCGTTCTACCTGCTTGGGCAGGACGACCAGACCCCGACGCCGGTGGCCGCGCCCACCGATGATCCGGCGGTGCCGGCCGGTGACCCGGAGGAGCCGGACGAGGAGCCGGCACCCGGCGCCCCGGCCGCCAACTCGTCCACCGACCCCCGCTTCGTGCAGCAGGGACAGTGCGTACGCAACGACGCGCCGACCGGCGGCAAGGCCAAGTTGGTGATCAGCGAGTGTGGACCGAAGGCGTACGAGGTGTTGCGGCGCTTCGACGGCAAGACCAGCGGCGAGCGGGACGCGGAGTCGAAGTGCGCCCGGGTCGACGGCTATACGAACTGGTACTTCTACGACAGTGAGCTGGACTCGCTGGACTTCGTGCTCTGCCTGAAGCAGCGCGACTGACCGCGCCGTCGGGCGGGGCCTCGCCGTCGGGCGGACCGCCACCGGGCCGGCCAGCGCCCTAGGAAAAACTAGTGCTGTCTAGCTTGGATGCTAGACAGCACTAGTTCTTGGTCGAGGGCAACACGCCGGTAGCCCCGTCTACGCATGTCTAGCCTCCCGGCTAGATGGCCCGATACTGTGCGATTCGTGGATCCGGTCCGCAACCCGTACGCCCCGGGCGCCGGTCAGCGCCCGCCCGAACTCGCCGGGCGGGGGCGAGAGCTGGACGTCTTCGACATCGTGCTGGAACGGATCGCCCGGGGCCGCCCGGAGCGTAGCCTGATGCTCACCGGCCTGCGCGGCGTCGGCAAAACCGTGCTGCTCAACACCCTCCGGTCGCAGGCCATCAACCGGCTCTGGGGCAGCGGCAAGATCGAGGCACGGCCGGACCAGTCGCTACGCCGTCCGATCGCCGCGGCCCTGCACATGGCGATCCGGGAACTCGCGCCGCGACACCGGGCACCGGAGCGGATCGACGCCTTCCTCGGGGTGCTCAAGGCCTTCGCCCAACGGGGTGCCCCGACCGGGCGCGGCGGTGCGGCACCCAAGTTACGCGACCGGTGGCAGCCGGGCATCGACGTGCCGGCGGCCAGTGGGCGCGCCGACTCCGGCGACATCGAGATCGACCTGGTGGAGCTGCTCACCGACGCCGCCTCGGTCGCCAGCGACGTCGGCACCGGCGTCGCCGTCTTCATCGACGAGATGCAGGACCTCGGGCCGGAGGACATCTCCGCGCTCTGCGCCGCCTGCCACGAACTCTCCCAACTCGGCGCGCCGCTGATCGTGGTCGGCGCCGGCCTACCGCACCTGCCCGCGGTGCTCAGCGCGGCCAAGTCGTACTCGGAGCGGCTGTTCCGCTACCAACGCATCGACCGGCTCGACCGGATCGCCGCCGACCAGGCGCTCTGCGCGCCGGCTGAGCGGGAGGACGTGGAGTACGAGCCGAAGGCGCTCGACCTGCTCTACGAGAAGTCCGGCGGCTATCCCTACTTCGTCCAGGCGTACGGGAAGGCCACCTGGGACCACGCTCCCCGATCGCCGATCACCCCGGCCGACGTCCGGGTCGCCGCACCGGAGGCCGAGGCCGAGCTGGCCGTCGGCTTCTTCGGTTCCCGCTTCGAGCGGGCCACCCCGGCCGAGCGTGAGTACATGCGGGCGATGGCGACGCTATCCCTGGTCGAGGGGGTGGCCGACGGTGGTGGACGTGACGACATGGACGCCGCGGTGCCGACCGCGGAGATCGCCCGTGCGCTCGGCCGGAAGCCCGCCAGCCTCTCCCCGGCCCGGGACGCGCTGATCAAGAAGGGGTTGATCTACTCCGGGGAGCGCGGCACCGTCGCCTTCACCGTCCCGCACTTCGGTCGCTACCTGCGCACCCAGCCCGCCTGACTCAGCCGAGGTGGGGCAGCGACCTGCCGGCGGCATACCACGATTGCCATGGTTCGACGATGAATCGGCGCCGGCACCGTGGCCGCCGCGTCCGGCGGGCACTCCTCCTCAGGAGACTGATTTCAGGGTGAAATCAAAATTTCAGGGTGAAATCACGCCTTCCCACGAACCTGCCGCCGGCCAGGCCCGCCCCCGGCACGGTCAGACCTTGGACCAGGGGGGCGGAAAGAACACTTCGCCGCGCGGAACGGGCGGTTCGCCGCTGGTCGACGGGGGGAGCACCAGCGCCTGCCACGGCTCGCCCAACCCGGACCACGGGCTGGTCAGCCCCATCCGGTCGGCTCGGCTGAACCCGAAGCGCCGGTAGTACGCCGGGTCGCCGAGCACCACGACCAGACGCTCGCCGAGTTCGGTGGCCGCCTCCAGGGCGGCCTGCACGGTCGACACACCGAGGCCGATCCGCTGCCGGTGCGGCGCCACCGCCACCGGGCCGAGCGCCAACGCCGGAGCACTGCCCGCATCCGAGCCCACCGTCACCCGACTGAGCAGGGCGTAACCCGCGATTTCCCCGCCGTACTCGGCGACCATCGCCAGCTCCGGCAGCCAGGCATCGCTGCCGCGCAGCTCGTCGACGAGCCGCACCTCCGGCGGGGTGGTCACGTCCGGCCGGGCGAAGGCGGCGGCCAGCACCCGGCGGATCGCACCGGTGTCGGCCGGATCCTCGGGGCGTAGCCGCAGGGTCGTCACGCGGCGAGGTTACCCCCTGCGGCCCGTCCATCCGAGACGGTCGCTGGAATCGGTTCGCCCGGCTGCCACCCGATCGATCGAGATGGGCCGTTGCCGGGCATGGCGCCACCTGGGAAGGGGTATGACTGTTCCATGACGCCCGTACGGTCCCTCGCCCGCGCCATGTTGAGCGGCATCTTCGTGGTCAGCGGCGCCCGCAACTTCGTCAACCCCGACCGCCTGGTGCCCGCCGCCAAGCCGATCACCGATCGGGTGGCGCCGTTGCTCCAGCGGGTCGACCCACGGCTGCCGACCGACACCACAGCCCTGATCCGGGCCAACTCGGCGATCCAGGTCGGTGCCGGGCTGATGCTGGCCACCGGCCGGCTCGCCCGTCCGGCGGCGCTGGTCCTGGCCGGCACGCTGGTCCCGGTGACCCTCGCTGGGCATCCTTTCTGGCGTAACGACGATCCGGCCCAGCGGCAGAACAACCAGATCCACTTCCTGAAGAACCTCGGTCTCTTCGGAGGGTTGTTACTCGCTGCGACGGACACCGCGGGCAAGCCGGGACTACGCTGGCGAGCCGGGCACCGGATCGGCCACTCGCGACGGTCGGTGAGCCGTGCCGTGCGAACCGCCCGGCGGGAGGCCCGGATCGCCGTACGGTCGGCAACCACCGCCCGTCGACTCCCGGGCTGACCTGCTCCTCCTCACCCCCACCCCCCGCTAAAACCGCGAATCACCTGAACCGCCCGGTAGGCGTTAACGCGGTGGAAATGTCAAAAGATTGTGTGGGATCGGACACGGTCGCATAACGCGGGAGGCACTGACGTGAGGCGCCGTTCTAGGCTCCGTACCGGACCTGGACGGGTAGGACGACCTTGGTACGGGGGTGGCCGAGCCATGCCGGCGAGTGTCGGTAGAGGGCTGGACCGCCTCGCCGCAGTCCGTCGCGTAACGCGTGGGATCGATCGAAGGACAGTCGTACGGACCGGCATCGTCGCCGCCGTCGCCTACGCCGCATGGCTCGCCATCGGCGCATTCGGGCGACCGTACAACTTCTTCGACATGAAGATCTACCACGGCGCGGTGGTCTGGTGGGCGAGCGGTCACGAGCTCTACGAGTTCGTCGCACCCGACACCACCCTGGGCTTCACCTACCCGCCCTTCGCCGGCCTGGCCATGCTGCCCATGGCCCACCTCCCGGTGACGGCGGCCGGTCTGGTCAACGCGCTGGTCAGCATCGCCGCCCTGGCTGTGGTGCTGGCCGCGCTGCTGCGTCCGATCGTCGACCGGCTGGGCTGGCCACTGTGGTACACCGTGGGCATCGCCACGCCGCTCGCCGTCGCCATCGAGCCGGTGCGGGAAACCCTCGGCTACGGGCAGGTCAACCTGCTGCTCTTCGCCCTGATCATGGCCGACATGATCGCGCTGCGGTGGCGGTCACGCCGCGGCACCCACTACGCGGAGAACGACGGCCCGTTGCTGCGGTTCGTCTACGGCGGCGCCTGGGCCGGCGTGGGTATCGGCCTCGCCACGGCGGTCAAGCTGACCCCGGCCCTGTTCATCTTCTACCTGATGATCACTCGCCAGTGGCGGGTGGCGGCCACCGCCATCGGCACCACCATCGCCGTCACCATCGGCAGCTTCGGCGTCGTCGGCGCCGAGTCCCGCGCCTACTTCGGGCGGGTGCTGTGGCAGACCGAACGGGTCGGTGCCGCCGACATGACCCCCAACCAGTCGCTGGCCGGGCTGCTCGCCCGGCTCTACGACTCCATCGAGACGCCCGGCCTGCTCTGGCTCGCGTTCTCCGTACTGGTGCTGGCGCTCGGCCTGTCCCGAGCCGCCAACGCCCACGCCGAGGGCGACGAACTGACCGCCTTCACCCTGGTCGGCCTCACCGCCAACGTGATCAGCCCGATCTCCTGGACGCATCACCTGGTTTGGGTGATCCCGGCGATCATCGTGCTGGCCGACGCCGCGGTACGCCGCCGCGAGGCCAGCCGCGGCCTGGCCAGCCGTGCGCTTACCGGCCCGCACGGTGAACCACCAGGTGTCTCCACGCTGCGCCCACCGATCTGGTACCCGACGCTGACCGGTCTCCGGCACGGCGTCGCCGCGATCGTGCTCTACCTGCTCTTCCTGATCTCCCCGATCTGGCCGTACGAACACCAACTGCCGGAGGTCTCGCACTACGACGACGGTCTGTTCGGCGCGCTGATGGAGAACTCCCTGGTGCTCGCGCTGATCGTGCTGGTCGCCGCGCTGCCCTGGCGCCCCGGTGCCGAGCCGGCCTTCTTCACCGACCGGATGGCCCGCCACGCCATCCTGTACGGCCGCCGGTAGAGGTCAGGGGCAGTTGACCCATTCCTCGGTGCCGTCGGCGAAGACCTGACGCTTCCAGATCGGCAGCCGGGCCTTGACCTCGTCGACCAGCCGCGCGCAGGCCGCGAACGCGGCGGCCCGGTGCGCGGTGCTGACCGCCGCCACCAGTGCGGCATCGCCGATGGCGAGGGGACCGATCCGGTGCGACACGGCCACCGCGTACACGTCGGGGTCGGCGGCGATCTCGTCGGCCACCTCCCGCAGCACCCGCTCGGCGCTCGGATGGCCCTCGTACTCCAGGCTGATCACCGCACGTCCGTGGTCGTGGTCGCGGACCACCCCGGCGAACGAGACGACCGCACCGGCACGGCCGTCGGCGACCGCCGCCTCGTGCGCGGCGACGTCCAACGGCTGTTCCGTGACACCACCGACCATGATCACCATGTCCGCTCCCCGGGCAGCAACGGCAGAGGTACGACCGGCACCCGGTCGCCGGCCACACCCGACGTTCCGGGTCGGATGACGGCGAACCCGTCGGCGCCGGCAAGCCCGCGCAGCATCGCCGACCCGACGTGCCGCACCGGGTGGGCCGTCCCGGCCACCCGGTCGAGGCGGACCAGGGCGAGGTGGGTGTGGTCGCCCCGGCCGGCAATCGGCTCGGCGAGCGTGCTGTGCGGCAGCACCGGCAGCGGTCGACCGATCAGACCCGCCAGCAGCGGCGCGACGAGCGACACCAGGGCGACGATGGCGGACTGCGGATTGCCGGGCAGCCCGGCGACGTACCGGATCCGCCCGTCGGTTCCGACCAACCGGGCCAGCAACATCGGGAACCCCGGGCGCACCGCCACGGTGTTGACGACGTACTCCGCCCCCAACTCGGCCAGCGCGGGGTGCAGATGGTCGACCGGGCCGTGCATGGTGCCGCCGGTGGTGCAGACGAGGTCGGCGTGGGTCAACGCGGTCCGCAGCGCGTCCACGTGCGCGGCCAGGGTGTCGGCCACCGGGCCGACCACGTCGGCCGGAGCAACCTGACAGCCGTAACGGTGTAGCCACGCCGGCACCGCCGGGCCGAGCGCGTCGCGGACCCGCCCGTCGCCGGGCGGACCGGCGGTGAGCAGCTCGTCGCCGAAGACCAGCAGCGCGGCGCGCGGCTGCCGGCGTACCCGCAGGGTGTCGTGCCCGCAGGACGCCGCCAGGCCGATCAGGGCCGGGTCGACCGGGGTGCCGGCCGGGAGCAGTTCCTCACCGGCGGACGCCTCCTCCCCCGGATGCCGCCACTCCGGTGCGGGCCGCGGCACACCGTCGACCAACCCCCGCGAGGTACGCCTCGACTCCTCGACTCGCAGCACCGCCGACGTGCCCACCGGCACCATCGCCCCGGTCGCGATCTCGACGGTCGTACCGTCCTCGGTCAACGGGCCCGGTGCCGTACCGGCCAGCACCCGGCCGACGACCCGCCACGGGCCCGCGCCACGTACCGCCCAGCCGTCGACACTGGACGTCGGGAACGCCGGCAGATCGGTGCGGGGGGTGAGCGGTTCGGCGAGGGTGTGCCCGTCGGTCTCGGCGAGCGGGCGCTCGACGGCGGGCAGCGCACCCTCCCGACCGGCCGCGTACGCCCGGGATCGCGCATCCTCCCAATCGACCGGCGGCGACGCCTCGGCCCGGCCGGTGGTCGATGCGATTTCGGTTCTCACCGGACGAGCCTATCGGGTTCCCTAGTGGTCGCCACCGCGCAACTGGTCGACTGTGTGCGCCAGGATCGGCCCCAGCACCGCGAGGCCGTCGCGCGCTCCGCCGGTCGAGCCAGGCAGGTTCACCACCAGGGTCCGACCAACCACCCCGGCCACCCCCCGGGACAACACCGCGGTGGGAACCCTGTCCCGGCTGTACGCGCGGATCGCCTCGGCGATGCCGGGAATCTCGTAGTCGAGCAGGCCACGGGTCACCTCGGGGGTACGGTCGGTCGGGGTGACACCCGTCCCTCCGCTGGTCAACACCACGTCGACGGCATCCGCCACGGCCGCCCGCACGGCCTGCCCGACCGGCTCACCGTCGGGCACCACCACCGGCTCGTCCACCGCACAGCCCAACTCCCGCAGACCGGCCACGAGCAGCGGGCCGCTGGTGTCGGCGTAGACACCGGCGGCGGCCCGGTTGGACGCCACCACCACCCGGGCGCGGATCACGGCCGGTCCGTCGGGCGCTGCCACCGGCCGCTCTTGCCGCCCTCCTTGCGCAGTACCCGGACCGCGTCGACGCTGGCCGCCGGATCCACCGCCTTGACCATGTCGACCAGGGCCAGCCCGGCGACCGCGACCGCGGTCAGGGCCTCCATCTCGACCCCGGTGCGGTCGGCCGTACGGGCGGTGGCGGTGATCTCGACCGTGTCGACGGTCAGCGACAGGTCGACCGTGACGCCGTGCAGCGCGATCGGGTGGCACAGCGGAATCAGCTCGGGGGTGCGTTTCGCGCCCATGATCCCGGCCAGTCGACCGACCGCCAACGCGTCGCCCTTGGGCAGCCCGTCGCGGCGCAGCAACTCCACCACCTCTGCGGTGGTACGCAGCCGGCCGGCGGCGATCGCCGTACGGCCGGTGATCTCCTTGGCGGAGACGTCGACCATGCGCGCCGCACCGGACGGGTCGACGTGGGTTAGCTCGGCGGGTTGCGTCACGGACGCGAGCCTATCTTTCCGGCACGACGTTGCGGTGCCGGCAGGGGCGGCGCGCATCAGCCGCCCCTGCCGACACCAGACCGCCGCAGGTGGCTGGGGACACCTGAACGGCGGGGTCGCGTCGAGGTCCTGCGGATGGCGGGACCTCCCCCGTCGGCGAACAACCGCACGCTATCGACACCGTCGATAAGAAATCGATAAGCCGGATCCTCAGAAACTACGCGGTATGTCCGGTTCCATCGGGCGCGGATTCCAGGCAAGGTCAGATACGCGGCGGCGGACTCACTCTGCCGCGATTTCGGCCAGCCGACGCTCGACCTCGAACCGCTCCGGCACCCCCATCCGGCGGAAGATCGCCAATGCCCGCTCCCAATGCCGCCGCGCCGCTACCGGATCGGTGGCGAACAGGTGCTCGGCCAGTCCGGTCAGCGCCCGCCCCTGCTCGTACAGATGCGCGATCCGGGTCGCCACCCGCAGCGCCGCCCGGTGTAATTCGACAACCCGGCCCGGATCACCGGTACCGACCAGAGTGAACGCCAGGTCGTTCAACGCTGCCGCTTCCACATGCGGCTCACCCGATTCGACCGCCAACCGCCGGGCCGCCTCATGGTGGCGGACCGCCTCGTCGGTGCGCCCGAGACAGCGGAGCGCGATTCCGAGGTCGTTTCGGACCTCTGCCTCCGCGTACCGGTGGCCCGTACGCCTCCGCAGCGCCAGCGCGGCCCGCAACGCGCGGACCGCCGCCTCATGACGTCCGAGCCGGAACTTCGTCGTGCCGATGTGGCCAAGCGCGTTGAGCAGGTGAAACTGACTTCCGGCCTGGCGGGCCAGGTAGAGGTGCAGACGGTGCAGATGCAGCGCCTCGGCGTTACGGCCGACCATCGCCAGGGCTAACCCCACGTTCGGCAGGAGGGTGGATATCTCATGCCCCTGCTGCCCCCGCAGGCTCTCCAGCCCTACCCGCACCGCCTCCTCGGGGTCACCGCGAATCCAGTGCACAGCGACCAGGTTGACCCGATAGCCGTGGGCACCCATCACGTCACCGCGTTGCTCGGCGTTGATCACCGCAGCCCTGACGTGCTGCAACGCTGCCTCGAAGCTGCCCTTCCGCAGGTAGGCGGAGGCGACGTAGTTGTGCATCACGGCCATGGCGGCCTCGTCCTTCGCGGCCTGGGCCGCGGCGAGCCCGGCGAGGTGGGTCACGATTATGTCGTCGAAGTATCCGCGCACGTACAAGAACCGCCAGAGCACCCGAGCGAGGCGCCAGGCGTGATCGTGGCACGCCCATTCCCGGGCCCGCACCACGAGCGCCACCAGATTCGCCCGCTGGTCCTCGGCCCATTCCTCAGTCGGCGACGCGGCGACCACCAAGAGATCTGGCCGACGCGGAGAACCGATGGTTACGTACTTCCGAACCGATCCGGATTCAAGGTCGTCGGCGACCTGGAAGCAGAGATGCAGCATCACATCGGCCAGCTCGACAAATGCGCGCTCACGCTCCTGCGCGGAGTCCTGTTCACGAGACAACTCATCGGCAAACTGCCGAATCAGATCGTGCATCCGGTAGCGGCCCGGCTTCACCTCGTCAACCAGGTGACAGTCGACGAGTTCGGTGAGGGCCAGCCCAGCGTCGTCGGGTGCGAGACCGGACAGCGCGATGGCAGCCACCAGATCGAAGTGGTCGCCCGGATGCACACTGAACAGCCGGAACATCCGTCTGGCCGGCTCGTCGAGTGGTTCGTACGAGGCCGCGAACGCCCCCGTCACACTCCGGTCGCCCGACGTCAGGTGAACCAGTCGGCGGGCATTGCCCGCGAGCAGAGCCGCGAGGTCAGCCACCTGCCAGGTCGGTCGATGTGCGAGCCGGGAGCCGGCGAGCCGGATCGCCAGCGGTAGATAGCCGCACTGCTCCACCACGAGCGCCGCCGCCGTCGGCTCCGCCGCCACCCGCTCCGGTCCGGCCGAGGTTGCGAGCAGGGCAACTCCCTCTTCCACCGCCATCATGGGCAGCGACACTGGCGGGCCGACGTCCAGCCCGGTGATCCGCCGCCGGGATGTCACGATCACGACACTTCCCCTGCTGCGTGGGAGCAGCGGAAACACCTGCCCGGCACCGGCCGCGTTGTCAAGGACGATGATCAGCCGTCGGCTCGCCAGTTCCCCTTGCCAGCAGGAGAGGCGATCTTCCACCGCCGCCGGGATCCGGCCACCCGGCACACCGAGTTGCCGCAGCAGTGTGGCCAGAGCGGAGGTCAGGTCGACCTGTTCGACAGCGTTGTGTCCCTTGAGATCGATGAACAGCTGACCGTCCGGATAGTGGGTCGTCAATCGGGCGGCGACGTGCAGCGCCAATGACGTCTTACCACTGCCCGCCATACCGTCCACGAGGTGCACGGCGGGTGTGCCGCCGACAGCCCTCAACGTGGCGGACAGCAGTTGCTCGACAACCTTGCCCCGCCCCACGAAATCCGGCACCGCCGGGGGCATGGAGGGCGACTGGATTCCCTGATCAGGGTGCCCGACGGAGGTCGAGACGCCCGGCCGTGCGGCTCGGTCGGTGTGCGATCCCGGCCACTCGTGCTCGGTTATCCGCAGATACAGCTGTCGCAGTTCCGCACCGGGCTCGATGCCGAGTTGCTCGCGCAGGATGCGACGTGCCGCGTGATAGGCGGCGATCGCGCCGGCATGGTCGCCCCGCAGATGCAGGGCCCGGACAAGGAGCAGGTGAGCCCGTTCGCGGAGCGGCTGCGTGACCAGCAGGTTCCGTAGCACCGGCAGTGCGTCGTCGTAGTGGCCGAGCCGGATCTTCAACTCGACGAGCATCTCGGCCGCGAGCATCCGGTCCTCGATCAAGGCCGCCACCTGGGCCGAGAGCATCGATCCGAGCGGCACGCCGACGAGCGCCGGACCGCGCCAGCGTTCCAGAGCGCGGGACAACAGACGCGCCGCTCCAGCCTGGTCAGCGGCCACCAGCCGGCGCGCCTCCGCGACCTCCGACCGAAAGAGAAAGGCGTCGACGTCGGTCCGCGCCACGTCGAGGCGGTAGCCGTCTCGTGCGCGGGTCAACACCTCGCGCTCGGGAATCATTGCCTCAAGACCGCGCCGAAGGTTCGCGGCATAGGTACGTACATTCGGCACCGCCGACCGCGGTGGGTCGGTGGGCCACAGTTCGTCGACGAGTTGATCGACCGACACCAGCCCTGCGGGATTGCCGGCGAGCACGGCCAGTACGGTCTGCTGCTTGGGGGTCCCAAGGGTCAGCACCGCGGAGCCGTGGCGCACCGTGAGACCCCCGAGGACTTGAATCTGCACTGGCCCCTCAGACTGCATTCAAAGGATCACCGAGTGCAGCTTAGCCAGATCAGAACTGGTCAGCAGCCCCGCGGATCAGGCAATCCCGACCGAAGTGCTGATGAATCCAGCAAACTCGCTGGAGAGACTTGTTCGACCAGAATGCGCCGACGACCGAGGGGACCAGAAGACAACCGCAGCAGGCGACGGAATCGGACCCTCCGTCAGGAACGCGAGACGGAACGTGATAGACATTTGCCGTATTGGCCCATTCTGCGCAATACGACATCTATTAGCACCAACCGACCGTAAGCCCCTCTAGATTCGGCAACAGCAAGAGCCGAATACAGCTGGGGGTAACGAATGAACTCGCACGAATGGGCCTGATCCCCGCTTCTCGACGAGAAGCAGTCGCAGTACGCTTGCGGAGCGCAACCCCTCGGTGACGAATGGGGACCACGGTTGGCCTCGCAGGACCGACAGACCGGGACCGATCAGCGGCTACGGCCGCTAGTCGGTCTCGTCGTCGTTCTGGCCGGCATCTCCGGCGCCGTCTCCGTGGCCCATCTGCCCAACTACGGCGTCATCACGGCCACCCTCGTCTGGCCAGCACTGATCTCCTTGGTGACGCTCGCCTTCATCGTCAAGGTCCGCGTCCGGATCCGCTCCACCAACCACCACATCGCCTGGACCGAGACGGCGATCGTCGTCGGACTCGCCGTGGCACCCCCGCCCGTGGTAGTCCTCGCCACCGGCTTCGGAGTGGCGATAGCCACCACCCTGATCCGGCTGCCGCCGATCAAGCGGTTCTTCGGTATCGGCAAGAACATGCTGGTCGCCACCGCCGCCAGCGTCGTCCTGCACCTGTTCGAATGGCCGCCGGCGAACTCCGACATCACCAGCACCGTCGTGGCGTTGGCCGCCGCGTACCTCGCCGCCGTGCTGGTGGACGAACTCGTCACGCTGCCGATCATCGCGATGGCCACCGGCACCTCACTGGGAAAGCTGTTCCGCGAGGACTGGGACCTGCGACTCACCGCGGCCGTCACCCGCCTCATCGTCATCGTCGGCACAGTCCTGACGATCAGGACCGACGTCCGGATGCTCCTCGCCGTACCACCACTGGTACTCAGCCTCCACTTGCTCTACCTCACCCGAGTCCGCAACCGCACCGAACAGCAGGCCTGGCAGCGGCTCGCCCAGACCACCGACGCGCTCAACGTCGTCGAACTCGACCAGGTCCTCACCACCGCGGTCACCCAGGCCGCCGAACTGTTCTCCGCCGACGAGGTCGAGGTGCAACTCCACGACACCCCACGCCTCATCCGCGGCAACTCCGACGGCGTCAGCTACGACGGCCCTGCCGACCGGGCCCCCGCCGCGCTCGGAGCGGTCGTGCCCGCACCACTCGAAGGGCACGACAAATCCGTCGACGTGGGCGTACTGCGGCTGCGCTTCCGCGGCTCGGTGCAGCTCAACGAACGCGAGCGGTACACCCTGCACACCTTCGCCTCGGCGCTGTGCACGGCGGTCCGCAACGCCCAGGCGTACGCCGAACTCGCCCGGGTCGCCCAGGCCCACGCGCACGCCGCAGCCCACGACGCACTCACCGGGCTGGCCAACCGCCGCCAACTCCTCGACGAAGGTGCCGAACAGCTACACGAACGGCACGCCGACGGGATCACCGCACTCGTCCTGATCGACCTCAACCACTTCAAGGAGGTCAACGACACCCTCGGGCACGCCGCCGGAGACCAGATGCTGGTCCAGGTCGCCGAACGGCTACGCGCCACCGCCCGCACCGACGATCTCGTCGCCCGGCTCGGCGGCGACGAGTTCGCCGTACTCCTGCGCGCCCTGCCCGCCCCCGCGATGGCCGCGCACCGGGCCGAGACGCTACTGGCAGCCCTCCACGAACCCTTCGGCATCGACGGCATGCAGATCAGCATCGAAGCCAGCGGCGGCATCGCCGTCGCACCCACCACAGGCGGAATGGTCGAACTACTCCGCCGCGCGGACGTGGCCATGTACCAGGCCAAACGAGCCGGGCAGCGGGTCGCCACGTACGCACCCACCCGCGACACCGCCGACCTCGGCCGACTCACCCTCGGCGGCGAACTGCCCCGCGCGGTCGCCGACCACGAGTTCACCGTCAACTTCCAGCCCATCGTCGACCTCGGCACCGGCGAAGTGATCGCCGCCGAAGCACTCGCCCGATGGCACCATCCCACCCACGGCCTGATCGACCCGCTGCGCTTCCTGGAGGCGGTCGAACGCTCCGCCGTACTGCCCGCCTTCGCCGACGCGATCCTCGACCAGGCGCTGATCGCCGCCGGCACCTGGAGCGACGCCGGCTTCGACGTACCGGTCGCGGTGAACGTCTCACCACGCAGCCTGCTCGACGCCCGCTTCCCCGGCTCCGTACTGGCCCGGCTACGCGCCCACGACCTGCCCCCCGACCGGCTCGTACTCGAACTCACCGAGACCCTCACACTCAGCCAACTCGACGTGGTCGACCAGGTACTCACCCGACTGCGTGACTCCGGCGTACGACTCGCCCTGGACGACTTCGGTACCGGCTACTCCTCGCTGTCCCTGCTCTCCCGGATCCCGGTGCACCAGCTGAAGATCGACCGCAGCTTCGTCACCGCCATGGAGACCTCCACCGAGGCCGCCGCGATCGTCCGCTCCACCCTCGACCTCGGCCGCAGCCTAGACCTGGCGGTCATCGCCGAAGGAGTGGAACGGGAACCGCAGCGCCGCGCCCTCTGGGAACTCGGCTGCGTCGCCGGCCAAGGCCACCTCTTCGCCCGACCGCTGGCCGCCGGGGCACTGCTCGCCGCCCTGAACCGCGGCGCGGGTGGCCGGCCCGGCCACCTCGCCGCCGCACTGCACGACACCGGCGCGGTGGTCCGACTACCACCCGGGCGCCGACAGGGGGGCCGAGGCCGTCACCAGCCGGCCTGACACACTGACCCAGGTGACCAACGCCACCACGACCGTACCGCGCCCCGGCTGGTGGCACCGGCTCGACACCGCTGGCGGCGGACTCCCGCTCGACCTCGGCCTCTACGCCACCTCAGCCGCCTTCGCCGCGATCACCGCCGGCACCTCCACCCTCCCACCCCACCGGCACTGGGGCGGCATCGCCGCACTCGGTTACCTCGCCGCCGCACTCGCCGTCACCGGTCAACTGCTGGCCCGACGACACCGACCCGACACCCTCCTCGCCGCGACACCGGCGCGCTGGCTGGTCGCCACCCTCGCCTGGGCTGGCGCCGCACTACTACCCCTGAGCTGGCAGAGCGCGCAACGAGCAGCCGGACGCGGCGACCGCGCCCAGGAAGAGGTGCTGGTCGTCGAGGAATCCGGACGCCGTCTGTTGGAAACGGGCACGCCGTACCTCGGCCCCGACGCGATCGCCGCCCTCCCTGCGGAGCACCAACTACTCGGCTACACCCCGTACCAGCCGGGCATGGCGCTGTTCGGACTGCCCCGCGCCATCTCCGACGGATGGTGGACCGACGCCCGGATCTGGTTCGCCATCTGCACCGCACTGATCCTCGCCCTCGCCGTGCAGGCCCTCCGCCGAGCGGCAGCTGGCAGCCACGGATCCCGCCACGACGCGATCCTGCTCCGCGCCGTACAGGCCGCCACCGTACTGCCGGTCTGCGCCCTGACCCTGGCCACCGGCGGCGACGACCTGCCCGTACTCGCGCTCTGCCTGCTGGCCCTCGCCCTCGCCGCCACCGCACGCCCCGGCTCGGCCGGCATCGCCGTCGGCCTGGCCGGCGCCCTCAAACTGTTCGCCTGGCCGGTCGCCGCGGTACTGGTCATCTGGGCCCTCACCAGACGCGCCGGCCTGCGGCTCGCCGCCGGAGCGTTCGGGCTACCCGCCGCCGCGCTACTGCCCACCCTTCTGGTCGACCACCAGGCGCTCGTGGAGAACGTGCTGCGCTTCCCGCTCGGCCACGGCCGGGTCTCCAGCCCGGCACAGTCACCGTTCCCCGGCCATCTGATCGCGGCCAACCTGCCCGCTGGCCGGGCGGTCGCCGCCGCGCTGCTCATCGCGGCCGGTATGACGATCGCCGTCCGGCTCGCCCGCCGACCACCCCGGGCCGCTCACACCGCCAGCCTGATCTGCGGGTACGGGCTACTCGCCGCGATCCTGCTGATGCCCACGACCCGATTCGGCTACCTGCTCTACCCGATCGCGTTCCTGCTCTGGGTACCCGCGCTCGACCTCCCCCGGTTCGGGCAAGCAGCGGGCGAAGACCCCGCACAGGGCGTACACCTGAGGTCATGACCACCTACCGCGACCGCGCCGACGCCGGTCGGGCCCTCGCCGACCGGCTCACCGCCCTGACTGGCCAACCGGACGTCATCGTGCTCGGCCTGGTACGCGGCGGCGTCCCCGTCGCCCGGGTCGTCGCCGAACGCCTCGGCACGCCGCTGGACGTGCTCGTGGTCCGCAAGCTCGGCATGCCATGGGCCCCCGAAGTCGCCTTCGGCGCGCTCGGACCCGACGGCGTACGGGTGCTCAACGACACCGTCGCCAGCCAACTCGACCCCGCCGACATCGCCGAGGTGCAACGGCGGGAACAGGCGGAACTGGACCGAAGGGAACAGCTCTACCGGGCCGGACGGCCACCGCTGGACCTGACCGGCCGCCTCGCCGTGATCGTCGACGACGGCCTGGCCACCGGCGCGAGTGCCCGCGCCGCCGTACAGGTCGCCCGACACCTCGGCGCCCGCCGCGTCGTGATCGCCGTCCCGGTCGGCTCGGACGAAGCCTGCGAGATGCTCGCCGCCGAGGCCGACGAGGCGATCTGCGCCCAACGGCCGGCCACCTTCGGCGCGGTCGGGGCCTACTACGACGACTTCCACGAGATCTCCGACGACGAGGTCGCGGCGGCGCTCACCGCTACCGCATGACCCGACCAGGTACCTTCGGGTAATGAGCCTCACCTGTCCCAAGTGTCACGGAGATATGCGCCAGTACGAGCGCAGTGGCGTCGTCATCGACCAGTGCGGCGAGTGCCGGGGCATCTTCCTCGACCGCGGCGAGTTGGAGAAGCTGTTCGAGGCGGAGGCCAACTGGAGCGCGCAACAGGCCCCGCCCGCACCGCAGCCCACCCCGCCGGCCGGCTACCCACCGCCCGCGCCCGCGCCACACCAGCCGGGCTACGGCGCTGCCCCCCCGCCGCACGGCTACCCCGCGCCGGCACCGGCCTATGGCCACGCTCAGCAGCACTACGGCTACCACGGCCACTACCGGCGTAAGAAGCGCAAGAGCTTCCTCGACGACATGTTCGGCTGAGCCCGACCGAGCGCGGCGGGCGGGGTCGGTCTGAAGCCGTCCGGCTCCGGACCGACCCCGCCCGCCGACGGAGCCACTGCACCGATCTGTGGGACGCTGCCGAGATGGGGTCACCGGCTTTCGCGTATCGCGCTGGCAAACGCCTACGACGGCATCACCAACACGGTCGCCGACCTGGACGACCATGGCCTCCAGCGGACCCACCCTGGTCCACCACCTCGACCTGCTGCTCGACCTGCCCGGCGCGACACCACCCGGCACTGCCGCCACCCAGGTCGCGACGTCCACGATGGACGGGCTGATCAGCCCGGCGGCTTGCAGGTCGCGCACACCGTAAAATGCCGCTACTGGAGCCGAGGAAAGACCGCGGGGAGAATGCGAGCAGGAACTCCGCGCCGACGCAGGAGCCCTCGGATTGCCCGCCTGCCAACTCCACGCGAGACAGCGATTGCTGCCAAACTCTCGCCCTCAGCGGCACGGGCGACAACGTCCTCCCCCTAAGCTGGCGGCAGCCGGGAACCCATGCGACTCATACAATGGCCATGTCCACGAACCGCGACAGATGCAACTGAGCAGCGACCGTCACCGTGTCGGTCGGGCCATTCCGGTGCTTAGCGACAATGAAATCCGCCTCGCCAGCCCGCGGTGATTCTTTGTCATAGTAGTCATCACGGTGCAGCAGAATCACCACGTCCGCATCTTGCTCAATTGACCCAGATTCCCTCAAGTCGGACAATTGTGGTCGCTTGTCGGTGCGCTGCTCCGGGCCACGGTTCAGCTGACTGACCGCGATGACCGGGCACTCGACCTCCTTGGCCAGCAGCTTGAGGCCCCGCGACAGGTCGGCGACCTCCTGCTGGCGGCTCTCGGTGCGTTTCGGCGAGGTCATCAGCTGGAGATAGTCGACCACGATCAGCTTGAGGTCGTGCCGTTGCTTGAGTCGCCGGGCCTTGGCCCGGATCTCCATCAGGTTCATGCTCGGCGTGTCGTCCACGAAGAGCGGAGCTTCGCTGATCTCGCCCATGCACCGGGCGAGTTTGGTCCAGTCGTCGTCGGAGAGCTGCCCACTGCGAAGCACGTGCAGGGGTACGCGGGCCTCGGCCGAGAGCAACCGCATGACGATCTCGACCTTGCTCATTTCCAGCGAGAAGATGGCCGACGCCTGATTCGCCCGGATAGCGGCGTTGCGCGCGAAGTCCATACTTGCCGTGGACTTCCCCAGACCAGGGCGACCGGCAACAATGATCAATTGCCCGGCGTGCAACCCGTTGAGCAGGCGGTCCAGGTCGGTGAAGCCGGTGGGCACCCCGGTCATCACCCCGCCCTGCGCACCGACCGCCTCGATCTCGTCGAGGGTCGGCTGGAGCATGTCGGCGAGGACGGCGAAGTCCTCGCTCACCCGCCGCTCGGTCACGTCGTAGACGGCTTGCTGGGCCAGGTCGACGATGTCGTCTACGTCGCGGCTGCCGCCGCCGCCCGCGGTGCCGTAGCCCAGCTGGACGATCCTGGTGCCGGCCTCGACCAGCCGCCGCAGTACCGCCCGCTCGCTGACGATGCGGGCGTAGTAGGCCGCGTTCGCGGCGGTCGGCACGCTCGCGATCAGCGTGTGCAGGTAGGGCGCGCCGCCGATGCGGGCCAGGTCACCGGAGTCCGCCAGGGCCGCCGCCACGGTGATCGCGTCCGCCGGTTCACCGCGGCCGTAGATCTCCAGGACGATGTCGAAGATGGTGGCGTGCACCGGCCGGTAGAAGTCGTTGGTCTTGAGGATCTCGACGACGTCGGCGATGGCGTCCTTGGACAGCAACATGCCGCCGAGTACGCACTGCTCGGCGGCGACGTCCTGCGGCGGTGTCTTGTCGAACTGGCCGTCACGCGGGGGC
Source organism: Micromonospora radicis (assembly GCF_003583405.1). Taxonomy (GTDB): domain Bacteria; phylum Actinomycetota; class Actinomycetes; order Mycobacteriales; family Micromonosporaceae; genus Micromonospora; species Micromonospora radicis. The sequence continues at coordinate 36,724 of NZ_QXEC01000020.1, forward strand.
GGCCCAGACGTTGACTCGCCTGGGAATCGCTCCGTCCGCATGTCGTCGGTGACCGACACCCGGCCCCCCTCCATTGCGTTGGGTCGGCCCCAGACGTCATCGCCTGGGTGCGACTTGTCGACCTGCCGCGTCGATCGGGGGCCATCGGACGGGCGGTCGGTGGCAACCATACGGAACCCGAGGTCAGCCACTCAACCGAAGCGGTGGACAAGCCTCGGGACAACCTGTGGACGCGAGTGGACAAGCATGTGCGCAGGCTGTGCACAGGGTGTGGATAACTGGTGGGGAATTCTCCGGGGCAGCGCGTTGACCTGCCCAGGTGCCGTCCCCAGGCTGTGGATTACAATTTTCCGGTAGGGCGGTGTCCCGATAGTCCCGTAGGATCGGTGGCCTACGGCTACACCTGGACAGCGGATTGCGCTTTCGGTTGAGAAGGGTCACGCTCCGGCCGTGAGTTACCGGGACTGGGGACGCGGGGAGGATGGCCCGCGCGAGCGACGGGCTGCCGCTTCGTGGGCCGATCCCGTCGAGGATCCCCCGGCCGATCGTTACGACTCCGCCGTGGAGCGCTACCGCACGCCGAGCCGGCGCCGTGCCATCGAGCGGGGCCAGGACGAACCGGCCGAGCCGTACCTGCCGCGGTGGGCGCTGGAGTCGGGCGTACGCAGCGTGGACGGCGGAGGGCGACATGCCGCACCCGATGACGATGCCGACGACCGGCAGCGTTACGGGGGTCGGCGTTCGGGCGGGGGCAGCGAGGGTCGGCGGTCCAGCGAGTCGAGTCGCCGTGACGCCGCATTCTCCACGTCCGAGCCGGATGCGGCGCACACCCGGGAGTGGACGTTCGACCGTCCACAGGAGGAGGGGTACGTCGGTAGCCGACGGGCGGCTGACGACGAGCCGGTTTCCGGGGTGACGCCGCAGAGCCGACCCCGCCGTGCGCAGTCGCGCCGCCGCCAGGTGACCTGGTCGGGCCTGGAGGACGAGGGTCAGGAGGCGGCCGGTCCCGAGCCGGCCGCGGAGCCGGTGACGCGTCGTCGGCGGGCGGCCGAGCCGACCCCCGGTCCTGCTGTCGATCCTTGGGAGCGGACGGCTGAGCCGTGGGAGCGGAGGTCCGAGCCGGAGAGCCCTCGCCCGGCGGTGGACCCCTGGGATGCCTCCGGACTGCACGCGTGGCAGCAGCCGGCCGACGGCGTTCGTGGTGCCGAGGCCAGGCCCGCCGACCCTTGGGATGCCGACAGCACGAGTCAGTGGTTGCAGTCGTCCGATACGGATCGATGGCTTGAGCCGGACCGGACGGGTCAGTGGCTTCAGCCTGACGACAGTACGGGCCCGGTGGCGCGGTACTCGGAGGCCGACCGGTCGGAGCGGTCGCGCGGCGACAGCCGGTGGGCCGCGGGCTCGGATCCGGACAGGTGGGATCGTACGGAGCCGCCGCGCTCGGGTGCCACGTCTGGCGCCGGGCAGTGGTCCTGGGCTGGGCGGGCCGAGCCGGAACCGGCGCGGGAGGAGTTCTGGCCGGGTACCCGGTTGGCCGGTGACGATCCCCGGTGGGTGGACGCGAACGCCGCTGCGCCGCGGTCGCCGGTGGTCGGTTACACCGCGCCCCGGCCGCGTACGGCGCCGCGGCGGCGTGCTGCCCCGGTGCCGGCAGCACGGCAGGTCGGCATCGCGTCGGTGCGGCGGCGGATCGAGGAGGTCAGTGGCGGGGGTTGGAACCGCAGGCTGGAAGACGACCTGCTGGATCCGGATCCGGGTGCGCCGTGGCTTCCCCTGCTCTACACGGCGGGCTGCTATCTCCTGCCCGCGGTGGTCATCTTCGTGTGGTTGTTGACGTTGGACGGTGCACCGCCCGCCGGTTGCGTGACCGACATCAGTGGCGGCGGTTGTGACTCGCCGCGGGCCCGGGCGTTCGGGGCGATGGTGGCCGGGATACCGCGGTTCGGGTTGGCGCTGGTGAGCAGCCTGGTGGTCGCGACGCTGCTGCGGCGGGTGGGTACGACCTGGAAGCCGACCACGGTGGCGCTCGCCGCGGCGGTGGTGGGCGGTGGCCTCTCCACCGTGTTGATCAGTGCGGTCACCGGTCAGCCCATCGGTTGACGAGGCACTCTCGACGTGACAGGGCCCGCACCGGTCGCCGGTGCGGGCCCTGTCACGGTTCGGCGGAGGCTCAGCTCTGCACGACGTTGAGGTTGAACGTGGCGGTCACCTCGGGGTGCAGCTTGATCCGCACAGGGTGCGAGCCGAGCGACTTGATGTGACCGGACACCTCCAGCCGGCGCCGGTCGAGCGCCGGCCCGCCGGCCGCCTTGACGGCGTCGACGATCTCGGCCGGGGTGACCGAGCCGAAGAGCCGTCCGCCGTCGCCGGCGCGGGCCTTGAGGCTCACCTTGAGGCCTTCGAGCTGGCCCTTCACCTCGTTGGCGTGGCCGAGGTCACGGATCTCACGGGCCGAGCGGGCCCGCTTGATGAGGGTGACCTGCTTCTCCGCGCCCTTGGTCCAGGCGATCGCGAAGCCCTGCGGAAGCAGGTAGTTACGGCCGTAGCCGTTCTTGACCTCGACGATGTCGCCCGGGGTACCGAGCCCGGACACTTCCTGAGTCAGGATGATCTTCATGTCGGCACCTCCTCTCAGCGGGCCGTCGCCGTGTACGGCAGGAGCGCCATCTCACGGGCGTTCTTGACCGCACGGGCGATCTGCCGCTGCTGCTGCGAGGTCACGCCGGTCACCCGCCGAGCGCGGATCTTGCCGCGGTCGGAGATGAACTTGCGCAGCAGCGCGGTGTCCTTGTAATCGATGTAGGTGATCCCGTCCTTGTCGAGCGGGTTCACCTTCTTCTTCGGCTTGCGCAGTGCCGCAGCCTTCGCCATTGCTCTTGCTCCTGGTTTACGATCACGGGCGCTCGGCGCCATTAGAACGGGGGCTCCTCATCGAAGTTGCCGCCACCCGAGCGTGCGGGTGCTGGTGCAGCCGAAGCCCAGGGGTCGTCGAAGTTGCCTCCACCGCCGCCCTGACCACCACCACCGCCGCCGCCGAAGCCGCCGCCGCTGCCACCGGAGCGGGACATCTTCTGCACCTTCGCCGTGGCGTAGCGCAGCGACGGGCCGATCTCGTCGACCTCCAGCTCGATGACGGTGCGCTTCTCACCCTCGCGGGTCTCGTAGGACCGCTGACGCAGCCGGCCCGACACGATCACGCGGGCGCCGCGCTGTAGCGACTCCGCCACGTGCTCGGCGGCCTGCCGCCAGACGGTGCACGAAAGGAACAGCGGCTCGCCGTCCTTCCACTCGCCGGACGCCTTGTCCATGAATCGGGGCGTCGAGGCGACCCGGAACTTGGCGACCGCCGCCCCCGAGGGAGTGAACCGCAACTCGGGGTCATCGGTTAGGTTGCCGATGACCGTGATGGTGGTGTCTCCTGCCATGACCATCTCCTCGCGCACTCATCCGATCTGCCGTACAGGTTCGCAGAACCCTCTGACAGCCGGGTGAGGCTGATCCGGGTGGGGCTGGGTGGATAGTTAGCGCATCTCCGGCCGGATGACCTTGGTACGCAGCACGGACTCGTTGAGCCGCAGCTGCCGGTCCAGCTCGGCCACCGCCTCCGGCGTCGCCTGGAGGTCGATGACGGCGTAGATGCCCTCGGACTTCTTGTTGATCTCGTACGCGAGGCGCCGGCGGCCCCACACGTCGGTCTTCTCCACCGAGCCACCCGCGGTCCTGATCACGTTCAGGTACGTGTCGAGCGACGGGGCGACGGTGCGCTCCTCGAGGCTGGAGTCGAGGATCACCATGATCTCGTAATGACGCAAGACGTGCTCACCTCCTGTGGGCTAAGCGGCCACGGTCCTTCCGTGGCAGGAGGTCGTGCGTCGTGGCCCGCCCCGAAGCGGGGGAACCCGACCGGGAGCGGACAACCGGACCAGGATACCCGGTCCGAACGATCACCATCACCGAGGTGACGGGCACAGCGAACCGGGGGTCCGTGCCGACGTCGCTGTCGGCACAGACCCCCGGTCACGGGACCGCGGGGCGCCTGGTCCGCATTCCTTGGGTGGGACCTGGGGAGGAACGACCACACCGATGAGGTTGGACCGGAGACGCCCCGCGGAGCTTTATCACGTTGTTACCTGACGTTATCGCGACTGCTGGCACTTGTCGGGCAAATACCAAAAATTACTGACAATCTTCTCTACCCGTCCTGCTGCCGCCGGACGCTGACTCCAGCCGGGGCCGCCACACCGACGACCAACACGTGGCGCGACCCGATTCTCGGAGCCGAACGACAACCGCCGGTGCAGAAACCGCCTGAAGGCACATCGACCGTTTGGATTGGCAGAGGACCGTCTGATGTGGCGGATCCATCGGATTCAACGACCTCCGACGGCCCCGGTGACGCGACCCGGACGGTGGGGTCGCTACGGCTGTCGGGGAGGCGACGTAGGCTCGCCTGCATGCGTATCGGAGCCCACGTCGATCCGACCGACCCGCTGGCGGAGGCGACCGCGCGAGCGGCCGACGCCGTACAGTTCTTCCTCGCCGACCCGCAGGGTTGGAAGGCTCCACAGCCCCGGGCGGACGTGGCGCAGCTGCGGGCGGCCGACGTCGACGTCTACGTGCACGCGCCGTACGTCATCAACGTCGCCACCGGCAACAACCGAATCCGGATACCCAGCCGCAAGCTGCTGCTCGCCCACGCGAAGGCGGCCTCGGCGATCGGGGCCAAGGGACTGGTGGTGCACGGCGGCCACGTCAACACCGGTGACGACCCCGCCGCCGGATTCGACAACTGGCGCAAGGCCCTCGCGTACGCACAGGAGTCGGGGGGCTTCGAGCTGCCCGTGCTGATCGAGAACACCGCTGGCGGCGACAACGCCTGCGCGCGTCGACTCGACGCGCTCGCTCGGCTGTGGGACACCGTCGGTGACTACCAGGTCGGCTTCTGCCTGGACACCTGCCACGCCCACGCCGGCGGCGAGGAACTCCTCGGCCTGGTCGACCGGGTGAAGGCGATCACCGGACGGATCGACCTGGTCCACGCCAACAACTCCAAGGACGGCTTCGGCTCCGGCCGCGACCGCCACGACAACCTGCGCGGCGGAACGATCGACCCGGAACTGCTGGTGGCGGTCATCCGGGCGGCGGACGCCCCGGTGATCGTCGAGACGCCCGGCGGCACCGACGGACAGCGCGGCGACATCGCCTTCCTGCGTACGCAACTCGACGCGAAGACGCCGGCACGATGACGACGGAACAGTCCGCCTCCGGTGGCGCCCGGCCGCCCGGCCGCGACACGTCGCCCACCGGGCAGGCGGCCAGCGGCGCCCGGCCCCACGGCGATCCGGGACCCGCCGAACACGCGCCCGAGTCGTCGACCACGGCGGCTGCCCCGGCCTCGTCTCCTGCCCCCGCCGCCGCGGGGGATCCCGCGACCCCGGCCGAAGGCAGCACGGACCACGGCAGCACGGACCACGGCAGCACGGATAAAGGCAGCACGGACCACGGCGGCCCGGACAAGCCAACCGGCAAGGGCTACCCAACTGACGCTGAAGGCCAGCCCAGCCTGCCGTACGGCGCTCCTCCGGAGGCTGGCCAGCCGGGCATCGACTCCGCAGCCGCAAACGCGAGTAAGCCGGACACCAAGGACGGCACCGCCACCGGCAGTGACGCCGCATCCGGGGACAGCAGGACCGGGGACAGCAGAACCGAGGACGGCAAGACCGAGGACAGCAAGACCGAGGACAGCAAGACCGAGGACAGCAAGACCGAGGACAGCAAGACCGAGGACAGCAAAGAACCGACGGGTGGCGACGGCGAGGGCAAGGACCGGTGGGCGGCGTTCGGGCCGGCGCCGGAGTCGGCGCCGAAGTGGTACGGCAGGCTGGCCCGCAGGTCCGGCCGGCTCCTGATCCACGAGTGGACCCTGGCCGCCCTCGGTTCGCTCGCATTGGCCGTGCTGATGACCTGGCCGACGCTGCGCTACCCCCGGCACACGTTGCCGCAGGACTACTGGGATCCGAGCCTGCAGGCCTGGCAGATGGCCTGGTCCGGGCACATCCTGCGGACCGATCCCAGCCAGCTGTGGCACGCCAACGCGTTCTACCCGGAGCGGTGGAGCTTCGCCTTCTCCGACACCCTGCTCGGCTACGCGCCGGCGGGTCTGATCGGTAACGGCCCCGGTGACGCGCTGCTCCGCTACAACATCATGTTCGTGCTCGCACACGCGCTGGCCACCTTCGGTGCGTATGTGCTCGCCCGCCAACTCGGTGCGAGCCGCATCGGGTCGGCGGTGGCCGGGGTCAGCTACACCTACGCACCGTGGCTGCTGGCGCAGGCCGGGCACCTGCACGTGGTCTCCAACGGCGGCATCCCGCTGGCGCTGGCCATGCTCGCCCGTGGGCACGGCTGGTCGCTGCGGCACGGCTACCGGCCCGAGCGGCGCAGCGAAGGCTGGGTCTACGCCGGCTGGCTGGTGGCGGCTTGGCAGTTGAGTCTCGGCTTCGGCATCGGGCTGCCGTTCGCGTACGTCCTCGCCGGCACGGTGCTGGTGGCCACCCTCGTCTGGTACGCGAAGCGGATCTTCTGGCGGGTGAAGCGGCCCTTCGGCCAGCGCCTGTTCGCCGCCGACCTGGTCGGCGGGCTGATCTTCGCCGGTGTCGGTGTCCTGCTGGCCCTCCCCTACTTCACCGTCACGCAGCTGCACCCGCAGGCGGAGCGGACCATCGGCGACATCGCCGGGTTCTCACCTCCGCTCAGTGGTTTCGTCACGGCACCGGCCGAGTCCCGGATCTGGGGTGGACTGCACGAAGGGGCCCGCTCGATTCTGCCCTGGCATCCGGAGATGACCCTGCTACCCGGCTTCGCGCTCTACGCGCTGGCCGCCGGTGGCCTCTTCTTCTCCATCTGGACGGTCCGCCAACGCCTGTTCCTGCTCGCCGGGGTGCTGGTGGCGATGACCCTGTCGATGGGTACCCGGTTCTTCGGTGGTCACTTCACCTACGAGCCGCTCTTCGAGTTCCTGCCGGGTTGGAACGGCATCCGTACGCCGGGCCGGCTCATGCTCTGGGCCACCCTGCTGCTCGGGTTGCTCGCGGCCGGCGCAGTCAGCGCGTTCGCCGAGCGGGTCCGGGAGATCTCCGCCGAGCGGATCCCTTCGTGGCCGAGCCCGTGGCTGCGCCTGGCCACCCTGGTACCGCTGCTGCTGGTCGTCGCGGAGGGAACGAACACGACACCGCATCCGGTGGTGCCACCGCAGCCGGCCGCCATGCGGACGGTCGACGGTCCACTGCTGGTGCTGCCCAGCGGGCAGAACCGCGACCAGCCGGTGATGCTCTGGTCGACCACCCGGTTCCAGCAGGTCGTCAACGGTGGCAGTGGGTTCACGCCGCGCCAGTTGGCCGACGTTCGCCGGGTGACGATGACGTTCCCCGATCAGACCAGCGTCGACTACCTGCGCACCCTGGGTGTGCAGAACGTGCTGGTGATGCGCGACCAGATCGTCGGCACGCCGTGGGAGGTCAGCGTCGACGCTCCGTTGGACGGGTTGGGCATCACCCGTGAGGAGCTGGGTTCGGTCGTGGCGTTCCGCCTCTAGCGTCCGCCGAGGTCACACCCGTCGAACCCGAGCGGAGTCGGGTTCGACGGGTGTGGTGTTCAGGTGGTGAGGACAGGCTCGGGATCGGGCGCGGTTCGGCGGTTCCGGAGGCGGTCCAGCCAGGGCGCGTCCGGCTTGCCGTCGAGCAGGCCGCCGTCCGGGTCGTCGGCGTAGTTGCGGCGTACCGCGTCCTGCTCGGGGTGCAGGATCTCCCGGACCACAAGTGCGCACAGCACCGCCACGGTGACCAGACGCAGGCTCGCGGCCAGCACGAACACACCCTCCGGGATGACCGGGGTGCCGGTCGAGGCGCCGAGTAGTTCGGCGTAGAAGGCGACGAAGTAGCCGACCTCGGCCAGCTGCCAGGCGAGGAACGCACCCCACTTGGGCCGGGCGAGCACCAACAGCGGCAGCAGCCAGAGCACGAACTGCTGCGACCAGACCTTGCTGAAGATCAGGAAGGCGGCGACCACGAGGAAGGCGAGTTGCCCGAGACGGGGGCGGCGCGGTGCGAACAGCGCCAGCGCGCCGATGGCCAGGCAGGCGAGCCCGAACAGCGCGTACGACACGTAGTTCAGGGTCGGGATGTTGGCGTCGAGCCACTGGAACGGACCGATGCTGGCCGGGTCACCGACCTTGCCGTCCAGGTAGCGGCCGATGTACCAGAGGGTTCCCCAGTCGATCGGCCGCGTCGTGTTCAGGTTGAAGAACTCGTTCCAGTTCTCCCGGTAGGGGATCGCCACCGGCAGGTTCACCAGCACCACGGTCACGGCAGCGGTGACGATGGAACAGATGGCGGCGGTCACCCGGTTGGCCCGTATCGCGAGCACCAGGATCGGCCCGAGGATGAACAGTGGCCACATCTTCGCCGCGCCACCGAGCCCGATCAGTACGCCGGAGAGCACTGCCAACGGCATCCCGCTGCTGCCGTCCCGGGTACGGGCCCAGGCCAGTAGGCCGAAGGCGGCCAGCCCGATGGCGAGGAAGTCCCAGTTCACGGTGGCGGTGAGCAGCAGCGCCGGGGAGAGCGCGAAGAGGGCCGCGTCCCAGGGTCGTCGGCGGCGTAGCGACAGCAGCACCATCACCGTGGCCACCGCCAGCGCACCGAGCACGAGTGCGTTGAGGTTGTAGAACCACTGTCCCTGGTTCATCGCCGGGTTGCCCTCACCGGCGGAGTGCACCGGCAGCCCGAGCGCGCCCATGAAGTACCCGGTCAGCACCGGGTACTCGACCGGATGATCCCGGTACGGCACGGCGCCCTCGTTGAGCCGCTCCGCGTAGTAGAGCGCGAGCACGTCGGTGTAGCAGAACTTGGTGTACTGCTGGTTGTTCGCCCACGCGCCGTCCTGGCAGGGGGATTTCTGCACCCAGTGCAGGGCAAGGGTGAGGCAGGTCAGCGCCAGCACGATCCGCATGGCCGTCCAGAATCGGGCCGGCCCGGCGGGGCCGTCGCGGGTGACCGCGTGGTCGCCGAGCGGGCCACCGATCAGCCCGGAGAGCCCTCGGACGAAGCCGTCGGAGCGGGACGGGTGGTCGGGAACACCGGATTCATCGATGTCTGGCGTCGACTTCGAGCTCATGACCGTGCATCCTGCCGCATCAGCCAACGGCGCAGAAGTCGAAACCGCGACGACACCGCGGATCGGGCGGCGGACTCCCGCGATGTGGTCGCCGGGGCACGGAACGCGGTGGGGCGGTCGGACCGCTGTCCGACCGCCCCACGTGCGTCAACGCCTAACTACTCCCGGTTCGTGGTTCTCGGTGGCAGTACCCCGCCGCCACCGCCACCACCGTCCGGCGGACCGCCGGGCAGCGGGTCCGTCTGGTCGTTGTTGCCGCCGTTGTTGTTGCCGCGGCCACCGCCCCGGTTGCCGCCGTCGTTGCCGCCACCGAACTGGCAGAAGAAGTCCGTCGGCGCGCAGTCGGGCGGGTTGTCCGGGGGCGGCGGGGCGGGCGCGACACCGTTGCCGGCGTCCTGGTCGCCGGCCCCGGTGACGCTCGGCAGGTCGGACGGGTCGTAGCCCTTGAGCGCCTCGTCCATGTACCGCTTCCACAGCTGGGCCGGCAGCCGACCACCGCTGATGTTGTTGCCGTCGCGGTCGACGATCTGTGGCTTCTTCGGGTCACGGCTGCCGATCCACACCGCGGTGGCCACGTTCTTGTCGTAGCCGACCATCCAGGCGTGCGCGTTCTTGTCGGTGCCGGCGTGTTCCCAGGTGCCGGTCTTGCCGGCGGCCTGCCGACCGACCAGGGTGGCGTTGTTCTTGCCCGGGATCTCCTTGAGCACCGCGGTCACCTCGTCGGCGACCTCCGGCCGGATCACCTGCTGCGGCTTGAGCTTCTCGCCCGCGCCCGGCACCTTGTCCCACTTGCCGGTTGACTTGTTCTGCCGCTCCACCGTACGGACGAAGTGCGCCTTGTTGAACTTGCCGCTGTTGGCCAGCGTGGCAAGGCCGTTGGCGTGGTCGAGCACCGTGATCGGGTACTGCCCGAAGCCGACCACCCGGTCGAAGTACTTCGGCGCGACCTCCTCGGGCTTGCTCTTGGTCAGGTCGTACGCCTTCGGCGGGTCGACCGTCCACATGGTGCGGATGCCGGCCCGGCGGGCCATGTCCACGACCTTGGCCGTGCCGATCTCCTCGGCGACGTGGAAGAACGGCACGTTGTACGACTGCACCGTCGATTCCTGCAGGTCGCACCACTTGGCGCAGCTGGCGCTACGCCCGGCGTTGATGATCTCGGTGTCATAGCCTTCCGGCTTGAACGGGGTGGCGTCCCAGTGCGACTTCACCGAGATGCCCGCGTCGATCGCCGCAGCCAGCGTGTAGACCTTGAACGACGAGCCCGGCGGGTGACCACCGACGAGGTCGCCGTTCTGGTTGGTGTTCAGGCCCGCGTAGTCGAAGTCCGCGCCGCTGTTGCCGCCGTAGTAGGCCAGCACCCGGCCGGTATTCGGGTCGACCGAGACCACCGCGGCCATCAGGTTCTTCGGCTGCCCGTCGAGGATCGAACCCTTGCGGCCCACCTGGGCGGCCTCTTCCAGTGCCTTCTGCATCTTCGGGTCGATGGTGGTGGTGATCCGGTAGCCGCCCTCGCGCAGCTCGGTCACGCAGTTGGGCTTACCCTCGGCCCCGTAGTTGGAGCAGAGCCCCCACTCCTCCATCTCCTTGCGGACGTAGTTGATCACGTTACCGCGGGGGGAGGCGACGCCGAAGCCGTTGTCCTTCTTGACCTTCTGAACCTTCGGGTACTCGGTCGGGCGCGTCTCCCGGCCCGGCTGGTCGAGCCAGCCCTCCGCCACCATGCCGTTGATGACGTAGTCCCACCGGCCTTTGGCGTCGGTCGGGTTCACCTCCGGGTCGTACCCCTGGTGGGTGCCGGAGGGCTCGGGCTGCTTGATCAGGGCGGCGAGGACCGCGCCCTGCGCCACGGTGAGCTTCTTGGCGGAGGTGTTGAAGTAGGTCTGCGCCGCCGCCTCGATGCCGTAAGCACCTCGGCCGAAGTAGATCACGTTGAGGTAGTTCTCCATGATCTGCTCTTTGGTGAACTTGTCGTTCAGCTTGGAGGCGAGGATCGCCTCCTTCACCTTCCGGCCGTAGCTGTCGTCCTGGAGGTTCTCGTAGGCGTTGCGGGCGTACTGCTGGGTGATGGTCGAGGCACCCTGCCGGTCACCGCCGGAGAGGTTGTTCCAGGCGGCGCGGGTGATGCCCTTGTAGTCGACACCGGAGTGCCGGTAGAAGTTGCGGTCCTCGGCGGCGGCGACGGCGTCGCGCACGTGCAGCGGAATGCTGTCGATGGTGACGAAGGTCCGGTTCTCGTTGCCGAGCTTGGCCACCAGGGTCTTGCCGTCCTTGGCGTAGACGGCGGTGGACAGCGGCAGCGGGATCTCCTTGGGCAGCACCACGTTGGTCGAGTAATAGGTGAACCCGACCACGCCGATACCGGCCAGCATGATGAAGACCGCGAAGCCGGCGATCAGCATGTTCATCCGCTTGCGCTTGCGCGCCCGGGCCACCGCGCCCGGGTCACGGCCACCGCGACCTGGCCCACCCGGACCGCCGGGGCCGCCAGGCCCTCCTGGTCCACCCGGTCCGCCCGGACCTCCGACGCTTGCCCGGGCCACCGCGGCCCGGCCACCCACGGCGGCCGAACCGACGCTCGCCCGACCGGCCGGGGCCGCACCGACGGCGGCGGCACCGACCGAGGCACGGCCGGCCGGCCCGCCCGGTGCGGGGCTCACCGGCACGGAGGCCCGCCCGGCCCGGCCGGGCGCGGGTGAGACCGGCACCGAGGCACGGCCGCCGGGTGCCGGTGAGACCGGCACCGAGGCTCGGCCCGGCCCGGCCCGGCCGACGGAAGCCGAGCCGGCGGCGGATCCACCGGGCGGCGGTACGCTCGCCGAGCCGCCGACGGAGGCCCGCCCGCCGACCGAGGCACGGGCCGACGAGCCCGCGGCCTCCGGTCCGGTTGACCAGTTGACTCCGCGCGGTTCGCCACCGGGGCGGTACGCGTCGTCCGCCTGCCCCGCGTCGTCCTGGCCCGGTATCCGGGCCCGGCCGCGCGAGGAGCTGGTATCACCGTACGAGTTCATTCCTCACACCCTGCCGTCGCGGTGGGGCGTGGTTGCGCCGCCACCGGTTTGCCGTGAGTTGTGACACCCGGGAACCCGGCAGGGGAGCGCCGTGGAGTCGGGCATCAGATCCGAATCATTCGGACTAATCAGACCTACGAGCCGTCGGTTTCCCCGGTCGGATACCTCCCGGCCGGGGTCGGCCGATCGAGCTCGAATCACCGTTGCGCCTCTCGCCTTCGTCGAGCACCTGCTCCAACAGCGGCGGCAACCCCGCTCACCGTTTCATGCTCGGACTCGCCGTCCGGACCATCGGTCAACCCGTCCCGGCCGAGCAGGTACTGCTCGACGAGATGGTTCCAGTCACAGCCGAGGCACACCTCCACCACGAAGACCTGGAACTCACGCAGCGTCATCGCCAGCACGGACAATTCGGCCAGCGTGCGGGCCTGGCCCGCGGACTGCTTGAGTTCGTCCCCGTAAATGTAGTGGACGCGGGTGAGGTTCTCGCTCCGGCAGATCGGACAACGCTGGTCGGTCGGCTCGCCGTGGAAGCGGGCCGCGTTCTTCAGGTACGGGGACGCGTCACACAGGTCATGGGTGCTGGCACGCCCGGCGAGAAGTTCACGCAGCGCCGCTCGCTTTCGGAGCGAGTAGTCGACGACCTGGCGCTGCGTACGCATGCGGCAAAGGGTACGCGGTCTAGTCAGGCGAGGCGACCACCGTGACGATCTGTGATCGCGGCACCGCGTACCGGGGGTTTGCCCCGGCTCGGGCGAGCCGCTACGGTGCGATGTATCGGTCCGATACATCGCGGTGGTTAGCGGTCCACGCACAGGGTAATGGGAGGATGGCTGATGCTCGAACTGGCCATCCTGGGCCTGTTGCAGGAGGCCCCGATGCATGGCTACGAGCTGCGCAAGGAGCTTACCGCCAAACTCGGGGCGATCCGGGCAGCCATCAGCTACGGCTCGCTCTACCCGACCCTGCGCCGCCTGCAGGCGGCAGGCTGGATCACCGAGGCCGCCGAGACATCCGCCACCGCCGAGGAGGTTCCCGCGCTGACCAGCCGACGAGGTCGGGTGGTCTACACCATCACCGCGGAGGGTAAGGAACGCTTCGCCCAACTCATCGCACAGACCGGGCCGGAGACGTACGGCGACACCGGTTTCGGCGTGCACTTCGCGTTCTTTTCCCGTACCGACCGGGCGACCCGACTTCGAATCCTGGAAGGTCGCCGACGCACGATCGAGGAACGCCGCGAAGGACTTCGCGACATGCTGGGCCGGGCGGCCGAGCGCCTCGACGCGTACACGCTGGAGCTTCAGCGCCACGGCCTGGAGGCCTGTGAGCGTGAGGTCCGCTGGCTGGAGGAGCTCATCGCCAACGAGCGCTCCGGCCGTGCCCCGACGGTCCCGGACGACGGGACGGCCGGCGGCCGACGAGAAGACAACAGCCCGCCTCCGCCTGGAGAGTCCAGGAATGAGCGGCCGTGACAGAGAAGAAGGAGGCACACGCGATGGGCTCCGTTCGCGTCGCCATCGTCGGTGTGGGTAACTGCGCCTCGTCCCTGATCCAGGGCGTCGAGTACTACCGGAACGCCGACCCGAACGACCGCGTCCCGGGTCTCATGCACGTCACCTTCGGCGACTACCACGTCTCGGACGTGCAGTTCGTCGCGGCGTTCGATGTCGACGCCAAGAAGGTGGGCATGGACCTCGCGGAGGCGATCGTCGCCAGCGAGAACAACACCATCAAGCTCTGCGACGTACCGCCGACCGGCGTCACCGTGCAGCGCGGCCCGACCTTCGACGGTCTCGGCCAGTACTACCGTGAGATCGTCGAGGAGTCGGACGCCGAGCCGGTCGACGTGGCCAAGGCGCTGCGCGACGCGCAGGTCGACGTCGTCGTCTCCTACCTGCCGGTGGGCTCGGAGCAGGCCGACAAGTTCTACGCCCAGGCCGCCATCGACGCCGGCTGCGCGTTCGTCAACGCCCTGCCGGTCTTCATCGCCTCCGACCCGGAGTGGGCGCAGAAGTTCACCGACGCCGGCCTGCCGATCGTCGGTGACGACATCAAGAGCCAGGTCGGCGCGACCATCGTGCACCGGGCACTGGCGAAGCTCTTCGAGGACCGCGGTGTCGAGCTGCTGCGCACGTACCAGCTCAACTTCGGCGGCAACATGGACTTCATGAACATGCTGGAGCGCAACCGCCTGGTCTCGAAGAAGATTTCGAAGACCCAGTCGGTGACCTCCCAGGTGCCGCACGAGATGGCCAAGAGCGACGTGCACATCGGCCCGTCGGACCACGTGCCGTGGCTGGACGACCGCAAGTGGGCCTACATCCGCCTGGAGGGCCGTTCGTTCGGTGACACCCCGCTCAACGCCGAGCTCAAGCTCGAGGTGTGGGACTCCCCGAACTCGGCGGGCGTGATCATCGACGCCGTCCGGGCCGCGAAGATCGCCCTGGACCGGAAGATCGGTGGTCCGATCCTGTCGGCCTCGTCGTACTTCATGAAGTCCCCGCCCGTGCAGTACGCCGACCACGACGCGCACGCCGCCGTCGAGGCGTTCATCGCCGGCGAGGTCGAGCGCTGACGCGCTGAGCATCAGCACCGGCGAGGGCCGGGTCCGTACGGACCCGGCCCTCGCCGTCTCTCGCCTCAGTTCGACATCTCCAGGTACGGCGGGTCGCCGGTGCCCAGCCCGGGAACACCCCACCGCGTTGATCATGAGGTTAGCGGCACCGCAGAGATCAACTTCGCCGCTAACCTCATGATCAACGCGGAGATGGGGGTGGGGTGGGTGGGTTAGGACCAGGCCTGTCGTAGGGCTACCCCAGCCTCCAGCTCCAGCAGCTTGACCTTGCGGTCCAGGCCGCCGCCGAAGCCGACCAGCTTCCCGCCCGCTCCGATGATGCGGTGACACGGCACGACGACCGGGATCGGATTGCGGTTGCAGGCCACCCCGACCGCGCGGGCCGCGCCGGGATCGCCCACCCGCCGGGCCACCTCGCCGTAGGTCAACGTCTCGCCGTACGGAATGCGGGTCATCTCCCGCCACACCGCCCGCTCGAACTCCGACCCGCGCGGCACGTTGATCGGCACACCGAACTCGGTCAACTCCCCGGTGAAGTACGCCCGCAGCTCCGCCACCGCCCGCCGTGACACCTCGTCACCCGGCACCTCGGCGGCCCCCGCCACCGGGCCGAAGTGCGCCCCGCACACGCCGTCGCCGTCGGTGGCGACGGAGAACGTTCCGATCGGCGAGTCGTCGAGCACCGTCCAACGCATCCCGCCATTGTCCCCCGTCGGCCATCCCGCGGTGTACCGGCGGTTCGTGCCACCCCGGGCCGGGACCGGACGTGACCACGGGCCCGAGACCGGAGGCGACCACGGGCCCGAGACCGGAGGCGACCACGGGCCCGGGACCGGACGTGACCACGGGCTGCGCGAAACGGGCGGCGCCCGCCGGAGCGTCCCGAGAACTCGGGTGCTCCGGCGGGCGCCGGTTGGTGCGGTGCGGTGCTCAGGCGGCCGAGATGGTGAACCGCTCGCCGTTGCCGAGCTTCCCCTCCGGGTTCTTGTTCGCGATCAGCTGCTTGGTGCCGGCCGAGCCGGCGGAGACCGCCTTGTATTCCCCGCCCATCAGGAAGACGGTGCCGTCCCTGTTGTACGAGATGTACAGGAACTGCTCCCAGAAGCCGATGCCCTTGGCACTGGCGATCAGCGGCTTGGTGCCCTTGCTCGGCGTGGTCACGTACTTGCCGTTGGCCACGGCCTTCAGGCCGAACCAGCCGTTGCCGACGTTGACGATCTGGAACTTCGCCGACTTGGTGACCGTCTTGCTGCTGGCGATCAGCGGCTTGGTGCCGGCCACGACGAACTTGCCGCTGGCCTTGGACTTGATGCTGATCACCGGGGGCGGCGCCTCGATGTTGAACTTCTCCGAGGTGCCGACGCTGGTCTTGCTGGCCTTCAACGTCGAGGTGCCGGACTTCGGCGCGGTGACGTACTTGCCATTGATCTTGGCCTTGAGGCTGACCCGACCGTCGGTGTGGTTCACGATGGTGAACTTCGCCGACGTGACGATCGTCTTGTGGCTGGCGATCAGCGGCTTGGTGCCCTTGCTCGGCGCGACCACGTACCGGCCGGTCGACTTGGAGCGCAGCGCCACCAGGCCGCCGCCGGCGTTGACGATGTCGTACCGCTGCGCGGTGCCCAGGCTCTTGCCGTTGTTGACCAACGCCTTCTTGGTGCTGGCGGCGGTGACGAACTTGCCGTTGGAGCTGGCCTTGAAGCCGAAGCCGCTGCGGGCCGGGGTGACCGAGCCGACCGTCAGCAGCCGGTCGATGGAACCCTTCGTGTCGTAGACCGCCCCGGCGATGCCGGTGGTGACGATGCGGTCGCGGACCTGCTTCGGCTTCCAGCTCGGGTTGCTGTGCAGCAGCAGGGCCGCCGCACCGGCGACGTGCGGGGCGGCCATCGAGGTGCCGTTGAACGCCACGCTGCCGGTGTTGTTGTCGTGCCGCGCCGAGACGATGCTCACGCCGGGGGCGAACACGTCGAGGCACTTGCCGGCGTTCGAGAACCGGGCCCGCATGTCGACCCGGTCGGTCGCGCCCACGGTGATCGCGTCCGGCACCCGGGCCGGCGACGCCTTGCAGGCGTCGTGGTCGATGAGGTTGCCGTATCGGTCGTAGTTCCCGTTGCCGGCGGCGATCGCGTAGGTGATACCGGAGTTGATCGAACGCTTCACCGCGTCGTCGATCGCCTTGGACGGTGCGCCGCCGAGGCTCATGTTCGCCACGGCCGGCTTCTGCGCGTTGTCGGTGACCCAGTCGATGCCGGCGACGATCTGCTCGGTGTCGCCCTCGCCGTCACAGTCCAGCACCCGTACGGCGACGAGCTTCACGCCCTTGGCGACGCCGTACTTGGTACCGCCGATGGTGCCGGCCACGTGCGTGCCGTGACCGTCGCAGTCACCGTTGGCGGCGCCGCCGACCGTACCCGTGGGCGGGTCGGTCGGCTCGGGCTCCGGCTCCACCGGCGGATCGGTGGGCGGGTCCACCGGCGGGTCGACGGGCGGGTCCACCGGCGGCGGTGCGAAGGCGTCGAAGCCGAGGCTGGCCCGGCCGCCGAAGTCCTGGTGCTTGATGTTGATGCCGGTGTCCAGGACGTACACCGTCACCTTGCTACCGGTGTTCGGGTACTTGTAGGTCTTGTTCAGCTTCGCCGAGGCCTGGTCGATCCGGTCCAGGCCCCACGACGGCGGGCTGCTCTGGGTGCCGCTGGCCGAGTAGCGACGGACCGGCTCCACGTAGGCGACGGCGGGGTGCGCGGCCAACTTCGCCGCCTGCCCCTGGTTCATCGCGGCCGAGTAGCCGGTGATGGCCCGGTCGAACACCTGCCGGACGGTGCCACCACTGTGCTTGCTGAGGGTCGAGGCGAGCGCCCGGACCGAGCTGTAGCTGGCCCGGCTGTCCTTGAGCACGACGATGTAGCGGCCGGGCACGATATCACTGCCCTCGATGCCGCGCACCTCGGTACCCAGACTGTCGGCGCGCGGCTGGTCGGCGGGGGTGGCCATCGCGGCACCGCCGGAGGCGACGGTGAGGATGGAGGAGGCGGTGGCGAGGGCGAGCCCCGCCGCCGCCGAGCGGCGCAGTACGCCACGGCGTTTCACTAGGTGGTCTCCCCGTTGGTCGTCGACCGTGCCCATCGGACGGTCGGACGGACAATGGAAACGCTCCGCTTCAGCAGCTGACGGCGAGCAGAGACGCTTCAACATCATGAATGAGCAGGCAACGATCCGGGTCAACCGTTCGGCCGAAACGTCGGCGTTTCGTCGTAGCGGCGCCGGGACGCAACGGACCACGGTGGATACGGCGGTAGGACGGGTGGCGGCGCCGGTCAGCCGCCGATGCCCTCTTCGCGGGCCCAGCGCAGCAGTTCGGCCTCGGCGGTGTCGCGGTCCAGCGGCCCACGCTCCAGCCGCAGGTCCTTCAGGAACTTCCAGGCCCGCCCGACGAGCGGACCCGGCGGTACGCCGAGCAGCTCCATGATCGCGTTGCCGTCGAGGTCGGGACGGACCCGCGCCAGATCCTCCTCGGCGGCGATCCGGGCGATCCGCTCCTCCAGGGCGTCGTAGTCCGCCGCGAGCTGGGCCGCCTTACGACGGTTCCGGGTGGTGCAGTCCGACCGGGTCAGCTTGTGTAGCCGGGACAGCAGGTCACCGGCGTCGGTGACGTACCGGCGTACCGCCGAGTCGGTCCACTCGCCCCGGCCGTACCCGTAGAACCGCAGGTGCAGCGCGACCAGCGCGGTAACCTTGGCGGTCACGTCCTTCGGATAGCGCAGCGCCTTCATCCGCGCCTTGGTCAGCCGGGCGCCGACCACCTCGTGGTGGTGGAAGCTGACCCGCCCGTCCGGACCGACCGCCTTGGTCGCCGGCTTGCCGACGTCGTGCATCAGCGCGGCCATCCGCAGGACGAAGTCCGGCCCGTCCTCCTCGTACGAGATCGCGTTATGCACCACCGTGAGCGTGTGCTCGTAGACGTCCTTGTGCTGGGCGTGCTCGTCGATCTCCAGCTTGAGGCCGGTCAGCTCGGGCAGGAAACGCTCCGCCAGCCCGGTGTCGACCAGCAGCCGCAGGCCGGTGATGGGATCGGACGCGGTGAGCAGCTTGGTGAACTCGTCACGGATCCGCTCGGCGGTGATCCGGTCCAGGTCCGTCGCCATCCGGGCCATCGCCGCGTGTACGTCCGGGTGGACCGCGAAGCGCAGCTGCGCGGCGAAGCGGGCGGCCCGCAGCATCCGCAGCGGATCGTCACCGAACGACTCGGCGGGGGTGCCGGGGGTACGCACCACCTTCGCGGCCAGGTCCGCCAGGCCGCCGTACGGGTCGGTGAACCGGTGCTCGGGCAGGCTCACCGCCATCGCGTTGATGGTGAAGTCCCGCCGCCGCAGGTCCTCGGTCAGGCTGGTGCCGTACTCGACCACCGGGTTCCGGCTCACCTGGTCGTAGGACTCGGCACGGAAGGTGGTGATCTCCAGACGCAGGCCGTCGCGCTGGCAGCCGATGGTGCCGAACTCGCGGCCGGTCTCCCAGATCGCCTCGGCCCAGCCGCGCACGATGCCCAGCGTCTGATCGGGGTGCGCGTCGGTGCAGAAGTCGAGATCCTCGCCGAGCCGGCCGAGCAGGGCGTCGCGTACCGAACCGCCCACGAGGTGCAGTTCGTGACCGGCGGCGGCGAAGCGGCGGCCCAACTCGTCGGCGACCGGGGAGACCCGGAGCAGTTCGGCGACGGCGTTGCGCTGCGCGGCGGTGAGTTCGCGGCGGTCGGTGGCGTGGGATGCGGCGGCTTCGGACATCGGAGCAGCAGCCTATCGGTCCTGACCGGCATCTCCTCCGCCGGGCGCGGGTAACGGGGCGGGGTTGACTAAGGTCTGTGGCGTGCGGGCCGGTGCGGGCTCCGCGTATTCCTTGGAGGCACAGATGAGCGGCGGGCTCTACCGCAGCGCGAACGCCGGACAGGGCGGCGCGCCCGGCGGCCGGCCCGGCGACGGTGCCACGTTCATCTCCGCCGAACCGTTGAACCAGCCGGCGGCCGAGGCGGTCGCACCGCCGCAGGAGCAGGTGGCGGAGAGCAGCGTCGCCGCCAACAGCGCGATCATGGCGATCGGCAGCCTGGTCAGCCGGGGTACGGGCTTCCTCCGGAACCTCATGATCGGCGCGGCGCTCGGCAACCTGATCGGCAACGTCTTCACCACCGCCATGTTCCTGCCGCAGCAGGTGTACGAGTTCCTCCTCGGCGGCATCCTGACCAGCGTGCTCATCCCGGTGCTGGTCCGCCGGAGCAAGCTGGACTCGGATCGGGGCCAGGCGTACGCGCAGCGGCTGTTGACCCTGGCGGTGGTCGCGCTCGCCGTGACCGTGCTGATCGCGGTGAGCGGGGCATCGGTGCTCACCAGCCTCTATGCCAGCGGCAAGGACCCGGCGTACACCGGCCTGGTCACCCGGTTGTCGTACCTGATGCTGCCGATGCTCTTCTTCACCGGCATCAGCGCGCTGATCGCGGCCATCCTGAACACTCGGGGCCACTTCGCGGCACCGATGTGGGCGCCCATCCTGAACAATCTGGTCGCCATCGCCACCTTCGGCACGTACATCGTCATCTTCGGTGCCCAGGCCCGGCAGCCCGCCGACGTGGGGCTGAACCAGGTCCTCCTGATCGGTGGGGGGACGCTGCTCGGCGTCGCGGTGCAGACCGCCGGCCTGCTGCCGGCGCTGCGCAAGGTCGGCTTCCGGTGGAAGCTGCGGTTCGACTTCCGGGAACTCGGGCTGCGCGAGCTGGCCCGGCTCGGCGGCTGGATGTTCTGCTACGTGGCGGTCAACCAGCTCGGCCTCTTCGTGGTGGTCAACCTGCTCACCCGGGCGGCGGGCGAGGAGAACGCCGGCCTGCTGATCTACAACAACGTCTTCCTGCTGCTGATGATGGCGCACGGCATCATCGCCGTCTCGATCATCACGGCGCTGATGCCCCGGATGAGCGCCGCCGCGGCCGACGGCCGGTTCCGCGACTTCACCAGCGACCTGAGCCGGGGTACGCGGACCGTCAGCGCCGTGCTCGCCCCGATCGCGGTCTGCTACGCGGTGCTGGCCACCCCGATCTCGGTGGTGGTCTTCCGTTACGGGGCCTTCACCGCGGACAACGCGGTCGCCACCTCGACCGTGCTGCTGGTCGCCGCGATCGGGCTGGTCCCGTTCGCGATCAGTCAGCTGTTCACCTTCGCCTTCTACGCGCTGCCGGACACCCGGCTGCCGGCCCTGATCAACATCCCGGTGGTGGCGCTGCGGGTCGGCGTGCAGATCGCGCTCTTCCTGGTCTTCTCGGCGAGCTTCGCGGGCGCCGGGATGATGATCGGCAACACCGTCTCCTACCTGGCCGCGGCCATCGCCTCGGCCTGGCTGCTGCGCCCCCGGGTGGGTCGGATCGGGCTGGGCGCGATCCTGCGTACGCTCGGCCGGGTGGCCGTCGCCGCGCTCGGCGCCGCCCTGGTCGGCCTGCTGGTGGTCGCCCTGTTGCCCGGTGGCGACACGCCGACCTGGACGGCGGCCTTCGTGCAGCTGGTGGTGGGCGGTGCGGTGATCGGCGGCAGCTATCTCGGCCTGGCGATGGTGCTACGGATCTCCGAGATCACCGAGGTGGTCGGCATGGTCCGCCGCCGGCTCGGCCGCTGAACCTCGGGCACGCACCGAGCGTGACCGAGGATCACCAGGCTGGGGATGCGCCTGTGGATAACTCCGCGCGTCGCCGCTCACCTACCGGGTCGGCCTGTGGATAACCAACCGGACGGCTGAGCATGGTCAGCCGATCGACGGGAACTCGGCTGGCACCTGGACCGCCACTGACCCGCCAGCACAGCCCGCACCGCCCCGGCGACGGCTGGTTGTCGGCAGCCTCTAGATTGGCTGGTACATGTACCGGCATGGGGGCTGACAACGGGCGCAACCGGATGAGGCCGCACTACTGCGAACTCCTCCGTCGGTCACGGCGGGAAGATGACATGTCGGGGAGACGGCCAACCCAGGTAAGGTCGCTCTCGACGGGTACGACAGGCACCGGCGCGTGGATGCCGGGACCGGTCGACCCGTGCCAGACGAAGGCGGAGCGGGAAGTCACATGCCCAGCAGCGCGGGTCCATCGATCGACAAGATCACCGAGGGAGGACGGGTGACCCAGGTCGGCGAGGGTCAGGACGCGGACGAGACCACTCCGCCGGTCATGACCTTCGGTGCTCCGACGGCCGGTGAGGTCCTCGCCGAACGTTACGAACTGGTCGAGCACATCAACAACGACAGCGCCGGCCGGCTGGTCTGGCGCGGTGTCGATGTCGTGCTGCGCCGACCCGTCGCGGTCGTGATGCGCTACCCGGGCGGCGACTCGGCCACCGAGATGCTGCAGGCCGCCGTCGCCGCGAGCCGGGTCATCCACCCCAACCTGGTCGGGGTCTACGACGCGATCGACGAGGACGAGCGGGCCTACGTGGTGCGCGAGTGGGTCGACGGCCAGTCGCTGCGGGAGATGGTGACGAGCGGCCCGCTGGACGCCGGCCGGGCCACCGCGGTCGGCAACGCCGTGGCCAGTGCGCTGGCCGCGGTGCACGCCACCGGGATGGTGCACGGCAACGTGCATCCCGGCACGGTGATGATCAGCGATGACGGCCGGGTGGTACTGGCCGACGCCCGTACCGACGGCGCCGACAGCCAGGAGAGCGACGTCCGGGCCGTCGGCGGTCTCCTCTACTTCGCCCTGACCGGCCACTGGCCGCACACCGAGGCACCGCTGCGGGGTGCCACCGCCGGGCACGGCCGGGCAGCCATCCCCGACGCGGTACGCGACGCCGGTGGCGCGGCGGCGGCGCCACGTCAGGTCCGGGCGGGCGTGCCCGCCTACCTCGACGACCTCACGATGGACCTGCTCGACGGCGAGGTCGCGCCGCCTTCGTCGGACGTGCTGGCGGCGGAGTTGGCCCGACTCGACGTGCCCGACGAGGACTACCTCGACAACAGCGGGCCGTTGCGCTTCGCCGCGGAGACCGGTGACGAGCCGTCGCCGCTGGCCGCCGCGGGTGGCCGCAAGGTCGCCCTCGGCATCGCCGGTCTGCTCGTGGTCGCCCTGGTCGGTCTGCTCGTCGGCATCAGCGCACTCGGCGGCGACGAGGAGAACCCGCAGGCCGAGCCGGTCGCCGCACCCAGCTCCAGCGCCCCGGCCACCGAGGAGCCGCCGACGCCGACCGTCCGGAACTTGAAGATCAGCGACGCCCGGATCATCGACCCCGACAGCCGGGACCGGGCCGAGGTCCGGGACGCCGAGAAGGTCTTCGACGGCAACCAGGACGAGGGCTGGTCGACCCAGACCTACCGGAACAGCAGCAACTTCGGCAACCTCAAGCGGGGCATGGGGGTCTGGATCGACCTCGGCGGCGAGCACAACGTCCGGTCGGTGCAGGTAAACCTCTCCACGCCGGGTGCCTCCGCCGAACTGCTCACCGGCACCGCCGTAGCTCCCTCCAGCGAAACGGGCGACGAGCAGATCCTCACCGCCTTCCTGAAGAACCGGATCGGGCAGCCCTTCGAGGAGCACGACGGCACCACGATGACGTTCAACGGCTTCGACGCCGACCAGAAGTACCGGTACCTGCTGTTCTGGATCACCGACCTGCCGCAGAGCAACGGCGGCTACAAGCTCGGGGTCCAGGAGATCACGGTCCAGGGGTCATGACCCGGACCCGACCGGAGCGCCATCTGCCGCGGGTCTGGTGATGGCGGTACGCGACGGAGGCGCCGCCGGTCGGGACCGGACGGGTGGAGCGGTGGTGGACGAGACGGTCAGCGACCTCGACCTGCTGCACGCCCACGTGGCCGGTGACCGGGACGCCTTCGGTCAACTGTTCCGCCGGCACCGGGACCGCCTCTGGGCGGTTGCCCTGCGTACGCTCGGCGACCGTGAGGAGGCCGCGGACGCCCTCCAGGACGCGATGTTGTCCGCCCACCGTGCCGCGGACCGGTTCCGCGGCGACGCGGCCGTCACCACCTGGCTGCACCGGATCGTGGTGAACGCCTGCCTCGACCGGATCCGGCGGCGTCAGACCCATCCCACGGTCCCGCTGCCGGACGGGATCCGCGAACCGGGCGACGGCGTCGGCGGCGTCGAACCGGCCGCACCGGTACGCGACCACGACACCGCGATGGTGGTCCGGGACGCCCTGGCCGCGCTGCCGGTCGAGCAGCGGGCCGCCCTCGTGCTGGTGGACGTGCAGGGCTACCCGGTCGCCGAGGTGGCCCGGATTCTGGGCGTCGCCGAGGGGACGGTCAAGAGCCGCTGCGCCCGGGGTCGGGCCCGGCTGGCGGTCGCACTCGGACACCTGCGCACCGGCAGCGACGAGGAGCCCGGCGTCGTCTCGAACGTGCCGGGAGTCACCCACGGGAACCCCAGAGCCGCGCGGGGCGTCCGATCGGGGTCGGGACGGTCCCGGGGGCCGGACGCCAACCAGGAGGAAGCGTGAGTACCGAGGAGTTCAGCGGGGTCGACCACGACCTGCTCGCCGACTACCTCGGCGGCGCGTTGGTCGGCACCCCGGAGCAGGCCGAGGTGGCCCGGCGCGTCGCCGACGATCCGGACTGGGCGCGGGCCCACGCGCAACTGGCCCCGGCGCTCGCCGATGTCCGCGCCGACCTGTTCGCCTGGGGTGGCGGATCCACGCCCGAGATGCCGGCGGAGGTGACCGACCGGATCCTGGCCGCGCTGGACGCCGCCGATCCGGCGGGCAGCACCACCGAGCTGCCCGCCGAGGAGTTGGCCGGGAGCGGACAGACCGGCGATCTCGCGCCGGACGACGCGAAGTCGTCCCTCGTACCGGTCCAGCCGCTCGGCGGGCCACGACGCCCCGGTGGCGCGCCGCGACCTGGCCAGGACCGGGACACCCCGACCCGTCCGGGTCGACGGCGGCGCCGGTGGGCCCGGGTCGCCGCCCCGGTCGCCCTCGCCACCGCGGCGGTGGTCGGCCTGGGTGCCCTGCAACTGTCCGGCCCGAACCGCAGCGGCGACGACTCGGCGAGCACCGCACTGAGCGAGACCAACCCGGTCGCTCCGTACCACGACGGGCCGCGGGACACCGCCGAGCAGGCGGCGGGTGCCTCCCCGGAACGGGGCCCGGTGACGGCGTCCGCCCCGTTCCAGCTGGCCACCCCGCCGCGCCACACCGGGACGGACTACACCACCGAGGCACTGCGGGTGGAGCCCGCGCCGACATCGAAGCTGTCCCCCGGCACGGCCGAACCGGAGATCAGCGCGCAGGGCGGGCGGCTGGCGGGCCCCGGTGATCTGGAGCGGCTCGGCGACCAACTGGCGCTGAGCGCCTGCCTTGCCGAGATCGATGCCGAACACGGCAACGCGCCGCTGGTCTTCGACGGTGTCGAGTACGCGCGTTTCCAGGGGCTCCCGGCGCTGGTGGTCCGCTTCACCGACGGCACCGGCGGGCAGTGGGCCTGGGTCAGCGGGCCGGAGTGTGGTGTCCCCGGGTCCGGCTCGGACACCCGCTACCGTACGCGGGTAGGGTGAATCCGCGCGGTCACCGGGCGTTTGGCCGTCGACGTGACATGACCCACCGGATGACCGGCTCGGGAATTCCCGGTTCCTACGATGACGTTCTGGAAGTCAGTTGCCGCCGCGTCGGCACTGGGTTCGTCATCGGCGCGCGTGCCGGTGGCGACGAAGTCAACACGATTGGGAGACGGCAGTGGACGAGGTCCGCAACCTGGTCATCATCGGCTCCGGGCCGGCCGGTTACACCGCCGCGGTCTACGCGGCGCGCGCCAACCTCAAGCCGCTGATCATCGAGGGCGTGCAGTCCGGCGGCGCGCTGATGACCACCACCGAGGTGGAGAACTTTCCCGGTTTCGCGGACGGCATCCTCGGCCCTGAACTCATGGACAACATGCGTAAGCAGGCCGAGCGGTTCGGCGCCGAGTTCGTGACCGACGACGTCACCCGGGTCGAGTTGGTCGACACCGGTCACCCGGGTGCGCTGAGCACCGTCTGGGTCGGCGAGACCGCCTACCAGGCCCGGGCGGTCATCCTCACCACCGGCTCCGCGTGGCGCCCGCTGGGCGTACCCGGTGAGCAGGAGTACCTGGGCCACGGCGTCTCCTCCTGCGCCACCTGCGACGGCTTCTTCTTCCGCAACCAGCACATCGTGGTGGTCGGCGGCGGCGACTCCGCGATGGAGGAGGCCAGCTTCCTGACCCGCTTCGCCGACTCGGTGACCATCATCCACCGCCGGGACTCGTTCCGGGCGAGCAAGATCATGGCCGAGCGTGCGCTGGGCAACGAGAAGATCAAGGTCGAGTGGAACACCGTGGTCGAGGAGATCCTCGGCGCGGACGGCAAGGTCTCCGGGGTACGGGTACGCAACGTGCACACCGGCGAGGCCAAGGAACTCGACGTCACCGGCGTCTTCGTGGCGATCGGCCACGACCCGCGCAGCGAGCTGTTCCGCGGGCAGGTGGAGCTGGACGACGAGGGTTACGTCAAGGTCCAGGCCCCCAGCACCCGGACCAGCATCCCGGGCGTCTTCGCCGCCGGTGACCTCGTCGACCACACCTACCGGCAGGCCATCACCGCGGCCGGCACCGGCTGTGCCGCCGCGCTGGACGCCGAGCGTTTCATCGCCACGCTGCCGAAGGACTGACGAGACACATCTGAGGAGGAGGGTCAACAGTGGGAACAACCAAGTCGGTCACCGACGCGAGCTTCGCCGCAGACGTGCTGAAGTCCGACAAGCCGGTCCTGGTGGACTTCTGGGCCGAGTGGTGCGGACCGTGCCGCAAGGTGTCGCCGTTGCTGGAGGAGATCGCCGGCGAGATGGGCGACCAGGTCAGCATCGTCAAGCTCAACATCGACGAGAACCCGGAGACGGCCCGCGCCTACCGGGTGATGTCGGTGCCGACCCTCACGGTCTTCAAGAACGGCGAGCCGGTGCAGTCGATCGCCGGCGCCAAGCCCAAGGGCGAACTGGTCAAGCTGATCGAATCGGCTCTCTGACCTCAGTCACGACAGCCATCTCGACCCCGCGCCGGACTCGCCGACGCGGGGTCGAGGCGTTTCCGCATCCCGGCGGATCGCCAGCGCATAACCTCGAACCCGGGGCCGCCGGACGCCGGTGACCACCTGGGTTCCGTCGCGGTGCCGTGGCGTACCGCCGACGGACCCGGCCAGCCACCGACCGTGCAGAGGGGGCCGCGCGTGCGTCCGATCCGTTCCGGTGACCGGGGCCCCGCAGTGGCCGAGATCCGTGCCGTGCTGACCGGTCTCGACCTTCTGTCGAAGGCAACCGGCCCGTTCAGCGACGAGTTCGACGCGGCCACCGAACGGGCCGTACGTGCCTTCCAGCAGTCACGGGGGCTCAGCGTCGACGGCCGGGTGGGCGCGGAGACCTGGCGGGCCCTCGACGCCGCCCGCTGGCGCCTCGGTGCCCGCACCCTGTACCACGCGGTCCCGGTGCCGCTCACCGGCGAGGACGTCCGGTCGTTGCAGGAGCGGCTGCTGGAGATGGGGTACGACGCCGGCCGGGCCGATGCGATCTACGGCGTGCGTACCGCCCGCGCGGTGGCCCAGTTCCAGCGTGAGGTGGGGTTGGCCCCGGACGGCACCTGCGGCCCACACACCATGGGGGCGCTGCGCCGGCTCGGGCGCAAGGTGGTCGGCGGCCGCCCGCAGTGGCTACGCGAGTCCGACGCCATCCGGCAGTCCGGCCCGACGCTGGTCGGCCGGACGGTGGTCATCGACCCGGGCCACGGCGGCACCGACCCGGGCGTGGTGGTGCCGGACGGGCCACTGCGCTGGACCGAGGCGGACCTGGTGCACGATCTTGCCAGCCGGTTGGAGGGGCGGCTCGCCGCGTCGGGCGTACGGGTGCAGCTCACCCGGGGGCCGGCACCGGAGACCTGCCTGCCCGACATCGACCGGGCACAGTTGGCGAACTCCCTCGGCGCCGACGTGTTCATCTCGCTGCACACCGACGGGCACGCGAACCCGGACGCCGAGGGGGTCGCCACCTACCACTACGGCACCGACAACGGCGTCACCTCGGCGACCGGAGAGCGGCTCGCCGGCCTGGTCCAGCGGGAGATCGTGGCGCGTACCGGGCTGCGGGACTGCCGTACCCACGCCAAGGCGTGGGACCTGCTGCGGATCACCCGGATGCCGGCGGTACGGGTCGAGGTCGGCTACCTCACCTCACCGGCCGACCGCGGCCGGCTGGTCGACCCCCGGTTTAGGGACAGGCTGGTCGAGGCGATCGTGGCGGCGGTGCAGCGGATGTACCTGCCGATCGAGCGGGACGTGCCCACCGGTTCGATCGACGTGAGCGAACTGCGGGCGGCGGTCGCCGCCGGCACCATGGTCGACTGAGCGGTCGGCTCAACCGGTCGTGGATCGGGTGGCCGGGGTCGGCCGAACCGGACGTAGCAGCGACTCGGGGCTCATCGAGCCGAGCAGCTTCTCCAGCGCGTACTCCACGTCCGACTTCCAACTCAGCGCGGTGCGCAGTTCCAGCCGCAGTCGGGGGTAGCGGGGGTGCGGACGGACGGTCTTGAAGCCGACCGAGAGGAAGAAGTCGGCGGGCGCCACGCAGGCGCCGGTCGGGTCGGCGGCGTCACCGTACTTGGCGTCACCGAACGCCTCGATCGCCTTGATCCCCCGCTTGGTGAGATCACGTGCCACTCCCTGCACCAGCATCCGGCCCAGGCCGCCGCCGGCGAAGGCAGGCACCACGTTCGCGGTCATCAACATCACCGCGTCGGCGGAGACCGGTGAGGTGGGGAACGCCATCGAGCGGGGCACATAGGCCGGCGGCGCGTACATGACGAAGCCCGCGGGCATGCCGTCGACGTAGACGAGCTTGCCGCAGGAGCCCCACTCCAGCAGGGTCTGCGAGACCCACGCCTCCTTCTCCAGGCCGGGGTCGCCGGCGGCGCAGGCGCGGTCCGCGGAAACCGGATCAAGCTCCCAGTAGACGCACTGCCGGCATGGGCGGGGCAGATCCTCCAGGGTGTCCAGGGTCAGACTGACCAGACGTCGCGACATTGGCGCTTCCCCACACTAGGCTCGGCAGTGGGACCGGCCCGGACGCCACCGCCGCACTCCTGCCCCCGACGAGCGATCGTACGCCGCCGATCGGCGCCGCGGGAGGGGACTTGCGAATGCCCACCTCAGGACACCCGGCGGTGGGCCCGGCATGTGGACGCGCGGCCGATCGAGGCCGCCCCGGGCGATCGACGGCGGCTAGGATCGGCACTCGGCGCACCGTGTCGCCATGGTCGCCGGAAACCGGGGTATCCGGGACGGGAGCCGTCCGCGCAGCATCGAGGTGATGTCATGACCGGCACGACACTCGACGACTACACCGACCGGTACGCCCGCCGGGTGCGGGGGATGACCGCCTCGGAGATCCGGGCGCTGTTCGCGGTCGCCAGCCGGCCGGAGGTGGTGTCGCTCGCCGGTGGCGCCCCGTACATCGCGGCGCTGCCGCTGGACGCCGTCGGTGAGATGCTCGGCCGGCTCGGCACCGACCACGGCAACACCACCCTCCAGTACGGCATCGGCCAGGGCACCCTGGAACTGCGCGAGCGCATCTGCGAGGTGATGGCTCTCTCCCGCATCGACGCCTCGTGTGGTGCCTCACCGGAGGACGTGGTGGTGACCGTCGGCGGCCAGCAGGCACTCGACCTGGTCGCCCGCCTCTTCCTCGACCCGGGTGACGTGGTGCTCGCCGAGGGACCGACCTACGTCGGTGCGCTCGGGGTGTTCCAGGCCGCTCAGGCCCAGGTGGTGCACGTGCCGATGGACGACGACGGGCTGATTCCGGATGCGCTGGAGACGGCCATCGCGGAGCAGGCCCGCGCCGGCCGGCGGGTGAAGTTCCTCTACACCATCCCGACCTACCAGAACCCGACCGGCGTGACGCTCACCGAGGAGCGCCGGGAACAGGTGCTGGACATCTGCGAACGTGCGGGTCTGCTGGTGGTCGAGGACGACCCGTACGGCCAGTTGGGTTTCGAAGGGGAGGCACCGGCGCCGTTGCGGGCGCGGCGCCGCAACGGCGTCTTCTACCTCAGTACCTTCTCCAAGACGTTCGCCCCGGGGCTGCGGGTCGGTTGGATTCTCGCCCCGCACGCCGTCCGCGACAAACTGGTCATCGCCAGCGAGGCGCAGATCCTCTGCCCCAGCGCGTACGCGCAGTCGGCGGTGAGCACCTACCTCGGCACCATGCCCTGGCGCGAGCAGTTGAAGGTCTACCAAGAGGTCTACCGGGAGCGGCGGGACGCGATGCTCGCCGCGCTGGCAGACCTGATGCCGATCGGGACCAGATGGACCACGCCCGGTGGCGGCCTCTTCGTCTGGGCGACGCTGCCGGACGGGCTCGACTCGAAGGCGATGATGCCCAGGGCCATCGCCGCCCGGGTCGCGTACGTCCCCGGAACCGGTTTCTACGCCGACGGCACCGGCAACGGGCACATGCGACTCAACTTCTCGTTCCCGTCGCCCGAGCGGATCCGCGAAGGCGTCCGCCGCCTGGCCGGGGTGATGGAACAGGACATCGCGATGCGGCGGGTGTTCGGCGCGGTCGGCGGGCCGGGTGCCCGGCGTGGCCGGGCCGGCTCCGACACCCCCGGCCCAGACTTGGCATGATGCCCGGCATGGGTGCCAGCGCCGCCGAAGAATCCTCCGTGTCCGGTACCGCCACCACAGAGCTGCACGTGCTCGTGCTGGCCGGCGGACTGTCGTACGAACGCGACGTGTCGCTGCGCTCCGGCCGTCGGGTGCTCGACGCGCTCCGGGCGTTCGGAGTGCAGGCCGAGCTACGTGACGCCGACGTGGCGTTGCTGCCGGCGTTGGCCGCCGACCCACCCGACGCCGTGGTGATCGCCCTGCACGGCGCCACCGGCGAGGACGGCTCGTTGCGTGGGGTGCTCGACCTCTGCGGAGTTCCGTACGTCGGCTGCGACGCCCGTGCGTCCCGGCTCGCCTGGGACAAGCCGTCGGCGAAGGCGGTGCTCCGCGAGGCCGGCATCGCCACGCCGGACTGGGTCGCGCTGCCACACGACCGGTTCAGCGAACTGGGCGCGGTGGCCGTGCTCGATCGCATCGTGGACCGGCTGGGACTACCGCTGATGGTGAAGCCCGCCCAGGGCGGCTCCGGACTCGGCGCCGCCGTGGTCCGGGACGCCGCGTCGCTGCCGGCCGCCATGGTCGGTTGTTTCGCGTACGACCAGACCGCGCTGGTGGAGCGCTACGTGCCCGGCATGGACGTGGCGGTCTCCGTCATCGACCTGGGTGACGGCCCCCGGGCGCTGCCACCGGTCGAGATCGTGCCCCGCAACGGCGTCTACGACTACGCCGCCCGCTACACCGCCGGGCGGACCACCTGGCACACCCCGGCTCGGCTCGATCCGGCCGTTGCCGAGTCGGTGGGGCAGGTGGCGCTGGCCGCGCACGCCGCCCTCGGGCTTCGCGACCTGAGCCGGGTCGATCTGATCGTCGACTCGGCGGGGCAGCCGCACGTCCTGGAGGTCAACGTCGCGCCCGGGATGACCGAGACCTCACTGCTGCCGCTCGCGGTGCAGGCGGCCGGGCTGGACTTCGGCCGGGTACTCGGTGAACTGGTCGCCCGCGCGGCCACCCGACGCTGACCACCCCCGCCCAGTCACCGGCGTACGCACGGCCCGATCGGCAGCGTCGGCCCGAGACGACTGGTGGTGGCGCCCCGACCGGTTCCCGCGCCGAGCCGGATCCGGGCCACCGTACGCCATATCCGCAGTCCGAGACGCTCAGGCGCCGGTCGGTCGGTCTGCCGGACCGGCCGAGCCGCTGGCAGCATCCGGTGCCGGCCTCGGCGCCGCCGACGAGGGCCCAGCTGACGCATCCGACGCCGGCGCCCCTCCCGGAGTAGCCACCCCGCCCACCGTGGCCGCTGCCGCCTTCTCAGCGGCTTCTACCTGGCCCTCAGCGGCCGTCGTCGACTCCTCGGTCCCCGCTCCGCGTTCGGCTTGCGCCGGCCTTCCCGGGCCGGCCCCGGGCGTTGCGGCGGGCGAAGCGGCCGCGGCCTGATCCGGCGAGACGCCCTCGGGGGTGGGCTGCGGCCGCCCGGTCGGCGGGGCGGTGCTTGTCTGCGACGCCGGTTCGGATGTCGGGGCGGCCAACCTGTCGGCCGTGTTGCCTGCGGTACTCGCTGCCTCGCCCCGGCGGGGCACGGTGCCGGACGAGGTGTCCGACGCCGAGTTCTCCGCGGCGACCTTGACCTCACTCGACAGTTCGGGCGGCTCGGCCGTCTCCCCGATGACGTCGAGCAGTGATGCCCCTTCACTGGTGGACACCTGCTCGGGCGCTGCCGACTGGGCGGCGAGACTGGACGGGGCCTGCCACTGGATGCGGGGTGGTTCCGCGAGTGGGCGTCCACCGAACTCGGCGAGCCAGGCAGCCACCAGGGCCAGGTTCTCCCGCCACTGCTCCTCGGAGATGGGCGGCAGGATCGAATCCCAGAGGGAGAGGAAAGTACCCCGCAGCTGGAGCCGTCCGTACGGTCGGGCCAGGAACCACATGTGCAGGTGGGCAGACCCGTCGCCCCACCGGCTGACATGAACCCGCGCTACTCCGTCCAGCGACCGGATGGCGCGTTCGAGTCGTACCGTCATCACGCCCAACTCGGCGGCGAGCAGGTTCGGTAGATCGCCCAGGTCGAGGTGTGACCGGGACTCCAGGATGAGGACCATCGGCAGACCGGTCGGCCGGTCCATGGCGCGTACGCGCCACCGCTCACCGACCCAGATGTAGGCATCGTCGGGCGCCTGGCAGGCGGTGCATTCCCGATTGCCCTCGCCCTTGCGGGGCGGTTCGACCGGGACCGGATCGTCGAGTTGCTTGACCCGTAGGTCGCCCTCGAAGGGAAAGGACGGCCACTGGGTGAAGTCCGGGACTGAGGGAGGGGTGTCGGGCACGACGCTGACCCTAACCGAGTCCAGGACCGCTGTCCCTACCTGAGCCGGCTTCGTCTCCGACGCCCGCCGGAAGGATCCACCCAGCCGCCCGGCCCGTTGTCCCCAGAGATATCCACAGGCACTCGATCCCTGGCGCGATGCCCACCCTCCCGCCCCGACAAGGGCTTTCGCTGTCTGTTTCACGTGAAACATCGGTGGCCTGTGGACAACCGGTGTGGATAACGTGATGGCGCCGACGCCCATCCGCAGCCGCCCGGACGCCGACGTTTCACGTGAAACGAGGTCGCGGCATTGGCCGGCCCTCCTTCACCTGTCGAGCCCTCCCGACACCGTTCCGGCCGCCGCCAAGACAGATTCGCCGGGTCGGCAGCGAGCGCACTCGCGACCGGCTCCCCGACGGGGTGGGCTTCCTGGCCGGGCTCGATGCCACAGGCACGAGTCGCGGCCCGACCTGCCCCGGCCCGGTGCTACCCGGCGCGATATCGGTGAGGTCGACCATCGACCATCGACCTAGCCGGCCAACGAGGCGGCGACCGCCCCCAGTTGCCCGGCATGGCCATCCCGGTGCCCGCAACCAGTTCCAGGCCGGCACCGACCCGAGGCGGCCGCGGCCGTACTCCACGCCGAGTGCGTCAAGCTCAGCAGGGCTAGGCACCTGGCAATCGAATGCCACATCCCGGTCCCGCCGGCTGCCCGAGTCGCGGGTCGGGCGGAGGCTTGAGAGCCGGATGAGCGGGACGGGCCGGTTCTCTGATGCTCAGGCTGGCACCAGAGTCGCTCTGCAAACGACGACCTGGGCCCGTTTCACGTGAAACGGGGGCCGGGAGGCATTCCTCGACGTGATGGGATCCGATGACCGGGGGCAGCTCCACTGAGCTTCCAGCTCTACCGGGTTTCACGTGAAACGGGCCCGCAACTGCCCTCGGCCAGCCGGAGTCCCGGCGGTCGCCGCGAACCACTCGGGTGTCCAGCCGTCCCGGATCGCCGGAGTCCGGCCAGTCCCGTCGGGGTTACCCCACAACGCCAGCCGTCGGTCGGTGTAATGGGGTAACCCCGGATTCCGAGGCGAGGGCGGTCGCGCTCCAAGCGGGCAACGAAACGGCCGCCCTGCCGGATCAGCGAGGGCGGCCGGTGAGTCGCGCCTGACTCAGTCCTCCGACTGCGTCCGGTCTACGCCGATGATGTCGACGATCCGTTCCAGATCGTCGACCGTGGCGAACTCGATCGTGATCTTGCCCTTGCTCCGCCCGATGTCAACCTTGACTCGGGTGTCGAAGCGGTCGGAGAGTCGGTCAGCGAGGTCGTTGAGGCCGGGCGCGTGCGGCTTCGCACGACGCTTGGCCGCCTCCGTCTTGCCCGTACTCTCGCTCAGCGAGAGCGCGACGATCTCCTCGGTGGCCCGTACCGACAGCCCCTCGGCGACGATCCGCAGCGCGAGCTGCTCCTGCGTCTCCGAGTCCTCAAGGCTCAACAACGCCCGGGCATGTCCCGCCGAGAGCACTCCCGCGGCGACCCGCCGCTGCACGGGCGCCGGCAGGTTCAGCAGCCTGATGGTGTTGGAGATCTGCGGTCGGCTACGCCCGATCCGGCGGGCCAGCTCTTCGTGCGTCGCGCCGAACTCGTCCAGCAGCTGCTGGTACGCCGCGGCCTCTTCGAGAGGGTTCAGATTCGCGCGGTGGATGTTCTCCAACAGCGCGTCGCGCAGCATGGCATCGTCGCGGGTGTCCCGGACGATCGCCGGGATACTCTCCCGACCGACCGCCTGCGCGGCCCGCCACCGCCGCTCGCCCATGACGAGTTCGAACTTCTCGTCGTCGAGCTGACGCACCACGATCGGCTGGAGAAAGCCGACCTCCTGGATGGAGGTCTTCAGTTCCTCCAGCGCTTCCTCGTCGAAGACCTGCCGGGGCTGCTTCGGGTTGGGCACGATCGAGTCGACCGGGATCTCGGCGAAGCGCGCGCCCGGCACCGGGCTCAGGACCGGGTCGGGCTCCGTCGCCGGCGCCGGGATCGCGGCCGGTACGACGACATCCGTCGTACCGGCCGCATCGGCGGTGATCACAGCGGAGCCCGTACCGGCATCCGGAGCCGGTCCGGTCGGGATGAGCGCTCCAAGGCCCCGCCCCAGACCGCCCCGAGGACGGTTCTTCATGCCACGCCTCCCAGCGCCTCGTCCGCACTACGCATTCCGGCTCACCGGCTCCTTGACGCCCCGCTCGGCGATCTCCTGCGCGGCTTCGAAGTAGCTCGTCGCGCCCCGGGAACCGGGATCGTAGGTCATCACCGACTGGCCGTAGCTGGGCGCCTCGGAGACCCGCACGTTACGCGGAATCACCGCCTGAAGCACCTTGTCGCCGAAGTGGTTACGGACGTCCTGCTCGACCGCGTCCGCGAGCCGGGTACGTCGGTCGTACATGGTGAGCAGGATGGTGGAGACCTCGAGCCGCGGGTTCAGGTGCTGGCGTACCAGGTTGATGTTGTTGATCAGCTGGTTCAACCCTTCGAGCGCGTAGTACTCGCACTGGATCGGAATGAGCACCTCCTGGGCGGCCACCAATGCGTTGACCGTCAGCAGGCCGAGCGAGGGCGGGCAGTCGATGAAGACGTAGTCGAAGTGCCCGGGGTAGGCGGTGATGGCGCGGGAGAGCCGCGATTCGCGGGCCACCACGGACACCAGTTCGATCTCGGCACCCGCCAGGTCGATCGTCGCCGGTACGCACCAGAGGTTGGGGATGCCCTCCACCGCCTGGGCCACGTCCTCAAGCGGGACGCTGTTGATAAGGCAGTCGTACACGTCCGGCACGCCGGTGTGGTGTGGCACGTTCAGCCCGGTGGAGGCGTTGCCCTGCGGATCGAGGTCGACCACGAGCACCCGGTTGCCGTGCAGGGCGAGTGCCACTGCCAGGTTCACCGTGGTCGTGGTCTTTCCCACGCCGCCCTTCTGGTTGGCGACGCACATGACCCGGGTCCGTTCCGGCCGAGGCATGCTCACCTCGCCACTGGGATTCAGGATCTGCACGGCGCGCATCGCCTCCATAGCCAACGGTGGATCATCCTCTTCGCGCGTCGTCGGGGCTTCCTGTGAAACGTACGCGGCCTCGGCGGCAACCGGCCCGTAGGGCCCGGCGGGAGCCGCTGGCGTGTCGGCCGCCGGTCGCGGGCCCGGCACCGCGCCGGACGGCGGCTGGTACGACGCCGTAGCCTCGAACCGCGCCCCGGCGGAGGTGTTCCTCCGGATCGGAATCACCCGGGCGTCGGGACTGGCGTTGCCAGGGCGGCCGGCAAAGTCCGGCGCATCCCGGTTCGAAGGCTGGTCGCCGGAGGGAGCCCACGGCGCACCCGACGTGGGGGCGTCCTGGCCCGGTTCCGGCGGACTCTGCGCGGCTCCGGAGGGCCGCCAACCGGGGTAGTCGGTTTCACGTGAAACGGGGTCGCCCGTTGACCCGGTCACGCGCGGATCGTCGTACCTGCCGTCGTCATGCACCTGTCATCCCTGCCCGCTCCGGATGGTCGGTCCGCACCCGTCAAACCGGGCCACTCACGCTGCACCGCGGAGGTACCGCCCGGCGGGAGCGGCCCGGCCCGGAGGACTTCCCTCGCCGCCCGCTCCACACTATCGACGCGCGGCCAGCCTACGGCGCCTGGGCGTGGCCGGTCCACGTCGGGTTCGCAACCGGTCGGCCGAATCGGGTGGAACGTCCTCGGATCACCGTCGGAACAGCGGGTCCACTCAGCGTCGACGAATCCGGCCGCCCCGGGACTTCTTCGCCGAGCCTTTGGCCGGCACGGCGACGATCCGCTCCCGCACGACCTCTACCACGGTGGTCGGTGGCTCCACGATCCCCTCGCCACAGCGGTGCAGCACTGGTTCACCACCACCGAGGCGGTGCACGGCAGCGCCGTGCTCCACGATCTCGTCGGCGGCCGAGGAACCCTTGAGGGCGAGCAGTCGGCCGCCTGGCGTGGCCAACGGCAGACACCAGGCGGCGAGTCGGTCCAGTGGCGCCACCGCGCGCGCGGTCACCACGTCACCCCGTACCGGCTCCGGCCAGGTGGCCGCGTCCTCGGCGCGTCCGTGGAACACCCGGACCGAGTCGTGCAGCGCCAGCTCGTCCACCACCTCGTCGAGGAAGACGGTACGCCGGGCCAGCGGCTCGATCAGTGTCACCCGCAGGTCGGGTCGGGCGATCGCGAGAACCAGGCCGGGTAGCCCCGCCCCGGACCCGACGTCGAGCACGGTCGCGCCCGACGGGATCAACTCGCCGACGGCCGCGCAGTTGAGCAGATGGCGATCCCAGATCCGAGGTGCCTCACGAGGGCCGATCAGGCCCCGCACCACGCCGTCGGTGGCCAACAGCTCGGCGTACGCGGCGGCCAGGTCGAGCCGGCCGTCGAAGAGTCGCCGCGCCGCCTCGGCCAGCTCGGACGGCAACACCGCCACGGCCGGATCCGGTCGGGGCGACTCGGGCGATCCGGGGCGGACAGCCGGCGGCCCGGGCGGCGTACCACCCGGGCCCGACGGCACATCACCCCTGATGTCGTCTGTGGTCACCCGCTCAGTCCGCGGGGCGGACGACGATCCGCCGGTTGGGCTCGACACCTTCGGACTCGCTCTGCACGCCGTCGATCGCGTTGACCACGTCGTGGACGCACTTGCGCTCGAACGCCGACATCGGCTCCAGGCGCACCAACTCGCCGTGCTCCTTGACCTTCTCGACGGCGTTGCGTGCCACCGCGCCGAGTTCCTTGCGCCGGTTGGCCCGGTAGCCGCCGACGTCGAGCAGCAACCGGCTCGGCGAGCCGGTCTGCCGGAAGACGGCGAGCCGGGCCAGCTCCTGGAGTGCCTCCAGGGTGGCGCCACGCTGGCCGACCAGGTTCTGCAGCCGACCGCCGACCACCTCGACCACCGGACGGCCGCCCGACACCAACTCGTCGATGTCACCGTCGTAGTCGAGGATGTCGAGCAGCCCTTCGACGTAGTCGGCGGCGATCTCGCTCTGCCGGAACAGGTCGCTGTCGCCGACGGCCTTGCCCGGTGCCGTTTCGGCGTCCTTCTCCGTCGGCTCACCGTCGACCGGAGCCGCCGTGGTCGGCTCGTCGTCGGCCAAGGGCTGATCAGCGCGGGGGATGCTGGTGTCGGTCACGGTGTCATCTCCGTACTCACTCGGCCGGACCTGGGTCCGTTGGTTTCCCGCGGCCGGCGGGACGTCGCCGGTGCCCGCGGGCACGTCTGTATGGGCAGTCTCGCCCGTTCGCCGCGGCGCGCGCGGCGCTTCGCGCTTACGGCGCGCCTGATGAAGCGGCGGCAGCTCGCTCGCGCAACGGGCCGCCACCGGTTTCCCGATGGCGGCCCGGACGATTCAGCCCTGCCGCTTGGCGGGGCGGCCCTTCTTCGGGTTGGCCGGCTTGGCACCCGGCTTCGGGCCGGCGATCTTCGGCGCGGCCGGCTTGGCCGGCTCCGCCGCGGGCTTGGCCCGGCCGAAAAGGCCGCTGGTCTTCGCGGGCTGCGCGCCGTTGCGCCCGGTCGTGGCCGGCTTGTTGGTAGCCGTCACCGGCGGGGGGAACTTACGCAGCACCCACTGCTGCTGGCCGAGGGTGAAGAGGTTGTTGGTGACCCAGTAGATGATCACACCAATCGGGAAGATCGCACCCGAGACCAGCAACGACAGCGGAATGCCGTACAGCATCAGGCGCTGGATCATTCGCTGCTGCGGGTCCTCCGCCCAACCGGTCTTGAGGATCATCTGGCGGCTGGTGAGGTAGGTGGTGCCCATCATCACCAGCACCAGGACGCCCGCCATGATCTTGACGACGGTGCCGTTCGCACCCAGCTGCGCCAACTCCGCCGCCGTCGAGCCGAACTTGCTGGCGATCGGGGCGGTGAAGAGAGTGGCGTCGGAGGCGCTGTTGAACTGGTCGACCGTCCAGCCGTAGATGTCCTTGTTGGTCTTCGCCGGGTCCGGGTTGAGGCGCCGCAGCACGTGGAAGAGACCGAGGAAGACCGGGATCTGGAGGAACATCGGAAGGCAGCCCATCAGCGGGTTGGCCTTTTCCTTCCGGTATAGCTCCATCATCTCCTTCTGGAGCGTCTCCCGGTCACCCTTGTGCTTCTCCTGCAGCGCCTTCACCTGAGGCTGCAGGGCCTGCATCGCCCGCTGCGACTTGATCTGCTTGACGAAGACCGGGAAGAGGATCACCCGTACGGTGACCACGAGGAAGATGATGGCCAGGATCCAGGACCAGTTGGTGCCAAGGACCGCGGCCTCCGGAACACCGATGGCGTCCCAGGCCGAATGCCAGGCCAGCAGGATCCACGAGATCGCGTAGTAGATCCAGTCGAGACTCAACACTCAGCTCCAGTCACGTCGGCAGATCGGCGGCCGCCCGGCTCCGGCACCGGGTCGTATCCACCAGGATTGAATGGATGGCAGCGCGACAGTCGCCGGACCGTCAGACCGGCGCCCCGTAGCGCACCGTGCCGGGTCACCGCCTCCAGGGCGTAGGCACTGCACGACGGGTAGAACCGACAGCGGGCCGGCAGTGCCGGACTTATCCACCGACGGTACGCGATGATCGGCAGGGTCAACATCCGGGCACCGCCGGTAGCGGGGCGTGCCGGGGTCGGCTCGACGTTCACCGTCGCCGCCCTCGGCCGGCCCGAGCGGCGCCGACCGCAGCTTCCAGATCGGCACCGAGCCGCTGGTAGGTGGCGTCGGCCGCGGCCGGCAGGGCGCGTACCACAAGGGTGCTTCCCGCCGGGAGGGTGTCGAGCCGCTCCCGGGCCAGGTGCCGCAACCGGCGACGGACCCTGTTTCGGACCACGGCGGGCCCGACGGCCTTGGAAACCACGAAACCGGCGCGGGAGACCGGCGCGGAATCCTGCTCCGCGTCGCCCCGCGCCGGTTTCGGCGTCATGTCCGGTGTCACTTCGGCTGTGCCCGGCAGCGTCAGGTGGACGACCACCGCGCCGCGACCGGCCCTGCGGCCACCGCGAACCGCTGCGGCGAAGTCGCTACTGCGCCGCAGTCGCTGCGCGGCTGCCAGCACGACTGCCAGTCTCCGGGAGCGGACCCGGTCGGCCTCAGGCCGACAGGCGGGTACGGCCCTTGGCGCGACGGGTCGAGATGATGGCGCGACCGGCCCGGGTGCGCATGCGCAGCCGGAAGCCGTGGGTCTTCGCGCGCCGGCGGTTGTTCGGCTGGTAGGTGCGCTTGCTCACGTCAGGCTCTCCGTTGTCGGACGGCCCCGGTCGAGGGACGCCGGGGTCGTGGTGGTCCAGGCCGCCGCTGTGGTGGCCCCGATCGGTGCTGCCCGGGCGACGCAAGGCCACCCGCACTCCGCATGGCCTCCCGCACTCCGCGATATGGCCCCCACACTCCGCGATTGCTCGACGTTGCGGGAGTAATCGCGGGCAGCAGGCAACCATCACCCTAGCAGAGGGCGTGAGAGCAGCCCCTCCAGCGTAGGCCGGGGTGCAATCACCGTCAAACCGACCTACTCACCCGCTCACCTGGGACGAAGCGCGACCGAAGCGGTGGTTTTCGCTGATACCGACAAGGGGGCGGGCGCGTCGCCGGTTGAAGCCGCGGCGACAACGCTGTTACCGTGCCCGATTGCGGTCAGCGTCTCCAGCTCGGGATGTCGCCGACAGGGCAAGACCGGAGACGGTAGTAAATCGTTCGGCACGGTGAACCCCGCTTCAGCACCCGGCCACGGCAGGGGGCAGGTCCGACCCGCGCCCGGTGGGCGGCCACAATCGGTCGGTACACAGGCTGTGGATAACTTGTGGAGAACGGCCGTGTGGGTGCAGGGTCACACCCGCTCGGTACCGGGTCTTCGGATGGCCGAGAGACGGCGGCGTCCGGGAGCAGAGGCGAGGGGGTGGCACGACGGTGGCCGGTACGACCGACCTTGCCGCGGTGTGGACGGCGACCACGGACGAACTCGCGGACGAGATCATCTCCGCGCAGCAGCGGGCTTACCTACGGCTGACCCGCCTGCGCGCCATCGTCGAGGACACCGTCCTGCTGTCCGTGCCGGACGCGTTCACCCGGGATGTGATCGAGTCGCGGTTGCGGCCGGCCATCACCGAGGCCCTCTCGCGTCGACTGGGGCGACCGATCCAGGTCGCGGTGACCGTGCGCGTCGCCGAGGAGGCCCGGGCCGAGGGCACGGTCTATCGCAGCGCACCGGAGGGCGGCCTCGCCGACCCCGTCGGCTTCGACGCCCCCGGCGTCGCCGACCAGGACCCCGCTGACGGCCGGCAGCAGCTCCCGCTCATACCCGAGCAACTGCACCCCGACCGCTTCGACCGTTCCGCACCGGAGACTCCACCGTCCGACGACGGGTCGCGCACCGGCCCGGGCGGATCGGACGGCCAGGACACCCTCTTCGGCACCGCGTTCGTCGAGACACCCCGCCAGCCCCACCGGCCGACCGAGGGCAACCGGCGCCCACCGGAGCGGCTCGGCTTCACCGAGCGGGTCACCCGCCTGGATCCGCCCGCCACCAGCCCGCGTGGCTTCGGCGCCCGGTACGGCG
The DNA here is from genome assembly GCF_003583405.1 of Micromonospora radicis. Lineage (GTDB taxonomy): Bacteria > Actinomycetota > Actinomycetes > Mycobacteriales > Micromonosporaceae > Micromonospora > Micromonospora radicis. The sequence goes on from NZ_QXEC01000020.1 coordinate 77,992, forward strand.
AGGACGCCGGGGTCTCGCCCCGCGACCAGCACGTGATCCGCGCCCTGCCCGCAGACGGTGGCACCGACAGCGGACCCGGCCGAGGTGGGGTCGATCACCGTCCCCGCGACGACCGGCGACTGCCCACCGGCGCGGACAGCGGTGGTAACCGGCTCAACCCCAAGTACATGTTCGAGACGTTCGTCATCGGCTCGTCGAACCGCTTCGCGCACGCGGCCAGCGTGGCGGTGGCCGAGTCGCCGGCGAAGGCGTACAACCCGCTGTTCATCTACGGCAGTTCCGGCTTGGGCAAGACCCACCTGCTGCACGCGATCGGCCACTACGCCACCACGCTGGGCAACGCCCGCTCGGTCCGGTACGTCTCGACCGAGGAGTTCACCAACGACTTCATCAACTCCCTGCGCGACGACAAGACCAGCGCGTTCCAGCGCCGCTACCGCGACGTCGACATCCTGTTGATCGACGACATCCAGTTCTTGGAGAACCGCGAGCGGACCCAGGAGGAGTTCTTCCACACCTTCAACACGCTGCACAACGCCAACAAGCAGATCGTGATCACCTCCGACCGCTCGCCCAAGCAGCTGGCGACGCTGGAGGACCGGTTACGGACCCGGTTCGAGTGGGGCCTGCTGGCCGACATCCAGCCGCCGGACCTGGAGACCCGGATCGCGATCCTGCAGAAGAAGGCAGCGCAGGAGCGGCTGTACGCCCCGCCGGACGTGCTGGAGTTCATCGCCTCCCGAGTGTCGAACTCGATCCGGGAACTGGAGGGGGCGCTGATCCGGGTCACCGCGTTCGCCAGCCTGACCCGGTCGAACGTCGAGCTCTCGCTGGCCGAGGAGGTGCTGCGGGACTTCATCCCCGACGGCGCCGGTCCGGAGATCACCGCCGATCAGATCATGGTCTCCACCGCCGACTACTTCGGAGTCAGCCTGGAGGACCTGCGCGGTCACTCCCGGTCCCGGGTGCTGGTCAACGCCCGTCAGGTGGCCATGTACCTGTGTCGTGAGCTGACCGACCTGTCGCTGCCCCGGATCGGGCAGGCGTTCGGCGGCCGCGACCACACCACCGTCATGCACGCCGACCGCAAGATCCGTCAGCAGATGGCCGAACGACGCTCGCTCTACAACCAGATCGCCGAGCTGACCAACCGGATCAAGCAGAACACCTGAGGCGTACGTCGTCCGACCGGCCCGGCTGGGGTGCTCCCGGCCGGGCTTTCTGGTGTCCGTGGGGTTGACCCTCGACGAGGTATAGGCCACACCATGAGGGCGTGACCACATCGGCTCCCACTCGTTGTCCACAACTCGTTGTCCACCGCCGGTGGACAACCACGAAGCGTTCCCATCCAGTTACCCACAGGCTGTGGAAAAACCCTGGGGACAACCCTGTGGACGCCTGGGGACGGCTGGGGACAACCGGCCGTGTTGTCCACCGAAGACGCCGCACCTGTGGGGAGGCTGTTGAAGGTTCTGGGGAAAACCGACGGGAAGGCCGTCCGGTCTGTCCACAGGGCTGGGGAGAAAGTCGGTGGATTACCGGTGGACAACCGGTGGACAGCGGTGGACAACCGAGGGGGTACGACTGCCCTGTGGACCGACAGGGCAGTTGTACCCCCGGTTCTCCACAGCCAACCCACCGGTGGATAACCACTCTGACCTGCGCCGATGCGAGTTCTCCACAGTTTGCACAGGTGCGATGAAGACGATGGGTTATCTCTTCTAAAAGAACGAAAACCAATCATCACCGTTGGACTTCCTGTGGATCGGCCGATCGCTGCCGGAGAGACTCGTCAGCATCGACACGATCCACGGGGTCGGGCGCACAGCCGATACCCTCGCGCCCTAAGGTGCGAGGGGTACCCGCACGCCAGGTGGGTCGGTGGGCAGCGGCCGGCATGAGAGAGTTGACGACGTCGACGTCGACGCGGAGGCATTGATGAAGTTCCGAGTAGAGCGCGACGCGCTCGCCGAGGCCGTGGCGTGGACTGCGAAGAGTCTGCCCAGCCGGCCGTCCGTACCGGTGCTGGCCGGCGTGATGCTTCGCGTCACCGACGGCAGTCTGCAGGTGTCCGGCTTCGACTACGAGGTGTCCAGCCAGGTGACGGTCGAGGTGCAGGGTGACGCCGACGGCGCCGCGCTGGTCTCGGGCCGGCTGCTTGCCGAGATCACCAAGGCGCTGCCCGGCAAGCCGGTCGACATCGCCGCAGTGGGCGCCCACCTCGAACTGGTCTGCGGCAGCGCCCGGTTCACCCTGCCCACCATGCCGGTGGAGGACTATCCGGCCCTGCCGGAGATGCCCGAGAGCGCCGGCACGGTGGACGCGGCCGCCTTCGCCGCCGCTGTCGCCCAGGTGGCGGTCGCCGCCAGCCGGGACGAGACGCTGCCGATGATGACCGGTGTCCGGATCGAACTCTCCGGTGGCACCCTCGCCATGCTCGCCACCGACCGCTACCGGCTGGCGCTGCGCGAGATGGAGTGGAGCCCGGACGATCCGGAGATCAGCATCAACGCGCTGGTGCCGGCCCGTACCCTCAACGACACCGCCAAGACCCTCGGCCCGGTCGGCGGCCAGGTCACCCTCGCCCTGTCCCAGGGCTCGGCCGGGGAGGGGATGATCGGGTTCTCCGGTGGCACCCGACGGACCACGAGCCGACTTCTCGACGGCGCGAACTACCCGCCGGTACGCTCCCTCTTCCCGGCCAGCCACAACGCCGAGGCCCGCGTCGCGGTCAGCACCCTCATCGAGGTCGTCAAGCGGGTCGCCCTCGTCGCCGAGCGGACCACTCCGGTGCTGCTCAGCTTCAGCGCCGACGGCCTGGTCGTCGAGGCCGGCGGCACTGAGGAGGCGCGGGCCAGCGAGGCGATGGAGGCCACCTTCACCGGTGAGTCGCTCACCATCGGCTTCAACCCGCAGTACCTGATCGACGGCCTGACCAACCTCGGTGCCCAGTTCGCCGTCCTGCAGTTCGTCGACGCCTTCAAGCCGGCGGTGATTTCTCCCGCCGGGGAGGATGGCGAACTCATCGGCGGGTACCGGTACCTCATCATGCCGATCCGCGTGTCCCGCTGAGCGACAGGGCAATCCCTGCGCCCGGCAGCGCACCATCGCACCACGAAAGGTAACGACGAGATGCAGCTCGGCCTGGTTGGCCTCGGCCGGATGGGCGGCAACATGCGCGAACGACTGCGCGCCGCCGGTCACGAGGTGGTCGGTTTGGACCACAACGCGGCGCTGAGCGACGTCGCGAGCGCGGCCGAGCTGGCCGAGAAACTGGACGCACCACGGGCGGTCTGGGTGATGGTGCCCGCCGCCGTCACCGACGCCACCATCGACGAGCTGGCCGAGGTGCTCGGCGAGGGCGACATCATCATCGACGGCGGCAACTCCCGGTTCAGCGACGACGCGCCCCGGGCCGAACGGCTCAACGACCGCGGCATCGGCTACCTCGACGTCGGCGTCTCCGGCGGGGTGTGGGGCCGGCAGAACGGGTACGGCCTGATGGTCGGCGGCGCCCAGGAACACGTCGAGCGGCTGATGCCGATCTTCGACGCGCTCAAGCCCGAGGGCGAGTTCGGCTTCGTGCACGCCGGTCCGGTCGGCGCCGGTCACTACGCCAAGATGGTGCACAACGGCATCGAGTACGGCCTGATGCACGCCTACGCCGAGGGCTACGAGCTGATGACCGCCTCCGAGCTGGTCACCAACGTGCCAGGTGTGATCAAGTCCTGGCGCGAGGGTACCGTCGTGCGCTCCTGGCTGCTGGACCTGCTCGACCGGGCGCTCGACGAAGACCCGGAACTGGCCCAGCTGACCGACTACACCGAGGACACCGGCGAGGGGCGTTGGACGGTGGACGAGGCGGTCCGCCTCGCCGTACCGCTCAACGTCATCACCGCCTCGCTGTTCGCCCGGTTCGCCTCCCGGCAGGACGAATCGCCGGCCCTGAAGGCCGTCTCCGCGCTGCGCCAGCAGTTCGGCGGCCACGCCGTACGCAAGCGCTGACCGGCACCCGGCCCCGTGTACGTCCGCCGGCTCGAACTGGTCGACTTCCGCTCGTACGAGCGGGTCGACGTCGACCTCGAACCGGGGCCGAACGTGCTGATCGGCGCGAACGGCGTCGGCAAGACGAACCTCGTCGAGGCACTCGGCTACGTGGCCACGCTCGACTCGCACCGGGTCGCCACCGACGCCCCGCTGGTGCGGATGGGCGCCAGCGCGGCGGTGATCCGCTGCGCGGTCGTACACGACGGTCGGGAACTGCTGGTCGAGTTGGAGATCGTGCCGGGCAAGGCCAACCGGGCCCGGCTGGGCCGGTCCCCGGCCCGCCGGGCCCGTGACGTACTCGGCGCGCTGCGACTGGTCCTCTTCGCCCCGGAAGACCTCGAACTGGTCCGGGGCGACCCGGCCGAACGCCGCCGCTACCTCGACGACCTGCTGGTGCTGCGCCAACCCCGGTACGCGGGCGTACGCGCCGACTACGACCGGGTGGTCAAGCAACGCAACGCGCTGCTGCGCACCGCGTACCTGGCCCGCAAGACCGGCGGGTCGCGCGGCGGTGACCTGTCGACGTTGGCGGTCTGGGACACCCACCTGGCCCGACACGGTGCCGAGCTGCTCGCCGGCCGACTGGAACTGGTCGCCGCGCTGACCCCACACGTGGCCAAGGCGTACGACACAGTCGCCGCCGGGCGCGGCGCTGCCGGCATCGCGTACCGGCCGTCGGTGGAGCTGCCCGAGCCCACCGCCGACCGGGAGACCCTCGCGGCTGTGCTCGCCGCGGCGCTGGAGGAGTCCCGCTCCGCCGAGATCGAACGGGGCACCACCCTGGTCGGCCCGCACCGCGACGACCTCACCCTCAGCCTCGGGCCGCTACCTGCCAAGGGCTACGCCAGCCACGGCGAGTCGTGGTCGTACGCGCTGGCGCTCCGCCTGGCCGGCTACGACCTGCTGCGCAACGACGGCATCGAACCGGTGCTGGTGCTCGACGACGTCTTCGCCGAGTTGGACGCCGGCCGGCGGGACCGCCTGGCCGACCTGGTCAGCGGGGCCAGCCAACTGCTCGTCACCTGCGCGGTCGCCGATGACGTGCCGGCCGCCCTGCGCGGCGCCCGCTACCAGGTGGCCGAAGGGACGGTACGACGTGCCGAATGAACAGTCAGCCAGCCCCGGCCGGTCGCGCCGCGCCGGCTCCACCCCGGCGTCGGGGCCCACCGCCGGCACACCCGATCCGCCGAGCCGAGCGGACAAGGGCGGCGCGAACAGCAGCGGCGGGCAGCCGGCCACCCCCGGATCCGACAGCGCGGTCGAGAGTGGCGGAGCCGAGGGAACCTCGGGGCCACAACTGGCGCGCGCCGTGCTCGACGCGGCCAAGGCCCGCCGAGAGGCCGCCGGGCGGCCACGACGGCGCGGCACCACCGGGGCCGCCGACGGTGAACGCCGGCTGCGCGGCTACTCGGGCCCGGGGCCCGACCCCCGCGACCCGCAGCCGCTGGGCGCGGTGCTGAACCGACTGGTGAAGGCCCGCGGCTGGCAACAGCCGGCCGCCGAGGCGACCGTCTTCGGGGCCTGGGAGCGGGTGGTCGGTCCGGAGGTCGCCCAGCACAGCCGTCCGGTCAAGCTGGAGAACGGCGAGCTGACCGTGGAGGCCCGATCCACCGCCTGGGCGACCCAGCTGCGCCTGCTCGCCGGCTCACTGCTGCAACAGATCGGCCGTGAGATCGGCCACAACGTCGTACGCAAACTCCACATCCACGGCCCCGCCGCGCCGTCCTGGTCCCGCGGTCCTCGGCGGGTACGCGGCCGAGGGCCGCGCGACACCTACGGCTGACCCCGAGCGCTGCGGGCTACGGCTGGTGGGCCCGGCGCGGCGCCGCCGACTCGGCGTAGACGGCGAAGCCCCGATCGGCACAGCGCCGGTAGAAGGCCGCGACGACGCTCAACTCGGCGCAGGTGAAGGTCCACTGCGGCGCCGCGCCGCTGTCGTCCCGCAGCGCCGCCAGCCGACTGTCCAGCCAGCGCAACTGCTGCTCGGCCAGGCGGCCGTCGGACAGTAGCGAGCCCAGCACCACGCCCACCGACTCGAAGGTGACCGCCTCACCGTGCGGGCGGTGCGCCGCCACGAACCGCTCGATGCCGCCGGCGATCCAGGCACACCCGTCCGGGTCGATGACCGGATCCTCGTCCTCGGCGGCGGCCTCGGTGGCGTATAGGACGCCGTCCAGCCCGAGGATCAGATCCACCACCTCGGTATAGGCGGTGGCCCGGACCGTGCCTGTCTTCGCGATCAGCTCCGCGAGCGCGGCGGTCGGCGCCGAGATGCCCGGCACGTCGACGATGTCGCCGAAGTCGACGAACTCGGCCGGCGCGACCGGATCGTAGAAGCGGCCGGTCCGCGGCCACTGGACCGCGACGTTGTCCAGCCCCATCTGGTGTCACCTCTCACGAGCACGGGTCGGGTCGATCGGGTCGATAGTCCGGTTCCGGGCAGAAAAGATCAAGACCGGCCCGGCGACCCGATCGGCGGGGGAACGCCCGCCGAGGACGGTACCGGCTCGCGTCGATCGACGTCGGGACGGCCGGTCTGGGTCGCCGTCGCGCGACGGATCCGCTGATCATGCCCTGGCGTGTAGGGGGAGTCGCGGACAGCGCGGTTCGGCCCGCTACGTGAATCTGAGCCGCCGCGAAGGGGTGCCGAGTGGTGGTTCTATCGCCCGCGCACAGTAAGATTGGGGCGAGACGAAGACCCGGAGCGGCGCGACGCTTCGCGGGCCCGGTGCGGGTCCGTGATCATCCGTCCGACTCGGGTCGAGCCGATCGCGATCCGCGGGCAACCGCGGCGACCGGCGCGTTCGACCCGTACCCCGGAAGTTGTCCCCGGTGCCGGTCCGCGCGCCGACGTCGCGTCCTGTCCGCCGAACCCGCGCCCGGCGTGCCTGACGGCACGTTCGGTGCGAGAAAGTGGCCGAGGGTGGCAGCGCAGGACAATCAACAGTACGGCGCCGAGTCGATCACCGTCCTCGAAGGGCTGGAGGCGGTCCGGAAGCGGCCGGGCATGTACATCGGGTCCACCGGCGAGCGGGGCCTGCACCACCTGGTGTGGGAGGTCGTGGACAACGCGGTGGACGAGGCGCTGGCCGGCTACTGCGACACCATCGACGTGGTGCTGCTCGCCGACGGCGGCGTCCGGGTCACCGACAACGGCCGGGGCTTCCCGGTGGACCTGCACCCCAAGCTGAAGAAGCCGGGTGTCGAGGTCGCGTTGACCGTGCTGCACGCGGGCGGCAAGTTCGACGGCAAGGCGTACGCGGTCTCCGGCGGTCTGCACGGCGTGGGCGTCTCCGTGGTGAACGCGCTCTCCACCAGGATGGCCGTCGAGATCCACAAGGACGGTTTCGTCTGGCGGCAGCAGTACCACCGCTCCAAGCCGACTCCGCTGGAGAAGGGCGAGCCGACCGACCGCACCGGCTCGGCGGTCTCCTTCTGGCCCGACCCGGACGTCTTCGAGACCGTCGACTTCGACTTCCAGACCATCTACCGACGCCTGCAGGAGATGGCCTTCCTCACCCGTGGCCTCACCATCCACCTGCTCGACGAGCGGGTCGCCGAGGGCGAGGAGGGCAAGCTCCGCGAGGTGACCTTCCACTACGAGGGTGGTATCGCGGACTTCGTCCGGCACCTGAACGCCTCCAAGAGCCCGATGCACAAGACCGTGATCGAGTTCGGCGCCGAGGAAGAGGGCATGTCGGTCGAGATCGCCATGCAGTGGAACGAGTCGTACGGCGAGTCGGTCTACACCTTCGCGAACAACATCAACACCCACGAGGGTGGTACCCACGAGGAGGGCTTCCGGGCCGCGCTGACCAGCGTGGTCAACCGCTACGGCAGCGACAAGAAGCTGCTCAAGGGCGACGAGAAGCTCTCCGGCGAGGACATCCGCGAGGGCCTGGCCTCGATCATCTCGGTCAAGCTGACCAACCCGCAGTTCGAGGGCCAGACCAAGACCAAGCTCGGCAACACCCCGGTGAAAAGCTTCGTACAGCGGGTCTGCAACGAGTGGCTGGTCGACTGGCTGGACCGCAACCCCGCCGAGGCGAAGATCATCATCACCAAGGCGTCCCAGGCCGCCCGCGCCCGGATCGCCGCCCAGCAGGCCCGCAAACTGGCCCGGCGCAAGTCGCTGCTGGAGTCCGGCTCGATGCCGGGCAAGCTCGCCGACTGCCAGTCCACCGACCCGCGTGAGTCCGAGGTCTTCATCGTCGAGGGCGACTCGGCCGGCGGCTCGGCCAAGCAGGGGCGGGATCCGCGGACCCAGGCGATCCTGCCGATTCGCGGCAAGATCCTCAATGTGGAGAAGGCCCGGATCGACCGGGTACTCAAGAACAATGAGGTGCAGGCGCTGATCACCGCGCTGGGCACCGGCATCCACGACGACTTCGACATCGAGAAGCTGCGGTACCACAAGATCGTGCTGATGGCCGACGCCGACGTCGACGGCCAGCACATCCAGACGTTGCTGCTCACCCTGCTGTTCCGGTTCATGCGCCCGCTGGTCGAGCTGGGCCACGTCTACCTGGCCGCCCCGCCGCTCTACAAGATCAAGTGGAACAAGAAGGGCGACGACGCGCAGTACGCGTACTCCGACCGGGAGCGCGACGGGCTGATCGCGCTGCGCCAGCAGAAGAAGGCGAACGCCAAGCCGGACGACATTCAGCGGTTCAAGGGCCTCGGCGAGATGAACTACCCGGAGCTGTGGGAGACCACGATGAACCCGGCCACCCGGACGCTGCGTCAGGTGACCCTGGACGACGCCGCCACCGCCGACGAGCTGTTCAGCGTGCTGATGGGCGAGGACGTCGAGGCGCGCCGTTCGTTCATCCAGCGCAACGCCAAGGACGTCCGCTTCCTGGACATCTGACGGGCCCGCCAGCCGGGCCGGGCTCCGGTCCGGCTGGCCGGTCCACAGAGTTATCCACAACTTGGCCGCTATCCACAGCAGTTATCCACAGGCACAAAAACGACTCTCAGTCTGATAAGGGTTAACAGTGACCGATTCCCCCGAGTCCACACCGAACGAGCCCGAGGTCCCCGAGGCGCCGGCTGCCGTGGTCGCCCACGACCGCATCGAGCCGGTCGGGCTCGAGGTGGAGATGCAGCGCTCCTACCTCGACTACGCGATGAGCGTCATCGTCGGGCGGGCGCTGCCGGACGTCCGGGACGGGCTCAAGCCGGTCCACCGCAAGATCCTCTACGCCATGTTCGACTCGGGCTACCGGCCGGACCGTGGATACGTCAAGTGTTCGCGCGTCGTCGGCGACGTGATGGGCCAGTTCCACCCGCACGGCGACTCGGCCATCTACGACGCCCTGGTCCGGATGGCCCAGCCCTGGTCGCTGCGCTACCCGCTGGTGGACGGCAACGGCAACTTCGGTTCGCCCGGAAATGACCCTGCTGCGGCTATGCGTTACTGCATCACCGCAGATGTCCGTATTCGTACCGCTGGTGGCAGCGTGCGGATCGGTGACGTGGTGCCGGGCGCGGCGTCGAGCAGCGAGAGCGACATCGACCTCAAGGTCCGCGACCGCAACGGCGACCTGGTCCGCGCCTCGGCGTTCTTCCACTCCGGCGAGCACCCGACGCTGCGGCTGCGCACCCGCGAGGGGTACGAGCTGACCGGCACCCACAACCACCCGGTGCTCTGCCTGGTGGACGTGGCCGGCGTACCGACCCTGCTCTGGAAGCTGCTCGCCGAGATCTCGCCCGGCGACCGGGTGGTGCTCCAGCGCAGCGTGCCGGACGAGATCGGCTACCCGATGCTGGAGCACGTCGAGGCCGCCGTCCTCGCGGGTGCCTTCGTCAGCGAGGGCTGGGTCTCCGAGACCCGGGCGGGCTTCAACAACGTCGACCGCGAGTTCTTCGTCCGCGTCCTGGCGGCGTACGACCTCGCTGTCGGTGGTCGTCGGTACGTCAGCGAGCGGGTGATCGCGTCCGGGAGCGTCCTGCACGAACTCGACATCCAGGACCTCTCCGCGCTCCGGGCCAGCGTCCTCGGTGAGTTGGTCGGTGCGCGCGGCGCCGACAAGTTCGTGCCGGAGTTCGTCTGGCAGGGGCCGGCCGCGATCAAGCGGGCCTTCCTCCAGGCCCTCTTCGAGGGGGACGGCTCCTCCTCGCTGCTGCCGCGCAACACCATCCAGATCTCGTACTCCACGCGCAGCGAGCGGCTCGCCCGCGAGGTGCAGCAGTTGCTGCTGGAGTTCGGCGTCGTCAGCCGCCAGTGCCGGTACGACGACGGCGAGATCAAGGTCGTGGTGACCAACCGCCGGGACGCGCGGATCTTCGCCGCCCAGGTCGGCTTCCTCGGCCGCAAGCAGGCCAAGCTGGAGTCGGAGTTGGCCTCGGTCCCGGCGAGCAGCACGGCGCTCTCCAGCGACCACGTGCCGCTGGTCGGTGACTTCATCCGGGAGCACGGTGCCAGCCGCTGGACCGAGCGGGACTGGCTGCGCCGGCACAACGTGGACCGGATCGAGCGCTGGGAGCGCGATCGCGACGAGATCGCCGCCCGGATCACCGAGTCCGAGGTGCTCGACGTGGTCGAGCCGTTGGTGGACGGTCGCTTCTACTACGCCGAGGTGGCCGGGGTCACCGACGCGGGTGTGCAGCCGGTCTACAGCATCCGGGTGGACACCGACGACCACTCGTTCGTCTCCGACGGGTTCGTCAGCCACAACACCGAGTGCAAGCTCGACCCGCTCGCCATGGAGATGCTGCGGGACATCGACGAGGACACCGTCGACCTGCAGGACAACTACGACGGCCGGGCCAAGGAGCCCACCATCCTGCCGTCGCGGATCCCGAACCTGCTGATCAACGGCTCCGAGGGCATCGCGGTCGGCATGGCCACCAAGATCCCGCCGCACAACCTGCGCGAGATCGGCGCCGCGGTGCAGTGGTGCCTGGAGCATCCGGAGGCGGACGAGGCCACCACGCTCGAAGCGCTGCTGGAGATCGTCAAGGGGCCGGACTTCCCGACCCACGGTCTCATCGTCGGCCAGTCCGCCATCCAGGACGCGTACCGCACCGGTCGGGGTTCGATCCGGATGCGCGCGGTGGTCGAGGTCGAGGAGGACAAGCGCGGCCGGCCGGCGCTGGTGGTCAGCGAGCTGCCGTACCAGGTGAACCCGGACAACCTGGCCGAGCGGATCGCCGAGCTGATCAAGGAGGGCAAGCTCGCCGGCATCGCCGACATCCGCGACGAGTCCTCCGGGCGTACCGGTATGCGGATCGTGCTGGTGCTCAAGCGCGACGCGGTCGCCAAGGTGGTGCTGAACAACCTCTACAAGCACACCCAGCTCCAGGAGACCTTCGGCGCGAACATGCTGGCGCTGGTCGACGGGGTGCCGCGCACGCTGAACCTGGCGCAGTTCATCCGCTACTACGTCGAGCACCAGATCGAGGTGATCCGGCGGCGGACGGCCTTCCGGCTGCGCAAGGCCGAGGAGCGGGCGCACATCCTGCGTGGCCTCTCCAAGGCGTTGGACGCGCTGGACGAGGTGATCGCCCTGATCCGGCGTTCGCCCACGGTCGAGGACGCCCGGCAGGGCCTGATCCGGCTGCTGGAGATCGACGAGATCCAGGCGACCGCGATCCTGGACATGCAGCTGCGCCGGCTCGCCGCGCTGGAGCGGCAGCGGATCCTCGACGACCTGGCCAAGCTGGAGCTGGAGATCGCCGACCTCAAGGACATCCTGGCCAAGCCGGAGCGGCAGCGGCGGATTGTCTCGGAGGAGCTGGGCGAGATCGTCGCGAAGTGGGGCGACGACCGCCGTACCCAGATCATCCCGTTCGACGGTGAGGTCTCGATGGAGGATCTCATCGCCCGCGAGGACGTGGTGGTGACGATCACACGTACCGGGTACGCCAAGCGGACGAAGGTCGACCTCTATCGGTCGCAGCGGCGGGGCGGCAAGGGCGTCAGCGGCGCCACGCTGCGGCAGGACGACATCGTCAGCCACTTCTTCGTCTGCTCGACACACGACTGGATGCTGTTCTTCACCAACAAGGGGCGGGTGTACCGGGCCAAGGCGTACGAGCTGCCGGAGGCCAGTAGGGTGGCCAAGGGTCAGCACGTGGCTAATCTGCTCGCCTTCCAGCCGGACGAGCAGATCGCGCAGATCATCGAGATCCCGAACTACCAGGTAGCCCCCTATCTGGTCCTGGCGACGAAGAACGGCCTGGTGAAGAAGACGCGGCTTGAGGAGTTCGACTCCAACCGGTCCGGCGGAATCATCGCGATCAACCTGCGCGATGAGGACGAGCTGGTCGGTGCTGCGCTCGTCGGCCCCAGTGACGACCTGCTGCTGGTCTCCAAGAACGCCCAGGCGATCCGGTTCAACGCCACCGACGAGGCGTTGCGGCCGATGGGTCGGGCCACCTCGGGTGTGATCGGGATGCGGTTCAGCGAGGACGACGTGCTGCTGGCCATGGAGGTGGTCCGGGAAGGGCTGGACGTCCTGGTGGCCACGAACGGGGGATACGCGAAACGTACCCCGATCGAGGAATACCCGGTGCAGGGCCGGGGAGGTAAGGGCGTGCTGACTGCGAAGATCACCGAACGGCGCGGTGGTCTGGTCGGTGCTGTGGTGATCGATCCGGACGACGAGCTGTTCGCTATCACCAGCAACGGTGGCGTCATCCGGACTCCGGTGAAGCCTGTACGCCGCACGCGTGACCGGAACACAATGGGGGTCAAGCTGATGGACCTTCCGGACGGCGTGACTATCGTGGCGATTGCTCGCAATGCCGACGAGCCTGACGAACAGGACTAGTTGAATGACGGAGACACAGGCGAAGTCGGGGAACGCGGGGACCTCGGCCAACCCGGTCGACGACGAGGCCGCGCAGAACGGCGCGCCAACGACCGGCCGCGCGGCCGTAGGCCGGGCCACGGTCCCCGCCGACGCGCCTGCCCCGAAGTTCACTCGGGCTCCCGGGATGGCCCCGCCGCCGGAGAAGCCCGCCGACGAGCAGACAGCCGACGCCGAGGAGAAGTCCGGTGGGGAGGCCGCGGCCGGTGCGCCGGCCGCCGCCCCCGCCGGCAAGCCGACGGTCACCCAGCCGATCGCTCGCCCGGGCCTGTCCGCCTCGGCCAACACGGGAGTGCTTCCGATGGGCGGCAGCGGTCAGACCGGTACCCAGCCGCGGGTGACTGGGATGGGTCCGAAGCCCGACGCGACGCGGCCGTTGGGCACGGCCCGTCCGGCGAACGGTGGCGGGCTGCCTCCGGGGGTCGGCTCGGCCGCCGTGGGTGCCGCGCGGGTCGGTGAGGCGGTACGCGCAGCGCGTACGTCGGTCAGTTCGGCCGCCTCCCGCGGGCCGCGCCGGGCCCGGCTGAACCTCAAGCGGATCGACCCATGGTCAGTGATGAAGTTCGCGTTCGCGGTGTCGGTGGTGTTGTTCATCGTCATCGTGGTCGCGACCTCGGTGCTCTATCTGGCGCTGGACGCGATGGGTGTGTTCAGTAGCGTGAACGACAGCCTGAGCGACCTGGTGAACGCCGGTGGCGGGCAGGGCACCAGCGGTTTCCAGATCACCGCGAAGGGCGTGATCTTCAGTTCCATGCTGATCGGTGCGGTGAACGTGGTGCTGTTCACCGCGCTCGCCACGCTGGGCGCGTTCGTCTACAACGTCTGCGCTGACCTGGTCGGTGGCATCGAGCTGACCCTCGCCGAGCGCGACTGAACCATCTCGACCTTGTCAGTCCGGGCCGGCCGCTTCCGCGGCCGGCCCGGCTGCTTTCCATGGTGGTCGCAAGTGGGATGGTGGCGTGGTCCGTCCCGGTATCTCGGTGGGCTCGCTGCCTGCTCTCCGGTAGTTTCAGGAGGCGGTGTGCGGGGGCTTTCCGGGGCCGACCCCGATTTGGGGCGGCGTGGGCGGATGGGTTAACCTTGCTCGTCGCTACGCGGGGCTATAGCTCAGTCGGTTAGAGCGCAGAGCTGATAACTCTGAGGTCGCTGGTTCGATTCCAGCTAGCCCCACCGCAGATGGTCCGACGGCACGTCGAGCGTAAGGGGCAGCCCCGATGTTCAAGAAGCTGTTGATCCTGGCCGGCGTCGTCGGTGTGGCCGCCGTGGTGGCCAAGAAGATCAAGGAAGCGAACGACGAGCGCGCCCTCTGGCACGAGGCGACCACCTCGCCGGATCTGCGCTGATCGCATTCGGTTCCAACCACCCTGGCGGCACCGCCCGCCGAGGGGCCCTAGCTCAACTGGCAGAGCACTGCCTTTGCAAGGCAGGGGTTAGGGGTTCGAGTCCCCTGGGCTCCACTCGAAACGGATACCCAAACGGAGGGGTGCAAGGTCGCAAACGCAGGCCACGGCCGATGTCGTGGCGGCGCGGCCAAGCGGCGGCCGGACTTCGTACCGAGTGGTGGATTCGTGGGTCAGTTCTGGCCGGGGCTTGCTACGGGTAGTCCTGCTTCCTTGGCGCAATCGAGCAGCCGCCGGTCGTAGGTGACGAAGGCGGTGAGTGCCGTGCCGGACTCGTTGGTCAGGACCTGGGCGGTGGCCAGGTGGATGGCGTCGAGGCTGCGGAGCGTCGGCTCGGCGAACGCGGCTGCGGTTGCACGGATCGTGCTGTCGATCTCCAGTCGGAACAGCCGTCCGACAGCAGCCGGCACTCCGATCAACGCCTGCGGAGCTGATCGGCGCAGCGCTCTGGGTACTTCCACCTCGACGAGCGCGGAGGAGACCAGCGGCACGTCGTCGTGCTTGTTGAGCCAGGAGACAAGGTCGGCGCTGCATGCTTCCTGCCGCACCAGCTTGACGACGGCGGCGGAATCGAGATAGATCACCAGCGCTCCTCGTCACGCATCGCAGCGAGCGAGGCGGCCACGTCCACACTCTCGTCACCGAGCTTCGGTGGAAGTGGAACAGAGCCCCCGCCGGTGGGGGCGACGGCCCGCCCTGCCGCTACCAGCTTGGCCAGAATCGACCTGTCGTCGCCTACCGGAACAAGTCGGGCGATCGGGTGTCCACGATCGGTGATCTCGACGGTCTCCCCGCCACTCACCCGAGCCAACACCTGGCTCGTGTTCTGGTTCAGCTCCCGGACACCGATGCGTTCCATGGACACAAGTGTAGAACAAGATGTTCTACGGATCTAGCTCCTGGTGTAACCCGGGCTGTCTGTTCGCTGACCAGGGAGATTCTCGAGGTCTGGGCCATGGCGGCTGGCCGGCGGTTCGGTGGGTGATGTCGGAATCATCGCGCACGACCCGAGGTCCGTGAGGTGGGCAGGTTTAGGGTCAGCGGACCGCCTGCGATCGTGGCGGTGTGGTTCGCATGGTGGTACCTCCGGCCCACCAGCACTCTCCATTGTCTATGCCGGTCCGGGTGCCGCCTCCGACTCTTGTCAGGGGTGGGCGAGGCGGCGTTGTGAGCCAGGTGGCGACCAGTTCGTCGAAGCCGGGGCCCGGGGCCGGACCCTTCCACGAAGACCACCGCCGGGTGCGGGCCGGGCCAGGGCGGTTGGACGAAGTCTCCGACCAGGGTGTCCGAGCCGTTGGCGAAGGACAGCTCCGTCGACGTCGGATCGAACAACATCAGGCCAAGGTAGTGGATCCGGATCCGGCGCGCTCCCCGGCGCCGGGGCGCCGGGGAGGCGGTGACCGGGCGCAGGCTAGCGTCGGGGGGTGAGTACCGGATCTCCCCGTGTCCTGCCGGCCGACGGCGACCTTGCCGAGGCTGCGTCGGTCCTGCGTACCGGCGGGTTGGTGGCCTTTCCCACCGAGACGGTCTACGGCCTGGGGGCGAACGCCTCGGACGCGCGGGCGGCGGCCCGGATCTTCGAGGCGAAGGCGCGGCCGAGCTTCGACCCGCTGATCACCCATCTGGCCGACGTGGCCGACCTGGAGCCGCTGGTCGGGGCGGTACCGCCGGCGGTGGCGGCGTTGGCGGCCCGGTTCTGGCCGGGGCCGCTGACCCTGCTCGTGGACCGGCCGGCGGTGATCCCGCCGATCGTCACCTCGGGGCTGGCCACCATGGCGGTGCGGGTGCCCGACAACGCGTACGCGCGGCGGCTGATCGCTGCGGCGGGGGTACCGGTGGCCGCGCCGAGCGCCAACCGGTTCGGCCAGCTGAGCCCGACCCGGGCCGAGCACGTGGTGCGCGGGCTGGGCGGGGCGGTGGACGTGGTGCTCGACGGTGGGCCGACACGGTGCGGGATCGAGTCCACGATCGTCGACGCCCGGGGGGAACGTCCGGTGGTGCTGCGGCTCGGCGCGCTGCCGGTGGAGGAGTTGGAGAAGGTCACCGGCCCGGTCACGATCCGTCCGGGCAGTTCGGGTCAGCCGGTGGCGCCGGGCGCGCTCGCCGCGCACTACGCCCCGCGTACGCCGTTGCGGCTGCCCGCCGCCGGTGTGGCCGCGACCTCGGGGTCGGTGCCTGGGATGCTGCGGGGCTACCTGGCGTTCCGGGACCGGCCGGCGGGTGACTGGACGGCGGTGGAGGTGCTGTCGGTCTCCGGTGACCTGACCGAGGCCGCGGCTCGGCTCTTCGAGGCGCTGCACCGGCTGGACGCGGCCGGGGTCGACGAGATCGTGGCCGAGCCGGTGCCGGAGACCGGCGTCGGTAGGGCGGTCAACGACCGGCTGCGCCGCGCCGCCGCCACCTGGCATTCCGCGAACTGAACCGCACCCGTTCCGGCGGTCAGGGCTTGGACTCGGCCAGGTCCACCGGCTTGGCTGGGTCGACCTGCTTGGCCGGGTCGGCCGGTTCCGGCTGCTGCTCCGGATCGGGTTCTTCGGCGTGCGGTGGGTCGACCTGGGGCAGGCGGGCGACGAGCTTGGTGAGGGCACCGTTGGCGAGGGTGGCGCCGAGCGCGGAGCCGGTGGCGATGGTCCAACCCACCGGCCCGAGCGGGGTGCAGCCGAAGAACTGGCTGACCCCCGGTGTCTGCACCACCGCGGCCAGTACGCCGATCGAGGCGGCGGTGGAGGCGAGCACGGTGGGGCTGGTGCCGCCGGCCAGTACGGTCTGCCCGAGCTGCGTACCGACCAGGGAGACCAGGGCGACCGTGCCGGCGCGTCGGCGGCTGCCGGTGTAGCGGGCCAACGTCCAGCCGGCGGTGGCGCCGAGGGTGGTGGCGGTGGCCCGTAGCCCGATCTCCCGGGTCATGGTCTGGCCGAGTGAGCTGTCCGGTCCCTCCCGTAGCAGGCCGTCGGCGTGGTCGCCGCCGGGTGGCCGTACCGCGATGGCCAGCGCGGGGGCCATGTCGGTGAGCAGGTTCACCAGGAGCAGCTGGCGTCCGTTGAGGGCGGCCTGGCCGGTCGCGGCGGCGCTCAGCACGCTGAACGCGATCTCGCCGAGGTTGCCGCCGACGAGGATGCTCAGCGCGTGGCGTACCGACGACCACATCGCCCGGCCCTCGACCAGGGTGGCGATGATGGTCTCCAGCCGGTCGTCGGTGACCACCAGGTCGGCGGCGGCCCGGGCGGCGGGGGTGCCCCGTTGGCCGAGGGCGATGCCCACGTCGGCGAGCCGGATCGCGGGCGCGTCATTGGCGCCGTCGCCGGTCATGGCCACGGTCCGTCCGCGTTTCTGCAGTGCCTGGATGATGCGGACCTTGTGGGTCGGGGTGCACCGGGCCACCACGTCGGTGACGGCCAGCCGTTCGGCGAGCGCGGCGTCGTCGAGTTCGTCGAGTTCGGTGGCGGTGACGACCCGTTGCGCGTCGCCGTCGCTGATGGTGGCGGCGATCGCCTCGGCGGTCGCCGGATGGTCGCCGGTGATCATGATGGTGTGCACGCCGGCCTGCCGGATCCGCCGGACGGCGGGCGCGGCGCTGGCGCGGATGCCGTCGGCGATGGCCAGGAATCCGGTGAAGGTCAGGCCGCGTACGTCGTCGTCGCCGATGTTCGGATCGCCGACGAAGCACTCGGCGACGGCGAGGATCCGGTGCCCCGCCCCGGCCCGTTCGCCGAGTTGTCGTTGCAGTTCGGCGCGGCCGGCGTCGTCGAGTGGTTCGTCGCGTCCGCCGGTGCGGCGGGCGGCGCAGCGGGGCAGCACCTTCTCCGGCGCGCCCTTCACGCTGAGCAGGATGCGGCCCTGGGTTTCGCCGACCGTGGCGTGGTAGCCCCGGGAGGGTTCGAAGGGCAGCCCGCCGGACGCCTGCCAGCCCGGGGCCGCCTCCTGCTCCGGCACTCCGGCGGCGATGGCGCCACGCAGCACCGCCCGGTCGGTCTGCATGGACAGTTCCTCCGGGTCCGCAGCGGCGGGGGTGGCCCGAAGTGCCGCGGCGAGGGTCCGGCGCAGCCGCTCGTCGAGTTCCGCCGCGGGCGCGTACCCGTCGGCGTCGCCCACGCCGGCCAGCAGCAGGTGTCCCTCGGTGAGGGTGCCGGTCTTGTCGAAGCAGAGCACGTCGACCCGGCCGAGCGCCTCGATGGTGCGTGGGTTGCGGACCAGCGCGCCGTGTTCGGCCAGCCGCCGGGCCGCGGCCAGCTGCGCGGCGCTGACCAGGAAGGGAAGTCCCTCGGGTACCGAGGCGACCGCCAGGTTCGCCGCGGTCGCGGCGGTCTGGGCCAGGGGTACGCCGCGGAGCAGTCCGGCGCCGACCACCGCCACCGCGGATCCGGCCGCCAACGGGATCGCGGTGCGGGTCAGCCGGCCCAGCCGGGCCTCGACCCCGCCGGCGGGCGGCGCCTGCTGGGCCAGGGCCAGGCTGCGGCCCGCCTCGGTGTCGGCGCCGGTGGCCACGACCACGGCGGTGCCCCGGCCGGCGGCGATCGTGGTCCCTTCGTAGAGCATCGATCGTCGTTCGGCGACGGCAGCGGCCACCACCGGCTGGTCGATCTTGCTGACCGGCAGCGACTCACCGGTCAGGGACGACTCGTCGGCCTCCAGGCCGACGGATTCCAGCACCCGGCAGTCGGCGGGTACGGCGTCGCCCGATTCGAGGATGATCACGTCGCCGGGGACGAGTTCGTCGGCCGCCACCACCCGTTCCGTGCCGGCCCGGCGTACCCGGGCGGTGACCGCCGAGCGGGACAACAGTTCGGCCAGTGCCTTCTCGGTGTTGCGCTGGTGCACCGCGCCGACCAGCGCGGAACCACCGACGACGCCGCCGACCAGAGCCGCGTCGACCAGTGAGCCGAAGCTGGCGGAGAGCACCGCCCCGGCGGCGAGTACCGGAGTGAGCGGGTTGGCCAGTTCGTCGACGAAGGCGCGGAACAGCCCACCCGGGCCGCCGGTCTCGCCGGGGCCGGCCGCCTGTCGGCGTTCCGCCTCGGTGTCGGTGAGCCCGTCGGGGTCGGTGTCGAGTTGTTCGAGCACGGTCGGCACCGGCATCAGGTGCCAGGCGGTGATCGCGGGTACGGGTGTCTCGGCCCGTTCGGAAAGTCGACTGGCCCGCCACATGCCGTGCGCGAAGGCGAGCGCCGCGGCGCCGTTGACCGAGGCGAGGGTGCGGCCGGGCAGCAGGGCGGGGTCGCTGGTGAAGGCGCTGAGCGCACCCAGGCCGGTCCCGGCCAGGCCGATGCGCATGTTCTGGGCGGTGGTCCGACGGGCCACCCCGGCGGCCTCGATGATCAGTGCGACGACCCGGAGGTCCGTGCCGACGAGCAGATGCGCGCCCCACGGTGGCAGTGCTTCCGGGTCGGCCATGCCCAGTCCGCAGTCGGCGGCGGCGAGGGCCGCCCGGTCACCGGAGACGAGCATCACCACCGCACCCTCCCGTTGCAGGGTGCGTACCGACTCGGCCAGTTCGTCGCCGCCGGGTACCAGCGCGTCGTGCCGCTGCGGGTCGCCGCCGGCCACGACGAGCCGCAGGCCGGCCTGCCGGGCGACGGCCGGCAGATTGTCCACGCCCGGTGCGGGCTCCGGTTCGACCCGCAGCACGGCCGCGAGGGTGTCGCCTCCGGCGAGGCCGAGGAGGTCGCCGCCGCGTTCGCGCAGTCGCCGGCTGTCCTCGGTGTCGCCGGGGTCGCGTACGTCGAGCCGGTCCAGGGGACCGAGGCGCCAGCCGTCGAGCTGCCGTACGTCGGTCGGGGCGGCCGGTTCGAAGAGGGCGAACGCCCGCGCGGCCACCTGGGAGGTGTCGGCACCGGGCAGCGGAGCCAGGTCGGCCAGTACGCCCCGGTCGGAGCCGAGGACCCGGGCGTCCAGGACCAGCGTGTCGATCCGGTCGAGTTCACGCAGCACACTGCGGTCCATCGCGATGACACCACGCTTGGCGAGGATCCGGCCGAGCTGGGCGGCGTAACCCTCGCGTCCACTGCCCGGCGCCTTCGGCAGCGCGGACAGGCCCAGCGCGGCGGCGCGCTTCGGGCCGACGACGGGCGCCGCCGCGGCGAAGGCCGCCGCTCCGCTGCCGAGCATCCGGCTGAGGTACCGCTCGACGGCACCGTCCGGTTTGGGGCAGGGGCGTTCGACGACCGGCGACCTGGCGGTTGCCCGGGCCGGGTCACCGGTCAGTCGAGGTTCGGCCTTCTCCCAGGCCTGGAGCTGGGCCAGCGCCTCGCCCCACTGCACGACCCGCTGCGCCCCGTCGAGGACTATCCCGGTCCAGCCTCCGGTGAGTCCCTGCACCACCGCCTCGGCGAGCGGGAAGAGCACCTCGGCGCGGGGGTCGCGGCGCAGGCCGAGGCCGGCGAGGGCGTGCAGCCTGGGGTGCAGGTCGATGGCGCTGAGCAGGCCGGAGACCTCACCCGGGACAGGGGTGACGGGCAGGATCCGGGTGGCCGCGGAGATGGTCAGGCCGAGCGCGTCGGAGGCGAGGGCGCCGAGCGTACGTGGGGTGCGGGGGCCTTCCTCGGGCGGATGCGGGGGTGGGATCTCCGGGTCCGGTTCGTGCGGGCAGGTGCGTTCGGTACGGGCGATGGTGGCGACGAGTTCGCGTACCTTCGGCCCTGGCGTGTCGACGGCCACCACCACCCGGCCGGAGGGGGCGTTGACCCGGGCCCAGAGCACCCCGGGCATCCGCTCCAACGCCGTCTCGACCTGGCGCGCGAGGGTGTCGCCGCCGTCCTGGCAGACGCCGTGCACCTCGATGTGGTGGCGTCCCGGCCCGGACCACACCCGGCGGCTGGTCAGCCCGACCGCGCGGGCCAGCCGAGTGGCGGCCGCGCCGACACCGTGGGTGGCGTCACCCACCAGCGGTACGGCGACCGGCGGGCGGAGGCGGCGGACGATGCCGCCGATCGAGGTCATCGACGGGTACGACGGATCAGCTGGTTGACCGGCGTTTCGCTGTTCCTGTCGTGCCGCATCTCGCCTCCTACCGTTCGTGCCCGGCGGCCTGGCTTCCCGCCCGGGGGTCCGTTATGCCCGCCGGGGGAGGGAAGTTTTCCGCACCGGCGGGCATGGACGGGCGGGCCGGTGGAATGCGGGTGACCGACCGACTCACAGGGGAGGACCGGGATGAGTGCCATGACGCGACAGCTCAACGGGGCGCACGAGACGGTGCGGGCGTTCACCCGCCGGGTGGAAGTTCCATGGCTCGGTGTGGTGGCGGTGCCGCCGCCGGACAAGCTCGCCTACTACGCGGGCATCGGGGTGCTCACCGCGCTCCAGGTGATCGAGTGGCCCCTCGCGCTGGTGATCACCGCCGGACATCTGCTGGCCGACCAGCACCTGTCCGGCCTAGCGAAGGGGATCGGCGAGGCGCTCGAGACCGCCTGACGTCCCGATGAACTTCCTGACGCTCCTGCCGCTGGCCGTGGTGATGGTCGCCGGCACCCAGTTGGTGGCGGCGGTCTTCTTCGCCTCGTCCGACCGTCCACGCGCCGCGTCGCTGGGCTACCTGGCCGGGGCGGCGCTGGTGGTCTGCGGTGGTACGACCCTGTCCTGGGCGGTGATCCGGCTCTTCAAACTGAACTTCTCCAGCGGTGGTGGCCATCGCACCGTCGAGCGGGCCATCGACTGGTTCGTCCTCGCCCTGCTCGTGGTGCTGGCGATCGTGGTGTACCTGCGTCGGCACGCCGGAGCGCCGGGCTGGATGGCACGACTCCAACACGCCGGCCCGGGGTACGCGCTGCGGGTCGGTCTGCTGCTCTTCCTCGCCATGCCGTCCGACGACCTGACCATGCTCACGGTCGGCGCCACTGCCGCCCGGCACGACCTGCCCTGGTGGCACCTGCTGCCGTTCGTGCTGCTCACCCTGGCCCTGCTCGCCCTGCCGCTACTCGCGCTGCTGCTGCTCGGGCACCGGGCCGCAGTAGTGCTGCCGCGGATCCGGAACTGGGCGAACACTCACGCCTGGCTGGTCAGTGAGGCGGTGATCGCGCTCTTCCTGGTGCTCACCACCGTCGACCTGGTGCGGTGATTCGGGTCACAGCTGTCACGTCGCCGCCGGTGCGGTCCGTCGTCCGGGTATCCGACGAGGGAGGTTGACATGCGGGTGCTTGTCACGGGAGCCGGCGGCCGGCTGGGCCAAGCGACCGTTCCCCGGCTGGTCGACGCCGGGTTCGAGGTGCGTGCCACCAGCCGGCGGGCGCGTACCGGATCGGGTGTGCAGTGGGTCGTGGCGGACCTGGCCAGCGGCGCGGGCGGTTTCCCGGCAAGCTCGGGCGGGAGTTGCGGGCCGGTGGGCTGGTGACCGAGGCGCAACCGACGGGCCGGCGTAGCTTCGCCGACTACCTGTCCGACACGTACGGGGGAACGCCGGCAAGATGACGAACTTTCTCCTTCACGTTCGCCCTACCGTCGACTCATGCTCACGTTCGTCGCCACCAGCATTCTGTACGTCTGTGGGTTCGTCTTCCTCTACGGGGTGATCCGGCTCGCCGTCCGGCACGCCCTTGAGGACATCGAGCTGCGTCGCGTGCAGGCCGCCCGGGCCGAGGAGATGGCCGCCGCGCGGGACCACGCGATGCTGCAGAAGCACGGCTTCCTGACCAACAACGGCTGACGGCTCGGCTCGGCTCGCGCAGCGGTCGGGCCGGCCACCGCGGCACCGGTCCGGTGCGTGTCGGACCGGTCGGTACGTGGCCCTCCGGTCGGCTGCCGACGGTCCGGCCCGGGCGGGATGCGACGATCGCATCCGTGATGGGAACGCTGAAGACCGAGCCTGCCCGTACCCGACCCGACCTGCTGGCCGCGCCGGTCGCCGCGGCGTTGGCGCAGTGGCCCGCCGACGCCCCGGTAGACGTCGACGCGGTACTCGTCGCACCGATCGACGCCGAACTCGCCGACACGGCCGCGTTCTGTGCCGCGTACGAGGTGGGGCTGGCCGAGTCGGCCAACTGTGTGGTGGTCGCCGGCAAGCGCGACGGCGTGCTCCGGTACGCGGCCTGCCTGGTGCTCGCCACCACCCGGGTCGACGTCAACGGGGTGGCCCGCCGAGCGTTGGACGTACGCAAGGCGAGCTTCGCGCCGATGGCCGACGCGGTCGAGTCGACCGGCATGGAGTACGGCGGGATCACCCCGATCGGCCTGCCGCCACAGTGGCCGATCCTGGTCGACGCGCGGGTGGTGACCGCGCCGTACGTGGTCGTCGGATCGGGCGTACGGCACAGCAAGATCGCGCTGCCGGGCCCGGCGCTGGCCGCGCTGCCGAACGCGCGGATGGTGGAGGACCTGGCCAAGCCGGCCTGATCCTCGATCACCGTCGATGTTGTTGCACGTGAAACGTCGCCGGTCGACTGCCGGCGCCGGGATCACCCTTCGGCGGTCTCGCGCTGTTCGACCTCGGCGAGGGCGGCCAGCAGGGTGGCCGGCTCCTGCGCGCCGGTGACCGCGTACTTTCCGGCGAGCACGAAGGTGGGCACGCTGGTCACCCCGAGCTGCCGGGCGGCGGTCAGTTCGGCGGTGAGTTCGGCGACGCCCTCGTCGGAATCGAGGAACCGGCGGGCCTCGGCGCCGTCCAGGTCGACCGTGCCCGCGACGGCAGCGAGCGCCTCCCGGGAGCCGATGTCGACGCCGTCGGTGAAGTGGGCGCGGTGCAGGGCCTCGACCATCTCGCCCCCCCGCCCTCGCTCGGCGGCCCAGCTGATCAGGCGGTGCGCCTCGAAGGTGTTGGCCGCGATGGCGCGCTCGAAGTGGAGGTCCAGCCCGACGCTCGCGCCGACCTCGGTGACCTGGGTGGCCATCTGCGCCGCCCGCTGCGGCCCACCGAACTTCTCGCCCAGCACGTCGAGCAGCGGACGCGGCTCGGCCACCGGCGTCTCGTCGAGCTGGAAGGGGCGGTGCCGGACGGTCACCTTGCCGTCGTACGAGGCCAGCGCCGCGTCCAGCCGTCGCCGACCGATCCAGCACCAGGGGCAGACCACGTCGGCGTAGATGTCGATCTCCATAACCGGGATCAACCCGTCTTCCCGGCGATCTGTTCCCGGACCTGCCGCTTCAGCCGGGCCAGGACGGCCGTCCCGCCGCGTACCCGCAGTGGGCTGATCGCCTGGGCCAGGCCCATCCGCTGATACAGGTCGTCCGGTACGGCGAGCACCTGCTCCGCGGTGGCGTCGGCCAGCCCCTCGGCGAGGATGCCGGCGAACGCGCGGGTGGTCGGCGCCTCCGGCGGGCAGTCGAACAGCGTCCGTACCCTCCCCTCGGGCGTCAGCTCGGCCCGGAGGAAGAACGGCGTCTGACACTCCGTCACCTGCTCCATGCCCTGATGACCCTGCTGCCCGGCGGGGAGCGGCGGCACCGCGTCGGAGAACTCCAGCAGCATCTCCAGCACCACCTCGCGCGGTGCGGCGGCGAACTCGTCGACGATCTCGGCCAGCTTGCTCGGCATCTCGGGCATTCCGCCAGGCTACCGGCGTCACCCGGTGGGCGACTGCTCGCTGATCTGGCCGAGAGCGGACTGCGGGTCGAGCTGCACGGCCAGGTCACCGAGGGAGACGATGCCGACCAGCTTGCGCTCGACGTCGCAGACCAACACCCGACGTACGCCGCGTTCGCGCATCAGCGCCGCCGCGTCACCCGCCGAGCAGTTCTGCTCGATCATCACCACCTCGCGGGTGGTGATCGAACCGATCGTGGTGGTGGTGGGATCGCTGTTCGCGGCGACCGCCCGGACCACGATGTCGCGGTCGGTGAGCAGCCCGGCGAGGGTGGCGCCGTCGGTGACCACGACGTCACCGATGTCGGCCTCCTTCATCACCCGGGCCGCCTCGTCCAGGGTGGTTTCCGCCGGCAGGTAGATCACCTGCCGGGTCATCACGTCGGCGACGCGGTAGTCGGACATGAGAGCCTCCAGAGAACATTCAGCCGATCGGAATGCGGTACCCGGTGGTCCGTCGGCTACACCCGCCGGACACCGTTCACCGATCGGTCGACGTCAACCGGCGGGGCCAGCCGGCTACCGAGGTCGAGCGCCGCGTCCACCCGCGGGGAAACGGCAGGGGCCCCGGTTGGTGTCTCCGGTGGCGCAGAGGCCGCTGCTTGACCGCCGCTGCCGGTCCGGATTACGCGAGGATGGGTGGATGATGCGGGCGGCGCGTGGGCTGTTGCTGGACTTCGGGGGCGTACTGGCGGATGCACCGGCTGGCGGGGTGGCGGCTCCGGAGCTGGTGCGGCTGGTGGGTGAGGTGGTCGGTGGGCAGCTCCCGGCCGAGCGGATCTCGGCCGACCTGGTGGCGGGCGCTCGGGCGTACTCGCTCTGGCGGGATGAGACAAGTGCCTCGGCGGAGCCGATCGAACTGCCACACGACCGGGTGTGGGCCGACTTCGTCACCCAGGGTTGGCCCGAGCCCGCGCGGGAAGCCGTCGAGCGGGAGGCCACTTCCCTGGCGTACGCCTGGACGTGGCGCACCGAGTGGGCGGTGCGTCCCGGCATCCCCGAGGCTCTCGGCGCGGCCGTCGACGCGGGCCTGCCGATGGCCGTCGTCAGCAACGCCCTCTGCGGTGCCGCCCACCGCGACTTCCTCGCCGCCGCCGGACTGTCCCGGTTCTTCGAGGTCGAGTTCTACAGCGACGAGACCGGGCTACGGAAACCCAACCCGCGCTTCGCCGAACTGGCCGCCGAGGCGATCGGCGTACCGATCGGGCAGTGTTGGTTCGTCGGCGACAGCCTGCACCGGGATGTCGCCTGTGCCCGGCGGGCCGGCACCGGGGCGGCCGTGCTGATGCGCTCGCCGCGCACCGACCGCGAGCCGGAGCATCCCGACGTGTCGCCGGACGCCTGGATCGAGGATGGGTACGGGCTGCTCGACCTGCTCCACCGCAGCCGGCGGGACGCATCCTAACCATCCGACGACGGGTCGACCCGTCCTTGGCTGAACCACGGCCGGTGTCCATCCCGGAGCCTTACCTTCCGGAAGGAAACCATCCGCCGGGGCAGGGAGCAGCCCGTGTTCGACGACGTACGGCAGATCGAAGCCGGTGTGCTCGACGTCGGGTACGTCGACGCCGGTCCGCCGGACGGACCGGCGGTGCTTCTGCTGCACGGCTGGCCGTACGACATCCACAGCTTCGCCGCCGCGACGCCCCTGCTGACGGCGGCCGGTCACCGCGTGCTGGTGCCGTACGCCAGAGGGCATGGCAGCACCCGGTTCCGGTCCGCCGACACGGTACGCAACGGCCAGCCGGCCGCCCAGGCGCTGGACCTCATCGCGTTCCTGGACGCCCTCGGCATCGAGCAGGCGACGCTGGCCGGGTTCGACTGGGGAGCGAGGACGGCGGACATCGTGGCCGCGATCTGGCCCGAGCGCTGTCGGGGCCTGGTCGCGGTGAGCGGCTACCTCATCGACGGCCAGGCGTCCGGGCGGATGCCACTGCCACCGGTGGCCGAACACGCCTGGTGGTACCAGTTCTACTTCGCCACCGAACGGGGCAGGGAGGGCTACGCCAGGAACACGTACGACTTCGCCAGGATGATCTGGCAGACGGCCTCGCCGAGGTGGGACTTCGACGACGCCACGTTCCGCCGCAGCGCTGCCGCGTTCGACAACCCGGATCACGTCGACATCGTGATCCACAACTACCGCTGGCGGCTGGGGCTGGCCGACGGCGAACCCCAGTACGCCGACCTGGAGGAGACGCTGGCCGGCAAGCCGACCATCGCGGTGCCGACGATCAGCCTTGAAGGGGACGCCAACGGGGCGCCGCACCTGGAGCCCGCGGTCTATGCCAAGCAGTTCACCGGCCCGTACGAGCACCGGACGATCACTGGTGGCATCGGGCACAACCTGCCGCAGGAGGCCCCACAGGCGTTCGTCGACGCGGTGCTGCGGATGGCGTCGAGCTGACCAGGGCGGCAGTGCCGCCGGACCGTGCGGGCGGCAGTGCCGCCGGAGCGCGCGGGGCCACCGCGACGACTGCCGGGCCTACCCGACGAACGGCAGGCGATTCCGGCGTCGGGCGACGAGCAGCATGAGGCCGCCACCCAGCACCAGGGCGAGACCGGCCCCGGCGATCAGCCCGACCTGCGACCCGGTGACCGGCAGGCCACCCCCGCCACCGTTGCCCCCGTCATCGCCGCCGTCACCGCCGCTCGCGGCGACCACGACGGCAAAGCCGTCCTCGTTGTCGCTGGCGTCCACATCGGCCGCCGGTACGGCGACGGCGTTCACCGGCAACTCGGTCCGTTCCGGGCCGGAGCGGGCAGCGAGCGGCTCGGCGGTCAGACCCTCGACTCGCACCGTTGCGCCGTCCAGCGTGACGGGTGCCTTGGTGTCGGCCGACACCAGCACCAGATTGTGCAGCTCGACCGCGGAGTGGATGCCGTCGTTCGGGTCGGTGTCCTGCTCGGCCGGTGCGAGCGCGAGCGTGTCGTAGGTGCACTCCGCCGACCGACCGTTGTCGTCGATCACGCACTCCTTCGGCGGCCGGGTGAACGTCACCCCCGCGGGCAGGCGCAACGTCGCCTTCACGCCACTGACCGCCTTGCGGCCGTGGTTGACGACCCGGTACCGCACCGCGCCGGACTCACCCGGCTTCAGCGTCCCGGCGGGCTCGAGCCGGCCGCCCGCGCCGATGCGCACCGATTGCGTCACGTCCGGTGCCACCACCGAGAGGTCGGCTTCGGGTTCGTCGACCAACCTGAGCGTGAACCACTTGCTGGACTTGATCCACTCCACGTCCGTACCCCAGGACATGGCAGCCTCGATCCGGAACCTGCCTTCGTAGGGCTCCTGATCCTCGCGGACGCGGATGTCGATGGGAAGATCCACCGTTGCGCCGGGCGCCGGCAACAGCTCCGGGTGCACGGCCGAGCTGAACTGGCAGTACCAACCGGGGGTGTCGCCGTCGCACTCGCCGGAGCCTCCGCCCTCCGGCCAGTTCAGCGAGGCCTTGTTCAGCCAGTCCAACTCGTCGGAGTAGACGTTGAACTGGACCACGCTGGGGGTCTCGTCGGTCAGGTTCGTCATTCGCAGATGAACCCGCTTCTTCTGTACGCCCAGCGCGATCGTCGTACCGGTCAGGTCGAACGAGAACTTCGGCTCCGCATCCGCCGCGGCGGCGGGACCGGTGGGGGTGGCCAACCCGGTGAGCAGGAGCAGCGCGGCGGCGACTGGGCCCGCCAGCCATCGACGACCAGAAGCCACGGCATGCTCCTCAGGTGAGCGGAAGGTGTACGGGACGAGACTAACCGCAACGGTCCTGCGGCGTTGTCCCCCACTCAGCCGGAGCGCGCCACCCGGAAACCCACGTCGTCCACGGTGAACGTCGGGTGGCTACGGCGGCGTACCGACGCCCGGCAACTCCACTGCTCGTCGAACCAGCCGCCGCCGCGCAGCACCCGGTAGCTGCCGTAGACCTCGGCGTCGTAGACGTCCCAGCACCAGTTCCACACGTTGCCCAACATGTCGTACAGGCCCCAGGCGTTGGGCTGCTTACCGCCGACGGTGTGGCTGCGTTCCGCTGAGTTGCCCCGGTACCAGGCGATGTCGTCGAGCGGCCCGTAGCGCGGACCGGTGGTGCCGGCGCGGCAGGCGTACTCCCACTCGGCCTCGGTCGGCAGCCGGAAGCCGTCGGCGGTCGGCTCCCAGTCGACCCGGTCGCCGTCGAGCCGGTAGGCCGGGGTCAGCGCGGACTGCCGAGACAGGGCGTTGCAGAAGCGGATCGCGTCCCACCAGGACACGCTCTCGACCGGGCGCCGATCACCGCCGGCCGCGCTGGGGCGTGCGCCGGTGACCTGCGCGTACTGGGCCTGGGTGACCGGGACGGCCGCGATCTCGTACGGCCGCAGCGGTACCGACCAGCGTCGTTGGGTACGCCGATCCGACAGGGTCACCTGCCCGGCCGCGATGCGGACCAGGGCGGACTCGGTCGTCACGAGCAGCGAGCGTACCCGGGGTGGACCGGCGATGACCTCTGCCACGATCCGGCCGGCGGGGCAGCCCGGCGCGCCGGGCCGGTGCCACACTTCCCGATGTCGAGAAGGGGCCCTTCCGCCGCCGAGGTGGTGCGCGGGAGTCCTCGCTCACCGGCAGTCGGAGGAGTGGCAGTGCGCTGGCGCAGTTACGTCGCGGTCGGGGACAGCTTCACCGAGGGGCTGGACGATCCGTACCCGGAGGGCACCTACCGGGGCTGGGCCGATCTGGTCGCCACCCGACTCGCCGTCGAGGCCGGCCCGAGCTTCCGGTACGCCAACCTGGCGATCCGGGGGCGCACCTTCCCGCAGGTGGTGGCCGAGCAGGTGCCCGCCGCGCTGGCCATGAAGCCCGACCTGATCAGCTTCGCCGCCGGTGGCAACGACGTGCTGCGGCGTACCTTCGACCCGGACACCATCGTCGGTCGCTTCGACGAGGTGGTCGGCCGGCTGCGGGCGGGCGGTGCCGAGGTGGTGCTGTTCCGCTTCGCCGACGTGATGGCGCGGCTGCCGGGGCAGCGGCTCATCGCTCCCCGGGTCACGCTGCTGAACCGAGCCGTCGGGGAGACCGCCGAGCGGCACGGCGCGATCCTGGTCGACCTGTACGCCGACGACACCTACCTCAATCCGATGCTGTGGAGCACCGACCGGCTGCATCTCTCGCCGGCCGGGCACCGCCGGGTCGCCGGCCAGGTACTCACCGCCCTCGGGGTCGGCTGCGACGAACAGTGGCTGCTCGTACCGCCGCACCCGGAACCGACCCCCTGGCTGGCGGCCCGTACGGCCGACCTGCGTTGGGCCGGTCAGCACCTGGCGCCCTGGATCAAACGGCGGATCACCGGCCGATCCTCCGGCGACACCCGGACGGCCAAGCGCCCCAACCTGATCCCGTTCACCTCGCACCAGTCCGACCACCCGTGACGGGAGTGAGCCGTGCGCAGGAGCGGGCGGCGGGCGGCTGATCGGCGTACGTTGGGGTCATGCCGGTGCCGAATGATCCCGATCCCCGACTCCAGTCGCACGCCGACCCGCAGCGCCTGGTCACCACCGCGTGGCTGGCGGAGCACCTCGGCGACGAAGGTCTCGTCGTGGTCGAGTCCGACGAGGACGTGCTGCTCTACGACACCGGTCATATCCCCGGCGCGGTGAAGGTCGACTGGCACCTGGAGCTGAACGACCAGGTGACCCGGGACTACCTGGACGCCGAGCGGTTCGCCGAACTCTGCGCGGCCAAGGGCATCGGCCGCGACGACACGGTCGTCTTCTACGGCGACAACTTCAACTGGTGGGCCGCGTACGCCCTCTGGGTCTTCACCCTCTTCGGCCACGCCGACGTGCGGCTGCTCGACGGCGGCCGGCAGAAGTGGATCGCCGAGGGGCGGGAGCTGAGCCGCGACAAGCCGAATCGCCCGCGTGCCGAGTATCCGGTGCCGCAGCGGGACGACGCGCCGGTGCGCGCGTTCCGGGAGGAGGTGGCGGCGCAGGTCGCGGCGGGCGGTCCGCTGGTGGACGTGCGGTCACCGGGCGAGTACACCGGCGAGATGCTGCACATGCCGGACTACCCGCAGGAGGGGGCGCTGCGCGGCGGGCACATCCCGGGCGCGGTGAACAAGCCGTGGAAGTCCGCCGCCAACGACGACGGCACGTTCAAGTCGGCCGGTGAGCTGCGGGCCATCTACGCCGACCAGCTCGGACTGAGCCCCGACGACGAGGTGATCGCCTACTGCCGCATCGGCGAGCGGTCCAGCCACACCTGGTTCGTGCTGCGCCACCTGCTCGGCTATCCGAGGGTCCGCAACTACGACGGCTCCTGGACCGAGTGGGGCAACCTGGTCCGCGCGCCCGTCGTGCGGGGCTCCGAGCCGAGGTGACCCGACCGACCGACCGGCCCGGCCGGCGTCACGACCGGCCGGGGCTGGTCGCGTCCTGTGCCCGCAGGTAGCGCTGGACGGTGGGGGCCAGCCAGGCGTGCAGGTCGGCGGGGGACATGTCGACCACGGGCGGTAGTCGTAGGACGTATCGGGTGAGGGCGACGCCGAGTAGCTGACTGGCGACCAGGCCGGCGCGCCGGAGGGCCTGGGTGGGGTCGTCGACCAGTCGGGCCACCGCCCCGGCGAGCTGACCGGTGAAGATCTCGCGGACCCGTTCGGCCGCGCCCGGGTTGGTGCTCGCAGTCCGGAGCAGGGCGGGGAGGGTGTCGTCTCCCTCCCAGCGGCTCAGGAAGTGGCCGACCAGCGCTTCGCCGAGACGCTCGGCCGGCACCCCGCTGAGGTCCGGCAGGCACAGGTCGAACTCGGCCGCCGCCGCGAACAGCCCCTCCTTGCTGCCGTAGTAGCGCATCACCATCGACGGGTCGATCCGGGCGTCGGCGGCGATCGCCCGGATCGTCGCCCGGTCGTAGCCGTCCGCTGCGAAGCGGGCCTGGGCGGCGCGCAGGATGGCCGCCCGGGTCGCGTCCGAGCGCCGTGGCCGTCCGGGACCGGCGGCCGACTCCGTGCCCTGCTCCTGGGGTACGCCCGCTGTCATGTGACCGACGGTATGCCAACACCTGTTGACTCCCCGATCCGGGGGCGCCTAGCGTTGCCAACAGCTGTTGGCCAACAGCTGTTGGCAACTGTTCTCCGCAGAGGAGGCCACCGTGCTCGCCGAACGAACGGACGTCCTGATCGTCGGTGCCGGCCCGACCGGGCTGGCCGCCGCGCTCACCCTGGCCCGTCACGGGATCGAGGTCACCCTGGTCGACCAGCGGGAACAACCACCGATGACCTCGCGGGCGGCGGTCGTGCACGCGTACACCCTGGAGCTGCTCGACCGGCTCGGGGCAGGCGCGCCGCTGGTGGCACGTGGCCTGCGGTCCGCCCGGTTCAGCGTGCGGGACCGGGACCGGGTGTTGATCAGCGTGCCGTTCGGTCGGCTGCCGACCCGTCACCCGTACGCGCTGTTGGTCTCCCAGTCGGTGACCGAGGAGGTGCTCACCGAACGGCTGACCGAAGCGGGCGGGCGGGTGCTGCGGCCGTACCGGCTGACCGGCCTGCACCACGACGACGACGGTGCGGTGGCGCACTTCGACGACGGTTCGACCGTGCGGACGAGGTGGGTGATCGGCGCCGACGGCATCCACAGCACCGTCCGCGAGTTGGCCGGCATCCCGTTCACCGGCCCGGCCAACTCGGCGGAGTCGTTCGTCCTGGCCGACGTACGGGTGGACAGCGGGTTGCCCCGCGACGGCGCGTCCATCTTCCTGGCCCGCGGTGGCCCCCTCGTCTGGGCACCGCTGCCCGACGACCGGGTACGGCTGGTCGCCACCGTCACCGATCCGCCGGCCGAGCCGGACCTGTCCTACCTGCAACGGCTGCTCGACGAGCGTGGCCCGCGGCGGCACCCGGACCAGGTCCGGGAGGTGTTCTGGTCCTCGCGCTTCCGGCTGCACCGGCGGGTCGCCGAGACGTTCCGGGTCGGATCCGTGCTGTTGGCCGGGGACGCCGGGCACGTGCACAGTCCGGCCGGTGGACAGGGGATGAACCTCGGCATCTGCGACGCGGTCGACCTCGGCGAAACCCTCGCCGAGGTGCTGGCCGGCGCGCCCGAGGCCCGGCTGGACGAGTACGCGGCCCGGCGACGCCCGCTCGCCCGGGAAGTCGCCGGCTTCGCCGACCGGCTCACCCGGCTCGCGACCGTGCCACCCGCCGGGCGGCCCGCCCGGGACGCGCTGCTGCGCCTGTTCTCGATGCTGCCGCCGGTCCGGCGACGAGCCGCCCTGCGCCTGTCCGGCCTGAACCAGCGTCCGTCCGCCCAACTGCCACCGGCGGTCGACGCGGCCTG
>NZ_QXEC01000021.1 GCF_003583405.1 Micromonospora radicis
CGGGTGGCCCGGGAGGTCGGCATCGAGGGCAAGTTGGGTGGTCAGGCCCAGGTGAAGGGGGTCTCCGGCACCTGGCGCGACCTCACCGAGAACGTCAACCAGCTCGCCTCCACGCTGACTACCCAGCTGCGGGCTATCGCCCAGGTCTCGACGTCGGTGACCCGGGGTGACCTGACCCAGCGGATCGCCGTGAAGGCGCAGGGCGAGGTCGCCGAGCTGAAGGACAACATCAACCAGATGATCGTCACCCTGCGGGAGACCACCCACAAGAACGCCGAACAGGGCTGGCTCGACTCCAACCTGGCCCGCATCGGCGGTCTGTTGCAGGGCCAGCGCGACCTCGGCGAGGTCTGCCGGATGATCATGCAGGAGGTGACTCCGCTGGTCGACGCGCAACTCGGCGCGTTCTTCCTGGCGGACAACTCCGACGGGGTGATGCGGCTGCGGCTGACCGCCTCGTACGGCTACGTGTCCCGGGGGCACGAGGTCACCTTCGGGCCGGGCGAGGGGCTGGTCGGGCAGACCGCGCTGTCCCGGCGCACCATAAGGGTCGGCGCCGTACCGGACGGGCGGATCACGCTGCGTTCCGGACTGGCCGACACGCCGCCCGCCGACCTGGTCGTACTTCCGGTCCTCTTCGAGGGCGAGTTGCTCGGCGTGATCGAGTTCGCCAGCGCGACGCCCTTCTCCGAGTTGCACCTGTCCTTCCTCGAGCGACTGGTCGCCACCATCGGCATCGCGGTCAACACCATCCAGGCCAACCGGCGTACCGAGGAGTTGCTCGCCCAGTCCCAGCGGCTCGCCCACGAGCTGCAGGAACAATCCGCGGAGCTGCAACGCACCAACGCCGAACTGGAGGAGAAGGCGACGCTGCTGTCGGAGCAGAAGGGCAACATCGAGACCAAGAACCGGGAGATCGAACTGGCCCGGCTCGGTCTGGAGGAGAAGGCGCAGCAGCTCACCCGGGCCTCGGCGTACAAGTCGGAGTTCCTGGCGAACATGAGCCACGAACTGCGTACGCCACTGAACTCGCTGCTGCTGCTGGCCCGGCTGCTGGCCGAGAACTCGGAGCGCAACCTGACCCCGAAACAGACCGAGTTCGCCCGGACGATCCACAGCGCCGGCTCGGACCTGCTGTCGCTCATCGACGACATCCTCGACCTGTCGAAGATCGAGGCAGGGCGGATGGACGTGGAACCGACCGAGGTCCGGTTCGCGGAGATCCGCAGCTACGTCGAGCAGGCCTTCGCCCCGCAGGCCGAGGAGAAGGGCCTCGACTTCCAGGTACGGATCGGCAAGGATCTGCCACCGGCGGTGGTCACCGACGCCCAGCGGCTCCAGCAGATCCTGCGCAACCTGCTCTCCAACGCGGTCAAGTTCACCGACAACGGTGCGGTGACCCTGCGGATCTCCCGCGCCCCGGAGAACGTGGTCTTCGACGTACCGGCGTTGACCAACGCCCGGCAGGCCATCGCCTTCACGGTGATCGACACCGGGATCGGCATCTCCGACGACAAGTTGTCGCTGATCTTCGAGGCGTTCCAACAGGCGGACGGCACGACCAGCCGTCGGTACGGCGGCACCGGGCTGGGCCTGTCCATCAGCCGGGATCTGGCCCGGCTGATCGGCGGCACGATCACCGTCACCTCGGCACCCGGTCAGGGTTCGACCTTCACCCTCTACCTGCCCGACGTACTGGCGCCGGACGCCGTGGTCGCGCCCGCGGCGCCGTCGCCGCAGCGCGCCGGCCTGCCGTCGTCGCTGCTGATGCCGCCGGTGGAGTTGCTGCCGCAACGGCCGGAGGCACCGCAGACCCGCCAGCTGGACGGTGCCACCGTGTTGATCGTCGACGACGACGTGCGCAACGTGTTCGCCCTGACCAGCGCGCTGGAGCTGCACGGCATGACGGTGCTGTACGCGGACAACGGCAGCGACGGCGTACGCCTGCTGGCCGAACACCCGGAGGTCGACATCGTGCTGATGGACGCGATGATGCCCGACCAGGACGGGTACGAGACGACCCGGCAGATCCGCCGTAACCACCGCTTCGCGGACCTGCCCATCGTCTTCCTGACCGCCAAGGCGATGCCCGGTGACCGGGAGTCGGCGATAGCCGCCGGGGCCAGCGACTACATCACCAAGCCGGTCGACCTGGACGAGCTGATCGAGCTGATGTCGTCCTGGATCAGTGGCAGCCGTACTGAGGAGGGCTCGTGACGCAGGTGGCGAAGGCGCTGCTGGTCGATGACCGCCGGGAGAACCTGATGGCCCTGGAGGCGATCCTCCAGGGGCTGCCGGTGCAGTCGGTCGCGGTGGAGAGCGGCGAAGCCGCACTGAAGCAGCTGCTGGTCGACGACTTCGCGGTGATCCTGCTGGACGCGCAGATGCCGGACATGGACGGCTTCGAGACGGCCAGTCACATCAAGCGGCGGGAGCGTACCCGGCACGTACCGATCATCTTCCTGACCGCCGCCGACCGGGACGCCCAACTGGCCCTGCGCGGCTACGCGGTCGGTGCGGTCGACTACCTGACCAAGCCGTTCGACCCCTGGGTGCTGCGGGCCAAGGTGTCCGTCTTCGTCGAGCTGTGGACCAAGACCCGGCAGTTGGCCGCCCAGTCCGAGATGGTGCGGGAACGCGACGCCCAATGGCGCCTGCTCACCGACGCCGTGGACGAGGCCACCACCCTGCTCCGTGCCGCCGAGGAGAATCCCGACGCCGTCCCCCGCGCCCTCTCCACCCTCGAACAAGCCCGTTGGGGCCCCACCCCCGACTAACCCCACGCACCCCCACCTACCCCACCCCTGTCCCGCCCGTGCGCTCCGCCTCACGTGCCCGCGCGTCACGCGATCTCGCACTTACGGTCGGGGTAAAGCGTCACAAACAGTGCATATGGGCGACCGGAAGTGCAAGATCTGTGCCTGCCGGTGCCGGTGCCGGCGTGGCGCTTGGGGCGCGGAGAGGGTGGGGGCTAGGGCGTGGGGGCGTCGTTGCGGATCATCAGGGCGCTGCGCAGGCCGGTGATGTCCAGGACGCGGAGCAGGAACTCGCCGACGTTGGTCAGGACGAGCAGGCTCTGGGCGTGACTGGCCTTGCGGCTCAGCACCACCAGCGTGCCGAGCCCCTGTGAGTCGCAGAAGGTGACCCCGCCCAGGTCGAGCACGATGCGGGGCGGCGGCTCGGTGAGTACCTCGTTGACGACGGTCGACAGCTGGGCGGCCGTGAGCATGTCGATCTCACCGGCGAGGCGTAGGACTGCTTCGTCGCCCGTTCGGTGTACGGTGATGGACAGTTCGGCACGATCCACCGGGTCAGCCTATCGCGATCTCGACCTCCCGGCCTGCCGAGGCGAGCCGTATCCGAGCAGCGTGCCGCAGGGTGAGCCGGGTAACCCCGTTCCGGGGTGGCTGCCGGTCCACCAACGGGCGCTGACACAATGGCGGCATCGTGACCGAGGTGTACTCTGCCGGATCCGACCGTTACCCGGTCGATGCGCCGGCCTCAGCGGCCCTGTTCGACCGCGCTCGCGCCATCGTGCCGGGCGGGGTGAACTCTCCCGTGCGTGCCTTCCGGGCGGTCGGGGGCACACCCCGTTTCATGGTCCGCGGTGAGGGGCCCTGGCTGTACGACGCCGACGGGCGGCGCTACGTCGACCTGGTCTGCTCCTGGGGTCCGCTGATCCTGGGCCACGCCCATCCCGAGGTGGTCGCGGCGGTTCAGGCCGCCGCCGCCAACGGCACCAGCTTCGGTACGCCGACGCCGGGTGAGGTCGAGCTGGCCGCCGAGATCGTCGAGCGTACGCCGGTGGAGCAGGTCCGGCTGGTCAACTCGGGCACCGAGGCGACCATGTCGGCGATCCGGCTGGCCCGTGGCTTCACCGGCCGGTCGAAGATCATCAAGTTTGCCGGTTGCTACCACGGGCACGTGGACGCGCTGCTCGCCGCCGCCGGCTCCGGGGTGGCCACTCTCGGCCTGCCCGACTCGCCCGGTGTCACCGGCGCGGCGGCGGGCGAGACCATCGTGTTGCCGTACAACGACATCGCCGCGGTCGAGGCGGCGTTCGCGGCCGAGGGCCAGCACATCGCCGCGGTGATCACCGAGGCGGCGCCCGGGAACATGGGCGTGGTGGCGCCCCGCGACGGCTTCAACGGGCAGTTGGCGCGGATCGCGCACGCGTACGGCGCGCTGCTCGTCGTCGACGAGGTGATGACTGGCTTCCGGGTCTCCCGCGCCGGCTGGCACGGACTCGATCCGGTCGACGCGGACCTGTGGACGTACGGCAAGGTCATGGGTGGTGGGCTGCCCGCCGCGGCGTTCGGCGGGCGCGCGGAGATCATGTCGCGGCTGGCCCCGGCCGGACCGGTCTACCAGGCCGGCACCCTCTCCGGTAACCCGCTCGCCTGCGCGGCCGGGCTGACCACGCTGCGGTTGGCCGACGACGCGCTCTACCGCAAGCTGGACGACACCGCCGCCGTCGTGGGCAAGCTCGCCGCCGACGCGCTGGCCGCCGCCGGTGTCCCGCACCGGCTGTCGTACGCGGGCAGCATGTTCTCGATCTTCTTCACCGACGCCGACGTGGTCGACTACGACAGCGCCCGCACCCAGCAGGTGCCCGCGTTCAAGGCGTTCTTCCACGCGATGCTCTCGGCCGGGGTGTACCTCCCGCCGAGCGCGTTCGAGTCCTGGTTCGTTTCGGCGGCGATCGACGACGCCGCCCTGGAACAGATCGCCGTCGCCCTGCCGGCGGCGGCCAACGCGGCAGCAGCGGCAGGCACAGGGGGGTAGCGGTGAGCGCGAGGAGTGAGCCGGTCTTGCGAGCCCCGCAGTCGCGAACGAAGGGGGCGCGGGTGAGCGCGAGGAGTGAGCCGGTCTTGCGAGCCCCGCAGTCGCGAACAGAGGGGACACAGCGGTGAGTAAGACGGTGGTCCACGTGCTTCGGCACGGCGAGGTGCACAACCCGGACGGCATTCTCTACGGCCGACTGCCCGGGTTCCGGCTCAGCGAACTGGGCGTCCAGATGGCCAAGGCCGCCGCGCAGGGGCTCGCCGCCCGGGAGGTCGTGCACGTGGTGGCCAGCCCGCTGGAACGTGCCCAGCAGACCGCCGAGCCGATCGCCGCACAGTTCGGGCTGCCCGTCGGGGTGGACGAGCGGCTCATCGAGAGCGCCAACTGGTTCGAGGGCAAGCGGGTCTCGCCTGGTGACGGCTCGTTCCGGGATCCGCGCAACTGGTGGGTGCTCCGCGACCCGGTGACCCCCTCCTGGGGCGAGGCGTACCGGGCGATCGCGGAACGGATGTTCGCCGCGCTGCACGCCGCCCGGGTCGCCGCCGAGGGCCGCGAGGCCGTCCTGGTCTCCCACCAGTTGCCGATCTGGACGCTGCGCCGGCACGTCGAACGTAAGCGGCTCTGGCACGATCCGCGCCGCCGTCAGTGCTCGCTGGCCTCCCTCACCACGTTCCACTTCGACGGCGCCAAGATCGTCGGCATCGGCTACTCCGAACCGGCCGCACACCTGGTGGCGATGTCGCCGACCGCGCGGACCGCCAAGGGGGCCTGAGATGGCCGCCCCGAGATGGGTTCTGGGACTGCTCGCGGTGACCGCGGCGGCAGCCCTGACCGGCTGCACCGGCGGGGGCCGGGAGGCGGCCTGCGACACCACCGGCGGCATCGTCGAGTGCACACCGGAGCAACGCTCCGCCGCCCCCGGGATCGCCGGTCAGCTGCTCACCGGCGAGGACTACGACGTGGCCGGCCAGCGTGGCCAGGTCGTCGTGGTCAACTTCTGGGGCTCCTGGTGCGCGCCCTGCCGGGCCGAGGCCGACGACCTGGAGAACACCTACCAGGCGACCAAGGACTCCGGGGTGACCTTCCTCGGCATCAACGTGCAGGACAGCCGGGACAAGGCGATCGCCTTCGAGGAGGCGTACGGGGTCAGCTATCCCAGCATCTTCGACCCGGGCAGTCGGCTGGCCCTGGCCATGGACATCCCGCCGAACACCATCCCAGCCACCGTCGTACTCGACCGGGAGGGTCGGATCGCGGTGGTGATCCGGGCGGCGGTACGGCAGGAGGGCCTGCAACCCATCGTCGAGCGGATCGCCGCGGAGTCGCCCGCGTCGTCCGGCGAACGCTGATGGGCGAGACCTTCGGGCAGCTCGCCGTCTCCGGCCCACTGCTGTTCGCGGTGGGCGCGGCGGCCCTGGCCGGGCTGGTCAGCTTCCTGTCGCCGTGCGTGCTGCCGCTGATGCCCGGCTACCTCTCCTACGTCACCGGCCTCGCCGGCACCGACCTCGAAGGCCGCGGGGAAGGCAGGGGCCCGGGGTCGACCCCGGCGGCGGAGGGGGCTCCGGCCGCCACCACGACCAGTACGACGGGCGGCGGCGTCGGCACCGTTGCACGGGAGGTACGTCCCAAGGTCGGCGCGGCGGTGAAGGGCCGGGTGCTCCTCGGCACGCTGCTCTTCGTCGCCGGCTTCACCGTCGTCTTCGTCTCCACCGCGATCCTGTTCAGCACCATCGGCCGGGTCTTCTTCGACTACAAGCGGCCGTTGGAGATCGTCGTCGGCGGGCTCGTGGTGCTGCTCGGGCTGGGCTATCTCGGCGTACTGCCCGGGCTGCAGCGCGAACTGCGGATCAACCGGTTGCCCTCGGCCGGCCTGCTCGGCGCACCCGTACTCGGTGCGGTGTTCGCGCTGACCTGGGTGCCCTGCACCGGGCCCACCCTGGCCGCGGTGCTCGGCATGGCCGCCACCAGTGGGCAGACCGACCGGGCGGTGGTGCTGGCCGTGGCGTACTGCCTCGGGCTGGGGATTCCGTTCGTCGTCTTCGGGTTGGGCTTCAACCGGCTGCTCGGGGTGTTCCGCGCGATCCGGCGCAACAGCCGCTGGGTCACCCGGATCGGCGGCGTACTGCTGGTCGTGATCGGGCTGGCGCTGGTCACCGGCGGCTGGACCAACATCGTGATCTGGCTGCAGACCACCATCGGAGTAGGCGATTTCCAGGTGAGCATCTGATGACCGCTGTCGACCAGCGGCCGGTTCCGGCACCGGCCGAGCCGCCCCGGCGGCGCCCCAACCCGCTGCTGGCCCTGTTGCGCAACTCGTGGCGGCAGCTGACCAGTATGCGTACCGCGTTGGTGTTGCTCTTCCTGCTCGCGGTCGCCGCCATTCCGGGTTCCGTGCTGCCGCAGCGCGGCGTCAACCCGGAGGACGTCCGCGACTTCTTCACCGCGTACCCCGAGCTGGCGCCGTGGCTGGACCGGATCGGTGCGTTCGAGGCGTTCAGTTCGGTCTGGTTCTCCGCGATCTACCTGCTGCTGTTCACCTCGCTGATCGGGTGCATCACACCCCGGCTGGTCGATCACGTCCGGGCGCTGCGGTCCCGGCCGCCGGCCGTACCGAAGCGGTTGAGCCGGCTGCCGCAGCACACGGTGGTGCCCGCGCCGGACGGCGGCGTGGCGGCGATCGCCGAGACGCTGCGCCGTCGTCGGTGGCGGGTGGTGGTCCGCGGCGACGAGGTCTCCGCCGAGAAGGGGTACCTCAAGGAGACCGGCAATCTGATCTTCCACAGCTCGATGGTGCTGTTGCTGATCGGTGTCGCGCTCGGTTCGTGGTACGGCTGGAGCGGCAACCGGCTGCTCGTCGCCGGCGCCGACCACGTCTTCTGCAACACCCGCCAGCAGTACGCCGAGGCGAAGCTCGGCCCGCGCGTCGGCGACGACCTGCCCCGGTTCTGCATGCAACTGGACGAGTTCGACGCCCGCTTCCTGCCGACCGGTCAGCCGTCGTACTACCAGGCGAAGGTGACCGTGGACGAGAACGGCGGCGCGCCGCGGGCGGCGGAGTTCTCGGTCAACTCGCCGCTGCGCCTCGACGGTGCGAACGTCTACCTGCTCGGGCACGGGTACGCCCCGGTGATCCGCTACACCGACCGGTACGGCCGCAGCCAGACCAGTGCCGTGCCGTTCCTGGGCACCGGCGACATGGGGCTGACCAGCGAAGGGCTGGCCGCCTTCCCGGACGCGAACGTCGACCCGGCGACCGGCGAGCGCAATCGGGAGCTGCAGGTGGCCTTCGACGGCCTGTACCTGCCGACCGCGCCGCAGCAGGGACCGTTCACCCGCTCGGAACACCCGACCGAGCAGAACCCGCTGCTCGGCCTGGTGGCCTACCAGGGCAACCTCGGCCTGGACGCCGGTATCCCCGGTTCGGTGTACCAGCTCGACCAACGCCAGGTACGCAACGGGCGACTCACCGAGATCGGCTCGCGCGAGCTGCGGGTGGGAGAGAGCTGGACCCTCGACGACGGCAGCAAGGTCGAGTTCCTGGGCTCCGAGCCGTACATCGTGCTGTCGGTGCGCTACGACCCGGGTACGAACCTGCTGCTGATCAGCTCGGTCGGCCTGGTGCTGGGGCTGATGGGCTCGCTGTTCGTCCGGCGACGCCGGGTCTTCGTCCGACTGCTGCCGACGGGCTCGGCCGACCCCGCGAACGGATCTCCGACGGGCGGTAGTAGTTTGGTCGAGGTGGGCGGTCTACCGCGTACCGAACATCCCGGGTTCGCCGACGAGTTCGCTCAACTCGTGGCGGCGTTGCGGGACGACCGGCCGGCCGGCAAGACCGACGACGCTCCCGCCGCGCGAGAAGGAGCCGAGTGATGTCCGCACTCTCCGACCAGCTGATGACGATCACCACGCTGGTGTACCTGCTGGCGATGATCGGCCACGCGGTCGAGTACGCCCTCGGCAACTCGCGGGCCCGGGCCGTGGCCGCGCCCGCCCGCGAACTGGTCGGTGCGGCGGTCGGCGCCGGCTCCACCCCGGCGACGCGGCGGGACGCGCCCGACCTGACGGCCGCCCGGCCCACGGTGGCCGCGACCTCGACCGAGCGCACCGCGCGGCGGGCCGAACTGGCCGGTCGGGTCGCCGTCGGGCTGACCGCGCTGGGCGCGGCGGCGCACCTGGCCGGGTTGGTCACCCGCGGTCTGGCCGCCGACCGGATGCCGTGGGGCAACATGTACGAGTTCGTGCTCACGGTCTCGTTCATCGGGGTCGCCGCCTGGCTGGTGGTGCTGGTGAAGGTGCCGTCGCTGCGCCGGCTCGGGCTCTTCCTGACCCTGGTGATGGTGCTGCTGGTGGCCACCGCAGAACTCGTGCTCTACACGCCGATCGTGCCGCTGGTGCCCGCGCTCAACTCGTACTGGTTCATCGTGCACGTGTCGACGATCGTGTTCGCCTCGGGACTCTTCCTGCTCGGTGTGGTGCCGGCGGCGGCGTACCTGATGCGGGCCGGTTACGAGCAGGGCAAACGTAGTTTCCCGTACACCCTGGCGAAGCGGCTGCCGGCGGCGGCCGGCCTGGAGCGGCTCACCTTCGTACTGCACGCCTTCTCGTTCCCGATCTTCACCTTCGCGGTGATCGCCGGGGCGATCTGGGCCGAGGCGGCCTGGGGTCGCCCGTGGGGCTGGGACCCGAAGGAGACCTGGGCCTTCATCTCCTGGGTGATCTACGCGGGCTACCTGCACGCGCGGGCGACGCCGAGCGTGAAGCGCAACGTGGTCGCCTGGCTGGCCATCCTCGGCTTCCTGACCGTGCTGATGAACCTCTTCGGCGTGAACATCTTCTTCGAGGGCCTGCACTCCTACGGCGGCATCTGAGCACACGTCGCGCGGCGTCGACTCAGCGTCTCGGCGACGCGCAAGGTGATCTGGTAGGCGACCTCCGGCACGTCGGCGAGTTCGATGCGTTCCGCGCGCAGCGCGATCTGCGCGTGCAACTCGCGGGCGATCGCGTCGCGCAGGCAGGTCTGTAGCGGCGAGAGCCCGTCCGGCTCGCCGACGACGTATGCATCCGACATGCGTCCACCGTGCCGTTCCTGATGGGTTCGGGACAGAGCCAGTGAGATTCGTCGCCGGCACTGCTCGCTCAACTGGCCGGTGTTGAGGAGATCTTGGACAGTTTCCGTTAGCGCGGAACGGCAAGTGTCCAAGATCTGGACTGGATGCTGCCGGGCAGTGCTCCGGGACGCACCGGGCAGGGCCGCCCGGGGCCGGAGGGGCGTGCGGTGTGCCACAGGGCGAGCGGGCACCCGGCGTGGGTGGGGCCGCCGGGTGTGGGGGAGACTTGCGGGCATGGCGGCTCGTGGGTTCCCGTACACCGATCTGAAGGACTTCCTGGCGGCGCTGGAGCGCGAGGGCGAACTACGCCGGGTCGACGTGCCGGTGGATCCGACGTTGGAAATCAGCGAGGTCGTCACCCGGACGGTCCGGGCCGGCGGTCCGGCGTTGCTCTTCGAGCGGCCCACCCGGGGCGAGATGCCGGTGGCGATCAACCTCTTCGGCACCGAGAAGCGGACCGCGATGGCGCTCGGCGTCGAGTCGCTGGACGAGATCGGCAACCGGATCGGCGAGCTGCTCAAGCCGGAGCTGCCGGTGGGCTTCTCCGGCATGATGGGCGGCCTGGGCAAGGTCATGCAGCTCAAGTCTATGCCGCCGAAGAAGGTCAAGACCGCGCCCTGCCAGCAGGTGGTCTACCGGGGTGCCGACGTCGACCTGAACCGGCTGCCGGGCCTGCAGGTCTGGCCGGGCGACGGCGGGATCTTCCACAACTTCGGGCTGACCCACACCAAGCACCCGGAGACCGGCAAGCGCAACCTCGGGCTGTACCGGCTCCAGCAGCACAGCCACAACACCCTCGGGATGCACTGGCAGATCCACAAGAACTCCACCGCGCACCACGCCGT
Source organism: Micromonospora radicis (assembly GCF_003583405.1). GTDB lineage: Bacteria > Actinomycetota > Actinomycetes > Mycobacteriales > Micromonosporaceae > Micromonospora > Micromonospora radicis. The sequence continues at coordinate 10,739 of NZ_QXEC01000021.1, forward strand.
CGCCGAGCGGCTCGGCCAGCGCCTGCCGGTCGCCATCGCCATCGGCTGCGACCCGGTGGTCGCGTACGCGTCGAGCGCGCCGCTGCCCGCCGACATCGACGAGTACCTGTTCGCCGGGTTCCTGCGCGGTGAGCGGGTGGAGATGGTCGACTGCCTGACCGTGCCGTTGCAGGTGCCGGCGCACGCCCAGGTGGTGCTGGAGGGCTACCTGGAGCCGGGCGAGCGGCTGCCGGAGGGGCCGTTCGGTGACCACACCGGCTTCTACACGCCGGTGGAGCCCTTCCCGGTGCTGCACGTCGAGGCGATGACCATGCAGCGTGACCCGGTGTACCACTCGATCGTCACGTCGAAGCCGCCGCAGGAGGACCACGGCCTCGGCAAGGCCACCGAACGGATCTTCGCGCCGCTGCTCCGGTTCCTCATCCCGGACATCGTCGACTACGACCTGCCGTCCGCCGGGGTCTTCCACAACTGCGCGATCGTGTCGATCCGCAAGCGGTACCCGAAGCACGCGCAGAAGGTGATGAACGCGATCTGGGGCGCGCACATGATGTCGCTGACCAAGCTGATCGTGATCGTGGACGAGGACTGCGACGTGCACGACTACAACGAGGTCGCGTTCCGCGCCTTCGGTAACGTCGACTACGCCCGGGACCTGCTGCTCACCGAGGGGCCGGTGGACCACCTCGACCACTCGTCGTACCAGCAGTTCTGGGGTGGCAAGGCCGGCATCGACGCCACCCGCAAGCTGCCCAGCGAGGGCTACACCCGCGGCTGGCCCGAAGAGATGACCATGTCCCCCGAGGTGGTCTCCCTGGTCGACAAGCGCTGGAAGGAGTACGGCATCTGATGGCGACCACCCCCGACGCCGCCGATCCTCGTGATCTTGCACTTCCGGTCGCCGATTCGTCCACTTCGGCCAGCTCTGCCCCGACGGAAAGTGCAAGATCGCGGGGGCGGGTGGGGGCGTTCCTGCGGCTGGTGGCGATCGAGCACTCGGTGTTCGCGTTGCCGTTCGCCTTCCTGTCGGCGTTGACCGCGATGTCGGTTGCCGGGGGGCGGGTGCGGTGGATCGACCTGCTGCTGATCACCGTGGCGATGGTCGGGGCGCGTACCTTCGCGATGGCCGCGAACCGGATCCTGGACCGGCGGATCGACGCGCGCAACCCGCGTACGGCCAACCGGGAACTGGTCACCGGGGCGGTGAGCCTGCGGACGGCCTGGGTCGGCGCGGGCGTGGCGCTGGCCGTGTTCCTGGCCGCCGCCGCCCTGCTCAACCCGCTCTGCCTGGCCCTCGCGCCGCTCGCGGTGGTGCCGCTGGTGGTCTACCCGTACGGCAAGCGGTTCACCAACTGGCCGCACGCCATCCTGGCCGTGGCCCAGATGGTCGGGCCGATCGGCGCCTGGCTGGCGGTCACCGGCACCTTCGCGGGCTCCGGGCCGGCCTGGCTGCTCGGCGCCGCCGTCGGCCTGTGGATCGGTGGCTTCGACCTGATCTACGCCTGCCAGGACGCCGAGGTGGACCGGAAGATCGGCGTGCACAGCGTGCCGGCCCGGTACGGGCTGCGGTTCGCGCTGCACGCCTCCACCGTCGCGCACGTGCTGACCTTCGCGCTGTTCCTGTGGTTCGGCGCGCTGGTCGGCTTCGGCTGGCTCTGGTGGATCGGGCTGGTGCTGACCGCGGTCGCCTTCGGCTACCAGCACCTGGTGGTGACGCCGACCGACCTGAGCCGGGTCAACCGGGCGTTCTTCACCGCCAACGGCTTCGTCGGCATCGCCCTGTTCGCCTTCGCCCTGCTCGACCTGGTGATCCGGCTGGGCCTACGGCCCTGAGGCCCGGCTCCGCGGCTGGTGTGCCGTGTACCGGGCGCTCTCCAGGGTCCAGTCGATGGTGCCGCGTACGGCGTGGGTGACCCCGTCGAGGTGGGCGGTGACGGCCTCGTCCAGCGCCGGGCCGAACGACGGCACCGTGGCGCGCAGGGCGACGAACCGGCGCATCGACCGGTGCCAGCGCCGGGCCACCGACTCGACCGCGTCGGGCAGCGGAACCCGGCGTTCCGCGGCCACCGCCAGCACCAGGTTGTGCCCGCCGGAGGTGGTCGCGTCCCGCTCCAGCGAGGCCAGGTCGTTGTACCAGGAGAGCAGGTCGTTGCCGAGATCGCGGAGTCGGCGCAGCAGCGGGTGATGGTAGACCGGGTCGGGCAGCGCCCGGCCGTGGACGAACTCCACCAGCGGATACGCGACGTTCGCGGCCGAGGTGGCCCGGCGCAGCACGACGTACTCGGCGACGCCGGGCAGATGACCACCGGACTTGTTGGCCGCCTCCTGCCAGGTTCCGTCGAGGTGCTGGGCGACCGCGTCGGCGAACCGCAGCCGCCAGTGGGCTGGCATCCGGCGCTGCGGCTCGCGCCACGCGGTCGCCAACAGCCGGCGCAGCGGGCCGGCCAACCCCGCTCGCGGTTGCCCCGGGGCGTCGTCGCGGAGCAGCGCCAGCGCGCCGTCGCGCAGCGCGCTGATCTCGTCCAGGTCGAGTCGCCCCGGCCCGTCGCAGGCGTCGTCGACCAGGAAGAACCAGGTGAACAGGGCGGACAGCACGCGGAGGTCGGCCGCGGTGGCATCCGGGTAGAGCCGTCCCGCGTAGCGGGCGAACCGGGCGCCGGCCAGTCGCGCCCGGGCCGGGTCGTCCAGCGGCAGACCGGCCTGCGGCAGCCAGTCGACCAGCCAGCGTTGGGTGTCGTCCGCGTACGGCGACAGCCGGGGCACATACGGGCAGGCGGCGCCCAACTCCGACAGCACGGCACCAACGCGGGGCACCGGCAGGGTGTGTTCAGTCATTCCGGATCCCTCCCGCGCCCACCGCTGCTCGCCCCAGGGCAGCATGGCAGCTCGCCCCGGCTCGCAGGTTCCGGCCGGACATCGCAGGAGTAACGACGCGGATCACGCCGACCCGGCGGGGTGCCCGACCGGTGTCGACGGCGACCAGGCAGGCTGGAGGCATGCGTGAACCTTGGGTGGTCGGGGTGTCCGGCGCGTCGGGTACGCCGTACGCGGCGGCGGTCGTACGCGGGCTGCTCGACGCGGGCGAGTCGGTGGACCTGATCGTCTCCCGCGCCGCCCGGCTGACCGTGCTCGACGAGACCGGGCGGTCGTTCCGCGACGCGCACTGGGCTGTGGATCTCGCTGCCTGGCTCGGCCGCGACCTCGCCGACGCGGACGTACGGCACTGGCCCGCCGGTGACCTGGCCGCCGGCCCGAGCAGCGGTTCCTACCCGGTACGCGGGATGGCGGTGGTCCCGGCCAGCACGGCCGCCTGCGCCGGCATCGCCATCGGCCTGTCCAAGGACCTGTTGCAGCGGGCCGCCGAGGTGAACCTCAAGGAGCGTCGCCGGGTGGTGGTGGTACCCCGCGAGACGCCGGTGACCCGCAGCCACCTGGAACACCTCATCGCGTTGCACGACGCCGGTGCGGTGGTACTGCCGGCCAGCCCCGGCTTCTACGGCGCGGGTGCCGCCGCAACCGCGGCGCAGCTGGTGGACTTCGTGGCGGGCAAGGTGCTCGACGCCCTCGGCGTGCCGCACACGCTGTTCCAGCGCTGGGCCGGAAAGTTGAACGCGGACCGGACCTGACGGCCGGTCCGCGTTCTGATCCGCACCACTCAGTACATGCCGGCGTTGGCCGGGCCCGGTCCGGTCGAAGCGGTCGGGCCCGCATTGCGCGGTCTACCCATCTCGTCCGCCTCTTCCAGCATGCCCTCCCCTTCGAGCAGGGCCCGTACCTCGGATTCTCGAAACCGGCGATGCCCTCCTGGAGTCCGGATGCTGCCGATCCGGCCCGCCGCCGCCCATCGCGTCACGGTCTTCGGGTCAACCCGAAACAGCGCGGCGACCTCACCCGGTGTCAGCAGGCGATCTCCAGTGTCCACAGCCCCCTCCTCGCGTCGACGAAGCCCCCGGCTGAACACACTGCCCCCGGCCGGTGCGAGCCCAGAGCCGTCATGAGGGACGTATGGCAATTACAGCACCAGCGACCTGGCCTGTCCGCCAAACGCGAAAAACGCACTGAGTGGGAAGTTAGTAAATGCTACCGGCGCCACGCCCTTCGAACCCTGGGTATGCGAACTGTCACGCTCCGCCATGCCTAACGGATGCCGGCGTCCGAGTGTTACGCGCCGACGACTAGGGTCTACAGTCCGTGGACGCCATCGACCTCGCCCTCGTGGACCTACTCCGCGGCAACGCCCGCCTGTCGTACGCCGAACTGGCCCGCCAGGTCGGCCTCTCCGCGCCAGCGGTGCACGAACGTGTCGGGAAGCTGGAATCCGGCGGGGTCATCCGGGCGTACCGGGCCGAGGTCGAGCCGGAGACCATCGGGCTGGGCGTGACTGCGCTGATCGGCATCGTGGAGGACTCCGGCGCGGACACCGACGACGTGCTGGAGGCGTTCCGGGGCATCCCCGAGATCGAATCCTGCTACTTCATGGCCGGCGTCGAGTCGTTCCTGCTCAAGGCCCGGGTGGGCACCATCGCCGAGCTGGAGCAGCTGATCGTACGGCTGAACCGGACACCCGGCGTGGCCTCCACCCGGACCAGCATCGCCCTGTCGACCAAGTGGGAGAACCGCCCCCAGGCGGTGGCTCCGACCTCGTCGTGAGTCGCTTGCTAGGTTTCCCGACGTGACTCATCTCGACCGTTGCGACGAGGCGAGCCGCCGGTGGGTGACCGAGGCGATCGCGGCCGTCGAGGCGGATGCGAACCGGTCCGCCGACACCCACCTGCTGCCCTTCCCGCTGCCCCGGCACTGGGGCATCGACCTGTACCTGAAGGACGAGTCGGTGCACCCGACCGGGTCGCTGAAGCATCGACTGGCCCGCTCGCTGTTCCTCTACGGGCTCTGCAACGGCTGGATCGGGCCGGAGACCACCGTCATCGAGGCGTCCTCCGGCTCGACGGCGGTCTCCGAGGCGTACTTCGCCCGGATGCTGGGGCTGCCCTTCGTCGCGGTGATGCCCGCCTCGACCTCGCCCGAGAAGATCGCCCAGATCGAGTTCCAGGGCGGTCGGTGCCACCTGGTCGAGGATCCGGCGAAGGTGGTCATCGAGGCACGCTGGCTCGCCGAGGACTCCGGCGGACACTTCATGGACCAGTTCACCTACGCCGAGCGGGCCACCGACTGGCGGGGCAACAACAACATCGCCGAGTCGATCTACGCGCAGCTCGCCCTGGAACGCCATCCCGTACCGGCCTGGATCGTGGTCGGTGCCGGCACCGGCGGCACCAGCGCCACCATCGGCCGGTACGCCCGCTACCAGCGACTGCCCACCAAGCTCTGCGTGGTCGACCCGGAGAACTCCGCGTTCTACCCGGCCTGGCAGGCGGCCGACTGGTCGGTACGCACCGGCCGGGGCTCGCGGATCGAGGGGATCGGCCGGCCCACCGTCGAGGCGTCGTTCGTACCCTCGGTGGTGGACCGGATGGTGCACGTGCCGGACGCCGCCTCGCTGGCCGCGATGCGGGCCGGCTCGGCGGTACTGGGACGACGGGTGGGCGGCTCGACCGGCACCAACCTGTGGGGCGCGTTCGGGCTGATCGCCGAACTGCTGGCGGCCGGCCGGACCGGCTCGGTGGTAACCCTGATCTGCGACGCGGGCGACCGGTACGCCGACACGTACTACGCCGACGAGTGGGTGGCGGCACACGGCCTCGACCTGGCCCCGCACCTGGGCACCGTCGAGCGCTTCCTGGCCGACGGCAGCTGGCCGTCCTGACCTCTCCGGCGCTGGTGGTGGCGGTCCGCACGGTGCGCCGCAGATCCTGGCCGAGGTGGCGGGGTTGCGGGCGGCCGGGTTGGTCGTCCCGGTGGTCTCGGCCGTCCTGATGGCCGTGGCTGTCGCGCGGCGGTGGTGGCCCGGGGGCGTGCCGCTCAACGGGGCTCGGCGGCCTCCGCCAGACCCGGGTAGTGCCGGACGAAGCCGTCCCGGTCCACCTCGACGTCGGCGCTGAAGCCGTCGCTGGCGTACCGGAACCGGTTCGGCCCGAGCGCGGTGTAGACCTGCTCGGTGGGCAGCACCGTCAGGCTCGGCACCAGCACCCACGCCACGCTGATCGGATAGCTGGTGTCGGCGGCCTGCTCGGCCAGCCGCAGCCGGCGCACCGGCAGCGTGTTGAACAGCGGCGAAGCGCCCAGGTCCACGTCCAAGGCATCGGCCAGCCGGTCCGGATCCTCGACCCCGGGCAGCCCCGCCGGCGGTCGCCCGGCCGCCGTCAGCGCCGCGTCCAGGTCACCCTGCTCGGCGGCGGTCACCCGCCACCGGTCGGTGGCCCGTTCCAGCCGTACGCTGCGCCGCCAGCCGGCCCCCTCGACCTCGACCTCCAGCCGGACACTGACCCACTGCGGGTCGGTCATCAGCTGGTACCGGCAGGTGTACGGCAGCGGATCGGCCGACAGCTGGGTGCCCTGAGCCGCCAGGCCGTGACCATCGTCGACCAGGGCATGTTCGGCGCCGGCGGTGTCGATCCGGGTCCACAGCAACGACTTCGGCTTGGTCGGCATGGATCGGACGTTACGCCACCCGACCCGGCCGGGCAGTGCCTTGCGCAGAAGGCCACCAGCCAGAACCGGCGAGTCGGCACCCCGACCCGTGGCATGCTCCGCCAGCTGCCCGCCGTCTCCGCCGTGAGGCCGCCGTCTGCGCTGGCTGGCCCTTCGCCGTGAGGCTGCCGCCTTCGCCGTGAGGCCGCCGTCTGCGCCGTGAGGCCGCCGTCTGCGCTGGCTGGCCCTTCGCCGTGAGGCTGCCGCCTTCGCCGTGAGGCCGCCGTCTGCGCTGGCTGGCCCTTCGCCGTGAGGCCGCCGCCTGCGCCGTGAGGCCGCCGTCTGCGCCGTGAGGCCGCCGTCTGCGCCGTGAGGCCGCCGTCTGCGCCGTGAGGCCGCCGTCTGCGCCGTGAGGCCGCCGTCTCCGCTGGCGGGCGCCTTCGCCGGCTGCAAGATCGTGCTCGATCCAGGATCGAGTGGTATCGCATCACGAGGTGGCCACTCGATCCCTGATCGAGCATGATCTTGCAGCCGCAGCCGCAGCCGCAGCCGCAGCCGCAGCCGCAGCCGCAGCCGCAGCCGCAGCCGCAGCCGCAGCCGCAGCCGCAGCCGCAGCCGCAGCGTTGCGGGTGGCTCGTGATCAGTGGGCGCGCGCCCGCGGGCGCCCACCCGGTCCCCGCCAGTCCTCCCGCTGCCGGTCCTGCGGGCCCCGGCCGTCCGCGCGCATCCGGTCGCCGTAACGACGCTCGCCCCGGGCCGGTTCGCCGAACCGACGCTCGCCGGCGCCCCGGTCGGCGTAACCGCGCTCGCTGGCGCCCCGGTCGGCGTAACCGCGCTCGCTGGCGCCCCGGTCGGCGTAACCGCGCTCGCTGGCGCCCCGGTCGGCGTAACCGCGCTCGCTGGCGCCCCGGTCGGCGTAACCGCGCTCGCCGCGCGGGTGGTCGCCGTACCGGCGGTCACCGCTTGGCCGGTCACCGTAACGGCGGTCGTCCCGGCCGTGGCCGCCGAACTGGTCACCGCGACCTTCGTCACGGCCGCGGCGCTCGCCTCGACCGTCACTCGGGTATCCGCGCTCGCCTCGGCTGTCGGAACCGTAGCTGCGCTCACCTCGGCTGTCACTCGGGTATCCGCGCTCGCCTCGGCTGTCACTCGGGTAACGGCGCTCGCTGCGGCTGTCGGAGCCGTAGCCGCGCTCGCCCCGGCCCTCGCCTGCGTACCGGCGTTCGCCGCTGGGCCGGTCCCGGTAGCTGCGCTCACCGGTCGGGCGGTCGCCGAAGCGACGCGGGCCACCGGTGCGGCCGGGCCGGCGGGACTCCTGGGGCTCGTCGCGTACCGGCACACCGCTGGGCTCCCGCGCCCCGGTCAGTTCGCCGAGGGCGGGGTCACCGGCGCGTACCCGGGTCTCGGCCGGCTGCACACCGGCCTTCTCCAGCATTGCCAGGGTGGTGCGCCGCTGCTTCGGCAGCACCAGGGTGGCCACCGCACCCGTCTCACCGGCCCGGGCGGTACGTCCGGCCCGGTGCAGGTAGTCCTTCGGGTCCTTCGGCGGGTCGACGTGCAGTACCAGCGAGACCCCGTCGACGTGGATGCCCCGGGCCGCCACGTCGGTGGCGACCAGGACGTTCGTCCGGCCCTCGCGGAATTCGGCCAGGGTGCGGGTACGCATCCGCTGGGTCTTGCCGCCGTGCAGCCCGCCGGCGCGTACGCCGACCGCCGCGAGCTGCGTGACGAGCCGGTCCACGCCGAGCTGCGTCCGGGCGAAGACGATGGTGCGGCCGGACCGCGCCGCGATCGACGCGGTCACCGGGAACTTGTCGGCCGGCGGGATGAGCAGCAGGTGGTGGTCCATGGTGGAGACAGCGGCGGTGGGCGGCGCGGTGGAGTGGGTGACCGGGTCGGTCATGAAGCGCCGGACCAGCGCGTCCACGTCGGCGTCGAGGGTAGCCGAGAAGAGCAGCCGCTGGGCCCCTGCCGGGGTCTTCGCCAGCAGTTCGGTGACGTCCGGCAGGAAGCCCATGTCGGCCATCTGGTCCGCCTCGTCGAGCACGGTGACCTCGACGTCGTCCAGGCGGCAGACGCCGCGGGCGATCAGGTCGCCGAGCCGGCCCGGAGTCGCCACGACGACCTCCACGCCGCGCCGCAGGGCGTCGATCTGGCGGTCGTAGGGCACCCCGCCGACGGCGGTCTTCAGGGACAGGCCGACGGACCGACCCAGCGGGGCCAGGGCGTCGTTGACCTGCATGGCCAGTTCCCGGGTGGGAACCAGGACGAGGGCCCGGGGGCGCAGCGACCGGGCCGGTCCCGCGGCGGCGACCCGGGCCAGCAGTGGCAGCCCGAAGGCAAGCGTCTTGCCGGAGCCGGTCTGGCCACGGCCGAGTACGTCCCGTCCGGCGAGCGCGTCCGGCACGGTCGCCCGCTGGATCTCGAACGGGCTGGTGATGCCCTGCCGGGCAAGGGCCTGGACCAGCGGACCGGGCAGGCCCAGGTCCTCGAAGGTGGTGGTGGGGGCGTCGGTGACGGTCGGCTGCGAGCCGGCGTGGACGTCGAGGGCGGACAGGGGCGTGCCGGGATCAGCGGAGATGGTCAAGAAATGCCTTTCAAGCGGGGCGCATCTTCGCGATGTCCCGCCGCGGCACCTCGCCGCCGGATCTTCCGCAAGAACGCCCGATGGGCGCGCCATCGCGCGCCGGGGTCAGTGATCGCTGTCAAGTGTACGGCGGTGGGCCGGATGTCGCCCAAGTCGGCGGTGGGTAGTGGGCGGACTCACCCACGGATCCGAGTACGGCGTCACCCCGCCTGGCCGCCGGTCAGTCCGCTCAACGCATCGTTGGCCACCAGTACGACCAGCACGCTGATCGCCACCAGCAGGCACAGCGCGACGGCCATCACGATCATCACCCGGAGGGTGCTGCTGGACCGTTCGGCCGAACTCTCCGTCCAGCCCTGGGCCAGGATGTGCCCGGTCAGCGAGCCGGAGTTCTCCGGCTCTCCGGCGGGGAAGGCCACCGTGGCGTTGTTCGCGTCGCTGGAGTAGTACGCGCTCAGGCCGGCCCCGTCCGGACGTTTCGCGGCCTGCTCGGGCCGCCCGGTGGGCGTACCCTGCCGGTCGCCCGGCCCACCGCCGGGCTGCTGGGTCGGTGCGGTGCGCGGGGTCGGCGGTGGCGGAGCGGCCCGGGTCGGCGCCGGGCCCGGCGGCGCGGGCGGGACCAGGCCGGGACGGGCTGACTGCCGGGGCGCCGCACCGGGCGAGGCGGGCGAAGGCTCGTCCCGGCGGCCGACCGGGCTGGTCGGCGGCGGCCAGACCGGCAGGGCGGGCGCCGGCACGGCCGGGGCCGATTCCGTTGCCGCCGGAACCGTCCGGGATGCGCCTGGCGTGGCGGGCGGTGGCGGGAACGGCGGCGCGGGTACCGGACCCGGTGGGGGCGGCGGCGCCGGCACGGGCGGGCCCGGTGGGGGCGTCGGTGAGCCCGGCAGCGGCGGCGTGGGCCGAGGCGTGGGCGGGGGCGCGGGCACCGGTCCCGGCGGGTACGGCCCCGGCCCCGGTGGTGCCGGTGCGGGTACGGGCGGTGCCGGAGTCGGCACCGGCGGTGTCGGGATGGGTGCGGGTGGTGTCGGGGCCGGTGGCGTCGGCGGGGCCGGCGCCGGTCCTGGCGGGGTCGGTGGCACCGGCGGGATGGGTGGCACCGGCGGGGTCGGTGGCGCGGGCACCGGTGGGCGGGGTGCCGGCTCGGGGGCGGGCGGCGTGGCTGGCTCGGCCGGCTCCGCTGGCTGGGTGAGCGCTGGCTGGGTGAGCGCCGGCTGGGTGAGCGCCGCCGGCTGGGCCGGCGCCGCTGGTTCCGGAGCTACCGGCGCCGAACGGTAGACACCCGAGGACTTGCCGCCGCGGCCGGCGGCGTTCGCCTCGTCGGCGCCCACCCGGCTCATCCCGGGCACCCGGGCGCTGGCCCGTGCCGCAGGCACCGGCCCCGACACTCCGTCCGCCTGCACCGTGCCCGGCCCGGCCGGTCCGGTACCTTCCGTGCCGACCTGGGGCCGGGCGGCCGTCGAGTAGCCGCGTACCCCAGCCTGTCTGGGCGGGACCGCGGACGCGGTCGCCCGGAAGCTGGTCCCGCCGCTCGGCGTGGTCGTCGGCGGGCCGGTGCCGGCCGCCGGGGCGCTGGTCGCAGCTGCGCCCGGGTCGTCGGCCGCAACCGGGCGGACACCCGCCCGGCCCACGGCTGGCTGGGCGTCGGCGGTGGCCGGAGCGGTGGCCGGTCCAGGGTCGGCCTTCGCCGGAACCTCGTGCTCGGTCATCCTCGCCTCCGCCGCGCTCGCACCCGGACCGCCGGACCGGGAGTACTCAGTGACACCGTGCCACATGTCGACCGGTTGGCACACCTGGAGTGCCCACAGTGTCCCCAGGTGTATCCGGGCGGCGCCGATCGGCGGCCGGTCGGCGAGTGGACGATCAGCCGTGTCGCGTCGGGTCAGTGACCGCCGACGGTCGACGGGGTGGCCGAGACGCTCTCCTCGGGTGCGAGGCTGCTCGTCGTCGTGGTCGGGCTGGCGTCGTCGTCGAGGTCGTCGCTGTCACCCGGCGTGGTGGTGGGGCTGGGCGTCGCCGAGGTGACCGACGGCGTGGGCGTGGGGGTGGTGCTGCCCGTCGGGGTGGGCGTGGGGCTCGGCGAGGTGGGTGCGGGCGTCGGCGACGTGGAGGGCGTCGGCGTCGGCGTCGGTCTCGGCGTGGTCGTCGGCTTCGGGGTCGGGCTCGGCTTCGGGGTCGGCTTGACCGTCGGGGTCGGCGTCGGGGTCGCCGACGGTGTGGGCGAGGCCGACTCGGCGGGTACCGCACCGACCACCCGGGTCGCGGCGAAGAGCCGGGACCAGCGTACGGTCGAGATCTTCACCACGTCGCCCGTGGTGGGCGCATGGATCATCTTGCCGTCGCCGATGTACATCCCCATGTGATGGATCGTCCGCCAACTGCTGCCGGAGGCGAAGAAGACCAGGTCGCCGGGGAGCAGCGCGTTGCGGGGCACGGTACGGGACCGGGTCGCGTAGTACTGGTCGCGGGAGACCCGGGGCAGCTGGTAGTAGCCCGCCGACCGGTACGCCGACCAGATCAGACCGGAGCAGTCGAACGAGTTCGGGCCGGTGGCCCCCCAGACGTACGGGTCACCGAGCTGCCGGCGGGCGTACGCCAGCGCGGCCAGCGCGGTGGGGTGCGCGACCAGCCCGTCCGCCGACTGGTTGGCGTAGTCGGCGCCGAGTTGCTGCTCGGCGCGCTCCTGTTGGCGGGCCAGCTCGACCAGCTGCGTGGCGTTCTGCTCGCGCAGCTTGAGCAGCTTGGCCTCTTCGTCGCGGAGCGCCTTCTGGGTGGCGGTGTACTGCTCCTGGGCGCCGCGCAGCCGGGACTCGGCCGCCGTGTACGCCTCGGTGGCCACCTGCTCGTCGGCGCGGGTACGGGCCAGTTCGCCGGCCGCCGGGGCGGTGGCGTGTTCGGCCCGTTCACCGCGGTTCGCCCGCCGGAGTAGCTCCAGGTCGCGCAGGTCGGCGGCGAAGTCGAGGGGCGGTAGCGCGGCGTCCGCCTTGATCGCCTGCGCGGCCGCCTGGTCGGCGCGCTGCTGGGCCTGCTGGACGGCGGCCCGGGCGAACTCCAGGTCACGCTCGGCGCTCAGCTGTTGGGCCTCGGCCTCGGTGCGCTGCTGCTCCAGTTCGAGTAGTTGGGTGCCGAGCTCGCCGACCCGGGCCTCGGCGGCGTTGATCTGTACTTCGAGGGCGCTGGCGCCGGGGGACACCGAGGGGGCGACCACACCCGGGTTGGGGTCGGCGGGGGCGGCACCGGGCAGTTGGAACGGACCGGTGACGGTCGGGCGGGAACCGGTGTCGGGGACCGTTACGGGCACCCCCGGCTCGGCGTACGCCGGAGCGGCGAGGACGGTGGCGGCGACGGCGCTGAGCAGAGCGGACCAGAGCATCGGACGTAGCACCGGCGAGATCACCGGGTGCCGTCGCCGTTGCCGTCGCCCGTGCTCGCTGTCGACCATTCCGCTCCTCGTCCGGGTGGTGCGCCGCGCGGGTGGTGGGGTCGCGGCGGTCGGGACGCTACCAGGGTGTGTGGTGCGCCCCACCCTGTCTTACCGCAAGGGGCACAGCGCTGTCGATGTCTGGAAGCTGAGAGTCTGCTGCCAGCGGACCACGGTGTGAGCAGCTGCGGTGACCGACGTAGGCTCTGGTTTGCGATCGGGCTCCGGTCGCGACGGCAGTGGGAAGGGACGGGCTTTCGATGGACGCCGGACTCAAGCGCGAGCTCGAAGCGAAGGTGTACGCGGGGGAGCGACTGACCCGGGAGGACGGGATCGCCCTCTACGCCAGTGACGATCTGACCTGGCTGGGTCGGCTGGCCCACCACAAGCGCACCGAACTCAACGGTGACCGGGTCATGTTCAACGTCAACCGGCACCTCAACCTGACCAACGTCTGCAGCGCGAGCTGCGCGTACTGCTCCTTCCAGCGCAAGCCGGGGGAGAAGGACGCGTACACGATGCGCATCGACGAGGCGGTCCGCAAGGCCAAGGAGATGGAGGACGAGCAGCTCACCGAGCTGCACATCGTCAACGGCCTGCACCCGACCCTGCCCTGGCGCTACTACCCGAAGGTGCTGCGCGAGCTGAAGGCGGCGCTGCCGAAGGTGAACCTCAAGGCGTTCACCGCCACCGAGGTCCAGTGGTTCGAGAAGATCAGCGGGCTGAGCGCCGACCAGATCCTGGACGAGCTGATGGACGCCGGCCTGGAGTCGCTGACCGGCGGCGGCGCGGAGATCTTCGACTGGGAGATCCGGCAGCACATCGTCGACCACGCCTGTCACTGGGAGGACTGGTCGCGGATCCACCGACTGGCCCACAGCAAGGGCATGAAGACCCCGTCGACCATGCTCTACGGGCACATCGAGGAGCCCCGGCACCGGGTCGACCACGTGCTGCGGCTGCGCGAGTTGCAGGACGAGACCGGCGGCTTCCAGGTGTTCATCCCGCTGCGGTACCAGCACGACTTCGTGGACTCGGCGGACGGCAAGATCCGTAACCGGATCCAGGCGCGGACCACCATGGCCTCGCCGGCCGAGTCGTTGAAGACCTTCGCGGTGTCCCGGCTGCTCTTCGACAACGTGCCGCACGTCAAGTGCTTCTGGGTGATGCACGGGCTCTCGGTAGCCCAGCTGTCGCTCAACTTCGGGGTGGACGACCTGGACGGTTCGGTCGTGGAATACAAGATCACTCACGACGCCGACTCGTACGGCACGCCGAACACCATGCACCGGGACGATCTGCTGCACCTGATCTGGGACGCCGGCTTCCGGCCGATGGAACGCAACACCCGCTACGAGGTGGTCCGCGAGTACGACGCCGCGCCGACGTTGGCGCAGCGCCGCGCCGAACCGCAGCAGGTGTGGGCCTGACCCGCCGCGTACCCTGACCCGACGATGGCCGAGCAGCAGAGCACCTTTCCCCGGCGCGACGACGACGGTCGCATCCTGACCCTGGGCGACCTGCTCGGTGTCGCGTTGGCCGGGGCGGTCATCGGGCTGCTGGTGCTGGTGCTCTTCGACGCGGCCTTCGCCTGGTTCGGTGCCGGTGACTTCGGTCAGGCCAACGGTTGGCTGGCGGTGATCCTGCCCGCCTGGCTGTTCTGGGAGGACTTCCGGGCCTGGGAGTTCGGCGCACCCCGGGTGGTGGCCGCGCTGGTCGCCGCCGCGGTGGCGATCGTCTCGGGGCTGCTGGTGGCGGGCGTCGCGGTCGGGCTGCCGCCGCTGCTGTCCGGCGCCCTGGCCGCGGTGACCTTCACCGTGGTGTACGCGGCGGTCTGGTTCCCCGGCGTCCGTTGGCTGGTCAACCGGACGAGCTGACATCGGTCGCTACCGAGAGCACCGCCGGTCGGCGGCGGGGAAGATGTGGCTACGTGAACGAGCGGAGTGAATCAACGTGAGTGCGGCGGTCAAGTACACGCTCGGCCGGATCGGGCTGTTCGTGATCGTGGTGGCTGCCCTCTGGCCGGTCAACATCGATCTCTTCCTGAAGTTGATCGTGGCGCTGCTGTTCTCCGCCGCCGCGTCGTTCTTCCTGCTCAAGGGCTGGCGGGACGAGATGGCCGAGGAGATGGCCGCCGCCGCCGAACGACGCCGTACGGAGAAGGAGCGGCTGCGTTCCGCCCTTGCCGGTGACGACCAGGCCGGTGACGACCAGGCGGGCGTCGACGGTGACGCTCAGGCGGGCGCCGACGGTGCCCCTCGGCCCGCCGACGGGAAGAACTGAGCATCGGCCGGTCTGGCGGCAAGCTTCGCGAAGTGCGGGTCGGAGGGAACATCCTGCCGGCGTGACGATCCGGCTGGGATGGACCGCGCAGCGACTGATATTGATATGACCATGTGACCGGTGGTGGGCTGGCCGCTACCGAGCGGGGGATCCCCGCGCCTCGAGGAGGTTGTCCATGGCCCTCCGTTCCATCCCTGTCCGCCGTGCACTGGCGCTCATCGTCGCCGCCGGGCTCGGCCTGCTCGCCGTCTCGGCCCCACCGGTCTCCGCCCGACCCGCACCCGACCGGGACGAGCAACCGGCCGCCGCGCCCTACCGGGTGCTCGGGCCGCGGACGGTCGACGACCGCACCGCGGTGGCCCGTACCGGCGCCTCGATCGACTACTCCGAGCACGGGGTGCTGCACGTCTCGGCCACCCGGGCCGAGGCCGCCGCCATCACCCGGCTCGGGTTCCAACTGGAACCGGTCGCCGCACCACCGACCGACCGGGGCCACGCCCACGACGAGATCGGCGCGTTGGCCTTCCCGCCGGCCGACGCCAACTACCACGACTACGCCGAGATGATCGCCGTGGTCAACCAGGTCGTCGCGGACCACCCGGCGATCGCTCGGAAGATCAGCATCGGCAGCTCGTACGAGGGTCGTGACCTGGTCGCGGTCAAGATCTCCGACAACGTCGGGGTCGACGAGAACGAGCCGGAGATCCTGTTCAACTCGCAGCAGCACGCCCGCGAGCACCTGACCGTCGAGATGGCGATCTACCTGCTCAACCTCTTCACCGACAACTACGGCTCCGACTCCCGGATCACCAACCTGGTCAACAACCGGGAGATCTGGATCGTGCCGTCGGTGAACCCGGACGGCAGCGAGTACGACATCGCCACCGGTTCCTACCGCTCGTGGCGCAAGAACCGCCAACCCAACAGCGGTTCGTCGTACGTCGGCACCGACCTCAACCGCAACTGGAGCTACAACTGGGGCTGCTGCGGCGGCTCGTCCGGCTCGACCTCCTCGGACACCTACCGGGGACCGTCGGCCTTCTCCGCCCCCGAGACGCAGGCGCTGCGTAACTTCGTCAACAGCCGGGTGGTCGGCGGGGTACAGCAGATCAAGGCCAACATCGACTTCCACACCTACTCCGAGCTGGTGCTCTGGCCGTACGGCTACACGTACAACAACACCGCCCCGGGGATGACCACCGACCAGTACAACACCTTCGCCACCATCGGCCAGCAGATGGCGGCCACCAACGGGTTCACCCCACAGCAGTCCAGTGACCTCTACATCACCGACGGCAGCAGCATCGACTGGATGTGGGCCACGCACGGCATCTGGGCGTACACCTTCGAGCTGTACCCGCGTTCCGCCTCCGGCGGCGGCTTCTACCCGCCCGACGAGGTCATCCCGCAGCAGACCTCGCGCAACCGCGAGGCGGTGCTCCTCCTGACCGAGTACGCCGACTGCCCGTACCGGGCGATCGGCAAGCAGTCGCAGTACTGCGGCAGCGGCGGTGGGACCACCGTCTGGTCGGACACCTTCGAGACCGCGACCGGCTGGACGATCAACCCCAACGGCACCGACACCGCGACCGCGGGCCAGTGGGAGCGGGGCGCCGCGCAGGCCACCAACTCCAGCGGCGCCAAGCAACTCGTCCCGTACGCCGGCAGCAACGACCTGGTGACCGGCCGGCTCGCCGGCAGCGCGGCGGGCGACCACGACGTCGACGGCGGCGTGACCAGCGCCCGCTCACCGGCGATCACGCTGCCGTCCAGCGGCACGTTGACGCTGTCGCTGGCCTGGTACCTGGCCCACGGCTCGAACTCGTCCTCGGCCGACTACTTCCGGGTCAGCGTGGTGCACAACGGCGGCACCACGGCACTGCTCACCCAGGCTGGCGCGGCCAGTAACCGCAACGGCGCCTGGACCCTGTCCAACCTCAACCTCACCCCGTACGCCGGACAGTCGGTCCGGATCCTGGTGGAGGCCGCGGACGTCGCCACCGCCAGCCTGGTCGAGGCGGCTGTGGACAACGTCACCATCACCGCCTCCTGAGCCGACGGGGCCCCGCCACACCCCCTCGCGCGGGGCCCCGTCCCAGGACCAACCGGGCAAACGCGCCTCGCTCCGCCCACCCGTGTGTCGGTCACCCGGCCAGGCCACCCCCCGGCTCACCGGGCCGACGTCGTGGCGTGCGCTACGGTCTTAGCGACCCGCCGCAGCGAAGCCGGTGCGAAACCGGCGCTGTCCCGCAACTGTGATGCCCCGCGAGGGGACGAGCCAGGTCGCCTGGGGCGCGGTCGCGATCCGCGCTCTCGAGGAAGGGCGCCTCGCGGACGGGTGCCACGGCTCCCTGTCGGCGAAGCACCGCACTCCTCGACCGACAGGAGGACCGATGTTCAGACGTACCCCCCGACTCTTCGCCGCCACCCTCGCGGTGGCCGCGCTCGCGCTCGGCGCCTGCGCCGAGAAGACCACCGACACCCCCGCCGCCAGCGGCGGCCCGACCGGCGGCGCCTTCCCCGTCACCGTCGGGTCGCTGACCCTGGAGCAGCGCCCGGAGAAGATCGTCTCGCTCTCCGCGACCGCCACCGAGATGCTCTACGCGGTCGGCGCCGGTCCGCAGGTGATCGCCGTGGACGACCAGTCCAACTACCCGGCGGACGCACCGAAGACCGATCTCTCCGGTTACCAGCCGAACGCCGAGGCGATCGCGGCGAAGGATCCCGACCTGGTGGTGCTCAGCGACGACCGCAACAAGATCGTCGACCAGTTGGGCGCGCTGAAGATCCCGGTGTACCTGACCCCGGCGGCGCAGACGCTCGACGACTCGTACCGGCAGATCACCGAGCTGGGCACGCTCACCGGCAACGCCACCGCGGGGGCGGACGTCGTCCAGCGGATGAAGGACGACATCGCGAAGATCACCGCCGAGGTGCCGCAGCGGGTGCAGGCACCCACCTACTTCCACGAGCTGGGCCCGGAGCTGTACACCGCCACCAGCAAGACCTTCATCGGTTCGATCTACACGCTGGCCGGCCTGGAGAACATCGCCGACGCGGCCGACGCCGACGGCAAGAGCGGCGGTTACCCGCAGCTCTCCCAGGAGGTCATCGTCGAGGCCAACCCGGACTTCGTCTTCCTCTCCGACGTCAAGTGCTGCCAGCAGAGCGCCGCCACGGTCAAGGCGCGCAGCGGCTGGTCCGGCATCGACGCGGTCCGCAACGAGCAGATCGTGGAACTCGACGACGACATCGCGTCCCGCTGGGGCCCGCGCGTGGTGGACCTGCTCCGCACCATCGTCGACGCCACGGCCAAGGCCGGCGAGTGACCGAGGCCCGGCGTTAACAGGGAACCCTTCCTATGCGTACGGCGTTGAGCAGGGGTTCTTCCGTGCCGCCGGCCGGGATGGACACCGCGTCCCGGCCGGCGGGCCTGCGTAAGCGCTGGCTCGCCGCCGGGGTGGGCGCCGTGCTGGTCGCGGTCCTGGCCGGTGTCTCGCTCGGCCCGGTCAGCCTGCCCCCGGGCAGCGTCGCGGTCGAACTGCTCAACCTGCTGCCCGGGGTGCGCCTGGACAGTGGGCTGTCCGAGCGGGAGATCGCCATCGTCACCGAACTCCGGCTGCCCCGGGTGGTGCTCGGCCTGCTGGTCGGTGGGCTGCTCGCCCTGGCCGGCGGCGCCTACCAGGGGGTGTTCCGCAACCCGCTGGCCGACCCGTACCTGTTGGGCGTGGCGGCGGGCGCCGGGCTGGCGGTCACCGTCGTGCTGACCCTCGGCGTCGGCGCGGGCGGGCCGCTGACCGGGCTGCCGGTCACCGTACCGCTGGCCGCGTTCGTCGGTTCGCTCGGCGCGGTCACCATGACGTACCTGCTCGGGGCGGCCGGTGGGCGTAGCCGCTCGCCGGCCACCCTGATCCTGGCCGGAGTGGCCGTCTCCGCCTTCCTCGCCGCCGGGCAGACGTACCTGCTGCAACGGCACGCGGAGAGCATCCAGTCGGTGTACTCCTGGCTGCTCGGCCGGCTGGCCACCGCCGGCTGGCAGGACGTCCGGCTGGTGCTGCCGTACTTCCTGGTCACCAGCCTGGTCGTGCTGCTGCACCGGCGGGAACTGGACGTGCTCTCGGTCGGGGACGACGAGGCGGCCAGCCTCGGCCTGCACCCGCAGCGGTCGCGGTACCTGCTGATCGCCGCGGCCTCGCTGGGCACCGCCGCCGCGGTCTCCGCCTCCGGCCTGATCGGCTTCGTCGGCATCATCGTGCCGCACCTGGTACGGATGCTCGCCGGATCGAGCTACCGGGTCATCCTGCCGTTGTCGCTGCTGTTCGGCGGCGCCTTCCTGGCCCTGACCGACGTGGTGGCGCGGACCGCCGCCGCACCGCAGGAGATTCCGATCGGGGTGGTCACCGCGCTGCTCGGCGGGCCGTTCTTCGTCCTGGTGCTGCGTACCGCCCGAAGGGTGCTGACATGACCCCACCCTCACAATCCTCCTCGCCCGACCCTCGCCCCGCCGGGCGGCCTGCCGTCGGGCCGGTTGCTGTCGGGCCGGCCGGGGTCGAGCCGATCGACGCCGGGCCGCCCGCGGTCGAGCTGCGGGATCTGCGGGTCAGGCTGGACGGGGTGCCCATCCTCGCCGGCATCGACCTGACCGTGCGGGCCGGCGAGTGGGTCACCGTGATCGGCCCGAACGGTGCCGGCAAGTCCACCCTGCTGCGTGCCGTCGGCGGTCTGCTGTCCACCTCGGACGCGGTCCGCCTCTTCGGTACGCCGCTGGGCGCGCTGCGCCGCCGGGAACGGGCCCGGGTGGTGGCCACCGTGGCCCAGTCCCCGGTCGTACCGCCCGGTATGGCGGTGCTCGACTACGTGCTGCTCGGCCGCAACCCGTACATCCCGCCGCTGGGCCGGGAGTCCGCAACGGACCTGGCCGTCGTACACGAGGTGCTGGACCGGCTGGACCTCACCGGCTTCGGTGCCCGGGAACTGGCCACCCTCTCCGGTGGTGAACGCCAGCGGGTCTTCCTGGCCCGGGCCCTCGCTCAGGGGGCCACTCTGCTGTTGCTCGACGAGCCCACCAGCGCCCTCGACATCGGACACCAGCAGGAGGTCTTCGAACTCGTCGACCAGTTGCGTCGTACGGAGGGCCTGACCGTGCTGGCCACCATGCACGACCTCTCCATCGCCGGCGAGTACGCCGACCGGATGGTGCTGCTCGCCGAGGGCCGGATAGTCGCCGCCGGCACCCCGGCGGAGGTGCTCACCGAGGAACTGTTGGCCCGCCACTACCGCGCCCACGTGAAGGTCATCCCCGGCCCCCACGGCCCCTTCGTCCTCCCCACCCGCCCCCACCACCCCTAACCAACCCCTCCCTACCCCCACGCGCCCTCGCCGCGGCCTCCCTCCCGCGCGACTTCCCCGCGGCCCCCTTCCCACAGATCTTGCACTTCTCGTCTCCGCATAAGGCGCAAAAACCGCATAGGGGCGACCGAAACCGCAAGATCGACGAGGCGGGGGCAGGGGCTGGGGTGGGGGGTGTTAGGGGGTTAGGGCGATCAGGGAGAAGAGGGCGCCGTTGGGGTCGCGGAGGGCGGTGATCCGGCCGGCGGGGATGTCGCGGGGTGGTACGAGGATGGTGCCGCCGAGTTCGGCGGCGCGCGCGGCCGTGGCGTCGGCGTCGGCGACGGAGAAGTAGAGCGTCCAGTAGGCGGGGGAATCGGCCGGGAACTCCTCGCCGAGCGGGGGCATCATCCCGGCCACCATCCGGTCGCCGAGCCGCCATCCGGTGTACGCGGCCTGCCCCATCGGTTCCTCCTCGGGCTGCCACCCGAAGACGAGTTCGTAGAAGACGCGGGCGCCGTCGGGATCGGGTGTCACCAGTTCCGTCCAGCTCATCGAGCCCGGCACGTCGAACACCTCTGCCCCAGCGAACGCCATCGGTTGCCAGACGCTGAACGCGGCACCGGCCGGGTCGGTGAAGACCGCCATCCGGCCCCGGTCGAAGACCTCGAACGGTGGCACCACCACCTGCCCACCGGCCCGCCGCACCCGGCCGGCGACCAGGTCGGCGTCGTCGGTGGCGACATAGGTGGACCAGATCGGCACCTGGTCCGGCACGGCCGGCGGTCCCACGCCGGCCACCGGACGCCCGTCGAGCAGGAAGACGGTGTAGCCGCCCGCCTCCGGCTCGGGTTCGACCCGGCCGGTCCAGCCGAACAGTTCGGGATAGAACCGGCGGGCCGCGTCGAGCCCCGGCGTGGCCAGGTCGGCCCAGCACGGGGTGCCCGGTGGGATGTCGACCACGGCTGCCCCTCTCGGCCGGCGGAGGCGACCGCCGACCGGCCGCCCTCTTCGGCATCGTGGCACCGTCGCCCCGCCCTCCGGGGCGGATTCCGGGCGAACGTCAGCTGAACCGGCGACCCTCGTCCCGGCGGTACGCCCAACCGGCCAGCGCGGCCAGCACCACCACCCAGACACCGAGCATGACCAGCGACAACGGGTTGACCGAGTAGCCGCCGACCGCCGCCCACATCAGCTCCACCGCGCCGCGGGTCGGCAGGTACGGCGCGATCGCCTCGATGAAGCCGGGTGCCTGGTCGGGGGCGGAGAGCAGCCCGCCGCCGAAGGCGAGTGGGAAGAAGACGAGTTGGGCCACCACGATCGCCGCCTTGCTCGGCAGCGCGTACCCGATGGCCAACCCCATCAGCGTGAACGGCACCGAGATGACCGTCACGGTCGCCAGGGCCAGCAGGAACGCGGCGGGTTCGATCCGCGCGCTGGTCAGCGTCGCCGCGATCACCACGAGGGGGATCAGCGAGAGGTAGCTGACGGCCAGTCCGGCCAGGATCCGGCCGGCGAAACGCGGCGCCGACCCGGCCGGCAGGGTCCGGGTGTACGGGTTCCACGGCTGGGCGCGGTCCTCGGCGACGCCCACGCCGTACTGGAAGATGTTGGCGCTCATCACGGAGAAGGTGACCATCGCGGCGGTGGCGAAGGTGGCGCCCTGCGGGTCCTTCCCGGCGAACGGCACCACGAAGAAGAGCATCGCGGCGGCCGGGAAGAACGCGCTGCCGAAGATCGCGACCGGGATCCGGACGGTCTCCAGCAGCTGGTAACGCGCGTGTACCAGGGCGAGTTGCACGGCGATCTCCTAGGCCGATACCGGCTGGGTGGCGGAGGTGATGGCGAGGAACGCCTCCTCCAGCGAGGTGGGGCGCACCTCCAGGTCACGGAAGTCGACCCCGGTGGTGACCAGGTCACGCACCAACTGGTCGGCGTCGGCGGTGAGCAGGTGGGTCCGACCGTCGTCGGTCCGCTCGGTGCGGACCACTCCGGGCAGCGCCGGCAGCACGTCGGCGGTCAGGCTCACCCGGCGTACGCCGACCACCGCCCGGACCGCCTCGACGCTGTCGTCGGCGAGCACCCGGCCCTTCCCGATCACCACCACCCGCTGCGCCAACGCCTCCACCTCCTCCAGGTAGTGGCTGCTCAGCAGCACCGTGCCACCGTCGGCGTGGAATGCGCGGATCGCCTCCCAGAGGGTGTGTCGGGCCTCCACGTCCAGCCCGGTGGTCGGCTCGTCGAGAACCACCAGCCGGGGCCGGCCTACGAACGCGAGCGCCACCGCGAGCCGCCGCTTCTGCCCGCCGGAGAGTCCGCCGCACTGCCGGCGGGTCTGCTCGGTGAGGCCGAACCGGTCGAGCAGTTCGGCGCGCGGGACCGGATCGGGATAGTGGGCGGAGACGAAGTCCACCACCTCGCCGACCCGCAACGAGCCGGGTAGCCCGGTCTCCTGCGGCGTCACCCCGAGCTGCCGCCGGGCCGCCGGGGTACGCGGGTCACCGCCGAACAGCTCGACCCGGCCGGAGCTGGGGCGGCGCAACCCGACCAGCAGGTTGAGCAGGGTGCTCTTGCCAGCCCCGTTGGGCCCCAGCAGGCCGACCAGTTCACCGGCCCGAACGTCGAGGTCGACCTGGTCCAGGGCGAGGATGTCGCCGTACCGCCGGCTGACCCGTTCGGCGCGGGTGAGATTCACGCGATGACTCCCTTCACGTACGGCTCCGGTCTAGCGCACCCGCGCAACTCGACGGTCAGCCGAGGGGCGCCGGCAGCGGTGCGGCGTGCAGCACCGACAGCCGGGAGACCGCCCGGGTGAGCACCACGTACAACCGGTTCAGCCCGCGCGGCTCGGCCGCCACGATGGCGGCCGGTTCGGTGACGATCACGTGGTCGTACTCCAGGCCCTTGACCATGCTGGCGGGCATCACGGTGACCCGCGCACCGGCGGCCGGGTCGGCGGCGGTCGCGGTCTGGACCCCCGCGGCGGCCAGCGCGGCGCGTAGCCCGTCCACCCCGTCGTCGGCGGCGATCACCGCGATCGACCCCTCGTGTGCGAGCGCCGCGCGCACCTCGGCCACCGTCGCGGCGGGAAGATCGGTCACGGTACGCACCTCCAGCGCGCCGTCGCGGCGCAGCGACTCGGCCGGCGGTACGTCCACGGCCAGCGCCGGCAGCAGCCGGTTGGCGAAGGCGAGCACGTCGGCCGGTACCCGGAAGCCGATCGTCAACGGCACCACCGTCGCGTCCGGCTTGCCGAGGTGCCGCAGGGTCTCCCGCCAGTCGGTGGCGGCCCACGGCGCGGTCGCCTGGGCCAGGTCGCCGAGGAGGGTGAGTGAGCCGTGCTCGCTGCGGCGGGCGATCACCCGGCACTGCATCGCCGAGAGGTCCTGCGCCTCGTCGACCACCACGTGCCCGTAGCCGCCCGGACGCTCGATCAGCCCGGCCGCCTCGTCGATCAGTACGGCGTCGGCGGCGGTCCACCGGGTCGCCTTCGGGGTGCGGCCCAGCTTCGTGCCGACCCGCTCGCCGGTGAGCAGGGCCTGTTCGGCGGGGGCGAGCAGGCCGTCGGCTGCGTCGGCGAGCCGGGCCGGGTCGGCGAGCAGCGTGTGTACCAGCCCCTCCGGGGTGAGCGCCGGCCAGACCGTGTCCAGGAACTCGGTCACCGGCTTCGCCCGGCCCATCCGGCGCAGCCAGGCGTCGCCCGGCGACTCCGCCCGCCGGGCTTCGGCCTGCCGTTGCAGCAGGCCGACCACCCGGGCCCGGACCCGTTCCCGGCCCAGGGCGTACGGCAACCGCTCGGCGCGGGTCTCCCGGACCAGCCGGTGCAGCGGCTCCAGCCCGATCCGCCAACGGAACGAGCCGTCGGAGACGACGATCGGTTCGGTCGGCTCGCCCACGTACGCCTCGCTCGCCCGGCGCAGCACCTCGGCCAGCCGCGCGTCGTGCTTGAGCGTCGCCACGGCCGACGGGTCCACCGCCCGGATCGGCACCCGGTCGACCAGGTCCTCGACGGTGGCCTGCTCGACCTCCACCTCGCCGAGGGCGGGCAGCACCGCCGCGATGTAGCCCAGGAACGCCCGGTTCGGACCCACGACCAGCACCTTCGACCGGCGTAGCCGCTCCCGGTGCAGGTAGAGCAGGTACGCGGCCCGGTGCAGTCCGACCGCCGTCTTCCCGGTGCCCGGGGCGCCCTGCACGCAGATCGAGTCGGCCAGGTCGGCGCGGACCAGTTCGTCCTGTTCGGGCTGGATGGTGGCGACGATGTCGCGCATCGGCCCGACCCGGGGACGTTCGATCTCGGCGGTGAGGATCCGGCTGGTCGTGCCGAGTTCCTCGCCCCGGTCCAGGTGCTCGTCCTCGAAGCTGGTCAGTACGCCGTTGTCGAAGCCGAACCGGCGGCGCACCGCCAGCCCCTGCGGTTCCCGGGCGCTGGCCCGGTAGAACGACCGGGACACCGGCGCCCGCCAGTCGAGCACCAGCGGTTCACCCTGCTCGTCGGTGACGTGCCGGCGGCCGACGTGGTAGCGCCGTCCGGCGTGGTCGGCGTCGGACGCGCCGAAGTCGAGCCGACCGAAGAACAGTGGGGTGCGCGGGTCGTCGGCCAGTTCGGCGACCCGCCGGGCCAGGTGCCGGCCGAGCTGTTCGGCGGTGTACGCGTCCCCGGCGACCTTGTCGCCGGTGGCGAAGAGCGCCTCGGCGCGTTCCCGCATCCGGGCCAGGGCGGCCCGGGAATCGGACAGGTGTGCCCGCTCGCCGGCCAACTCGTCGTCGAGGTCGGCCGGGCGAGGGTTCGGGGCTGCTGGCAGTTGTTGGGCGTGCAGGCTCATCCACGTACTCCTTGAACGGGAAGAAGGCTGCCGCTCGCGTTTCCGACTGGTCGGCCGGCGCGGGGACGTCCGCTCCGGTGCTACTCACCGCGGCCGTCAGGCGGGACGGAAAGCCTACTCCGTGGTGGACCGGTGGCAACCTGTTTTCCGCACCGGTGCGTGGCGGCCCGGCGTACCCCGCGGTGCCTGGATCTTCGGCCGCCCCGCGCGACGTCCACCGACGAAGCCAGCCTGGTCCGGTGCGGGTCCGTCCCTGCCGAGCGGCTGCCGACCGTCGGCTGCGGGCTGGCCGGACTGCGGGTGCGGGGTTGGCCACTTCCGGGCCGGCCCGCTGCGCCGGGCGGTGCCGGCGGGGATACGGTCGGGGCATGGTCGAGCGCGTCGCCCGCCCGCGGGTCGGGCACATCCAGTTCCTCAACTGCCTACCGATCTACTGGGGGCTGATGCGCTCCGGTGCGCTGCTCGACTTCGACCTGCACAAGGACACCCCCGACCGGCTCAACGCCGCCCTGGTCGCCGGTGACCTGGACATCGGTCCCATCTCCCTGGTCGAGTACCTGCGGCACGCCGACGAACTGCTGCTCCTGCCGGATCTGGCGGTCGGCAGCGACGGGCCGGTGCTCTCGGTCAACCTGGTCAGCACCCGACCGCTGACCGAACTCGACGGCGCCCGGGTGGCCCTCGGCTCCACCTCCCGCACCGGCGTGCTGCTCGCCCAGGTGCTGCTGCGCGAGCGGTACGGCGTGCAGCCGGAGTACTTCCGCTGCCCGCCCGATCTGACGCAGATGCTGCTGGAGGCGGATGCCGCGGTGCTGATCGGCGACGTGGCCCTGCGCGCCCTGTACGAGGCGCCCGGCCGCGGCCTGACGGTGACCGACCTCGGTCAGGCATGGCGGGAGTGGACCGGCCTGCCGATGGTCTTCGCCGTCTGGGCGGCCCGCCGCGACTTCGCCGCCGCCCACCCGGGCCTGGTCAAGGAGGTGCACGAGGCGTTCCTGCGCTCCCGTGACCTGTGCCTGGCCGAACTCGACCAGGTGGTCGAGTCGGCGGCGCGTTGGGAGCCCTTCGACGCGGCCACCCTGGCCTCCTACTACCAGGCGCTGGACTTCTCGCTCGGCGACCGCCAGGTCGCCGGCCTGCGCGAGTTCGCCCGCCGGGCCGCCGCCCTCGGTGAGGCTCCCGCCCTGCCCGCCGCCGGCCCCACCTTCTTCACTCGCTGACGGCAGGCGTCCGCTGGCCGCCCGTCGTCGCGGTCACCCGGTCCGCGTCGCTGTCGACCACCCCTGCCGGCGCCGCTGGCCAGGGCGCGGGCGTGCGCGCTCGATCCAGGATCGAGTGGCCTCAACCACCTGACGAAGGCACTCGATCCCGGATCGAGCGTGATCATGAGGTGAGCCTGAGGACGGCGCCAGTGGCGGCTGCGACGGACTCAGGGGGTGGTGGTCAGGAGCGCTTCGGTGATCTTCTGGCAGTTGTCCATGCCGTACTCGTAGCCCTTGTTGATGGGGTAGCGGAGCATCACGCCCATCGTCCAGGTGTCGCCGATCGCCAGGCAGTTGACGTGGATCTCCTGCTCACGCGTACGGTCGACCCAGCCGTTCTTGATGGCGATCTTCTTGGCCTCGGCGGCCGGGAACGCCTTGCGGATGCCGAAGTCGCCCGCGCCGCGCACCAGCCGCATCTCGTTGAGCAGCCACTTGGTCCACTTGGCTCCGGCGGCGCGGCCGTCGGCGATGCAGTTGCCCAGCCGGGCGGTGTCCCGCGGGGACAGCTCGGTGCGGCTCCAGCCGAGGTCGCTGGAGACCTTGCTGTCGGTCAGGTCGCAGGTGGAGAGCAGCCGCTTGATCGAGGCCGACCGGCCGATCTGGGTGTAGAGGGCCTCGGTCCGTTCGTTGTCGCTGTCCCTGATGATCTTCGTCAGGTCGTCCAGCTTCGCGTCGCTCGGGGTCTGCCCGGCGTCGGCCGTACGGCGCAGGTAGTCGGCGACGATCCAGGACTTGATCAGGGAGGCCGTGGTGTTGGTCTCGTCCATGTCGGCCGAGCCGACGATCTCGCCGGAGCGCCGGTCGAGCACACTCCAGCCGTACCAGCCGTCGATGTCCAGGTCGAGCTTGCGCGCCTCGAACGGCAGCGGCTCGGGCTCCGGCGACGGGCTCGGTGACGGCGACGGACGCGAACTGCCGTCGGTAACGTTGCCGGTGCGGGCTGCCGGGGCGGTGACGGTGTCGGTCCGCCCCCACTGGGCCGCGGCGGTGGACTCGAAGGGTGAACCGGGTAGCAGGCGCAACGAGACCAGGACCAGCCCGACCAGGACGGAGGCGATGGCCATCAGGCGTAACGGCGATGTCTCGCCGGTACGGCTGCGGCGCTTGGGGGCCGCCATCAGAGCTTCCCGACCGGCTGCTGCGGCACCTTGAGGGCGCCGCCGGGCTGCGGGGTCACCAGTTGGGACGCCACGCTGGCGCAGACCTCGGAACCGTAGTCGAGCCCGCTGCTGTGCGGGTAGCGAAGCATCACCGCGAGACTCCACTTCTTGGTCACCGCGAGGCAGTTGACGTGCCAGTTGCCGTCGTAGCTGAGCGGCGTCCAGCCGTTCTTGATGCTCACCGGACCCTGGCTGATGATCGACTCGGGCAGGCCGTCGATGATGCCCCACCGACCGCCGCCGGCACGGGCGCGCTGGTCACGGGCGGCGGTGCTGCCGCGTACCTTGCTCATCTCGGCGAGCAACCACTTGGTCCACTTCGGGCCGGCCGCCCTGCCGTCGGCGATGCAGTCGCCGAGCCGGACCGCGTCCCGGGGGGACATCCGGGTGAAGCTCCACCAACCCTCGTAACCCTTGACGTTGCCCCGCTTGGTGTCGGTGAGGCCGCAGATGCTGATCGCCCGCTTGAGCACCGGTCCGGGTTGACCGCCGGCCGGCACCACGTACGAGCCGCCGGCGGCCCGGTAGACGGCGTTGGTGGCGTCGTCGTCGCTGTCCCGGATGGCCCGGCTGGCCGCCTTCTTCAGCGTCGCGGTGGGCTCCTCGTCGCCCAGTTGGCGCAGGTAGTCGGCGACGATCCAGGCCTTGAGCATCGACTCGGTGGAGCTGGTCGCGGCCAGGTTCTTCGAGCCGGAGATCTTGCCGGTCTCGCGCTCCATCAATGCCCAGGAGAAGAACTCGCCCTTGAAGTTGACCGATACCTTGCCGGCGGCGAGGGTCGGTGGCGGCGGGGGCTCGGGAGTGGGCGCGGCGACGCTTTCCGGTGCGCCACCGCCCGGCCCGGCGGAGAGCCGGGCGTACGCGGTCGGCACCAGCATGACGCCGCCGAGCAGCACCGCCGTAACGGCGAGCACCATGGTCACGCGAGATCGCATGAGCGGGTGAGCTCCAGATGTCAGGCCGGGGGGACCGGCTTGTTGCCAGGACTGATCGCTGCGGATCGCCGCTGGGCCGGGGGACTGTGGCCCTTCTCGGTGGCGATCGTCGTCAGCCGATCGGTGTGACGTCGGAAGTCTACGTGCGGTTTTGCGGCACGCCAGGTTCCGACACCGCGCAACTCGCGGTGAAGGCGGGATAACCAACCGCTATGCGGCGGTTGCGAGGATTTGCCCATCGGATGTGACCCAAGTCATGGCTTTCGGTCGTCACAATCGGCGCTCGGCCGGTAACGAAGGGCGGTTTCGCATTTCTATGACACCCTCTGGCTTATTGCGGCGCCAGCTGTAACACTTAGTGCATGTATGGCAATGACTTCGCGGGCGAGGACGCGCCCGGCGGCCTGCTCGGTGAGGTCGAGGCGGCGGAAGCGGAACTGCGGACGGCCGCGGAGCGGGATCGCGGGGCCCCGGGCCCCGAGGAGGACCTGGCCGCCTACTTCACGGCAGTCGTCGACGCCGACCAGAAGATCGAACCCCGCGACTGGATGCCGGAGGCGTACCGCCGGACGCTGATCCGGCAGATCGCCCAGCACGCCCATTCCGAGATCATCGGGATGCAGCCGGAGGGCAACTGGATCAGCCGCGCCCCGTCGCTCAAGCGCAAGGCGATCCTGCTGGCCAAGGTGCAGGACGAGGCGGGGCACGGCCTCTATCTCTACGCCGCCGCCGAGACCCTCGGCATCAGCCGCGACGAACTGGTCGAGCTGCTGCTGTCCGGCCGGCAGAAGTACAGCTCGATCTTCAACTACCCGACCCTCACCTGGGCCGACGTCGGTGCCATCGGCTGGCTGGTGGACGGCGCGGCGATCGTCAACCAGGTTCCGCTCTGCCGCTGCTCCTACGGCCCGTACGCGCGAGCGATGATCCGGGTCTGCAAGGAGGAGTCGTTCCATCAGCGGCAGGGCTACGAGATCCTGCACACCCTGGCGCACGGCACGTCGGCCCAGCGGGCGATGGCCCAGGACGCGCTCGACCGCTGGTGGTATCCGTCGCTGGCCATGTTCGGCCCGCCGGACGGTGACTCCACCCACTCCGCGCAGTCCATGGCCTGGAAGATCAAGCGCTTCTCCAACGACGACCTGCGGCAGCGCTTCGTGGATATGTGCGTCGGTCAGGCGGAGGTGCTCGGGCTCACCATCCCCGATCCCGACCTGCGCTGGAACGAGCAGCGCCAGGCGTACGACTTCACCCAGCCCGACTACGCCGAGCTGATGCGGGTCATCTCCGGTGACGGACCGTGCAACCGGGAGCGGATGGCGCACCGGCGTCGCGCCCACGAAGCGGGCGCCTGGGTACGGGAAGCAGCCGCGGCGTACGCGGCGAAGCAGGCGAGCAAGGAGAAGGTCCCGACATGAGCAGTAGCGGATCGTCCCCCCTCTGGGAGGTCTTCGTCCGGGCCCGCCGTGGCCTGGCACACACCCACGTGGGCAGCCTGCACGCGCCCGACGCCGAACTCGCCCTGCGCAACGCCCGTGACCTCTACACCCGGCGGCAGGAGGGGGTGTCGATCTGGGTGGTGCCGGCTGGCGCCATCACCGCCTCCAGCCCCGACGAGAAGGACGCCTTCTTCGACCCGGCCGCCGACAAGGTCTACCGCCACCCGACCTTCTACGACGTCCCAGACGGCGTGGCCCACCTGTGATGCTGCGAGCCCCGCAGTCGCGAACGGAGAGGAACCCGTGAACGGACCCTTCGCCTTCACTCTCGCGCTCGGCGACGACGCGCTGATCGCGGCGCAACGGCTGGCCGAGTGGACCACCCGGGCACCCGAGATGGAGGAGGACATCGCGCTGGCCAACATCGCCCTGGACCAGCTCGGGGCGGCCCGGCTGCTGCTGTCGTACGCGGGCGAGTTGGAGGGCGCGGGCCGGGACGAGGACGCGCTGGCGTACCTGCGTGACGACCGCGAGTTCCGCAACTGCCTGCTGGTCGAGCTGCCCAACGGTGACTTCGCGGTGACCATGGCCAAGCTGCTTCTGCTCTCGGCCTACCAGCTGCCCCTCTACACGGCGCTGTCACGCTGCGCCGACGAGCGGCTGGCCGCGATCGGTGGCAAGGCCCGCAAGGAGTCCGCGTACCACCTGGACCACGCGGCGCTCTGGGTGAAGCGGCTCGGCGAGGGGACGCCGGAGTCGCACCGGCGGATGCAGGCCGGCATCGAGGAGGTCTGGCCGTACGTCGGGGAGTTGTTCGCTGGCTGGCCGCAGGCACCGGTCGACCCGGCCACCCTGCGGGCCGACTTCGACGAGGTGGTGTCGGCGGTGCTCGCCGAGGCGACGTTGACCGTGCCCGAGTCGGCGTGGGCGCCGGCCGGCGGGCGGGACGGGCTGCACACCGAACATCTGTCGTACCTGCTCGCCGAGATGCAGGTGCTGCATCGGGCCCATCCGGGGGCGCGATGGTGACCCGGTGGGGTGCGGCGTGCCGGCGGCGGTGAGCGACGCCCGCGCGGCCGTGGCGGCGGTGGTGGACCCGGAGATCCGGGTGGTCACCATCGAGGATCTCGGCATCCTGCGCGACGTCGAGGTGGAGCCGGGCACCGGGCGGGTGGTGGTGACGATCACGCCCACGTACACCGGTTGCCCGGCGATGGACGTGATCCGCGCCGACATCCGGCGCGCGGTCACCGCGGCCGGCCACCCCGACGTCGAGGTTCGCACGGTGCACAGCCCGGCCTGGAGCACCGACTGGATCAGCGATGCCGGGCGGGCCAAGCTGGCCGCGGCGGGGATCGCCCCGCCGGCCCCGGTTCGGCGCGACGGGGTCGTACCGCTGACCCTGACGGTGCGCTGCCCGCGCTGCGGCTCGCCGGAGACCGAGCAGCTCAGCCGGTTCGGCTCCACCGCGTGCAAGGCACTCTGGCGCTGCCGCGCCTGCTCCGAACCCTTCGACACTGTGAAGGCACTGTGACTGTCACCATCACCCGCCCGGCTCGCCGCCGGCCGGTGTTCCAGCCGTTGCCCGTCGCCGCCGTCGACCGGCTCACCGCCGACGCGGTCGCGGTCACCTTCGCGGTGCCCGAGGAACTGCGCGCGACCTTCGCCTTCCGTGCGGGCCAGCACCTGACGGTGCGGCTGCCCGCCGATGCCGTGGCCGACGCACCGGCGGCCGGCGAAGACGTCCGTCGCTCGTACTCCATCTGCTCCACGCCGGAGGAACTGGCCCGGCACGGGCGGTTGCGGATCGGCGTGCGGGAGATCCCCGGCGGGGCCTTCTCGTCGTACGCCTGTGGGGTGTTGCGCAACGGCGACACGGTGGAGGTGCTGCCGCCGCTTGGGCACTTCACCACGGAGTACCGGCCGGACCGGACCCGCCGTTACGGCGCGGTGGTCGCCGGCTCGGGCATCACACCGGTGCTGTCGCTGGTCGCCACCGTGCTGGCCGTCGAGCCGGCCAGCACCTTCACCCTGGTGTACGGCAACCGCACGGCCAACAGCGTGATGTTCGCCGAGGAACTGGCCGACCTGAAGGACCGGTATCCCACCCGGCTGCACCTGGTGCACGTGCTCTCCCGGGAGCAGGGCGAGTCACCGTTGCTCTCCGGGCGGATCGACGCCGAGCGGCTGGGCCGGCTGTTGGCGACCATCGTGCCCGGCGACGCCATCGCCGAGTGGTTTCTCTGCGGCCCGTACGGGCTGGTGGTGGACGCGAAGGCGGTCCTCACCGGGCGGGGCGTGCCGGAGTCGGCGGTGCACGCCGAGCTGTTCCACGTCGATGCGGCGCCGGCACCGGTGCGCCGTCCCGGCGACGAGCCCGGCGCCGGCACCGAGGTCACCATCCTGTTGGACGGTCGTTCGTCGAGCTTCACCATGCGCCGCGACGAGCGGGTGCTGGACGCGGCGTTGCGGGTTCGCGGCGAGCTGCCGTACGCCTGCAAGGGCGGGGTCTGTTCGACCTGCCGGGCGAGGGTGGTCTCGGGCGAGGTCGAGATGGCCCGCAACTACGCGCTGGAGCCCGACGAGGTGGCCGCCGGTTACGTGTTGACGTGTCAGTCCAGCCCGCTCACCGAGACCCTCGTGGTCGACTACGACGCGTGACGTGTGATCGCCGGCCACGAGAGGTGGCCCAGGGGGCCTCGGCTCCTGGTCACCGGTCGTGGCGCCGGGTCGCGTTGTCGCCGGTGCCGTGCGGCCGGGCAACTGGTCGCGTCGACGGTTGAACGCATGGCGCCCCGCCGCCGTCAGGGAGTGGAGTCGCCGCAGCGGCGACCTCTCCGGTCGAAGGGAAGCTATGCGCAAGTTCACCTCTCTGGTTCTCGCCGCGGCGATGGCGTTCGTGGCGATGGACGCGGTGGCCGCCGCGCCCGCCCGAGCTGCGGCCACCCAGGAGTACGTCGCTCTCGGTGACTCGTACGCCTCGGGGGTCGGGGCGTACCCGTACGACTCCGCCAGCGGCGCCTGCCTGCGTAGCCCGAAGAGCTACCCCCGGTTGCTCGTCTCCGCGCTCGGCGGGTACACGTTGAAGGACGTCACCTGTAGCGGTGCCACCATCGCGGACGTGCGTGGAAAGCAGCTCTCCGCGCTGAGCGGCAAGACCGCACTGGTCAGCATCACGGTGGGCGGTAACGACGCACAGTTCTCCTCGGTGGCGAGGGGTTGCCTCACCGAGAGCGAGTGGTTCTGCGAGACGGCGACGATGTACTCGTCGTACTACGCCAGGAACCAGATGGTGGGTGAACTCGCCGGCCTGTACAGCGAGATCAAGCGCCGCGCTCCCCGCGCCAAGGTGGTCGTACTCGGCTACCCGAGGCTGGTCGCCCGGACCGGCTCGTGCGGTGCGATCAGCCCCAGCGCCACCAAGCGCGCCAACATGAACGCCAACGCGGACGCGGTGGCCGAGGGCACCCGGACGGCGGCCGGCCGGGCCGGCGTCACCTTCGTCGACATGCGTCCGGTCCTCGCCGGGGCCGAGGCGTGCAGCCCCAAGCCGTTCCTGCACGGGGTCGACCTGACCCGCCTCACCGAGACCTTCCACCCCACCGGTGAGGGGCACGCCGCGTACACCCTCATGCTCGCCGCCCACCGTTCCTAGCAACCACGTGTGGATCTTGGTACGGGGGCGTCCGCTCTCGTACCAGGATCTGTGGACGTGTTGCGCGGCGGGCGGGAGGGGAGTGGGTCACAGGTCGGCGGCGCCCTTGCGGGTCGCCGCGAAGGCTCGGCGTAGGCTCGGTGGCGTGACGACGAGCCGGGAGATCGACGACATCCTGCACCGTGGCGCGGCCGGTGGGCGGATCACGCCCGAGGAGGCCCTGCTGCTCTACACCGACGCGCCCCTGCACGCCCTCGGTGAGGCCGCGGACGCGGTGCGTCGGCGGCGCTACCCGGACAACGTCGTCACGTACCTGATCGACCGCAACATCAACTACACCAACATCTGCGTGACGGCGTGCAAGTTCTGCGCCTTCTACCGGGCGCCCAAGCACCAGGAAGGGTGGACCCACCCGACCGAGGAGATCCTGCGCCGCTGCGGCGAGGCGGTCGAGTTGGGTGCCACCCAGGTCATGCTCCAGGGCGGCCACCACCCGGACTACGGGGTGGAGTACTACGAGGAGTTGTTCTCCTCGGTCAAGCAGGCGTACCCGCAGCTCGCCATCCACTCGATCGGGCCGAGCGAGATCCTGCACATGGCCAAGGTCTCCGGGGTGAGCCTGGACGAGGCCATCGCCCGGATCAAGGCCGCCGGGCTGGACTCGATCGCCGGTGCCGGCGCCGAGATGCTGCCGGAGCGACCGCGTAAGGCGATCGCGCCGCTGAAGGAGTCGGGTGAGCGCTGGCTGGAGGTCATGGAGCTGGCGCACCGGCAGGGCGTCGAGTCGACCGCGACGATGATGATGGGCACCGGCGAGACCGCCGCCGAGCGGATCGAGCACCTGCGCATGATCCGCGACGTGCAGGACCGTACGCAGGGCTTCCGGGCCTTCATCCCGTGGACGTACCAGCCGGAGAACAACCACCTCAAGGGCCGGACCCAGGCGACCACCCTGGAGTACCTGCGCCTGGTGGCGGTGGCCCGGCTGTTCTTCGAGACCGTGCCGCACCTGCAGGCCTCCTGGCTGACCACCGGCAAGGACGTCGGCCAGCTCGCGCTGCACATGGGCGTCGACGACCTCGGCTCGATCATGCTGGAGGAGAACGTCATCTCCTCGGCCGGTGCCCGCCACCGGTCGAACCTGCACGAGCTGATCGGGATGATCCGTTCCGCCGACCGGATCCCAGCCCAGCGGGACACCCTCTACAACCGACTCGCCGTGCACCACACCCCCGCCGACGACCCGGTCGACGAGCGGGTGGTCTCGCACTTCTCCTCGATCGCGTTGCCCGGTGGCGGGGCCGGCCGTTCGCTGCCGCTGGTCGAGGCGAACTGACCGGCTGGCCCGACGCGACCGACAACCGGTCCGACCGTCCACCGGATCTCACGGCTGGTCACGACCCGGGAACGCTGGGTCAGTTGCGGCATGTGCCGGTCGGTCAGCCGAACGGCTTACCGCGGCCGTCCGCCTGGGCAGAAGCATGCCGCGGTGTGGGCCCGGATGGGTGTGCTGTCGGGCAGCAATAGCCATCAATCCGGACAATCCTTAAGTGAGCATTAGCCAGCCAGGTCGCGGTTGGGGTGTTGCGGGGTAGCGCGGGTGATCGATGGCGGATAACGTCCCCGCCCGTACGTTTCCAACACCCCACGGGGAGACCACTTCATGATCTTCCGCACCCGCCGTGTCGCGAGCCTCGCCACGGCCGCGCTGCTTGCCTCGGGC
The DNA here is from genome assembly GCF_003583405.1 of Micromonospora radicis. Lineage (GTDB taxonomy): Bacteria > Actinomycetota > Actinomycetes > Mycobacteriales > Micromonosporaceae > Micromonospora > Micromonospora radicis. Next base: position 45,886 of record NZ_QXEC01000021.1, read on the forward strand.
GCCTTCGCCGCCCTTGGCGCGCCGGCCTACGCCGCCGGGACCGAAACGGACCTGGCGATCACCGCGGCCGGCACCCGGTTCACCGACGGCGTCGAAGGCAAGTTCGCCTGGGCCAAGATTGCAAACCAGGGCGAGGGTACGCCGAGCAAGGTCCTCATCAAGGTCGACGTCTCCAAGGTGGACGACGAGAAGCTCTTCTTCGTTCCGATCACGAACGGCGAGTGCAGCGCCACCGGTGAGACCAAGCTCGAGGTGTTCACCTGCGAGCTGGCCAAGGACGAGATCCCGGGGCCGGGCGAGACCACCGAGGTGCTGATCGTCCTGGTCAAGGCCGACGAGGGCGTCACCGGGCCGTACACCGCGCCGGTGACCATCAGCATCGAGTCGGACGACGACACCGATGACAGCAACAACAGCATCGAGGTCGACGTCGAGTTGACCCCGGAGAGCGGCGTCGACCTGGGCGTGATCGTTCCGGACGTGAAGACCAGCTTCGACTTCGAGACCGGGACGGAGGGCAAGAAGCTCCTTCCCGGTGACACCGCCGTGGTCTACGGCGAGATCGTCAACCAGGGCAACCGGACCGCCAAGGGCCTCAAGCTGACCTTCCAGCTGCCCGAGGGCGTGACGGTCCTGCCGATCGAGGGCTGCGACGTCAGCGACGACGAGCGCACCGTCGTCTGCGAGGACAAGAACTTCGCGTTCGAGTCGGATCTGCTGTTGTTCATCGAGCTGCCGATCGTGGTGGACGCGGACCTCGACGTGCCGGCCACCCTCAAGGGCGGTTCGCTGGAGGCCACCTCCTTCGGCGTGCTGTCGCCGGAAGCCCGGGTGAGCGCCCAGGCCAAGAAGCCGGGCTTCGCCAAGGCCCAGGTGCGTAAGGCCGAGGAGTCGGACTTCGCCGACCTCGACCCGTCCGACAACTCGGACGACTTCGCGGTCATCCTGGCCGCCCCGGCCGGCGGCGGTGGCGGTGGCGGCGGTCTGCCGGTCACCGGTGTGCAGGCCGGTCTGATCGGTGGCGTCGGCGCGGCCGTCGTGGTCGCCGGTGCGGCGATGTTCCTGGTCGCCCGCCGTCGCCGGGTGGTCCTGGTGACCCCGGGTGACGAGAAGTCCAACAGCTGAGGTTCGTCCTCTATCGGCCCGCGCGGGCCGTTCACATAACGCACGGCAGTACGGGCGGGATGGGTGACCATCCCGCCCGTACTGTGTGTGCCGGCCGGCGGTGACCCTGGCCGCAGTCCGGTTCCGGCCGGGCTGGCAGAGTGGAGGGGTGAGCCGTACCCCGCAGGGCCAGCGCGCCAGCCTGGACAAGCAGCCGCACGAGGTCGCCGCGATGTTCGACGGCGTGGCGGCCCGATACGACCTGACCAACACCGTCCTCTCCTTCGGGCAGGACCGGTTCTGGCGGCGGGCCACCCGGACCGCCCTCGGCCTGCGCCCCGGTGACCGGGTGCTCGACGTGGGTGCCGGCACCGGAGTGTCCACCGAGGAGCTGGCCCACTCCGGGGCGTACGCGGTCGGCGCCGACCTGTCGCTCGGCATGCTGTCCGCCGGAAAGCGCTCCCGTCCGCACGTGCCGCTGCTGGCCGGGGACGCGCTACGGCTGCCCTTCGCCGACGCCACCTTCGACGCGGTGACCATCTCCTTCGCGTTGCGCAACGTCAACGACACCGACGCGGCGCTGCGCGAACTGGCCCGGGTGACCCGGCCGGGCGGCCGACTGGTGATCTGCGAGTTCAGTACGCCGGTCAACCCCGCCTTCCGCACGGTCTACCTGTCGTACCTGATGCGTTCCCTGCCGTCGGTGGCCCGGGCCGTCGCCAGTAACCCGGACGCGTACGTCTACCTCGCCGAGTCCATCCGGGCCTGGCCGGACCAGGCGGCGCTGGCGGCCCGGGTGGCCGCGGCCGGCTGGGGTCGGGTGGCCTGGCGCAACCTGACCGGCGGTGTGGTGGCCCTGCACCGCGCCACCCGGGACTGATTGCGGTATTTATAGTGATGTCCTGATTTGGCGGCATTCGCCGCGTAGGCTGTCCGGCATGACGGATCCGAAGGACGCGGCGACCGGCGACGCCGTGGAGTTGGTCGACCAACTTCGCGAGCTGGCCGGTGCGGATCCCGCCGAGGTGCGCCAGGTGGTCTCCGAGGTGCTCGCGGCCCTGGACCGGGCCGCCGGGGGCACCCTGCGCGAGCACCTGCCGGCGACCATCCGCGCCGGCCTGGACGCGATAACCCCGACCCGGCCCTGACTCCTCGTCCCCGCCCGCGCGCCGCTCCGTTGATCAAGGGATAGCGGCGGATCCGGGCGTGCGGCGCGCCCGATCGACGCGGCTGGGCGCGTTTCCAGGAGGTTAGGGCGCCCTAACAACGCGAGCATATGGCACCGGTCATAGACTCCTTCCGGCTGGCTTGTGAAGCATTTCACGAGCAGGCGGGGAGGAGGTCCGGATGACTGCGGTGGAGAACGACGCCGACGTGATCGTCGTGGGCGCCGGTCCCGGTGGATCGGCGACGGCGTACCACCTGGCGCGGCACGGCGTACGTGTGCTGCTGCTGGAGAAGACCGAGTTCCCCCGGGAGAAGGTCTGCGGTGACGGGCTGACGCCACGCGCGGTGCGTCAGCTGATCCGGATGGGTGTGGACACCTCGCCGGAGGCCGGCTGGCTGCACAACCGGGGACTGCGGGTGATCGGCGGCGGGGTCCGGCTGGAGTTGGACTGGCCAGACCTGGCGAGTTTCCCCAACTACGGCCTGGTGCGTACCCGGCTGGACTTCGACGATCTGCTCGCCCGGCGGGCGGTCGACGCCGGGGCCAAGCTGCGTACCAACGTCAACGTCATCGGCCCGGTGCTCGACACGGACGGTCGGGTGATCGGGGTGCAGGCCGAGGACGGCCCGGACAAGGCGCCAGCCACCTTCCACGCGCCGCTGGTGGTCGCCGCCGACGGTGTCTCGGGTCGGTTCCCGCTCGCCCTCGGGTTGGCCAAACGCGAGGACCGGCCGATCGGCGTGGCGGTACGGCGCTACTACCGCTCCGAGGTCCGGCACGCCGACGACTACCTGGAGTCCTGGCTGGAACTGCGGGCCAAGGGCACCGGCGCGCTGCTGCCCGGCTATGGCTGGATCTTCGGCCTCGGTGACGGCCGGGTAAACGTGGGTCTCGGCATCCTCAACTCCTCCTCGGCGTTCGGCAAGACCAACTACCGGCGGCTGCTCACCGACTGGCTGGCCAACACGCCGCCGGAGTGGGGGATGACCGACGAGACCAACGCCGAGGGGTCGATCCTCGGTGCCGCGCTGCCGATGGGCTTCAACCGGGTGCCGCACTACACCCGGGGGGTCATGCTTGTCGGCGACTCCGGCGGCATGGTCAACCCGTTCAACGGCGAGGGCATCGCGTACGCGATGGAGTCCGGTGAGCTGGCCGCGGAGGTCGCGGTGCAGGCCCTGGCCCGACCGGCCGGCGTCGAGCGGGAGCGGGCGCTGATGGCGTACCCGCAGGAGTTGAAGACCCGGTTCGGCGGCTACTACCGGCTCGGCGGGATCTTCGTGAAGCTGATCGGTCGGCCCGAGATCATGCGCGTGGCGACGAAGCACGGCATGCCCCACCCGACGCTGATGCGTTTCGTACTCAAGCTCCTGGCCAACCTCACCGACCCGCGGGGCGGCGACGCGATGGACCGAGTGATCAATGCGATGACTCGGGTCGCGCCGGCGGTCTAGGACGCAAGGCCACCCCGCCGAAGGTCGCGGAGTGGGATGTGAATAGTGTGAATTTCGCCAACGAACGAGGGCAGGGAAGGACGAGCAGGAGAAGAAGATGTCGCTCTCGCCTTACGTACCCATCATCGGGCTTCTCGCCCTCGCCGCGGCCTTCGCGCTGTTCTCGATAGCCGCCGCCCGGTTCACCGGGCCACGGCGCTACAACAAGGCCAAGCTCGAAGCCTACGAGTGCGGAATCGAGCCCAGTCCGCAACCGATCGGCGGAAGCCGGTTCCCGGTCAAGTTCTACCTGACGGCGATGCTCTTCATTGTCTTCGACGTAGAAATGATCTTTCTCTACCCGTGGGCGGTCTCCTTCGACATCCTGCCGGTGTTCGGGTTGGTGGCCATGTTCATGTTCATCGGTGCGGTCTTCGTCGCGTACGCCTACGAGTGGCGTCGCGGCGGCCTGGACTGGGACTGAGGAAGGAACCGCAGATGGGTATCGAGGAGAAACTCCCCGCCGGTGTCCTGCTCACCTCGGTGGAGAAGCTGGTCAACTGGTCGCGCAAGTCCTCGGTCTGGGGCGCCACGTTCGGTCTGGCCTGCTGCGCCATCGAGATGATGGCCGCCGGTGGTCCGCACTACGACATGGGCCGGTGGGGCATGGAGGTCTTCCGGGCCTCGCCCCGGCAGGCCGACCTGATGATCGTGGCCGGCCGGGTGAGCCAGAAGATGGCCCCGGTGCTGCGCCAGATCTACGACCAGATGGCCGAGCCCCGCTGGGTGCTGTCGATGGGCGTCTGCGCCAGCAGCGGCGGCATGTTCAACAACTACGCCATCGTGCAGGGCGTGGACCACGTGGTGCCGGTCGACATGTACCTGCCGGGCTGCCCGCCCCGGCCGGAGATGCTGATCGACGCGATCCTCAAGCTCCGCGAGAAGATCGGTCACGAGCCGCTCGGCCCGAACGGTCGCAAGATGCTGGCCGCCCGGGAGGCGCGTGGCGACGTGCCGGTGGTGCCGTACGGCTCGATGCCGTCGTCGTACCGCAGTGACAAGGCCCGGCGGGCCGAGTGGACGAAGGCCGTCCGCGAGGGCCGCGAGGAGCAGCTGCGGATCGAGAACTGGATGAAGGCCCAGAACCACCTCCAGCCGTACCGGGGGATCAAGTGACTGACTCCAAGCCGAGTACCGGCGGCGTACCGGTTCCGGTGACGCCGGCCGGGGCGACCAGCGGCGCTCCCGCCGAGTTCCCGCCGGCCGCGCCGGCCGGCCGGGGCATGTTCGGCAACCAGGGCACCGGTGACGTCTCCGGCTTCGGTGGCCTGGTCCGGCCGCAGCACACCGTCGAGGACTCGCCCCGGCCGTACGGTGGGTACTTCGACGAGGTCCGCGACGCGCTGGAGGAGGCGTACCCCGCCTTCGGCGAGGCGGTCGAGCACGTGGTGGTCGACCGCGGCGAGCTGACCCTGCACATCCGGCCGGAGCGGATCGCCGAGGTCTGCCAGGTGATGCGGGACGACCCGGCGCTGCGCTTCGAGCTGTGCTCCTCGGTCTCCGGGGTGGACTACCTGGGTGCCGACGTCCGCCGGCTGCACGTGGTCTACCAGCTGACCTCGATGACCTACCGGCGGCGGGTGCGGCTGGAGGCCGCCGTCTCCGTCGAGGAACCGCACCTGCCCAGCGTCACCGCCGTCTACCCGACGGCCGACTGGCAGGAGCGGGAGACGTACGACATGTTCGGCGTCGTCTTCGACGGCCACCCGGCGCTGACCCGGATCCTCATGCCGGACGACTGGGAGGGCCACCCGCAGCGCAAGGACTACCCCCTCGGCGGCGTGCCCGTGGAGTACAAGGGCGCCGAGATCCCGCCGCCAGACAAGCGGAGGTCTTACCAATGACGTCGAACTACGCCAGCGAGCGCGAGACCACCGAGGGCCGGGTCTTCACCGTCACCGGCGGGGACTGGGACGACGTGGTCTCCGGCGTCGACCCGATCAACGAGGGTCGGATCGTCGTCAACATGGGCCCGCAGCACCCGTCCACGCACGGCGTGCTCCGGCTGGTCCTGGAGCTGGAGGGCGAGACGGTCCGGGAGGCCCGCTCGGTCATCGGCTACCTGCACACCGGCATCGAGAAGAACCTCGAGTACCGCAACTGGGTCCAGGGTTCGACGTTCGTGACCCGGATGGACTACCTCGCGCCGATCTTCAACGAGACCGCGTACTCGCTGGCCGTGGAGAAGCTGCTCGGCATCACCGACGAGGTGACCGAGCGGGCCAACACGATCCGGGTGCTCATGATGGAGCTGAACCGGATCTCCTCGCACCTGGTCTGGGTGGCCACCACGGGCATGGAGCTGGGCGCGATCTCGATCATGCTCTACGGCTTCCGCGAGCGTGAGTACATCCTGGAGATCTTCGAGCTGATCACCGGCCTGCGGATGAACCATGCGTACGTGCGGCCGGGCGGGGTCGCCCAGGACGTGCCGGACGAGGCGATCGTCAAGATCCGCGAGTTCCTCAAGATGATGCCGAAGCGGCTCAAGGAGTACGAGGACCTGCTCTCCGGCCAGCCGATCTGGCTGGAGCGTACGCAGAACGTCGCGGTGCTCGACGTGACCGGCTGCGTGGCGCTCGGCGTCACCGGCCCGGTGCTGCGGTCGGCCGGCCTGGCCTGGGACCTGCGCAAGACCATGCCGTACTGCGGTTACGAGGACTACGAGTTCGACGTGCCGACGCACCCCGACGGTGACGTGTGGGGCCGCTACCTGGTCCGGATGGCCGAGATGCGGGAGTCGCTCAAGCTCGTTGAGCAGGCCCTCGACCGGCTCAAGCCGGGACCGGTGATGGTGGCCGACAAGAAGATCGCCTGGCCGGCGCAGCTGGCCATCGGCGTCGACGGCATGGGCAACTCGCTGGAGCACGTCGCAAAGATCATGGGCCAGTCGATGGAGTCCCTGATCCACCACTTCAAGCTGGTGACGGAGGGCTTCCGGGTGCCGCCGGGCCAGGTGTACGTGGGCATCGAGTCACCCCGCGGCGAACTCGGCGTACACGCGGTCTCCGACGGTGGCACCCGGCCGTACCGGGTGCACTACCGGGAGCCGAGCTTCGTCAACCTCCAGGCCCTGCCGGCGATGGCCGAGGGTGGCCTGATCGCCGACGTGATCGCCGGCGGTGCCTCGCTGGACCCGGTAATGGGAGGTTGTGACCGGTGATGGTCTTCACTGACGAAACGCGGGCCCGGGCCCGGGAGATCATCGCCCGGTACCCGGCCGACCGGTCGCGCTCGGCCCTGCTGCCCCTGCTGCACCTGGTGCAGTCCGAGGAGGGTTACGTCTCCCCGGCCGGCGTGGCGTTCTGCGCCGAGGTGCTCGGCCTGAACAAGGCCCAGGTCGGTGCGGTGGCCAGCTTCTACACCATGTACAAGCGCCGGCCCACCGGCGACTGGCTGGTCAGCGTCTGCACCAACACGATGTGCAACGTGCTGGGCGGCCAGGAGGTCTACGACACGCTCGTCGAGCACCTGGGCGTCGGGCACGACGAGACCACCACCGACGGCAAGATCACGCTGGAGCATGCCGAGTGCCTGGCGGCCTGCGACTACGGCCCGGTGCTGACCGTCAACTACGACTTCTTCGACGGGGTCGACCCGCAGACCGCGGTAGGCCTGGTCGACGAGCTGCGGGCCGGCGGTCGGCCCACCCCGAGCCGGGGCGCCCGGCTCTGCACGCTCAAGGAGATGGCGGTCCAGCTCGCCGGCTTCGCCGACGAGCGCGAGGGCGCGGTCGCCGACGGGGTGCCGGGCGAGCCCAGCCTGCGCGGCCTGCGGCTGGCCCAGGAGCACCAGATCTCGGCGCCGGGCTTCGACCCGAACACCCCGATCCGCAGCACCCAGGCCGCCGACACGCCCGCCCCGGCCACCCCGGCGAAGGCCGCGCCCACCGGCAGCACCGCGCCGGACGTGCCGGCGCCGGACCGCAAGTCGCCGCAGGTGCGTACCGCCGAGACCCGGCAACCGGACGCGAAGACCGCGGTGCCGGACGCGCCCGGCACCAAGGTGCCGACCGACGGCGCGCCGCCCGCGCCGCGCGACGCCCAGGCGGCGGAGGCGGCCGGCGCGGCCGCCAACAAGCCCGCAGGTGACGCCAAGCCCGCCGGCGACGACGCCGAGGCGCAGCAGCGCAACCTCAGCGAGGCGGAGGCGGTCGGCCCCGACTCCGCGAACGACAAGGGGGCTCAGAAGTGACCACGCCTCGGCCGGAGACCCTGGCCAAACTGACGCCGGTGCTGACCAAGCGCTGGCTGTCGCCCGACGCCTGGCGGATCGGCACCTACGAGCGGCTGGACGGCTACGCGGCGCTGCGCAAGGCGCTCAAGGCGCACCCGGACGACCTGATCCAGCTGATCAAGGACTCCGGGCTGCGTGGTCGCGGCGGCGCCGGCTTCCCGACCGGGCTCAAGTGGGGCTTCATCCCACAGGGCGACGGCAAGCCGCACTACCTGGTGGTCAACGCCGACGAGGGCGAGCCGGGCACCTGCAAGGACCTGCCGCTGATGACCCACGACCCGCACTCGCTGGTCGAGGGCGTGATCATCGCCTCGTACGCGATCCGGGCCAACCGGGCGTACATCTACATCCGGGGTGAGGCGGTGCACGCCGCGCGTCGGCTGCGCAACGCCGTCCAGGAGGCGACGGCCAAGGGCTACCTGGGCAGGAACATCCTCGGCAGCGGCTTCGACCTGGAGCTGGTGGTGCACTCGGGCGCCGGGGCGTACATCTGCGGCGAGGAGACCGCGCTGCTCGACTCGCTGGAGGGCTTCCGCGGCCAGCCCCGGCTGCGCCCGCCGTTCCCGGCCACCCACGGCCTGTACGCCAGCCCCACCGTGGTCAACAACGTCGGCACCATCTCCAGCGTGCCGTACATCGTGCTCGGTGGCGCGGAGTGGTGGAAGAGCATGGGCACGGAGAAGTCCGCCGGCCCGATGATCTACTCGCTCTCCGGCCGGATCGCCAACCCCGGCCAGTACGAGTGCGGCCTCGGCATCACGCTGCGCGAGCTGATCGAGCTGGCCGGCGGAATGCAGCCCGGACACAACCTGAAGTTCTGGACCCCGGGCGGGTCGTCCACCCCGCTGCTCACCGCCGAGCACCTGGACGTGCCGCTCGACTTCGAGGGGGTGGCCGCCGCCGGTTCGATCCTCGGCACCACGGCCACCCAGATCTTCTCCGACCAGGACTGCCCGGTCTACGCGACCTACCGGTGGCTGGAGTTCTACCACCACGAGTCGTGTGGCAAGTGCACCCCGTGCCGGGAGGGCAACTACTGGATGGTCCGGGTCTACCGGCGCATCCTCGCCGGCCAGGGCACCCACGACGACCTGGCCACCCTCCTGGACACCTGCGACAACATCCTCGGTCGCTCGTTCTGTGGCCTGGGTGACGGTGCCACCAGCCCGGTGACCTCGTCGTTGAAGTACTTCAAGCAGGACTACCTCGACTACATCGAGGGACGCACTGCGCCGAAACTGTCGGAGAAGACCCTCGTAGGGGCCCACTGATGACCGACGTTGCCAAGTCCACCGAGACGGTCACCCTCACCATCGACGGTGTCGAGGTCACCGCCCCCAAGGGTGCTCTGCTGATCCGCGTCGCCGAGCAGATCGGTACCGAGATCCCCCGGTTCTGTGACCACCCGCTGCTGGCCCCGGCCGGCGCCTGCCGGCAGTGCCTGGTCGAGGTGGAGGGGCAGCGCAAGCCCGTCGCCTCCTGCACCCAGACGGTCGCCGAGGGCATGGTGGTCCGTACCCAGCTCAGCTCCCCGGTCGCCAAGAAGGCGCAAGAGGGGATCATGGAGCTGCTGCTGGTGAACCACCCGCTCGACTGCCCGATGTGCGACAAGGGCGGCGAGTGCCCGCTGCAGAACCAGGCCATGTCGACCGGGCGCACCGACTCCCGGTTCCACGAGCACAAGCGGGAGTACCCGAAGCCGCTGCCGATCAGCACCCAGGTGCTGCTCGACCGCGAGCGTTGCGTGCTCTGCCAGCGCTGCACCCGGTTCTCCGAGGAGATCGCGGGCGACAAGTTCATCGACCTGATGAACCGCTCCTCCGCCGAAGAGATCAACATCTACCGGGACGAGGACTACGGCACCGAGGGCGAGGACGGCGACGTCCCCTTCAACTCGTACTTCTCCGGCAACACGGTGCAGATCTGCCCGGTCGGCGCGCTGACCGGTACCCAGTACCGCTTCCGCGCCCGCCCGTTCGACCTGGTCTCCAGCCCGAGCGTCTGCGAGCACTGCTCGGCCGGCTGCGCCCAGCGCACCGACTGGCGCCGGGGCAAGGTGCTGCGCCGGCTCGCCGGCGACGACCCGCAGGTCAACGAGGAGTGGAACTGCGACAAGGGCCGCTGGGGCTTCCAGTACGCCCGGGCCACCGACCGGCTCACCACCCCGCTGGTCCGCGACCAGCGCACCGGTGAGCTGCGCGAGGCGTCCTGGAGCGAGGCACTGCACGTCGCCGCGGAGGGGCTGCGGGCGGCCCGCGACGGCGGTCAGGGCTCGGCGGTGCTCACCGGCGGCCGGCTGACCGTCGAGGACGCGTACGCGTACGCCAAGTTCGCCCGGGTCGCGCTGCACACCAACGACATCGACTTCCGGGCCCGGCCGGTCTCCCGTGAGGAGGCCGACTTCCTGGCCAGCTCGGTGGCCGGCAGCACCGACGTCACCTACGCCGACGTCGAGCAGGCGCCGGCCGTGGTGCTGGTCGGCCTGGAGCCGGAGGAGGAGTGCCCGATCCTCTTCCTGCGGCTGCGTAAGGCATACCTGAAGAACAAGCTCAAGGTGTACGCGATCGCGCCGTTCGCCACCCGCGGCCTGGAGAAGCTCGGTGCCAAGCTGGCCCGGGTGGTGCCGGGCGAGGAGGCCGGGGTGCTCGCCGAGCACGCCACCGTGGCCGAGGCGCTCGGCGCCGAGGGCGCGATCCTGATCGTCGGGGAGCGGCTGGCGTCCGTACCGGGTGGCCTCTCCGCCGCCGCCGAGGTGGCCGCGCGTACCGGCGCGAAGCTGGCCTGGGTGCCGCGGCGCGCCGGTGACCGGGGTGCGGTCGACACCGGCTGCCTGCCCAACCTGCTGCCCGGTGGACGCCTGGTCACCGAGCCGGCCGCCCGCGCGGAACTCGGCGAGGCCTGGGACATCCCGGCCGGGGTGATCCCGAGCCAGGCCGGCCGGGACACCGACGGCATCCTCGCCGCCGCCGCCGCGGGTCAGCTCGGCGCGCTCGTGGTGGCCGGGGTCGACCCGGCGGACCTGGCCGACCCGCGCCTGGCCGAGCAGGCCCTGGACGCGGTGCCCTTCCTGGTCAGCCTGGAGCTGCGGGCCAGCGCGGTGACCCGCCGGGCGGACGTGGTCCTGCCGGTCGCGCCGGTGGTCGAGAAGGCCGGCAGCTTCCTGGACTGGGAGGGCCGGCTGCGCCCGTTCGACGCGGTGCTGAACACCGCCGCGATGACCGACGGCCGGGTGCTCGACGCCCTCGCCGCCCAGCTGGACGCCCGGCTGGGCACCGGGGACGTGCTGAGCGTGCGGCGCGAGCTGGGTGGCCTGCCGGCGACCCGGGTGCCGCGACCCGCCGCCCCGGTGGTGGCGCCGGGATCGGTGTCGCAGCCGGGTGCCGGCGAGGCGATCCTGGCAACCTGGCACCAGCTGGTCGACCTGGGCAGCCTCACCGACGGTGACGAGTACCTGGGTGGCACCGCCCGGCCGCCGGTGGTCCGGCTCGGCAAGGGCACCGCCGAGGCGCTCGGGGTGGCCGACGGCGATCCGGTGACGGTGGGTACCGACCGGGGGGCGCTGACCCTGCCGGCGGCGGTCACCGAGATGCCGGACGGGGTGGTCTGGCTGCCCACCAACTCGCCCGGCGCCACGGTGCGGCGGAGCCTGGGCGCTACCTCCGGCGCGGTGGTGCGGATCTCCGTGCCCGGTACCACCGAGCCGGCTGCCGCGGACGCCGCCGGCCGTCCGGGCCCGCTCCTCAACTCCTCCGGGGGTGTCGCATGAAGCTACTCACTCAGGCGCCGTCGCTCACGGACTTCGGCCACGACCCGTGGTGGCTGATCCTCGGCAAGATCGTCTTTGCCTTCGTCGTCGCGCTGCTCGGCACCCTGCTCGGTGTCTGGTTCGAGCGACGGGTGGTCGGCTTCATGCAGGTCCGGCCCGGCCCGAACCAGCTCGGCCCGTTCGGTCTGCTGCAGACCCTCGCCGACGGCCTGAAGATGGCTTTCAAGGAGGACATCCTCCCCAAGGCCGCGGACAAGGTCATCTACTTCTTCGCTCCGGCGATCTCGGTGATCTGCGCGGTCACCGCGCTGTCGGTGATCCCGTTCGGCCCGATGGTGAGCATCTTCGGCCACCAGACGCCGCTCCAGGTCACCGACGTGCCGGTGGCGGTGCTGGTGGTGCTCGCCCTCTCCTCGATGGCGGTGTACGGCATCGTGCTCGCCGGCTGGGCGTCCGGCTCGACCTACCCGTTGCTGGGTGGGCTGCGCTCCAGCGCCCAGCTGATCTCGTACGAGGTGGCGCTGGGCCTGTCCATCGTGGCGGTGTTCATGCTCGCCGGCACGATGTCCACCAGCGAGATCGTCGCCGCCCAGGGCAACGGCATCACGCTGAACTTCTTCGGCGCCGAGTTCGACGGTCCGGGCTGGTACGCGGTACTGCTCTTCCCGAGCTTCGTGGTCTTCTTCGTCTCCATCGTCGGTGAGACCAACCGCCCGCCGTTCGACCTGCCCGAGGCGGAGTCGGAGCTGGTGGCGGGCTTCATGACCGAGTACAGCTCGCTGAAGTTCGCACTGATCATGCTCAGCGAGTACGTCGCGATGGTGACCATGTCGGCGTTCACCGTGACGCTCTTCCTCGGCGGCTGGTACGCGCCGTGGCCGATCAGCATCTGGTCGGGCGCCAACTCCGGCTGGTGGCCGCTGCTCTGGTTCTTCGGCAAGGTCGTCCTGCTGGTCTTCGTCTTCGTCTGGCTGCGCGGCACCCTGCCCCGGCTGCGGTACGACCAGCTGATGCGCTTCGGCTGGAAGGTGCTGATCCCGGTCAGCCTGGTCTGGATCGTCTTCCTGGCCGGCTGGCTCAAGATGCAGGACTTCGAGCGCAACGACCGCCTGATCGTGTTCGGGATCGTCGGCGGTCTCGCGCTGATCGCCGCGCTGTTCTGGCCGAGCCGCAAGGCGCGGCCGAAGCCGACCCTCGCCGAACAGGTCGAGAACCGTCCACAGGGCAGCTTCCCGCTGCCCCCGCTGGACCTGCAGGTACCACCGAGCCCGCGCACCCGGCGCATGGTCGCCGAGCGGGAGCCGGCCAACGCCCCCGCCGGCCAGGACTCTGAGGAGGTGTGACGTGGGCGCGATCACCGGAACGTTCAAGGGCTTCGGGGTCACCTTCTCGCACATGTTCAGGAAGGTCGTCACCACCGACTACCCGTTCGAGCCGCCGACGCCGGCCCCTCGTTACCACGGGCGGCACATTCTCAACCGGCACCCGGACGGCCTGGAGAAGTGCATCGGCTGTGAGCTGTGCGCCTGGGCCTGCCCGGCGGACGCGATCTACGTCGAGGGTGGCGACAACACCGACGAGCAGCGCTTCTCGCCGGGTGAGCGGTACGCCAGCACGTACCAGATCAACTACGCCCGGTGCATCTTCTGTGGACTGTGCATCGAGGCGTGCCCGACCCGCTCGCTGACGATGAGCAACGAGTACGAGCTGGCCCGGGACAACCGGCAGGATCTGATCTTCACCAAGGAGCAGCTGCTGGCGCCGCTGCTGCCGGGGATGGAGCAGCCGCCGCACCCGATGCGCCTGGGTGACAGCGAGAAGGACTACTACGTCGGCAGCCTGACCAACCCGGGCACCTCGGCCGGTGCCGAGCGCTCGCCGATGGGTCCGGGCCGCTACCAGGTGGACGAGCACCCGGGCGTCACCTTCCCGGGCGCCGAGCAGGCCGCCCAGCGGGCCGCGGCGGAAAAGGGAGAGACGGCATGACCACGTCGACGGTGCTCGCCGCCGCGGGTGCGGTCTCCGGCGGCGAGGCGGTGACCTTCTGGATCCTCGCCCCGCTCGCCCTGGCCGGCGCGATCGGCATGATCGCCGCCCGCAATGCCGTGCACTCGGCGCTCTGGCTGGTGCTGACCATGCTCAGCCTGGGTGTGTTCTACGTGCTCCAGGCGGGGCCGTTCATCGGCATGGTGCAGATCATCGTCTACACCGGCGCGATCATGATGCTCTTCCTGTTCGTCCTGATGCTGGTCGGCCGGGACGCCTCCGATTCACTGATCGAGGTGCTGCGCGGTCAACGGCTCGCCGCGATCGGGCTGGGTGTCGGCTTCGCCGGGCTGCTCGGCAGCGGGGTGTACCGAGCCACGCAGGGCAGCACGCCGGTCGGCCTGGAGCAGGCCAACGCGGGCGGCAACGTGCAGGGCATCGCCCGGCTGCTCTTCACCGACTACGTGTTCGCCTTCGAGCTCACCGCGGCACTGCTGATCACCGCCACCATCGGCGGCATGATCCTGGCGCACGTCGAACGGCGCAAGGAAGACAAGCGCGACCAGATCGCCACCATGAAGGCCCGCTTCGCGCCCGGTAACTACCCCGGACCGAAGCCGGGTCCGGGTGTCTTCGCCACCTCCTCGTCGGTCGCCACCCCGGCCCGCCTGCCGGACGGGCGACTGAGCGACCGGAGCACGCCGGACATCCTCCCGGTCCGCGAGCTGACCGCCGAGGAGACCACCCTGAAGGGCACTGAGAAATGAGTGACTTCTTCTCGGTCGAGCCGAACTACTACCTGGTCCTCGCCGCGGTGCTGTTCACCATCGGCGCGGCCGGGGTGCTGGTGCGGCGCAACGCGATCGTGCTGTTCATGTGTGTCGAGCTGATGCTCAACGCGGCCAACCTGGCGCTGGTCACCTTCAGCCGGATGAACGGTGACCTCAACGGTCAGATCATGGCGTTCTTCGTGATGGTGGTGGCTGCGGCCGAGGTCGTGGTCGGGCTCGCCATCATCATGGCGATCTTCCGTACCCGGCGCTCCGCCAGCGTCGACGACGCCAACCTGCTGAAGTACTGAGGGGCCCACCGGTGGACGAAATCTTGACGTACGCCCAGGCTGCTCCGGCCGAGACGGTCTCGTACGCGACGGCCGACGGCCTGTTGAGCAGTGTCTGGCTGCTGGTGGCGATCCCGCTGCTCAGTGCGGCGGTCCTGCTCCTGCTCGGCCGCCGGGCGGACCGGTGGGGCCACTGGCTCGGCGTGGCCGCGGTCGGCGCCGCGTTCGTGCTCGGCCTGACGTACTTCCTCGGCCTGCGCGGGCTGGAGAACAAGTCGGTCCAGCTGAGCCTCTGGGACTTCATCGTGGTCGGCGGGCTGCACGTCGACTTCGGCCTGCTCTTCGACCCGCTGGCCGGGGTCTTCGTCCTGCTGATCACCGGCGTGGGTTTCCTGATCCACCTGTACGCGGTCGAGTACATGGCCCACGACGCGGGTCGGCGCCGGTTCTTCGCCTACTTCAACCTGTTCGTCGCGGCCATGTTGCTGCTGGTCCTCGGCAACAACTACGTGATGCTCTACTTCGGCTGGGAGGGCGTCGGCCTGGCGTCGTACCTGCTGATCTCGTTCTGGAACACCCGGCCGGCCGCGGCCACCGCCGGTAAGAAGGCGTTCCTGATGAACCGGGTCGGCGACGCCGGCCTGGCCATCGCCATCTTCATCATGTTCGCCACCCTGGGCACCACCCAGTACGACGAGGTGTTCAACGGGGTGGGCGCGCTGGCCGGCGGCACCGTGCTGGTGATGGGCCTGCTGCTGCTGCTCGGCGCGGCCGGCAAGTCCGGCCAGTTCCCGCTGCAGGCGTGGTTGCCGGACGCGATGGAGGGCCCGACCCCGGTGTCGGCGCTGATCCACGCCGCGACGATGGTCACCGCGGGCGTCTACCTGATCGCCCGGTCCAACATCATCTTCTCGGCCAACACCACCCTGCAACTGGTGGTGGTGAGCGTCGGTGCGCTGACCCTGCTGATGGGCGCGATCATCGGCTGCGCCAAGGACGACATCAAGCGGGTGCTGGCCTGGTCGACGGTGAGCCAGATCGGCTACATGTTCCTCGGTGTCGGCCTGGGTGGTGCGGCCTACGCGCTGGCCATCGTGCACCTGCTGGCGCACGGCTTCTTCAAGGCCAACATGTTCCTCGGCGCCGGCTCGGTCATGCACGGCATGAAGGACCAAGTCGACATCCGCCGCTTCGGTGGCCTGTCGAAGTACATGAAGACCACCTGGCTGACCTTCGCGGCCGGCTGGGTGGCGATCATCGGCATCATCCCGTTCTCCGGCTACTTCTCCAAAGAGCCGATCGTCGAGGCGGCGTTCGCCCGGGAGGGCTGGACGGCGTGGCTCTTCGGTGGTGCCGCCGTACTCGGCGCCGGGCTGACCGCGTTCTACATGACCCGGCTGTTCGTGCTGACCTTCCACGGCCCGAAGCGCTGGACCACGGACATCGAGCACCCGCACGAGTCCCCGCCGCTGATGACCGTCCCGCTGATCCTGCTGGCCGTCGGCTCGCTGGGCGGCGGTGCGCTGCTGGCCACCTCCGTACCGGACTGGCTGACCGCCACCGCGGGCCTCGCGGCCACCGAGGAACACCACCCGGTCCTGCCGCACCTGGCGATCTTCTTCCTGGCGCAGGGCGTCACCGTGCTCGGCGCGGGGCTCGGCTGGTACCTGTTCCGCAACGGCACCGCGATCGAGCCGCAGCCGGCCGGCGTGGTGGTCACCGCCGCGCGCAAGAACCTCTACACCGACACGGTCAACGAGGCGGTCTTCGAGAAGCCGGGCATCTTCCTCACCCGGGCGCTGGTCTACCTGGACAACCGGGGCATCGACGGGCTGGTCAACGGCCTGGCGGCGGGGGTCGGCGGCGGGTCCGGCCGACTCCGGCGGCTGCAGACCGGCTTCGTCCGGTCGTACGCCACCTCGATCCTGGCCGGGGCGCTGCTGGTGGTGGCCGCCTTCCTGGCCGTACAGGCGGGGTGGTTGGCGTGATCGACCTTCCGGGTTCGGGGAACCGCGCGGCTTCCCCGACACTCTCCCAGGCGGCCGTCGCCGGCGGACCGCGCATCGACGACGGAGGTAAGGCCGCATAATGTCCGACTTCCCGTTCCTCTCGGTGCTCACCGTGGCGCCGCTGGTCGGCGCAGTGGTGGTCGCCCTCCTGCCGCGTAGCCGGCCGACGCTGGCCAAGCAGGTCGCGTTCGGCTGGTCGCTGCTGGTGCTGGTGCTGTCGGTGGTCATGTGGTTGACCTGGCAGGTGGGCGGCGACCGGTTCCAGTTCCGCGAGTCGTACCCGTGGATCCCGAACTGGGGCGTCAACTTCACCTTCGCCGCCGACGGCATCGCGCTGGTCATGCTGATGCTGATCGCGGTGCTGGTGCCGCTGGTGATCCTGGCGTCCTGGCACGACGCGGAGTCCTCCAAGCGGTCGGTGCCGGTCTACTTCGCGCTGCTGCTCGTCCTCGAGTGCACGATGATCGGCGTCTTCGCCGCCGCCGACGTCTTCCTGTTCTACGTGTTCTTCGAGGTCATGCTGGTGCCGATGTACTTCCTGATCGGCAGCTACGGCGGCCACCAGCGGCAGTACGCGGCGGTCAAGTTCTTCCTCTACTCGCTGGTCGGCGGCCTGTTCATGCTGGCCGCGATGATCGGCCTGTGGGTGCTCGGCGGAAAGACCTTCGACTGGGTGGCGCTGTCCCAGGTGGACATCTCCACCGGCGCGGAGCGCTGGCTGTTCCTCGGGTTCTTCGTCGCCTTCGCGATCAAGGCGCCGTTCTTCCCGTTCCACACCTGGCTGCCGGACGCCGGTGGTGCGGCCCCGGCCGGTGCCGCCGCACTGCTCGTCGGCGTGCTGGACAAGGTCGGCACCTTCGGCATCATCCGCTACTGCCTGCCGCTGTTCCCCGACGCGGCCCAGTGGTTCGCGCCGTGGGCGCTGGCCATCGCGGTGATCGGCATCATCTACGCCGCGTTGCTGGCGGTCGGGCAGAACGACCTGAAGCGCCTGGTGTCGTACACGTCGATCGCCCACTTCGGCTTCATCGGCGTGGGAATCTTCGCCTTCACCACCCAGGCCGGTACCGGCGCCGTGCTCTACATGGTGAACCACGGGCTCGCCACCGGCCTGCTCTTCCTGGTGGTCGGCATGCTGGTGGCCCGTCGGGGTTCGGCGCTGGTCAGCGACTTCGGTGGCGCCGGCAAGCTGGTGCCGGTGCTGGCCGGGGTGCTCTTCTTCGCCGGCCTCGCCTCGCTGGCGCTGCCCGGCACCGCGCCGTTCGTCTCCGAGTTCCTGGTGCTGATCGGCACCTTCACGGTGAACAAGCCGGTCGCGGTGATCGCCACGCTGGGCATCATCCTGGCGGCGGCGTACGTGCTGTGGATGGTGCAGCGCACCACCCAGGGCACGCTGAACCCGGCGCTGACCGAGATCGACGGGATGAAGCGCGACCTCAACCTGCGGGAGAAGGTCGTGGTCGCCCCGCTGATCGCGCTGATCGTGCTGCTCGGCTTCTATCCCAAGCCGGTGACGGACGTAATCAACCCCGCCGTCCAGGCGACCATGGAGGACGTCGGTCGGACCGACCCGGCCCCGTCGATCGACAGCGTCCAGGAGGCAGGCCGGTGAGTGCGAGGAGTGAGCTTGCGAGCCCCGCAGTCGCGAACGAAAGGTTTGGCTCGGTGAGTGCGAGGAGTGAGCTTGCGAGCCCCGCAGTCGCGAACGAAAGGTTTGGCTCGGTGAGTGCGAGGAGTGAGCTTGCGAGCCCCGCAGTCGCGAACGAAAGGTGGGCTCAGTGAACGAGCTTGAACTGCCGCCGATCGACTACGCGGCACTCGCGCCGATCCTGATCATGATGGGTGCGGCCGTGGTCGGGGTGCTGGTCGAGGCGTTCGTGCCCCGCCGGCTGCGGCACCCGGTGCAGTTGCCGTTGGCGCTGCTGGCGGTGCTGGCCGCGCTGACCATGGTGGTGCTCAACGCCGACAAGCGGATGATCACCATCGGGGTGATCGCCATCGACGGGCCCACGCTGTTCCTGCAGGGCGCGATCCTGGTGCTGTCGGCCGTCGCGCTGCTGCTGGTCGGTGAGCGGGCGATCGAGCGGGGTGGCGCGTTCGTGGCCCAGGCCGCGATCACCGCCGACTCACCGGACGACCGGCGGCAGGCCGCGAACTCCCCCGGTGCCGGCGAGGTCTACCCGCTGGTCACCTTCGCCGTCGGCGGCATGCTGATCTTCGTGTCGGCGAACGACCTGCTGACCATGTTCATCGCGCTCGAGGTCTTCTCGCTGCCGCTCTACCTGCTCTGCGCGCTGGCTCGCCGCCGGCGGCTGCTGAGCCAGGAGGCGGCGATGAAGTACTTCCTGCTCGGCGCGTACGCCTCGGCGTTCTTCCTGTTCGGCCTGGCGCTGATCTACGGCTTCACCGGCGGCCTGGCCGACCGGGCGGCCGGTGTCGACTTCGCCACCATCCACGCGGCGGTGGCCGATTCGACGCAGAGCCCGGTGCTGCTCTTCGCCGGTATGGCGCTGGTCGCGATCGGTCTGCTGTTCAAGGCCGCCGCGGCGCCGTTCCACGTCTGGACGCCCGACGTCTACCAGGGCGCACCGACCCCGGTGACCGGCTTCATGGCGGCCTGCACGAAGGTCGCCGCGTTCGGCGCCCTGCTGCGGGTCTTCCACGTCGCCTTCGAGGGGGCGCGGTGGGACTTCACCCCGGTGCTCGGTTCGGTGGCGGTGCTCACCATGCTGATCGGCGCGGTGCTGGCGGTCACCCAGACCGACATCAAGCGGCTGCTGGCGTACTCGTCCATCGCGAACGCCGGCTACCTGCTGGTCGGCGTGCTGGCGCCGGGCCGCGAGGGGCTCTCCGGCACGATGTTCTACCTGGTGGCGTACGGCTTCGCGGTGCTGGCCGCGTTCGCGGTGGTGACCCTGGTACGCGACGCCGACGGCGAGGCCACCCACCTGTCGCGGTGGGCGGGTCTGGGCCGACGGTCGCCGGTGTACGCCTCGGTCTTCACCTTCATCCTGCTCGCCTTCGCCGGCATCCCGCTGACCAGCGGCTTCATCAGCAAGTTCGCGGTCTTCGGGCCGGCGCTGGAGGGCGGTCAGGTGTGGCTGGTGATCGCCGGTGTGCTGACCAGCATGGTGCTCGCCTTCCCGTACCTGCGGGTCGTGGTGATGATGTGGCTCTCCGAGCCGGGCGAGTCGACCCCGACGGTCACCGTGCCCGGTGCGTTGACCTCGGCGGCGCTGGTGATCGGCGTACTCGCCACCCTGGTTCTCGGCGTCGCGCCGGGTCCGTTGCTGGAACTCGCCACCAACGCCGCGGACTTCGTCCGGTAGCGGCACCACCTGCGTAAACGCGAGGGCCGGTCCACCCGTGTGGGCCGGCCCTCGCCGCGTATCCCCGGTCCGCCGCAGGTAGAGGCCGTGTGGCATGGTGGAGGTGTGGTGATTAGGGGTGGGGAGAGTTCAGGGGTCACCGGCTCCGGTGGCCGCCGGAACCGGCTCGGCGCGGGTCAGTTCGGCACGCTCGGGCTCCATCTCTCCGACTCCGGCACAGAGCAGTCCGTGCTCGGTCTGTTGCAGGCCGTCGAGGCGGAGCTGCGGGACACCGTCGCCAGCGCCGACCCGTTCGTGACCGAGGCCGCGAGGCACCTGGCGGAGGCCGGCGGTAAGCGGTTCCGGCCGCTGCTGGTGGCGCTGGGCGCCCAGTTCGGTGACCCGTCCCGGCCGGAGGTGGTGTCGGCCGCCGTGGTGGTCGAGCTGACCCACCTGGCCACGCTCTACCACGACGACGTGATGGACGAGGCGCCGGTGCGCCGGGGGGCGCCGAGCGCCAACTCCCGGTGGACCAACTCGGTGGCCATCCTGGTCGGCGACTATCTCTTCGCCCGGGCCGCGGACGTCGCCGCCGAGTTGGGCCCCGAGGCGGTACGCCTGCAGGCGCGCACCTTCGCCCGGCTGGTGCACGGCCAGATCGCCGAGACCGTCGGTCCCCGGGCCGGCGACGACCCGGTGACGCACTACCTGCGGGTGATCGCGGAGAAGACCGGTTCGCTGATCGCCACCAGCGCGCACTTCGGTGGCCTGTTCGGTGGCGCCACGCCCGAGCAGGTGGCGGCGTTGGCCGGGTACGGCGAGACGATCGGGATCGCCTTCCAGCTCTCCGACGATCTGCTCGACATCGCCAGCGAGTCCACGGACTCGGGCAAGACGCCCGGCACCGACCTGCGTGAGGGTGTGCCGACCCTGCCGGTGCTCTACGCCCTCGCCGCGGACGACACCGATGCCTCCTCGGTGCGACTGCGCGAGATCCTGGCCACCGGCCCGTTGACCGACGACGTCCTGCACGCCGAGGCACTCGGCCTGCTCCGCGAGTCGCCCGCGCTCAAGCGGGCCCGGGAGACCGTCCGCAGCTACGCCGAGGATGCCCGCACCCAGCTCGCCCCGCTGCCGGACACTCCGTCGCGGCGCGCGCTGGAGTCGCTCTGCGACCACATCGCCGACCGCACCGGCTGACCTCGTCCTGCCGGCGCTGTCCGATCCGCCGTGACGTGCCCCGGCGGCGGTGGTGATCTCAGGAAGGTTGTGCCTGGGTGGGTAGGAGCCGGGTGGCGGTGAGCATGAGGGCGGCTGCGGCGAGCATGGCGCCGGCCGCGGCGAGCCACATCACCGGATAGCCCGCGGCGGCGGCGAGTGGGCCGAGGGCGAGGGGGCCGAGGCAGCCGCCGGCGTACACCCCGGTCTGGGTGATCGAGGTGGCGGCGGCCGGCGCCTGGGGATGTAGCCGGACCACCGCGAAGTTCATCAGCCCCGGCCACGACCAGCCCAGACCGAAGCCGAGCAGTACGCCGACCACCAGCGGGCCGGGGCCGGTCACCGCGAGCAGGGCCAGCCCGACCGCTCCGACGACCAGCATCGCGGCGATCACGGCGACGTGCCCGCCGGCCCGCCGGTCGGCGAGCCAGCCGAAGCCGACCCGGGCGGTGACGCAGGCGGCGCTGCCGAGCGTCAGGATCAACCCGGCCAACGCCGGTTCGAGCCCACGGTCGACCGAGGCGTCCACCACGAAGGTGCCCAGCGCGTTGGCGGCACCGGCGGCGAGCGTCGCGGCGATGCCGACGATCACCAGGGCCAGCGTGCCGCGCCCGGCGCGGCGGGCCGGGCGGTGGGCCGGCTGCGGGCTCTGCGCGGGCACCGCCGGCAGCGCGGCCAGCGCCGCGCCGGCCGCCACCACGAACGCCCAGCGCCAGCCGACGGTGAGCGCGATGGTGGGTACCGCCGCGCCGGCCAGCAGGGTGGAGACCGGGATGGCGGCCTGCTTGATGCCGAACGACAGGCCCTGCCGCCGCGCCGGCACGGACCGGGCCAGCAGCACGTTGCTGGACAGTTGACCGAGGGCGTTGGCGGTGCCGGCGACGGCGAGCAGGCCGACGAGCACCGGGTAGGAGCGGGCGAACGCGGCGACGGCGAGCAGGCAGCCGGCGGAGACCAGCAGGCCCAGGCGCGCCACCACCGCGGCGCCGCAGCGTTCCACCAGGGCTCCGGAGGGGACGGAGGCGAGCGCGCCGACACCGAAGTAGACCGCCACGACGAGCCCGAGGCCGGCCGGGGAGAAGGCCAGATCC
Source organism: Micromonospora radicis (assembly GCF_003583405.1). Taxonomy (GTDB): domain Bacteria; phylum Actinomycetota; class Actinomycetes; order Mycobacteriales; family Micromonosporaceae; genus Micromonospora; species Micromonospora radicis. Next base: position 68,325 of record NZ_QXEC01000021.1, read on the forward strand.
TCCCGCATCTGTACGGCGAGCCCGCCGACCAGGAAGACCGGCAGGACGCAGCCGATGGTGACGGCCACGGCCACCGCACTGGCCCGGACGGGCCGGGTGCCGACCGCCGGGGCGTCGGGCGCGGCGATGTTGGTCATGATGAGGCCAACCTATGCCAGTCGCCACCGGGCAACACGAAGTGCGGCCGAGATCACCTCACGTACGCCGTGACCTTGGATCATCCATCCGAACAGGCATTTCGCGGCGGCCCGGTTTTTCATATGGTGTAAGTCCCCGGTGGCGGAGGTGGTTGTGCGTGACCCCCTGGCGGAGCCTTCGGACCTGATCCGAAGCGTCTCCCGCGCACTTCGAGTGCTCGAGTCGGTCGGTCGTGCCCCGCGCGGGTTGACGGTCAAGCAGATCGCCCGGCGTTGCGAGTTGACTGTGGCCACCACCTACCATCTGGTCCGCACTCTCGCGTACGAGGGATACGTGATCCGTCGGGAGGACGGCACGTACATCGTGGGGTTGGAGGTGGCCGACCGCTACCGGGAGCTGGTCGCCGCGTTCCGTGGTTCCCCGGCGATCGGGGAGACGCTGCGCCGGGCCGCCCTGGAGACCGGGTGGAGTCACTACCTCGGCCGGTTCGTCGGTGGGCAGGTGGCGGTCACCGCCGTGGCGGAGGGACACCGGTCGCCCTACATGGAGGAACTCGTCCCCGGCTTCGACGAGGGTGCCCACGCGACCGCGCTCGGCAAGGCCCTGCTCGCCACGCTCACCACCGAACAACGCCACCGGTACCTGCGCGAGTACGGCATGCGCCCGTTCACCACCGCGACCCTGAGCACGCCGGAGGCGTTCGAGGCCGACCTGGCCGCCGGTGAGCGGCGCGGCATGCAGCTGGAGTTGGGTCAGTACCGGCAGGGCGTCGCGTGCGCGGCGGTGCTGGTCACCCCGGACAAGGACATGGAGCGGCGGACGGTGCTGGCCTGCGCGTTGCCGGCCAGCGAGATGATGACCTCGGCCCGGGTGGTCCGGACGAAGCTGCTCACCGCCGCCCGCGCCATCGCCGACAACCTCGCCGCCGAGAACTGAACGGGCCCGGTCGGCCCGGACCCGGACCGCGAGACGGCCCTCTTCCTGGTGGGAAGAGGGCCGTCGGGCAGGCGGCCGGCGCGGGGCGCCGGGACGGGGTCAGCTACCGACCGGTCCGCCGTCCAGCCGCCAGGTCACCACCACGCCGGGTTTGGCGTAGTCGCCGTCCGGCCAGGTGGAGGCCGGGGTGTCCACCGTGGCTCCGGTGATCTCACCCGGGTGCTGTACGGCGACGAAGAGCGAACGGTTGTCGCCGGTGATGAACGGCCCGCAGGTCTCGGCACCGAGCGGGACCGTCAGGAACTGCTTGAGGTGCCCACGCTCCGGACCGTCGGTGGCCGTGGCGAAGAGTCCGTCGTTGCTGCCCAGGGCATTGCCGTCGGTGGAGATCCAGAGGTTGCCCGTGGCGTCGAAGGCCACGTTGTCCGGGCAGGAGATCGGCGAGACCTGGGTCTTGTCGTACCCGGCGAAGTAGGTGGACGGGTCCGTCGGGTCGCCGCAGACGATCGGCAGCGACCAGGCGAACGTCTCGGCGGTGTTGTCCCCCCGGTCCTCGACCAGTTCGAGGATCTGACCGTGCCGGTTGTTGGTACGCGGGTTGGCCTCGTCCGCCTTCGGGTTGCTGCCGACCCCCCGGTTCGTGTTGTTGGTCAGCGCCACGTACACCTTGCCAGTGTGCAGGCTCGGCTCGACGTCCTCCGGGCGGTCCATCTTGGTCGCGCCGACCTGGTCACCGGCGAACCGGGTGAAGGTGAGCACCTCGGCGGCGGTCATCCCGTCCACGTACGACCGGTTGCCGCTGACCAGCCTGATCCAGCGGCCCCTGCCGTCGAAGGCACCGTCGCCGGGCAGCGCGCCGGAGCCGTCGATCTCGTCGGCGCTGGTCTGGCCGAGCTGGGCCACGTAGAGGGTGCCCGACTCCAGCAGGGTCAGGTTGTGCCTGCGGGCGACCCAGGAGTCACCCTTCATGAACTTCTTGTCGGAGACGAACTTGTAGAGGTAGTCGAACCGTTCGTCGTCGCCCATGTACGCGACCACGTGCCCGCTGCGGGCCACGATCACGTTGGCCCCCTCGTGCTTGAACCGGCCCAGCGCGGTGTGCTTGCGCGGGCGGCTCTCCGGGTCGTACGGGTCGATCTCCACGATCCAGCCGTGCCGGTTCGCCTCGTTCGGGTGCTTGGCGAGGTCGAAGCGGTCGGCGGCGCGCTCCCACTTGCGGCTGCCGCTCGGGTAGCGGGCCGTGGTGCTGATGCCGTAGCGGGCCAGTCGCGGCTTGTCCGCCTCGGGAGCGGCGTTTCCGCCGACGAAGTACTGGTTGAAGTTCTCCTCGCCGGAGAGCACCGTGCCCCACGGGGTCACCCCACCGGCGCAGTTGTTCAGCGTGCCGATGACCGTGCGGCCCTTCGGGTCGGCGGCGGTCTTCACGAAGGCGGTGCCGGCGACCGGCCCGGTCAGTTCGAATGGGCTGCTCAACGCGTCGACCCGCCGGTTGTACGGGCGGCGACCGGAGCCGACCACCCGCCACTGCCCGGTGCCGGCCACCCGCTCGATCTCGACCACGGACATGCCGTGCGCGGCCATCGCCACCTTCACCTGCTCGACGCTGAGCGCGTCCTGGCTGGTGAAGCCCGGGAACATCAGATCCTCGTTGGTGTACTCGTGGTTGACCACGAGCAGCGCCCGCTTGCCGGCCTTGTCCAGCGGCAGCACACCGACGTAGTCGTTGTTGTAGCCGAACTGCTTGGCCTGCGCGGCGGCGGTCTGCCGGCGCAGGTTGAAGGCGGGCGCGCCGGGTACCACCGGGTCGCCCCAGCGGATCACCACCGCGTGGTCGTAGCCGTTGGGCACCACGAAGGTGTCCAGGGTGTTCGGCGGGATGGGCTTGAAGGTCAGCGCGCCGTTGCCGACGCCCTTGCCACCACCCTTACCGGCGCCGAACGTGGTGGCCTCCGGCACCACCGGGGCACCCGGTGCCGCGGCGGCCGCGCCGGTGCCGGCCAGCGCGCCGCCGAAGCCGAGCACCAGCGCGCCGACCGTGCCGGCGCGGACCACCCCGCGTCGGGAGACCTCGGCGTTCACCACGTCGCCGAAGTACGCGTTGTCGGAGGTGTTGGGAACCGGGTGGTCGCAGGCGTTGCCGCAGCGGTACAGACAGGTCATGGCGTCGCGGCTGCCGTGGCGTGGGGTGCCCAGCAGCGGCAGCAGCCGGGGACGGTCGCTCATGGGGAGGAGCCTCCTGGGAGTCGGTGCACGTCGGTGCAGCTCACCGACGCGTACCCGCCGGACGCTAGGGGGACGCGGTGAGCGACGGTCGGCCTCGATATGAACCACGGATGAACTCCGCTGCGGGAATCCCAGGTTTGAGCTGGGAATGAACCGATCCGGGTGACCGCACGTATCACCCGTCGTAACGCCGCGCCCGCTCGCGTCGACTGCGAGGAGAGGACCATCAGCGACCACGACGCCCACCTGCTGCGCGCCCTGCATGACGAGCATGCCGAGGCGCTGTACGCGCACGCGTTGCGGCTGGTCAACGGCGACCGGCAGCGCGCCGAGGACCTGGTGCAGGAGACGCTGCTGCGCGCCTGGCGCCACCCGGAGTCGCTCGATCCGCGACGCGGCTCGGTGCGGGCCTGGCTCTTCACCACCGCCCGGAACCTGGCGATCGACGCCTGGCGCCGCCGGTCCACCCGGGTCGGCGAGGTATTCACCGACGAACTGCCCGAGCCGCCGGAGGTGGTCGACGAGACCGAGCGGGCGGTGGAGGCGTGGACGGTCGCCGAGGCGCTCAACCGCCTCAGCCCATCCCACCGGGACGTCCTGGTCGAGTGCTTCTACCAGGGGCGGTCGGTCTCCGAGGCGGCCTCCCGGTTGGGTGTACCACCAGGGACGGTGAAGTCCCGAACCCATTACGCGCTGCGCTCGCTACGGTTGGTTCTCGCGGAGATGGGGGTGACCGGATGAGCCGCTGCGACTTCGCGTACGACGATGGCGCGTACGTGCTGGGTGCCCTCTCGCCGGCCGACCGGGTGGCCTACGAACGGCATCTCGTCGACTGCCCCGCCTGCCAGCAGTCGGTCTCCGAGATCGCGGTGCTGCCCGGCCTGCTCGGTCGACTGGACCCGGCGAGCTTGGAGCAGTTCCTCCCGCCGCCGGAGAACCCCCGGGTGCCCGAGCTGCTCACCGCCGCCCGGGAGCGCCGCCGCCGCGAGCGGCAGGCCAACCGCCTCCGGTACGCGGTGACCGGCCTGGCGGCGGCGGCGTTCGCCCTGGTCGTGGGCTTCGGCGTGGCCACCATGCTGCCCGGTCAGCAGCAGCAGAACGTGCCGCTGGCCCAGGTGCGGATGGTGGAGATGCGGCCGGTCTCCGGGGCCGCGCCGGTGCACGCCGAGATCGGGTTGACCGGCACCAGGTGGGGCACCGAGGTCACCATGAACTGCGGTTACGACGAGCGGGCCGGGTACGGCAAGGCGAACGCCTTCCGGCTGGTCGCGCACGCGGCGGACGGCTCGCAGGAGCAGATCGGCTCCTGGCTGGCTGCCCCCGGCGACGACCTGCGGATCAGCGGGGCGACCCGGTTCACCAACGCCGAGCTGGTCCGGCTGGAGCTGCTGCGGGCCGACGGCACCGCGGTGCTCGCGTACGACGTGCCCTGAACGCCGTCCGTCGTCAGCCCGCGGTGGAGACGGCCGGCGGTGGCGTGACGACCGGGCGGGACCGGCGGCTGCGTCGGGCCTGCCGGAGCCCGTCGGCGGTGAAGACGATCAGCGCGAGCCAGACCAGGGCGAAACCCGCGACCCGCGCCGGCGGCATCGGCTCGTGGAAGATCAGCACCCCGCAGCCCAGCTGGAGGATCGGTGCCACGTACTGGAGCATGCCCAGGGCGGTCAGCGGCAACCGGTTGGCGGCCCCGGCGAAGAGCAGCAGCGGGATGGCGGTCAGCGCACCGGCGAGTACCAGCAGCACCGTGTGCCCCGCCGAGACCTGTCCGAAGGTGGCGTCGCCGGTGAACGAGAGCCAGCCGAGGAAGACCAACGCGGGCAGCGCCAGCACGGCCGACTCCACGAACAGCCCCTCCGCCGCCGGCAGCCCGAGCCGCTTCTTGACCAGGCTGTACGCCCCGAACGTGAAGGCCAGGGTCAGGGCGAGGTACGGCAACCGACCGTAGTCGACGGTGAGCACCACCACCGCCAGCCCGCCGACCCCCAGCGCCGCCCACTGGGCCGGACGCAGCCGCTCCCGCAGCACCAGCACGCCGAGCAGCACCACCACCAGCGGGTTGATGAAGTAGCCGAGGGCGGTCTCCACCACCCGGTCGGAGTTGACCCCGTAGATGTAGGTGAACCAGTTGACCGCGATCAGGGTGGCCGCACCGCCGATGCCGGCCAGCGTCCGGGGGCGCCGCAGCAGGGCGCGCAGGAAACCGAGGTTGCGCATCGCGACGAGCAGCAGGGCGACGAACGCGACGGACCAGATCACCCGGTGGGCCAGGATCTCCACCGGCCCGGTGGGCCGCAACAGCTTGAAGTAGAGCGGGAAGAACCCCCACAGCAGGTACGCGGTCAGGCCGTAGAGGTATCCCAGACGGTGCGGTGTCACGGCTCTACGGTAAGGGCCGGCGCGGCAGGTTGATCCTTGCCGGTGAGCGGGCTCACGGGCTGGTCACGGTGGTCGGGATCGGTGCTGATCAGGTACCCGTCGTCGCGGGCCAGGGTGAACACGGGTGCGACGCTAGTCCACTCACCGGCCCGGCCGGGTGGCCAATTCCCGCAATCTGGCTATCCCGGCCCGATCTGACCGGACTTCTCGGATCCGGGGCGGTCGCCGCGCGCGGCGACCGCCCCGGATCGAATCGGGATGACCGGCCGGTCAGTCGCGGTCGAGGATGGCGCCGAGAATCCAGGTGACGATGCCGACGAAGAGCGCGCCCAGCACCGCGGCGGGCCAGAAGCCGTCGACGTCGAAGGGCAGCCCCGCCTGATCGGCGATCCAGCCGGTGAGCAGGAAGAGCAGACCGTTGACCACCAGCGCGATCAGACCGAGGGTGAGCAGGTAGAACCCGCAGCCGACGGTCTTGATGATCGGCTGGAGGACCCCGTTCACCACGCCGAAGATGATCGCGACGAGGATCAGCGTCAGCACCGTCTCGCCGACCGATTCCGAATCGAGCGAGATGCCGGGAATGACCAGAGTGGCCAGCCAGAAGGCCACCGCCGTGGCGCCGACCCGGATCAGTAGACCTTTCAGAAAACCCATGGCGGGCATGGTGCCATGACCGCCCCACCGGGGAAACCCGCGAGATCGGCCCGACCCGGCCCGGTCGGCCTGGCCCGGTCGGCCCGGCCTGGTCGGTTCGGTTGGCTGCCCGGTGGGTCGGGTGGCGGCCTGGTCGGCTCAGGTGCGGGCCGGGGGACCGATCAGCTGCGCCTCGATCGGCGTACCGGCGAGCAGCGCCCAGCGCAGGGCGCGCCGGTTCACCACGGCCACCATGTCGTACCGGATCCGGGTCAGCAGTTCCGCGGATTCGCCCAGTCCCAGCGCGGCACCGGCGATCAACGCCTCCGCGTGGTTCAACGGTTGCAGCACCGCCAGGTCGGCCCGCGCCAACGCGTCCGTGTCGGCCGGGGTCAACTCGTCGCGGACCAGCAGGGTGGCCTGCCATGCGGCGCCGGGCCGTGGGCCGCCGGTCGGCGGTGGCGCGTCCGACACCACCAGCACCGGCGACAGCGGCGTACCGGGCTCGGCCTCGACCGGTCGGCCGGGCGTCACCAACGGGATCACCCCGCCCGGCGCGCCGGCGCCCCGAACGAACGGCTCCCAGGCCAGCGGCCGGGTGGTCTGCACCACGACCCGGCAGCCGAGCGCCAGCGCCCGGAGGGTGAGCAGTTGGGCGGCCCGGATACCGCCGACGACCATCACCCGGGTGCTCTCCGGCCGGAACAACCGGATGGTGACCGCCCGGCCGTGCCGGTTGACGCCGAGCATCAGACCGGCCGAGCCGTACGGCAGCGGCAGATCCCCTCCGGCACCGGCCGGCACCGGCACCGGCCGGGCCAGCGGCAGGGTGTCGGCGAAGCCGGAGCGGTGCGCGCCGTCGAGCCGCTGCACCGCGCCGCCGCCCGCCGCGACGAACCGGCGCAGCGCCTGGGCGGCAGCGGAAAGCTCCGCGGCGGTCGGCGCACCGAGCCGTACGCTCAGCCCGGTCGACATCGGTCGACCCGTCTCGGCGTGCAGCGACACCGTGGTCGCGGTCACCGGCAGCGTCGACAGTCGGGTCAGCAACTGGGGAGCGACCTCCGGCGTCGGCCACCGCCGCAGCCGGAAGGTGGTCTGCAACAGTCCGCCGGAGCGGATGGTCTGCCAGGACTCCCGGACGGGTCGCCCGTCGTGGTGGGCGAACTCGGCGAGCACCCGCAGGGCGGGCTGTTCGCCCAGCGGGCGTACCGGTAGTCGTCCCAGCCGGCGCACGATCCGGCGTACCGTGCCGGCGAGGGCGCGTCGCAGCGCCTCCGGGGACCAGCCCTCCGTCCGGAGTACCCGGACCGCCAGCACCGCCCGTTCGCGGCCGGCCAGCCGCCCGTCGGTGAGCTGCCGGTACGAGTTGGCCGCCGGACCACCGCCGGCGCTGATCGCCGGAGCCGCCGTGACGGAGAGCAGCAGTTGGACGCGTACCGGTGGTGTCTGACCGGTCGTGGCCGGCAGCAGCGAGGCGCAGGACGGCAACTGCCGTACGCCGTCACCGAGCAGGTCGGCCGGGTCACCGATCTCCAGCAGCGCCACCATGCCGTCCGGGTCTTCGAAGACCGCGGCGCTGGCGCCGGCCAGCTCGATGCTGTGCACCACGGTGTCCGGCGCCACCAGCGCCAGCAGGGCGGACGGCCGCGGGGCCGGGGCGGTGGGCCGGCGGCGGGCGAGATAACCGAGCGCGATGCCCAGCCACTGGTGGAGCCAGCGTTGGCGGACCCGCCCCCAGGCCAGGGTGAGCAGCATCCCCGCGAGCAGGGCTGCGGCCGGCAGGGCCGGTACGCCCCGACCCAGCGCGGCGAGGAGTGCGGCCAGCGCCACCTGCGTGGTCACGATCTGTCCCGCCCGTGGCAGGTACGCCCGCCAATGCCCGCCCGCCGGCTGGGCGGCCGTTGCGGGCCGGATGCGCTGTCCGGCCGGCGACACCGAGTAGTCCGGCGGCGGGGGCGCGACCACGGCGGTGCGGGTCGAGGTGCTGGTCATCGCCACCGCGTCTCCTCTGCCGATCACCCGCCGCGACCTCGTCGCGGCCCATCGTAGTTGCCGGCGACGGCCCGCGTTGTCCACAGGGGAGCCCGACGGGGTAGCAGAAACGCGATCGCCCCGCTACCGTCAGCGACGAGTTCTCGTTGGCCCGCACCCGTGCCGCGCTCATCCCTCCGGCGTCGCGGGCGGTGCGTCTCGCCGCAGGGCCAGCCACGACCGAGCAGACGAGGAGACGTCGGGTGTCCCAGACCCAGGCACAGGCCGCGGTGATGCAGCAGACCGCGGCGAAGTTCGAGCAGGCGGACCAGTCGCTGCAGTCGATGCTCAGCGGGCTGCTGACCCAGCTGGAGATCCTCCAGCAGGCCTGGCGCGGGGCCGGTGGCCGCTCGTTCGAGCAGGTCAAACAACAGTGGGCGCAGGACCAGGCAAGCCTGCAGCGGGCGCTGCGGGAGACCGCCGGCGCGATCCGTACCGCCGGCACGCACTACGACGCGGCGGACACCGAGGCGGCCGGCCGGGTGTCCGCCACCAACCGCGGCGGCATCCAGCTGCCGCTCTAGACGGGATCCAGGGGGAGTCATCCGATGGAACATGGTGTGCTGGTTGTCAACTTCGCCGCGTTGCAGCAGGCCAGCGCGGACATCCAGCGGGCGTTGAACACGCTCGACGCGCAGCTGGGGCAGCTGGAGCGGGACGCCGCCCCGCTGGTGGCCAGCTGGTCCGGTGAGGCACAGCAGGCGTACGAACAGCGGCAGTCCCGCTGGCGTGGCGCATCGCAGGACCTCCAGGCGATGCTGCGTGACATCAAGCTGGCGGTGGACGAGTCGGCCGCCGACTACCTCGACACCGAGAAGAAGAACGTCGGCCTGTTCCGCTGACCGCCGGGGTGACGCTGGCCGCACCGGCCGGCGTCACCCGCCGGCAGCGGTCCGGTGCGGCCCGTGCGTCGGCGTCAGTCCGGGTCGGCGGGGTGCCAGCGACGCCGGGCACCTCGCGGCACGACCACGGCCGCCATCACCACCCCGGCCACCACCAGGCCTCCGATCGCGGCCAGCAGGAACGCGCGTTCCCACCCGGCGGCCCGCCGGTCCTGCTGGGCGAGCAGCGCCGGATCGGGCCGGTTGTCGGCCAGCGCGGCGGGCGTCCGGGGCCGCGCCGTCGAGCCGCCGACCGTCTCGGTCACCGCCCGGTACGGGTTCAACACGCCCGCGCCGTAGCCGGCTCCGGGCGCCGGGTCGGCGGTGGCGACGATCTGCCCGGCCACCTCCTCGGCGGTCAGCTCGGGGCGGTACTGGCGGAGCAGGGCCGCGGTGGCGGCCACGAAGGGCGCGGCGTAACTGGTCCCCTCGGCCCGATGGTGCCCCTGGCGCGGCGCGGCGATCAGCACATCCGTACCGGGTGCAACGACGTCCACATAGGATCCGACCGGGGAGAAGGCGGCGCGGACCCCGTCCGCCCCCACCGCACCGACCCCGAGCACCCCCGGGTACGCGGCCGGAAAGGGGCGTGGATCACCGTCGGCGTGCAGGTTGCCGGCGGCGGCGACCACGACGACGTCCCGCGCGAGCGCGTACGCGACCGCCGAGCGTACCGCCGGATGGTCGGCGTACAACACGACGGACAGGTTGACCACGTCGGCGCCGTTGTCGGCCGCCCAGCGGATCGCCCGGGCGAAGTCGCCGGGGCCGACCGTGCGACCGGTCCCACGACCGTCGACCACCTGCTGTTCGCTGACCCGGATCGGCAGGATCCGGGCGTGCGGCGCCAGCCCGCGGAAGGCGACGCCACCGCGTGGTGCCGCGGCGATGACGCTCGCCACACCGGTGCCGTGGCCGACGCAGTCCCGGGTGCCGTCGCCGCCCGGGTCGAGCAGGTCGGTGCCGGTGAGTACGCGGCCGGCGAGCTGCGGATGTGCCCGGTCCACGCCCGAGTCGACCACCGCCACGATCACCCCGGACCCGGTCGCCAGCGGCGACAGTCGCTCGGGCGCGTACCGCTGCTGCGGCCAGGGCGCCGCGGCGACCGGACGGGCCGGTGGCGGCGCGGCCGGGCACTGCGGCGCCGGTCGCGCCGTCGGGAGTTCGGTCGCGGTCGAGAGGGCGACCGCCGAGGGGAGTCGGACGGGTGTCGCCGGACCGGTCGCGCCCGCCACCGTGAACACCGCCGGGACGGTCAACAGCGCGGCGGCCAGACCCGTCGGAAACGGACGCGGAACGCACCGGAACATCGACCGCCTCCGTATCGTGTCGACTCCGGAACGGGATGTTATCGCCTGCGGTGAAACGGGGCGGACCGGCACCGGCCTTGACATTGTGATCTTGAAGTGACCTTGTAGGTTGTAACCGATACCTATGGCCTGTGGCGGGAGGAGGGGTGGCCGTGACCGAATGGGCGCCGGCCACCGAGGCCGAGGCGGCGATGCGGGACGCCCTGCGGGGCAACGACCAGCAGCTTTACTTCCGCATCCTGTCCAGCGTCGAGCTGCTGTTGCCGATCTCCGCTCCGGCGGTCGTCGGTCAGGCGCCGGTGGGTTGGGGCACCTGGACCACCGGTGGCCGTACCCACGTGTTGGCGTTCACCTCCGCCGAGGCGCTACGCGCCTGCCTCGGCGACCATGCCGGGCCCACCCGCCGCCTCGGCTACGCCGAACTCGCCGCCGGCTGGCCGAACCACGAGTGGTGGCTGGCGGTGAACCCGGGCCTGCCCGTCGAGGGCTACCTGCCCGCCTGGTACGTCTCCCAGCTGTCCCGGGGTGACGTCAGGTTGCCCGGCCGTACGGTGGGCGCCCGCGCCCGTCTGGAGCGGGTGGAGGCGTTGAACCGGGCCCGGGCGGGCGGGTTGGACGGGAACAAGCCGTCCGCACCGAAGCCCTCCATGGCATCGGCACCGGAGCAGCGGCCGGGGCGACCGGGTGTGCCGCCGCCGGTGGTGCCTCCGGCCTTCCAGCTTCCCGACGTGCCGGTGGCGGCGCCGGGCACGGTCGCCGAGCCGCATGGCCGGCAGCCCGCCGGCTGGGCCCTGCGCCAGCAGGCCGGCCCACCCGCCTCGGTGGCCCCGGAGCACCGACCGGTGGCCGGTGCCACCCACCCGGCCGCACCCGCCGATGAGCGGGCGGCCGGATTCGGCGCTGCCCGTCCGGACGGTCGCAACGGCCTGCCGCCCCGCCGGCCCGTGCCGTCCCCCGCAGAGCAACCCGCTTCCCCGGGCCACGGACGAACGATTCCGCCAGAGCGGTCCGGTGCGCCGGCCAACGGTCACCCCGCCGACCTCGGTGCCGACCAGGCCGCCCGGCGTTCGTTCTTCGAACCGGCCGCCGGCCGACCGACCCAACGCGGTGACCGGCTGACCGAGCGGGCCACCCCGCCGTCCCGGTTCGCCCGGGGCGGACAGCCGTTTCCCCGCCGAGGGCCGGCTGCCGAGCCGTCCGCCGGCCAGTCCCGAGCCTTCGTCTTCACCGACGACGCGCAGAGCACGGGCGCGACCCGTCCGGCCGCGGACGGGGACGCGACCCAACCGTTGACGCCGACGACCGGACCGGCACCGGAACCGTTCCGGCGGGCGCCGACGACCGGGCCGGCCGGCTGGGGCACCCCCGGCCAGGACGGCGGCGCGGACGACGCGGATCCGACCCAGGCGTTACCCCGTCGGCCGCTGGCCGAGCCCACGGAGGAACTGTCCCCGTCGATCGCGGAGCCGGTCTCCGGCCCACCCGCACCGCGTCGCGGGTTCACGCCGATCGTCATCGAGGGCACCATCATCGAGGCCCGCGATCTCACCATCGTCCCGCCCGCCGAGGAGTACCCGGGAACCGGCGTGGGCGGATGGCTGACGGCGGAGTCGGCCGTCGCGACGGGCGGAGCCGCGCCGACCGCCCCGGCGCCCCCCTCCGCCGAGGCGGAGCCCACGGTGGCGATTCCGCCCTTCGAGGTGGAGCCGACCGTGGCGATCCCGCCGGTGGAGCCGGAACCGGAGCCGGATGCCGAGGCGACCGTTCCGGTGCCTGCGGTGCTGCCGGAGCCGCCGGCTCGCACCGAAGTGCCGCCGGTGGCCACGCCCGAGCAGCCGCCCCCGGCCGTGCCGGCCGTGTCGCCCCCGGCGTCGGTGCCCGAGGCGTCAAGCACACCGGTTCCTGCCGCCGACTTCGAGCCGGCCAACGAGGTGGAGGAGGACCTGCTCGCCGCCACCGGCACCGGAAACACCGACACGTTCCTGTCCACGTTGCTGCTGGCCCGGGTCCTCATGCCGGTGGCCGTCGGCGCCGTCCCCGGCAGCCGGCCCGGCGACCCCGGCTTCGTCTGGCCGACCGTGGAACTGGACGGCCAGAAGTTCGTCGTGGTCTACACGTCGCCCGAGCGCCTCGCCGACCACGCGGACCCGGCCGTCGAGACGATGCAGGTCCGCTTCGTCCAGCTGATCCGCTGCTGGCCGGATCCGTTGTGGTCGTTCGCCGTCAATCCCGGTACCCCGGTGGGCGCCAAGCTGCCCGGCGAGCAGATCGTCGGGCTGGCCAACTGGGCGACCGAACTGGGGCTCGGCGACGATGCTGGGCGCGAGCCCGAACCGACCGTCGAGGCGTCCGCACCGTCCGGCGGCCCGCAGCGGGCGGCTCCCGCCGCCGACCCGGCCCGGCCGATCGTGATGCAGAAGGCGATCGCGCCCAGCCAACTCGGCTACTACCTGGAACGCGGCTACGACCGGGTTTCCGGATTCGTGCACCGGGCCACCGAACTGGCCCACCTCACCACCCCGGCCCAGCTGTTCCGGGCGCTCGGCCTGCACCACCCGGAGTCACCGTTCGCGTCGGACGCCGAGGAGATCTACGTGCTGAGGTGGCCGGCGTACCGGCCGAGCCTCTACCGCATCCCGTACGGCGGGCAGAACGAGACCGCCATGCGGGCCATGGAGGGTTGGGTCATCGAACGCCCGCCGTTCCGCGGTAACGGCTTCGCACCTGGTGAGAGCGGCGAGGTGTTGGCCGAGTTCAAGGTGGACAGCGTACGCCTGCCGCACGGTGCGCAGCTGCTACGGCTCGGTGCGGACGGTGTCGAACACCCGGTCGCCGTCCTCGACGCCGACACCCTCTCCTGGCGACAGGTCGGTGACCAGTGATGCGCGACGGCTACGTGGCCCGTTGGCAGGGCCGGGAGTATCCGGCCAGCCCGGACGGCGGCGAGGTCCGGCTCTACCAGGCGGAGCCGGGCGAGGGGTTCACCGAGGTGCGGCCCGGCCGGCACGTGCGGGTCGTCCCGGCCGCGGAGATCGAGGAACTGGCGTACGTACGGACGACCTGTACCTGGAAGGGACAGCCGTTCATCGTCCTCGGGGAGCACGAGGGCTGGCTGCGGATCGAGTACACCGGTGGCCGCTGGCCGGTCGCGCAGGCGATGCGCCTGGAGGCCTTCGACTTCGGTGTCTACCAGGGGTGGGCGCCCGTCGGCGAGGTCACCGACCTGCGGGAACAGCGGGTCTGAGCGGCCTGCGCCGCCTCAGGACTTCGCCCAGCGCAGGATCTCGCCCAGCACCAGTTCCGGGGCCTCCAGGTGCGGGAAGTGCCCGACCTCGTCGAGCAGCCGCCACTCGTACGGTGCCGTGACGTAGCGGCCCGAGCCCTGGGCGGTACGCGGCAGCGACGCCACGTCGAGTTCACCGTGCAGTTGCAGGGTGGGGGTGACCAGCGGACGCTGCATCAACTTGACGAACCGGTAGCCGTGTAACCGCAGCACCGAGCGGAACGCCCACCGGTAGCCCTCCAGCGCGCAGAACGCCGCCTGCGGGATCCGCATGGCCTCCCGGTAACGCTCGGCGTACCCGGCGAAGTCCGGACCGCCGACCCAGCGGGGGCCACCCCACTGGCGCAGGATCGCCTCCACCGCGCGACCGTCGTCCCGGGTCAGGACGTGCTCGTAGCGGGGCAGTTGGAACCGCAGCGCGGGGGTGGAGGCGGCGAACTGGCCACGGGGATCGGCGAAGATCGCCGCGCGCAGCCGCAGCGGATGCGGCGCGCCGAGCACCACCAGCCGGCGTACCAGCGCGGGATGGAACGCCGCCACCGTCCAGGCGATCATGCCGCCGGCACCGGTGCCGGCCACGGTCGCCGAGCGTTCACCGAGGGCGCGGATCATCCCGGCGACGTCGGCCGCGAGGGTGTAACCGTCGTACCCCCGGGGTGGTTTGTCGCTGGCACCGTAGCCGCGCAGGTCGACGGCGACCGCGCGGAATCCGGCGTCGGCGACGGCGGGGAGCATCTGGTGCCAGGCCCACCAGTGCTCGGGGAAACCGTGCAGGAACAGCACCATCGGTCCGGTACCGGCCTCGACCACGTGGAACCGGCTGCCGTTGGCGCCGACGAACCGGTGCGTCCACGGCCCCTCGGTGAGTACGCAGGACTCGTCGACGGTCTCGCCACGCTGGTCGGTCATGACCGACAGCCTATGACCCCGGTCGCCGTCCACTCGTCCGGACGCCGTCGCCGCTGGTCAGCCGACCGGACTGAGCTTCACGGCGGTGACCGGTAAGCCCGGCCCGCAGTCCACGCCGGGCGTCGCCGGGCCGGTGGTCACCCGTACCCAGGTGCCGGTGGCGAAGCTGCCCTGCCCGGTGCCGTACAGGGCGTACTCCCGGCCGTCGTCGGTGACCAGGGTGTAGCACGGGCCGTCGCCGCCATGGCTCAACCGGCCGGCGAGCACGTTGGCCCGGCGCAGCTCCGTGGGCTGGCTCGGTGGCGCGGTCGGGCTGCCGACCAGCGGCGGCCCGGTGGGCGGGAAGGGGCCACGACCGTCGGGCGGTTGCCCGTCGGCGGCATCTCCGGCGGCCGTGCGGGTCGGATCGGCAGCTGTGCCGGAGGCGTCGGCGGCGGTCGCGGTGGGGCTCTGCGCGACGGTCCCGCTGCCTCCGTCGCGGTCGGCGCAACCAGTCAGCACCAGCAGGATGGCGAGGCAGGCCGCTGGCGCGCGGGTGCGGAGGGTGGTGCGCACGAGGGTACGACGCGATCCCCGTCGCCCCGGTTCCCGCCTCGCAGCGGTTCCCGGCGTCGATCCGCCCGCCGTCCCGGCGCGCCGACCGGCCGGCAAGAATGTGCTGCCCCGGGCGGGAAACCCGCCCGGGGCAGCACCGTTGGTCAGCGGCTCAGGAGAAACGGACCTTGGTGTAGATGCCGTTCTGCTCCAACACCCGGATCTTGGTGCCGGTGGCCGGCAGCTTGACGCCGTGGTTGGGCAGCTCCGGGAACCAGTACTGCTTGGTGTCGTCGAACAGCGGCTGCGCGGCCTGACCGCGGATGTACTGCGGCTGACTGTTCAGGTGCAGCGTGAACGAGTCCGCCTTCTTCAGGCTGAACGGCGCGTCGTAGACCTGGATCCGGGCCCGCCACGGCTGGCCGGTCAGGTTGTAGATCGGCCGTGGCCGAGAGTCGATGATCAGATTCCGGCCCTCGCCCGGATGCGCGAACGTGTCGTTGTCCGCCCACCGGGTGTTCCAGTACGAGATCAGCAGACCTTCCTGGTACGCGTAGTGATCCACGTAGTCCGGCCTGGTGTTGGCGTAGCCGAAGAAGTACGGCCCGGTCTTGAGGTACTTGTCGTACGAGATGTACTGCCGCGTCCCCGCGATGTAGAAGTTCGCGAAGCTGCGGGTGTAGGTCTCCTCGACCACCTCGAAGCCGCCGGCCAGCGTCCAACCGGCCGCGCCGTCCTCGGCGCCGTCGGTGAAGACCGTCGCGCCGTCGGCGGTCAGCGTGACCGCGTCACCGAAGAAGCCGCCCTCGGAGACCGCGCCGTCGGTCTGGTAGCGCAGCCGGAAGCCGACCTGGCCGCCGACCACCCCGTCCAGCGGGATCGAGACGTCCACCCACTCGTCGCCGGAGCTGCCGTCGAGGGCGAACCGGCCGGGCGAGATCTCCTTCAGCGGCGCGCCGTCGACCGTGCCGGGCAGCGGCGTCCAGGTCTGTCCACCATCGACCGAGGTCTCGAAGAACAAGTAGTCGTACTCGGCCTCGATGCTGTAGCGGCCCTTCATGGACAGCGTCGCCGACGACTTCCCGGTCAGGTCGAACGTCCGGGTCATGGTGCTGTTCAGGTCGTCCGCGTTACCGGAGAAGAACTGCTTGTCGCCCTCGAACGGCGCGCCGTTGTCGAAGGTGTACTCCCGTTCGGGCAGCACCACCACGGCGGCCTGGGCCTCCTTGGTGTTGTACTCCTGCGGGCCGAGGACGAGGGTGCGCTTGTCGCCGGCCCGGATCACCTCGTAGTCCAGCCAGCCGAGCTGGAGCTTGTTCCAGGCGCCCAGGTCACCGCCGCGCTCGCCGATGCCACCGTCGTTCTTGGCACCGAGGCGGCTCTGCGCCATCAGCGTCCAGTGCTCGTTGTTGTTGTCACCACCGCTGATGACGTTGTAGTCGTCCGGCAGGCCGAGGTCGTGGGCGTACTCGTGGTAGAAGACGCTCCGGCCGCCGTTCTCGGGCTGGATGGTGTAGTCGCCGATCCAGACGCCGGTGTTGCCGATCTGGGTGCCGCCGGCCGGGAAGTTCGGCGGGCCGGTGCGCCCCTGGTCGGAGGCGTACGCGTACCAGCGGTGGCTCCAGATGGCGTCCTCGCCGTAGATCGGGTCGCCGTCGGCCATGTCGCCTCCGGCGTGCACGATCTGGAAGTGGTCGATGTAACCGTCCGGCTCGTTGAAGTCACCGTCGCCGTCGTGGTCGTACCGGTCCCACTGGTCCATCGCCCGCACGTCGGCGGCGATCTCCTCGTCGCTGCGGCCGGCGGCCTGCTGACCGGCCACCCACTGGTTCGCCGCGTCCCGGACCAGCGCCCAGACGTTGGAGCAGACGATCGAGTCACACGGGTAGCCGTTGGAGCGGCCGTACCGGGCCTGGTTGTAGTTCACCTTGACCCAGTTGGTGACCACGCCGTCGACGCTGTAGCGACCCGAGGACTGCGCCTCGTAGTACTGCTTCACCGACTCGTCGCCCGGACCGGTGCCGAAGTAGAGCTTCCGGAAGTGGTCGGCGTCGTAGTTCGGCTGCCAGACGGTGGAGTTGTCCACCCGCCGGTCAGGCTGCGGAATCTCGTTGTGCAGCGGCCCGTCGAACCGGGCGGGGCCCGGGACGGTCGGGTCGGTGTCCTGGTCGGGGTAGCTCGGGTGCCGTTCGTTGCCGAACTCGGCGAGGATCACGAAGATCTGGTCGGTCCGTTCCCGCGACAGTTCGACGTACTGCCGCTCGGTCGGACCCTTGCCGCGCTTGGTGGTCTTGGCGTCACGGCCCGCCTTGCCGCCGCGGACGGCACGATCGCCCACCTTGACCACGGTGCTGCCGTTGATCCGCTCCGTCTTGGCGCGGCCCGAGAGCACCTCGCTCAGACCCTCCTGACGCAGGGCGCGGCGCTTCTCCTCCAGCGGGTTCGGCAGGTCGTGTTCGGCGTGGGCGGGCTCGGCGACCGACGGTGCGGCCGTCGGCGGCTCGGCGATCGGCGCGGCGGCGGCGGATGCACCGACCGTCAGCCCTGTCGCCGTCAACGAGAGCCCAAGCAGACCCACTGCGACTTTCCGCACGTGGTACCTCCGGGTTGAGGGATCCGGCCCATCCGGGGGTTGTGGGCCGGCGAAATGACCCACACGAATGGGGCCACTGGTGAATCTAGGCATCGTTGGGTCCGCTGGGAAGGGTGATGCGTCGATTTGTTGCAACGGATTGTTGGGTCGCCCGTCCGCTGTCACATGCCGGGTCCGGTCCGGACACGACGACGGGTGGCGGTCCGCGCGGGACCACCACCCATCGAGGCGTACGCCGGCTGTCAGTCCTCGTCGGACTTGGCCCCGCTCATGCCGGAGGCGATCAGCTCCATCACCGACGAGTCCTGCAACGTGGTCACGTCACCCAACGAACGGTTCTCCGCGACGTCCCGCAGCAACCGCCGCATGATCTTGCCGGATCGGGTCTTCGGCAACTCCGCCACCAGCATGATCTGCCGGGGCTTGGCGATCGGACCGAGCGTCTTCGCCACGTGGTTGCGCAGGTCGGCGATGAGCTGCTCACCGGCCGCTCCGGCGGTGTCGACACTGCCCCGGGGGATGGCGAACGCGACGATCGCCTGCCCGGTCGTCGGATCGGTGGCGCCGACCACTGCGGCCTCGGCCACCGACGGGTGCGAGACCAGCGCCGACTCCACCTCGGTGGTGGAGATGTTGTGCCCGGACACCAGCATGACGTCGTCGACCCGACCGAGCAGCCAGATGTGCCCGTCGTCGTCCTTCTTCGCCCCGTCACCGGCGAAGTAGACCCACTCGGCGCCCGCGTCGCCGCCGGCACCCGCGCCGAACCGGGACCAGTACGTCTCGATGAACCGGTTGTCGTCACCCCAGATGGTGCGCAGCATCGACGGCCACGGCTCGCGCAGCACCAGGTAGCCGCCGCCACCGTCGGGCACCGACTGGCCCTGGTCGTCGACCACGTCGGCGCTGATGCCCGGCAGCGGGGTCATCGCCGAACCCGGCTTGGCGGCCGTCACCCCCGGCAGCGGCGAGATCATCATGCTGCCCGTCTCGGTCTGCCACCAGGTGTCCACGATCGGCAACTCGCCCCGACCGACGTGCTGCCGGTACCACATCCACGCCTCGGGGTTGATCGGCTCGCCCACGCTGCCGAGCAGCCGCAGGCTGGCCAGGCTGTACTCGGCGGGGATCTCCTCACCCCACTTCATCATTGTGCGGATCAGCGTCGGAGCGGTGTAGAGGATGGTCACCCGGTACCGGTCGACGATCTCCCAGAACCGGCCCTTGTGCGGGGTGTCCGGGGTGCCCTCGTACATCACCTGGCTGACCCCGTTGGAGAGCGGGCCGTACACGATGTAGGAGTGGCCGGTCACCCAGCCGATGTCCGCGGTGCACCAGTAGACGTCGCTGTCCGGCTTGAGGTCGAAGACCGCGTGCGAGGTGTACGACGCCTGGGTCAGGTAGCCGCCGGTGGTGTGCAGGATGCCCTTCGGGCGGGCCGTGGTGCCGCTGGTGTAGAGGATGAACAGCGGGTGCTCGGCGTCGAACGCCTCGGCGGTGTGCTCGGTCGACGCCTGCTCCACCGTCTCGTGCCACCAGTGGTCCCGCTCCGACCAGCCGACCTGCTCGCCGGTACGCCGGACCACCAGGACGTGCTCCACCGACGGGCAGTTCGCCACCGCCTCGTCCACGGTCGGCTTGAGCGCCGACGGCTTGCCCCGCCGGTAGCCACCATCGGCGGTGATCACGACCTTGGCCGTGGCGTCCTGGATCCGGTTGGTCAACGACTCGGCGGAGAAGCCACCGAAGACCACGCTGTGCGTGGCGCCGATCCGCGCGCAGGCCAGCATCGCGACCGCCGCCTCCGGGATCATCGGCAGGTAGATCGCCACCCGGTCGCCGGCCACCACGCCCAGGTCGGTGAGCGCGTTCGCCGCCTGGCAGGTCATCCGGTGCAGGTCGGCGTAGGTGATGGTCCGGGTGTCGCCCGGCTCACCCTCCCAGTGGATCGCCACCCTGTCGCCCCGGCCCGCCTCCACATGCCGGTCCAGACAGTTGTACGCCACGTTCAGCTGCCCGCCGACGAACCACTTCGCGAACGGCGGATTCGACCAGTCCAGCACCTGGTCCCACTGCTTCGCCCAGGTCAGGCGCCCGGCCTGGCGCTCCCAGAAGGCCAGCCGGTCGGTCGCGGCCTCGGCGTACGCGTCCGCGGTGACGTTGGCGGCGGCGGCGAGGTCGGCCGGCGGCGGGAACTGGCGCGTCTCGTTCAGCAGGTTTGCCAATGCCTCGCTCATGCCGGCACTCCGCTTCGCTCCGTGCCGTCATGAGGCACCACCGCGCCGAGTTGATGATTCGCTCGCTGCCGCTCGCTCATGCGGTGACTCCTCGTCGTTCGGGTGACCTGCGTCTCTCCGGGGCAGGTTAACCGGGGCGGACGAGCTAGGCGACCGCGCCCACCCACCCCCGTCGCCCAACGGCCGCTCCCACGCGCCGAGGTGTAGGGAAGGGCAACTTCTCAACGCCTGCGGCAGGCAGAGGCCACTTGTTGACGCCCGCCGATCACTGGCGGTCAGCGCCGCGCCGATCGTCCGGGGGCCAGTGCCGCGCCGATCGTCGGCGCAGGGCGGCGGGTGTCCCCCGTCGCGTTGCCGGTGACTCCGGCGACGCCCCGCCGACCGGGTCGCTAGCGTTACCGGGTGACCGTCGACCCGCTCGCACCGCTGCTCGCGCTCGCCGACATCGCCGAGGCCGTCGAGCAGGCCCGTACCCGCTTCGACCGGACCCTCGGTCACCGCGCCCTACGCCGGCACGGCGGGCAGGTCGCCGCCGAGGTCAGCCTGCGGTCCGCGGTGGCCAGCGCCGCCCTGGAAGGGCGGGCACACGAGCGGGAGGCGGTTCGCGCCGGCACGATCACCGACCCGGTGCTCCAGGGCGCGCTCCGGGTCGCCGGGGCGCTGCCCAGCCTCAGCGACCGCTGGCCGAGGGCGCCCCGGCAGGTGCTGGCGCGGCTGCACGTACTCGCCGCCCGGGACGACGTCGACCAGACCGAGTTGGGCCGCCCGGTCGAGGACCCGGTGGTGGCCGCCCGCCTGGACGGGCTGGCCGGACTGGTCGCCGGCGGTACCCGAGTGCCCCCGCTGGTGCTGGCCGCCGTCGTACACGGGGAACTGCTGAACCTGCGGCCGTTCGCCGGACCCTCCGCGGTGGTGGCCCGGGGCGCCGCTCGCCTGGTGCTGTTGTCCAGCGGGTTCGATCCGCGTGGCCTGCTCGCCGTCGACGTCGGCCACCGCGCACGCGAGCCGGAGTACGTCGGCGCGGCCGGCGCCTTTGCCACGGGCACGCCGGACGGGCTGCGCTCCTGGCTGCGCCACTACATGTCGGCCGTCGAGGTGGCAGCCGACCAGCTAACTGAGATCGGCGACGAGGTGTTGGCCGCTGACTGAGGCCGCGCCCTCCCGGTGGCGCCGCCGTACCTCCCGGTGGCGCCGTACCCCTCGGAGGGCGAGTCAGCCCCGTCCCGCCAGCTCAGCCCGTCGCCGGCAGCTCCGGCTGCCGAGGTCCGGTGCCGGTGGTCAGGCCGAGGTAGCGCTGGCGCGGGTGCGCCGGTGCCGGCCGTACCAGGCGATGCCGATCGCGACCCCGACACCCACGCCCAGCGCGGCGGCGGCCACCGGCACGGCCGGCCGTTCCCGCAGCCGCCGGCCCAGCGGGATCGGGTGCCGGAACTCCAGCACCGGCCAGGCGTTCTCCACCGCCAACTTGCGCAGCTGGCGGTCCGGGTTGACCACCGTCGGATGGCCCACGCACTCCAACAGCGGCCGATCGCTGTACGAGTCGGAGTAGGCGTACGAGTGGGCCAGGTCGTACCCGCGCTCGGTGGCCAGTTCACTGACCGCCTCGACCTTGCTCGGCCCGGCCGCGTAGAACTCGACCTCGCCGCTGTAGCGGCCGTCCACCACCCCCATCCGGGTGGCGATCACGTCCGTGACCCCGAGCAGCGCGCCGATCGGACGCACCATCTCCTCGCCGGAGGCGGACACCAGGACCACGTCCCGGCCCGCGGCCTGGTGCTCCTCGATCAGGGCCGCTGCCTCGGCGTACACGTAAGGGTTGATCAGCTCGTGCAGCGTCTCGGCGACGATCTGGCGGACCTGCTCCACCTGCCAGCCCTTGCACAGTGTGGCGAGATAGTCACGGGTGCGCGCCATGGTCTGCTCGTCGGTGCCGCCCAGCCGGAACATCAGCTGCGCGTACGCCGACTTGACCACGTCACGTCGAGTGATCAGACCGTCCCGGTAGAACGGCCGACCGAACGCCAAGGCGCTCGACTTGGCGATGACGGTCTTGTCGAGATCGAAGAAAGCGGCACTTCGGCCCACGGCGCGAAAGTCTAGCCCGATGGTCTATCGTCGGCGGGTGCCCGGGGGCCGAACACCGCTCGGACCTGCGGGGCGGCCCTCATCGCGCCTGCGAAGAGTGACCGCAGTCACACTCTGCGAACAGGATTTCGCGGGGAGTGGAGGTTACACCACTCGACGTACACAGGTCCGCTCAGGCAGACTTGTCCGCAAGACGAGTTTTCATCTCTCGTACAACCGGCAGACTCTCGGCGGTTGCACCCCCCGTGACCGCTGAGCAGGTTCGGCTCGACCCCCCCGGAGCCGAACCTCCGACGACCCCCGTCTCCCCCCGACGGGGGTCGTCCCTTTGTGCCGTGAACGCTGCACCCTCGGCGCAGCCCGGAACACGCCACGCTCAGCGGATGATCGCCCGGCCGGGGCTGCGGGTGGGCTCGAAGCAGACCAGCGCCCATCCCCGGCGGTCGGTCACCACCCACGGATGGCCGACGTACGTGTGTTGCCGGTAGGACGCACCCGGCGGCAGTACCGCGTACTGCCGCCGCTGGCCGTGGTGGTTGAGCCAGTAGACGATCACGGTGCGGGACCGGAGGTTGACGAACTCGATGCTGGTCTCCGGGCCGCCGCTCACCG
Organism: Micromonospora radicis; assembly: GCF_003583405.1. Taxonomy (GTDB): domain Bacteria; phylum Actinomycetota; class Actinomycetes; order Mycobacteriales; family Micromonosporaceae; genus Micromonospora; species Micromonospora radicis. The sequence continues at coordinate 91,109 of NZ_QXEC01000021.1, forward strand.
ACCGCAGGCCGCGTTCCCGTGATCCTGGCAGTGGCGTCAGGTCCTGCACGGCTGGTGGGCGGCTCGGAGTCGGCCGACTCGTCGTCGTCCCACTCGGGCTGGGGTCCGCCGTGGTCGGTCGGGCGCTCGGCGTAGCCGGTCGGGTGCTCGGCGCCCCGGTGTTGCCGGCGGTCGCGGTCCGGGTCGGCGTGGGCGCGGACGGCAGGCGGGTCGCTGCCGATGCCTGGCCGGGGGCCAGCGGTCGGGTGGACGAGACCCCCGCCACGGAGGACGAGGGTGCCACCGATCCGTCGGGCAGCGGCTCGTTCGGGCCCGATGGCCAGCCCACGGACGGTGGGCCGATCCAGCCGGCCGGCCCGTCCGGCGCGGCGGTCGGCGGCGGTGCGGTCGCGGGCCAGAACGCGGTGAGCATGACGCCGAGTACGGCGGCGCCGACGCCGGCCAGCATCAGCCGGTGCGAGGTGCGTCCCGCGGCGTGGTGCGCCAGCTCTAGGGATTCGACGACCGGTGTGTGTACGGGTGGTGGTGTCGTCTGCGACGCGTCGGTGGGGACGGTCGGGGCCGCCGGTAGTGCCCGCCGGACCGGTTGTGCCGGCAGCGCCGGCCGGCTCGGCGGCATGGCGTTCGGATGTGGGGAGTCGGGCAGCCATGGACCGATCCGAAGTCGTGGCTGCACGCGGGCAGGGTCGTGATCTGGCGACTGCTTCATGACCTCGATCCGGCGGGAAATGCCGTTCAGCCGACGGCACAGGAGGTCGATTATGCGTGGTACGCGTCACTTCCCGCCATGGGCCCGGCTGGCCAAAGTGGACGGACGAGGCGACCCGCGCGCATAGCAGATCAACGAGCGTTGTGGGAGTTTTCCACAGAAGGGCTGGTCGTCCACAGGGCGGCCGGTCGGGGCGGCAGCCGACGCGGTCGCGGGGGCAGGGTTCGGCGCAGTGAAACCCCCGACCGTTGGAGGCCGCGATGCCATCCCGTACCTCCGTTCCGTCACACCGACGACCACCGTTGGTAGTCACCGCCGACGGTGAGCTGCTCGACGACCTGCTCCGGCTGGCCGCCGCCGGCAGCGTCGAGGTCGAGGTCGCCGCCGACCCGGCCGCCGCCCGTACCCGTTGGCAGCCCGCACCGCTGGTGGTCGTCGGCAGCGACCAGGCACAGCCCTGTCTCCGAGCCCGGCTGCCGCGGCGCCCCCGCCTGATCCTGGTGGGCCGCCTCGGCGACGTCGAGTCCGGGTGGCAGATGGCCGACCTGCTCGGCGCCGAACATGTGGCGGTGCTACCGGCGGCCGAGCCGTGGCTGGTGGACCGGTTCGCCGAGTGCGGGGTCGACGGGGCGGCGACGGCCCGGGTCGTCGCGGTGTTGGGTGGTCGGGGCGGTGCCGGAGCCAGCATTCTGGCCGGCGGGCTCGCGGTCACCGCCACCCGCGCCCGGCTGCGCACCCTCCTGCTCGACGCCGACCCGCTCGGGGGTGGGCTCGACCTGGTGCTCGGCTGGGAGCAACTGGAAGGGCTGCGCTGGCCGGCACTGACCGGAGCCGACGGGCGGGTGGACGCACCGGCACTGGTGCAGGCGCTACCCAGTCGCGGTGACCTGGTGGTCCTCTCCTGGGATCGGGGCGACCTGCTCGCGGTACCCGCCGAGGCGATGGCGGCGACCCTGGACGCGGCCCGACGCGGCCGCGACTTCGTGGTGGTCGACCTGCCCCGGCAACTCGACGACGCGGCCGTGACCGCCCTCCAGGCGGCCGACCGGGCCTTCGTGGTGGTACCGGCCGAGCTGCGGGCGACCGCCGCCGCGGCCCGGGTGGTCGCCGTCGCGGCGCCACACTGCGCACACCTGTCGGTCATCGTTCGTGGCCCGGCTCCCGGGCGGCTCCGCCCGGCCGAGGTGGCCAGGGCGCTCGGGCTACCCCTGGCCGGCAGCCTGCGTCCCGAGCCGGGGCTCTGCCGTGGGCTGGAACGGGGCGAGGCCCCGGCGGCCGACGGGCGCGGCCCGCTGGCGGAACTCTGCCGACGGATCGTCGCCGACCTGACCGGTCAGCCCGTGGCGGGTGTGGCGTGACCGGCGAGACACTCGCGGCCCGCGTCCGACAGCGGATCGCCGCGGCCGCCACACCGGTGACTCCGGCCGCGATCGTCACCGCGGTACGCGCCGAGGCCGACGCCGCCGTGCTGGGGGACACCGCGCTGTTACGGATGGCCGACCGGGTGCGTGCCGACCTGGTCGGTGCCGGCCCCCTCGCCCCGTTGCTCGCCGACCCGGACGTCACCGACGTGCTGGTCAACGGCGTCCGGGTGTGGGTCGATCGCGGGCAGGGGCTGCACCTGGTTCCGGTGCCGATGGGCACCGTGGACGACGTCCGCCGGCTGGCCCAGCGGCTCACCGCCGGTGCCGGTCGCCGGCTGGACGACGGCTCGCCCTGTGCGGATGCCCGGCTGGCCGACGGAACCAGGCTCCACGCCGTGCTACCACCGGTGGCGACCGATGGCCCCTACCTGTCGCTGCGGACCTTCCGGCAGCGTCCGTTCACCCTGGACGAACTGGTCGAGCAGGGGGCCGTGGCCCGTTCGATCGCGCCGGTGCTCGCCGCAGTGGTGGCGGCCCGGCTCGCGTACCTGGTGATCGGGGGCACCGGCTCCGGAAAGACGACCCTGTTGAACACCCTGCTCGGGTTGGTGCCGGCGACCGAACGAATCGTGCTGGTCGAGGACGCCGCCGAGTTGCGTCCGGTGCACCCGCACGTGGTGGGCCTGCAGGCCCGTACGGCGAACGTGGAGGGCACCGGTGCGATCGGGCTCAGTGAGCTGGTCCGGCAGGCGCTGCGGATGCGGCCCGACCGGTTGGTGGTCGGCGAATGCCGCGGTGGCGAGGTGGTGGATCTCCTGGCCGCACTGAACACGGGTCACGACGGCGGCGCCGGGACGCTGCACGCCAACGCCCCGGCGGACGTACCGGCCCGCCTGGAGGCGTTGGGCCTGCTCGGTGGGCTGCCACGGCCGGCGTTGCACGCTCAGGTGGCGGCCGCCCTCCAGGTGGTGTTCCAGATTCGGCGTACGCCGCGGGGGCGGATGCTGGAGTCGGTTTGCCTGCTGCTGCCGCAGGCGCCGGAACGGCTGATCACGGCGGTCCCAGCATGGGTCCGGGGTCGTGGCCTCGGCCCGGCGGCAGGGGCCCTCGGCACCATGATCCGCAGTCGGGACGTGCCGGTGCCGTCGATCCTCGTCGAGCCGGCCAAACCGGGGAGCCCGGCATGAGCGGGGCGTACTGGTGGACGGTGCCGACGCTGTTGGGAGTGTTCGCCGGGGTGGCGCTGGTAGGCGGATGGTGGGGCCGGCGGAAGGCGACGTCGAGCCGACCGGACATGGACGATCCGCTCGTCGAATGGGTTGCCGCTCTGCACGCGGCAGGCGGGCCGGGGGACCGGCGATCGGCGGCCCGGGCGTGTGTGGTGCGGCATCGGTCGGGCCTGCGTACGCCGCGCGGCCAGGTCGGCCCACCGGCTGCGTCTCGATCCGTGCAGTCGCCGGGCAGCCGGCGCCCGCCGGTCGTGACCGGCGTGGCACCGGCGCCGATCCGAACGACCGCAGCATCGGGCGGCCCCGGGTTTCCGTCCAGCCGAACGGAGCCGGTCCGGCCCGTGGCAGCCGCCGCGCCGGAGATTCCACCCGGGCCAGCCCCGACGACCGGGTCGGTGGATGGGTATGCGCAGTCCGGCGGCGACTCCGGATGGTGGTCGGTCCGGCCCCGGCGGACACTGCTGCTGATCGTGCTGTTCGGCGCCGGGGCGGGTGGGCTGCTCGCCGGGCCGGTGGCGGCGGTTGCGCTCGCCGGGTACGGCGCGCTGGGTGGGCGCGCCTGGTTTCGGCGCGTGGCCGCGACCCGGAGAGTCCAGCGGCGGCGGGAGCAACTGGACCGGCTGTGTGCGCTGGCCGCGGACCTCAGGGCCGGGCTGCCGGTGCCGGTGGCGGCGGAGCGGCTGGGCCTGAGCCGCCCGGCGACGACGCCCACCACGCCCGACCTCGACCTGGACATCGACCTGAACCTGGACCTGGACATCGACGTGGACCCGATGGTGGCGGCCGGGCTCGTGCCGCCCGGGTTGCGAGACGCGCGGACGCCGGCCGCGGCCGGAGCCGGCGTCGACGCGCCGCCGGCTGGCCGCGTCGAGGTCGCCCGAGCGGCCCCGGCCGGGCCGGGTGACGTCGAGCGGATCGCTTCGCCCGGTCCCGCGACCGCGGCGGACCGGCCCGGCCAGTTGGCCCAGGCCGCGGTGCGGCTCGCGGACCGTACCGGTGCCCCGCTGGCCGAACTGGTCGAGCGCATCGAGGCTGACGCCCGGTCGGCCGACCGGGCACTGGCCGCGGCAGCGGCGCAGGCGGCCGGTGCCCGGGCCACCGCCTGGTTGCTCGCCGCCCTGCCGCTGGGTGGCGTCGCGCTGGGCTACGGCATCGGCGTCGACCCGCTCCAGGTGCTGCTGTACACCCCGATCGGCGGTGCCTGCGCGGTCGCCGCCATCGCACTGCAACTGGTCGGGCTGGTCTGGGCGGACCGGCTCGGCGCTCCGCCGGACGGAGGCAGCTGAATGTCCGAGCTGACCGTGGCCGGTGGCTGCCTGGGCGTCGCCGTGCTGCTCATGGTCGTGGCCCTCATCCGGCGCCGACCACGGCGACGCCTGCGCCGGCTGACCGACGGAGCCTCGGCCATCGGTGCCCGGCGTCGCGGGCGGGGCGCCGTCGTCGAGCCGCCCGGCGCTCCCGCCGTACGCCCCGTCGACGCCGTACGCCGGGTGGACTCCGTACGCCGGGTGGACTCCGTACGCCTGGCCGCCGTACTGGCCGGGGTGGCCGTGGCGGTCGTGGTCGGCGGCGTACCCGGGATGGTGGCGGCACCGGTCGCGGTGGTGCTGCTCGACCGGCTGCTTCGTCGGATCGAGCATCCGGCCGAGCGGGGCCGCCGACTACGCGCCACGGCCGACCTGCCACTGGCCGCAGATCTGCTGGCCGCGGCGCTGCGGGCGGGCGCACCGGTGGAACGTTCGGTACTCGCGGTGGCCGACGTGCTCGGCGGCCCGCTGGCCGAGCAGCTGCGCCGAGTCGGCCGGACGCTCCAACTCGGCGGTGTGCCACCCGAGGCGTGGGCGCACCTGTCGACGGTGCCGGGCGGGCAGCGGGTGGCCACCGCCGCGGTCCGCTCGGCGAGCAGCGGGGCGGCGCTGGCGGGCGCCCTGACCCGGCTGGCCGACGACCTACGTGCCGACCGGGTCACCGCGATCGAGGCAGCGGCACGGCGCTCCGGGGTGCTGATCGTGCTGCCCCTGGGCCTGTGCTTTCTGCCCGCCTTCATTCTCGCCGGTCTGGTGCCGGTGATCGTCGCCGTACTCGGTGACGTGTTGTAACCATCGAGAAAGGACGAACACGTGCGGAGAATTCTGGCCCGCCTGCGCGGGGACGCCGGCATGAACACCGCGGAGTACGCCGTCGGGACGCTCGCGGCGGTCGCCTTCGGCGGCATCCTGCTCAAGGTACTCACCTCGGACAGCGTGCAGTCGGCCCTGTCCGGCGTCATCGACCGGGCGCTGAGTTGACCGGGCGCCGGCCGGCCGGTCGCGACCGGGGCTCGTTCACCGCCGAGATGGCGGCCGGCCTGCCGGCGCTGCTGCTGCTCCTGCTCGCCGGGCTGACCGCGGTAAACGCGGTCAGCACCAAGGCTGCCTGCCTGGACACGGCCCGGGAGGCAGCGCTGGCTGCCTCCCGGGGTGAGGAGGGTGCCGCGGCCGGCGAGCGGCAGGCACCGACTGGTGCGCGGGTGGTCGTCGTGCTGGAAGGCGGGCAGGTCCGGGCGACGGTGCGGGCGCCGGTACGGATTCTCGGCGCCGACCTGCCGGCGATCACCGTGGTCGCCGTGGCCGTGGCAGCAGCGGAACCGGGCGTGCCGGAGCCACGACCATGAGCGCCGGTCGCGTGGGGTGGTGGGTACAGCGTGCACGCGGGGACCGTGCGGGCGACCGGGAACGGGGTGGGGCCACCATCTGCCTCTTGGCGGTGGGATTGGTGTTCGTCCTGGCCGGACTCTTCGGCGCCGGTGTCGGTGCCGCGCGGGTGGCGCGCCAACAGGCCCGGGTCGCCGCGGACCTCGGCGCCCTGGCCGGCGCGGCGAGGGCACTCCAGGATGGGGCGGCGGCGTGCGCCCGGGCCGACGAGATCGTCGCCGCGAACGGTGCCCGGCTGGTCCGCTGTCGGCTCGACGGGCTCGACCTCCTGGTCACCGCCGAACTGACGGTGGAACCGGTGCCGGGGCTGACCCGGATCGCCACCGCATCCTCCCGAGCCGGTCCCCTCCGCGGCTGACCCTCCCGGGGCTTCGTACCAAGATG
>NZ_QXEC01000022.1 GCF_003583405.1 Micromonospora radicis
GCCCCACGCGGAAGACCACGCCCCACGCGGAAGACCACGCCCCACGCGGGAGATCACGCCCCACGCGGGAGATCACGCCCCACGCGGGAGATCACGCTCGATCCGGGATCGAGTGGCTACCGAAGCACGGTGAGGCCACTCGATCCCGGATCGAGCGTGATCATGGTGGGGCGCCTCCCGGTGATCGTGGTGGGGCACCTCCCGGTGATCATGGTGGGGCACCTCCCCCGTAGAGAATGGTGGGGCACCCCCCCCGGTGGAGAGCAGACGGGTGACGCCCTACGAAAGTCGCCGGCATCAGCGGCTGGTCAGAGCTGCCAGGTGACCGGGGTGGCCGGCAGGTACCGGCAGGCGGCCCCGGTGGACACGGTCTCCCGCAGGTGGGCGGCGAGGGCCGGATGCCGCTGGTCGAGGCGCCGCAGGGTGTCCCGGATCCGGGCGGTGACCGTCTTGCGGGCCCGTTCGGCCTCGTCACCGAGGCGGCGGGTACGCCCGGCCAGCCCGGCGGCCGAGCGCAGTTGGTCGAGCAGGGCGCGCCGCTCGGCGTCGAGCGCCGCCACCTTCGCCTCGTCGGCGCGGGTGGCCGCCCGGTCGATCTCGTCGTCGAGCCGCGCGAGGTGCCGCCGGTAGCGGAGCTTCGCCTCGTCGTCGAGGATCTCGTCGCCGCCGAGCCGCCGGGCGGCGACGAGTTGCGGCCCGGCGGCTGGGTCGAGCAACTCCACCGCGGGCACGTCGACACCGGGACGACCGAGCAGTAGGCGCAGGTCGTTCAGCCCCTTCGCATCGGGCAGGTACGCGGTGGTACCGGCATAGGTGAGCCGCCAGACCGCGCCGTCGCGGCAGAACTCGTACGCCGCAGGAGCAGCGCCCACCGACCGACCGACCACCGGCTGAACACCATTCACCGGCCCACCGACCGCCGACGGATCACCGACCACCAACGGCCCACCGACCGCCGAGGGATCACCGACCACCGACGGATCACCGACCACCGGCCTATCGGGCGCCGTCGTAACCGAGGCCGACCCAGCCGGCCCCGCCGCACCGCCGGCCACCTCCGCCAGCCCCGACCCCGACGGCAACAGCGAAGGCGAGCCCGAACCCGAAGACGAACCCGAAGACGAACCGGACCACGGAGGCGAGCCCGACCCCGAAGACGATGCCGACCCCGAAGACGAACCCGACCCTGAAGACGACAGCGGCCGAGACCCGTGCGTCGACGGCGATGCCGGGCCGAGCGACGTTTCGGCGAGGCGGGCGAGTACCTGGCGCAGGTCGAGGGCGCGGGCCTCGGGCTCGGCCTCGGCGCGTAGGGCCGCCGCGGTCGCCGCGTCGCCCGGTCGGTCGCGGGCCGTGAGGGCGTCCGCGAGTGCGGTGCGGGCCAGCAGGGACCAGGGCCGGGAACCCATCCGGTCGGCGTTGGCGCGGGCGGCGGAGAAGCCGGCGACGGCGTCGTCCCAGCGCTGCTCGGCGGCGTCCACCACGGCCAGCCAGTGGTCGACCGGGCCGCTGACGTCACAGCCGAACATGGCGACGAGCCACTGGCCCCGGTACGGCAGCAGGGCCTGTCGGACGGCGGCACAGCGGGTCGGGTCGGCGACGGTGGCCTGGGCTCGCAGGCGCAGCCAGAGCGGGCTGATCGGCGTTGGGTACGTGGTGCCGGCGGCTTCCAGCCGGGCGACGGTCCGGGCGGCGGTGGCGTGGTCGCCGCGTTCGGCGGCGGTGACCGCGTGCAGCAGGTCGAGGAACTGGTGCTCGGCCGGGTCTAGCCCGTCGAGCAGCGCCTGTGCCTCGGCGAACCGCCCGCGCAGCAGTTCCAGCGCCCAGCGCAGGTGATGCCCCATGAACAGGTGGTCCTCGTGCTCCCACTCGTCGAGGCCGCTCAGTCGGAAGTAGCAGGAGTCGGCGGCGGCGAAGTCGCCCCGGAAGGCGCTGACGATCCCGTTGTCGATCTCGGCGCCCATCTGGTGCCGGGGTTTGCCGGTGCGCCGGCCGGCGGTCACGAAGGCGGTGTGCTCGTCCAGGTAGCGGGGGTCGCCGATCTCCAGCAGCGCGACCCAGCGCAGCGAGGTGGCCCACAGCTCGGTTTCCTGGTCGGCGCCGCGCCGGGCCAGGTCGCGCAGCTCGGCGGTGAGCGCCACCCGGTCGGCCGCCGTGCCGAGGCCCCAGTGGCTGTCGTGGCGGGCCCACAGGCTGAGGCTGAGCGCCTCGTCGTCCCGCTCGCGTCGGGCCAGCTCCTCGGTGGCGGCGATCAGGCCGGCTTCCAGGGTGTCGATCGCGGCGTCGGCGGCGGGCTCGCCGATGAGCCGCCGGTACGCCTCCCGCACCAGCGCCTCGGTGTCGATGCTGAGCCGGGCGTTGAGTTGGCAGTGCCGGTGGACGCTGAGGGCGAACCGGGCCAGCAGGGCCGGTTCGTCGACCGCCAGCGCCTGCACGGTGGTCTCGGCGAGCAACTGCCGCGCCTCGGCCCGGTCGCCGGTGTGGAAGAGCCGGTCGGCCAGCTCGATCATGATGCGGACGCGTTGCGTCTCGTCCCGGCTGACCACCAGGGCGCGGCGCAGGTGCACCGCCGACTCCTCGATCGCCAGCCGGCAACTGGCGTCCCGGGCGGCGGCCTGCAACAGGTTGGCGCGGCGGTAGGCGTCGAGCCGGTCACCGGCGAGCCAGGCGTGCCGGGCCAGGTCGGCGGGGATCAGCCGGTCGGCGAGCGCGGCGTGTTCGTCGACGGCACGGACGACGGTGGCGTGGTGCTCCCGGCGGTCGTCGGCGGCGAGGCCGTCGTAGAGCGTCTCCCGGACCAGGTCGTGCGCGAAGGCGTACCGGCCGTCGCCGTGGCCGAGCACCAACCGCGCGCCCACCGCGACGTCGAGGAGTTGGTCGACCCGACCCGGCGGCAGACCGGCGCCGGCCGCGAGGACCGCCCCGTGGAACTCCCGCCCGAGTACGGCGGCGACCCGCAGCGCGTCGACCACGGCGGCAGGCAGATGGTCGAGGCGCTTGCGCACCACCTCCCGTACGCCGGGAGCGATGCTGCTGACCTTGCCGTCGATGTGCCAGAGCCGGGCGGTCTGCTCGACGAAGAACGGGTTGCCGCCGGTGCGCCGGTGGACGTCGTCGACGATCTCGGCGGTGGGCTCCGCCCCGGTGGTGCGGGCCATCAGCACGCCGACGTCGTCCCGGGACAGGCCACCGAGGGTGATCGTGGTGGCCTTGGCCACCAGCGACATCAGCAACGGCCGGAGCGGATGCTCACCCGCCTCGACCTCGGCGTCGCGGTAGGTGCCGACGAACAGCAACCGTTCGAACCAGGTGTGCTGGGCGACGAACTGCAACAACCGCATCGACTCCGCGTCGGCCCAGTGCAGGTCTTCCAGGAGCACCACGACCGGCCGGCGCTGGGAGACGGCGACCAGTGCGGTGGTGACCGCGTCGTAGAGGCCGAACGCCTCCTGCTCGGCCGGGTCACCCACGTCGGTCGGGCTCTCCGCGCCGTGCCGGGTGAGGGCGCTGGGCTTGCCGTGCAGCAGGGTGAGCGCCGGTTCGGCGGTGTCCCGCGCCACCGCCCAGTCGTCGGGCGACCGGCGCAGCCCGCGCAGCACCTGGAACCACGGCCAGTAACCGGGTGCGCTGGCCGAGTCCCAGCAGGCGGCGCCGAGCACCAGCGCGCCCTGCCGGCGTGCCTCGTCGGCCGCGGCGGTGACCAGGGTGGTCTTGCCGATCCCCGGCTCGCCGGTGACCAGCACGAGGCCGCCGTGGCTGGCCGCGGCCCGCTCGACCTCCGCGGCCAGCAACCCGGTGGGATGCGCTCGCCCGATCATGGCTTCCCGGGATCGCGCGCTCATGGCAACCGACGGTAGCCGACCGGGCCGACAGTCTCAGCCGGGTATCGCGGGAACGGGGTGGAATCGGGCCGGTGCTGGCCGGGGCGGACCGCCGTGGCCGCGAGGTGGGCGAGGATGGCCTGGTTGGCCTCCCAGCCGTCGGGGAAGCGTACCGGCACGTCCAGCTGCGGCACGTCGGTCGAGGGGTGGGCGTCGAGCAGCTCGCCGATGCCGGCCCGGGCCACCACGACGCAGGCCTGCCGGTGCCGGGAGGCGAGCACGCAGAGCCGCCCCGACTCCAGGTGGAAGGCGGTCGCGTCGCGCCGGCCGGAGAGCGGGTGCAGCACGATCGTCACGTCGTACTCCCGGCCCTGGAGCCGGTTGGCAGTGTCCACCGTGACGCCCGCGCCCACCTCGCCCAGCTGGGCCCGGATGGCCGCCACCTGGTCACGGTGCGCGGCACCGACGGCGATCCGCGCCGCGCTCACCGGCGCGCCGTCCGGCGCCTGCTCGCAGACCGCGACCAGGCCGCGGGCCAGCACCCGCAGCGCGAGCGCGGCGCACGCGGCGGTGGCTTCGCCGTCGGTACGCGGGGTGTGCCGGGCCGGCAGTTCGTAGAGCGCCCAGCCGGTCTCCGTCGCCAACTCCACCGCCCGGTCCACGGCGTCACCGCGCCCGGCGCCGGTGATCCGCAGTACCCGGTCGGCGGGCGCGGTGCCGGCCCGGAAGCCGGTGAACGGGTAGAACGCCCGGGAGACCAGCGGGGCGGCCGAGGCGGGCAGCCGCCAGGACACCGGCAGCCGGTGCACCGGCAACTGCGGGTTGTGCCGCAGCAGCACCGACACCGCCGACTGCATCGGATCCCAGGTCAGCCCGGCCCAGCGACCCACGTCGACGGTGGAGAACGGGTCGAGCTGCCCCGGATCCCCGACGAACAGGGCCCGCTCGAACCTGCCGGCCACCCGCAGCAGGGCGTCCGAACGCATCTGGTACGCCTCGTCCACGATCGCCCACGGCCAGCGTCCCTCGGTGACCGTGGCCCACTTGGCGGCCGTACCGATGACGACGGCCGAGGCGGCGAGGTCGGTGACCTTCGCGGCGACCCGGACCTGCTGGTGTGCCCGGACCCGAGGCGAGGGCCGGTAGTCGCTCGCGGAGAGCCGGCCGACGCGCAGCTCCGGCGCCTTGCGGGCGAGCCGGTCGATCAGGTCGTCCACCTGCTCGTTGGTCTGCGCGATGACGATCAGCGGCTCACCGGTGCCGGCCAGCTCGACGGCGGCCCGGACCACCAGCGTCGACTTGCCCGCGCCGGGCGGCGAGTCGACCACCACTCCGCGATGGTCACCGGAGCGCAGGTCGGCCAGCACGGCGGTGATCACCCGATCCGCCTCGACCCCTGGCGGCACCGCCAACTCGGTCCGCATCGCCCACCCCTCGCCCGACGGTCCCCGCACCCTACTGCGCGGCTATGTCAGTTCCGCGCTCGCGCTGCGCTGGGCGGCGGTGATCGTGTCGATCGGCAGGTCCAACACCCACAGCACCGCCGCCAGGTAGTCCAGCACCCGCCAGTGCTGCTCCTCGGTCAACCCCAACCGCCGCCATCCGCCGCCGCCCGGTCGGTGTGCCCCGGCCGGACCGCCCAGGGCCGTGGTCAGCTGGGCCGCGAGGTGGGTGGCGAGTCGGGGCCGGTCGATCCCGAGCAGGTACGGCGCCAGTTCCGCGTCGGCGGCGACCAGGCGCATCCAGCGGTGCACCACGCCACGTACCCCGGCCGGTCCGAGCCAGTCGAACGCGTCGCGCGGGCAGGTCACCAACTCTGTCGTCCGCATGGCCATGGATACGGACCCGGCTACTTGATCAGTTCAGCACCGCGCGCCGACCGTGACCGGGCTCCGGCCGCGCTACCCGCCGGGTCGCTGCCCCGCCACCTCGTGCCGGAAGTACGCCTCGTAGGGCTCGGCCTCCTGGAGCAGCGACTCGACCTGCACCCGGCAGGCCCGCACCACGCCCGGCTCGACCACCTTCCGGGCGCCCACCGGGGTACCCGCCGGGTCGTACATCACCTCGTAGAGCACCCGATCGCCGAGCACCATCAGCTCGGGGATCCGGCCGTGCTTGTCCTCGAAGCCGGTCAGCCGTTCCGCCCCGAGCACCCGGATCCGCTCACCGGCCTGCGCCCGGTGCCGCAACACGTGCAGCTCCCACAGCAGGTACGCGCTGAGCGGACGCTCCACCACCCGCAGCCGACGCAGCCCCGAACCGGCCTTGTCGAGCTGGTCGAAGAACCGGACCGTCTCCGGGTCCGGCTCGGCCGCGAGCCGCAACGCCTCGTCCCAGCGCCCCTCGGTGAACGCCTCCCAGGCCGGATTACCCGGTTCGCGCAGCGTCTGCAACCGCTGCGTACGCAGGATCGGGCCGTCGACCGTAGCCACCGCCGCGGCGAAGTCCGCGTCGTACGCGACGAGCCCCAACCGCTCCCCCGCCGCCGATCTGAGCAGGTCACGCATTCGCTCTGCACCCAACCCTCGCCGTCCGGCCTGATCGAGCAATCAGGATATGACAACTTTCCGCGCACGGCCCGTCACGCCACGCCACGTATGATCGCGCCGACAACGGGTAGCCGCGGTCCGGCGACCGAGGTGACACCCAGGCGGAAGGCGGTCCCGGGATGGCGAAGTTCCTGCTCTCCTCGACCTACACGATCGAGGGCCTCAAGGGGCTGGACAAGGACGGCGGCAGCGTACGCTCCGAGATCGTCCGCTCGCTGGTGGAGAACCTCGGTGGCCAGGTGGACGCCTTCTACTTCGCCTTCGGCGAGTTCGACACGTACGTGATCTGCGAACTGCCCGACCACGTCACCGCCGCCGCCATCGCGATCACCGTACGGGCCACCGGCGCGGTCAACCTCCAGGTCACCCCGCTGCTCACCCCGGAGCAGGTCGACGCCGCCACCCGGACCACGATGACCTACCAACCGCCCGGCCGCTGACGTGCCCGAGCGCCTCGCGTAACGCCACCCCCAGTTCGACGGCCTCGTCCAGGCTGGTCAGCGTCGTCGGCGGGTGAACGATCCAGCGCTGCGCCGGCACCGCGACCACCGACCGTCGCGCCCCCCGGCGGGAAGTCCTCCACCTGCGCCGGGTCCAACCCACGCCGGTCGAGCACCCGACGCCCCTACCGGTGCAGCCGGCACGGATGCGGCGCCCGGCCGTTGCGGCAACGCGGCCCCTCCGGCCACTGCTCGGCGGCGTGCACACTCAACGCCCACACGGCGAAGCCGAATCCCAACGCCGCTAGGCGCTCGGGTACAGCCAGGAACGTCTGGCCGACCTTCTCGGTATGGTGTGATCCACTGTGGTGCGCTGGGAGAATGCGGATACCGATCCGCAGCCGTGGCATCGGAACCGGATTGCCGCCGCGTTGGGAGTTGCGCTCGAACAACTCGACGACATGCTCGTCGACGTGGCGGTGGCAGCACACCGAGGGCAGGCCGTGAAGGACATGGAGCGTGATCCCGTCTCCCCCGCCGCCCGGCCTGATCTCTTGGCCGGCCTCCGAACCTTCCTCACCAGCTATCTCGTGGACGCCGCACCGGCACCCTCGCTCGTCGAGGTGCGGCGCGCCGTGGGCCGGGTGCACAACCTCTACCAGCGGGCGAGCTATACAACGGCTGCCCGCTTGATGCCGGATGTGCTCGCCCAAGCAACGGACCTGAGCCGCAACGCCCCCGGTGCACATCGCAGCAGTGTGTGGACAGGCTTCGGTCCGACGAACGTCGTCATCCACGCGGTGTCGGCGGCCATGCGAGGAGGCCACGCGGAACAGGCCATGGAGATCGGGACTCGGCTCGACACGGCACGGCTGCCCACCGTGCTGGTCGGCCGGAGGGCCCAGGTGCACGTCGACCTGGCCGCAGCGGCCGTGATGTCGTCCGGTGACAGGTCGGTCGCCGTGCTGCACCTACTCGAAGCGGAACGGGTGGCTGCCGAGATGAGGTACGCGAACCGGCAAGCCCGCGAGCTACTGCTCGACCTGTTGGCGAAGGAGCGCCGGGCCGCGACGCCGGGGCTGCGACCGCTCGCGGAGCGCGCCGGGCTACCGGCACGACCCACCAACGAGTTCTCGCCCTGGTCGTCTGCGCGGCGCGCGGATCCATGAGCTGATCGATCTGCTGCAGGAAGGCGGCTGGACCGTGTGTCTCACCGCCACACCGACCGCCGCAACCTGGATCGGCCGGGAATCGCTTGCCGCCCAGACCGGCTACCCGGTACGGGTGAGACGGCGAACTGTACGGCCACCAGGAGCCCGGCGTCTTCGTACCAAGTCGGCGAGACTTCCGAGAAGCGCGGACGAGGGGGCTACTTGTATACGGGTCGACGGTTGCCGCCGTGGTGGGAGCAGGATCCGGGGCGCCCGCCGGACATGCTGACCATGCCGTCGTTGCACTGGATCATGTAGCCCTTGCCGTTGCTGAAGTTGCCAATGCAGGAGAAGTACTGGCAGACGCCAGCTGCGGGCGCATAGATGTATGAGCCGCCACAGAAGTTGTAGCCGAACGGATTCTGCGGTGCGCCACAGAGGTCGACCTTCTTCGGGGCGGGCGACTTCGTGGTCGGTTTGGGCTTGGGCGGTGTGGTGGTCGGGGCGGGTCGGGCGGTGGTCGGCGTGGGCCGTGGCGTGGCGGTGGTCGGCTTGACCGCTGGAGCCCGGGTCGGTTTCGGACTCGACCCCGACGTCCGTGGCGCCTCGGACGTCGACGGCGAGGCCGACGCCGAGGATTCCGTCACCCCGGCGCCCGCCGCCGAGGCCGAGGGAGCGGCGGTCCGCGCCTCCTCCCCCACGTCCCCGGACGGCGGTGACGGGTTACCCGTACCCGGCGCGGACGAGACTTCGGGTAGGCCGCTCGCCGCCGGGCTCACCTCCGCGACCTGCCTCGCCGGGGGATCGGAGACGACCTGGATCAAGCCGCCGAAGGCGCACAGCGCGAACAGCAGCATCACCGCGATGCTGAACATCCCACCGGGCACCCGCGCCGTCACCGGCGCGTCGGCGGCGGCGACGCGGGCGGGCGGCACCGGCTGCGCCCGGTGATGTTCCGCCAGCATGCCGTCGAGCTGGGCGACCAGGGCGGGCCGTTGCATTCGGGCATCGGCCAACGCCAGGGCCAGGTTGAAGCGGAAACCCGGCGCGCTCGCCGACGGAAGGTAGAGGCCGGAGATCCGCTGCCGGTTGACGACGTGCATGAGGGTGTACGGCGAACTGCGGTCATGCAGCAATCCGACCAGCTTGGGGTACGCCCATTCACGTTTACCCCGGGCGCCGAGAAAGACCACCCGACGGTCCGTGATCACCACGGTGCCGGCGTCCATCACCCGAAAGCCCTCCGGCAGCGGTCGGCGGAGGGCCTCGGCCGGACTCGCCACCAGGTCGGGCGTGATCGCCGGCAGGTTGGCGAGCTGCGGCGCCTCGATCATCTGAGCGGCGGGGGTGGTGTGGTACACCGTCTCGCCCCGACGAAGGTCGATCAGTACCCCCGCAGGCGCGTGCGACAGCGGTCGATAGTTCGCCGCCGCCGCACGCATGCTCGTAAGATCGGTGTTCCGCCGGTCCCATGCCTGCGCCATCGTGTGATGGGCGCTCTGCCGCCGGGCGTTCTCCCGTTCCGCCCAGCGCGATCGCCAACCTGGTGCCGTGTTCGGCCGCTCGGTCATCCGCAGTCCCCTCCAACGAACCCGCCCGATGTCCCGCGATCGTGGCGGCCTTTGGCACAATGCCGCACCTGAGCTGGCCGGGGGTTCGGCTGAATGGTCCGGAAGGTGGCCGGGTTTCGGATGGGCCACCGACAACGGACGAGGTTTCATCGATCGGACGGGTCCGGTTATGGCCCGGTCGGCGCATAGACGCGAGCCGAACAGGGAGAGCGCGAATCGCTCGACTGCCGGTCGAGCACCGCACGCGACAGATCCCAAGCGCGACATTCACGGACGCCAACTCAGCAAACGGCTTGTCAGCCGAGCTGACGGCGCTCCCCGTACCGGTTCGACCGACCGTGCCGCCCGGTCGGGTGACCGGGCGGCGCGGCGACGTGCTCAGTTGCCGGTCAACCGGTACGCCCGGATGACCCTCTGATCGACGGTGTTGCCCTGCTTGTCGGTGGCCGAGGTACGCAGCGAGACGTACCCACCGCCCCGGGAGTGCTGGACCGTCGCGGTCCAGCTCTTCCCCATCGCCTGCACCTTCGCCGGCTGCCAGGTCCTCGATCCGCGCCGCGCTGCCCCCGGGGTCCGCAGCAGCGCCGGCCCGAGCGGTGCGACGTTCCAGGTGTCCTGGTAGGAACTTGTCAGCAACCGGTACCGAGAGCGCGGAGGTCCACCCGTACACGCCGTCGAACTCGGCGGCGACGTCGCGCTCCACGTAGTTGTCGAGCCGCTCGCCACGGATCTCGTGCCGGACGGTCGCCAACTCGGCACGCTTGACGTTCCGGTGGTATCCGGTGGGCAGCCGGCCCGGGAACCCCTCGCCCAGGTGGTAGACGTACGGGATGCCGGTGAAGCCGCCGTCGCCGTCCGGCCTGCCCCACTGGTGCGACACGTAGCCGTTGACGTGTTCGGCGGCCCCACCGCCACCGAGCTGGCCCGAGTAGAGAGTCCCGAAGTCGCCGGCGGTGATGTCGAACTTGCCCGGTGGGCTGTCGAAGATGTCGGACAGCACCCCCACCTCGACCTTCATCGGTCGCGCGGTGCGATCCGGCGCGGTCGCCTTGATCGGCTTGGCCTTCCGGGCGTCCACGCTGATCGTCAGATCCCGGGTCACCGCGATCTCCGGCCGGTTCAGCAGGCTGCTGCGCTCCCGCTCGCCGAACTCGTCGACGACACTGCTCACGGCGTAGCGGCCGGTGGGCAGCCGGACGGTGGCGGTGCCGCCGGCCGCGCTGTCGACGGCCTCGATGGCCGGGCCGTCGATACCGGTGAGCACGGTGAAGTGCGTGTCGCTCGGCGCGCCCATCGAGTCGAGGTGCTCGACCGTCACGTCGTAGCTCTCCACCTCACGGTGCACCCCGATCGGTACCACCGTGCGGAACTCACCAGCGGTGGCGACCAGGTCCCACTGAAGTAGCCGTCCACGGCGTCGACGCGGGTGTCCACGGTCGCCGCCACCTCGGCGGTGCCGCCGGCCGGCACGGTGAGCCGGGTGACGGAGGTGCGGAACATGCCCTCCGGCGCCGGCCGGCCAGCGGCGGACCGTCACGGCGTGCGGCGACCCCGTCCGGGTACGCCACGATCAGCGGCAGCCGATCGCTGGCCGCGTCGTGGTAGCCGTACTCGATCAGCTTGTCGATGTTGAACAGCCGCCGGTCCAGCACACCGGAGCCGATCAGCGGCACCGCGTCCACGGGCACCACGTGCAACTCGCCGTTGATCTCTTAGCTGCTGAACCGGACCTTCGCTCGGTCCGTCGCCGGGCGGATCGTCACCCGGCCGCCCCGATCGCGGGTGATCCGTCCCCGGTGACGAGCGTGACCGTGACGGCCTGGTCGGCGGCGCCCACCGGGACCGCCGCGCCCCGATCGACCCCACTACCGCCGCCGGGTGTGGCCCAGCCGGGTTGCCCCAGGCCCAGGACCAGAGCAGCGGCCAGCCCGGCCGCACCGACCCGTTTGTGTTTCCTCACCAGACCTCCCATGGATGATCAAGCACTACGAGCATCATCCGGAGACCCTCTGAGGATCCTGTTAGGACTCGCATCGGACGGCACATCTCGCTTCGGGTCCAGCGGCGAGTCGCCGTAGACGACATTCATCCAGATCTTGGACAGTTTCCGTCAGCGGCTGACGGGAACTGTCCAAGATCTCCAGACGCTCGCGCAGCCGCCGCCCGGCCGCGCAGGGAACCGGCCGCGCTGGCTAGCGAGAGGGACAGCACGATCGACGACCGCCTCACCGGGCACGGTGACCGCCGGTGCCGCGATCCGCGGTGTTTGTAGAAGCCCTATCGCGGGTGGGAGGCTGCCCGGGGTGCCGGAGCACCACCAAGCGCGCCACGGGGTCAGCCTCGCCCACGGCCGGTAGGTGTTGACGGTGGCGCCTCCGCCGGTGCTGCCGCCGTGCGGCACGGGGTCGACCTGATGCGTACCGAGATCGAGCTCTACCGGCGCCCCTGAGGTCGGGACGAGCCGACCGGTCGGGAACGCGGCCGGATGCGGCCGGGACGAGCCGACCGGTCGGGCCCTGGCCCTGCTCACCGGGGATGCTACCCGCGGGCTACCCGGTCGAGGAGTACGAGCCGGTCCAGCAGGTGGCCGCTGCGCACCTGGACACCGCGCGCTGGCCATGGCCGGCGCCCACGGGCCGGCACGGATCGACATCCCGATGGACTTCGCGGCCAGAAACGTCCGGCGGCCCCGCCCCGTCCGCCTGTGACCACCTGCCGAGTCTCAAGGCGCGGGCCGAAGTAGACCACACGCAGCCACCACATTCTCTTCGTCACCTGGCAGGCGTCGCACCTCGACCAGGCCGATATGCGGTGCAGTGACGTGAACTTCGTCTGATCGACGAAGTTCGACGCGCTCGACGCGCCGCCGGCCCAGGACCTTGGCCTCCTGGGCCGGTGGCGTGTTCTCGCGTAGCCCGTGTCGACCAGCGCGGGACGCGTGCCCCTTGCCTGATCGATGTCGGTGTGTTGAGGTCACGATTACGCTCAATCAGCGTGCGTAGATCCACCGATGCCTGCTCGACCTCGATCGGGTGCCGGTCGGATCTTCCATCGATGAGGAGGTTCCATGGCACGTCGCCGCTTTGCGGGGATAGCAGCAAGCGCCATCGTCCTACCCTTGCTCTACGTCGTCGCCCAGCCGGTGACCGCGTCAGCTGCCCCCGGCCCGGCTTCGGCATCGACCGCCGCCGCCCCGGACACCGGACTCGCCAGCGACATCCGCGAGCTGACCCGTAAGGACTTCACCTTCAACGGCAAACCCGTCGAGGTGCCGACCCAGTACCAGCCGCAGGCGCAGGCCCGCCGGACGCAGGCCGCCGCCGAGACGCCGCCGGTCGGGACGGTACGCAACTGGCTGGCGCTCGACGACTACCAGGGCATCATCTACCTGAAGCCGTACACGCTGCGGGGGGTGGGCGACAACATCGAGGTGTGGGTCGCCAACGACACCGAGTTCCCGGAGGGTGACTGCCGCCGGCAGATCCCGAACTCGACAACCGTCACCAACGAGCAGGTGGCGCACCTGGTCAACGAGTTCGACACGAACATGTACCCGAAGTCGATCGCCGCGTTCAGCACTCCGCCGGAGCGGGACGGCAGCAACGCGCAGATCGCCGGTGACTACACCGGTTCCGGCAACCGGACGGTCACCCTGGTCGACAACGTCCGGGACGACAACTTCTACGACTTCCCGGCCGCGCCCAGCTACATCGCCGGGTTCCACTTCTCGCTCTTCAACGAGCTGCTCGACCGCAACATCATGACGGTCGACGCGTACGACTGGGCGCACCGTACCGGCGCGAACCCGCCGAACGAGCCGACCGACGACCTGTGCACCACCCGGCCGGCGCGCCCGAACCTGTACGAGGGCACGTTCATCCACGAGTGGCAGCACCTGGCGCACTACTACGCCGACCCGTTCGAGACCACCTGGCTGAACGAGGGCCTGTCGGACTTCGTGCAGACGCTCGCCGGTTACGTCGACGCCCGCGCCCGGGTCGACCAGCCCGGCACGGACAGCCACATCCACTGCTTCCAGGGCTTCGGTACGGTCCAGACGGACTACAACACCAATCCACGTGACTGTGGCGGCCCGGAGAACTCGATCAACCTGTGGAACGAGGGCAGCACGTCGAGTGGGGTGCTCGCCGACTACGGCAACGTCTACTCGTTGATGCTCTTCCTCTACGACCGCTACGGCCTGGACTTCATCTCCCGGCTGCACCGCGACGGTGAGCTGCAGGGGCTGGCCAGCCTGGAGGCGGCGCTCAAGGACGAGGGCGTCAAGGACATGTACAAGGTGATCCACGACTACCAGACGATGAACCTGGTCGACCGGGTCGTCGGCAACTCGAAGCTCGGCATCATGCTCGGTGTCGACAAGCGTCGGGTCACCTCGGCCAGCCTGAACGCCACGGTCAACCTGGCCAACCCGGCCTCGTACGCGGCGCCGGGCGCGGCACCCAACGGCGCCGACTACGTCCAGCTGCGCAAGGCCAACGGCACCCCGCTGGGCCGGGGTGACCTGCGGACGGTGAAGTTCGCCGGCGCGAAGACGCTGCCGGCGATCCCGCTGGCCTGGCGTACGGTGACCGACGACCCGGACCGTCCGGGCAACTCGGTGCTGTGGTCCGGCAACGGCAACAGCCTGGACGTCGCGGCCGTCACGCCGGTGACGGTGCCGGCCGCCGCCCCGACGCTGACCTTCCTCGCGAAGTACGGTGCCGAGGCCGGCTACGACTACGGCTACGTCAGTGTCTCCACCGACGGCGGTAAGTCGTACACGCCGATCGCCGGTGACAAGACCGTCGCCGGTCCGTTCGGCCCGGCGCTCAACGGCACCACCGCCGGGTTCGAGCCACACTCGTTCGACCTGTCCGCGTACGCCGGGCAGAGCATCCTGCTCAGCTTCCGGTACGTCAGCGACGGCGGGGTCAACGAGGGTGGCCTGCTGGTCGACGACATCACCGTCGGCGGCACGCTGGTCAGCGACGGGTCGAGCCTGGCTCCGTTCGACTCACCGTCGGAGATCTCCCCGACCCCGGTGGCGAACTGGAACGTCCGGTTCGTCGGCCTGGACGAGAAGAACAAGATCGCCTACCAGTACGAGGTGAACGGCAAGTCGAGCTTCACCCTCGGTGCGGCGCCGACCCTGGCGCTGCTGGCCTTCCCGAAGGTGGTCGCCATCGTCGCCTACGACGAGCCGACCGAGCAGGTGACGCAGTACGCGCCGTACACCCTGACGGTGAACAACGTGGTCCAGCCCGGCGGCGCCCCGCTGAGCTGACCCACGACCTGAGGTGGACTCCCGGTGCCGCGGTCGCGGCACCGGGAGTTCCCGTTCCGGGGACCGACGCCCGAACCGGCGGCGTGCGCCCGGCCCGCTGCCTACCCTGGTGGTCGAGGGCATCGTCGGGGGCAAGCTGCCGGAGGACACCATGACCAACGCGATCGGTGACGCGCTGTCGGGCGTACGCGAGGTCGAACTGACCGTGACCGGTCGCCGCAGCGGCCGGCAGATCGCCCGGCCGGTGTGGTTCGTGCTCGACGACGACAACGTGTTCCTGGTGCCGGTGACCGGCTCGGACACCCAGTGGTACAAGAACGTCCAGCAGACGCCGATGGTGCGGCTGGCGGTCGACGGCACCGCGTTGAGTTCGAGCGCCACCCCGATCACCGACGCCGGTCAGGTCCGGCACATCGTGGCGATGTTCCGCGACAAGTACGGCGCCGACCAGTTCGAGTCGTACTACCCGAAGCACGACGTCGCGGTCCAGGTGCCGCTCGGCTAGCTCTCCATGGGCGCTCGGTGCCACCTTCCTCCTCCTCGGCGCGGCGTTGCTGCGCACCGACGAACCGGGGCTCCTGACGGCCGTGGTCGCGGTGCTCGCGCTGGCGATGGGTGGCCGGATCGTCGCCCAGCGGCTCCGAGCGTTCCGGTCCGGATCGGTGCCGACGGGCTGGTGCTGCGGGTCGCCGGTCTCCGCCGGACGGTGCCGTGGGCCGAGATCGACACGATCGTGCTGGCCGGGCCGGCGGGTACCGGCCCGTCGGCGTCGGTGCTGCTGGTACCGGCGCCGGGGGTCGACCTCGGCCGTCCGCTGACCAGTCACAGCCCCGTCGACCTCGCCGGCCTGAGTCACCGGCGGCGGGCCAGGGTGAGCACCACCAGCAGCGATCCGGCGGCGGCCCCGGTCACCACCACGGCCATCGGCAGCGCGCTGCCCTCGCCGCCGATGCCGACCAGCGGCGCGGCTCCGGCCGCGACCACGGCCTGGATGCCGCCGAGCAGCGCCGCCGCGGTACCGGCCCGGTTGGCGTGCCGGTCCAGGGCCAGGGCGGTGCCGTTGGGCATCACCATGCCGAGCGAGCCGAGGAAGACCACGAGCGCGACGACGACCACTGGCAGGGCGTCGAGCAGTGCCCCGGTGACCAGGGCGAGGCCGGCGAGCAGGCTGATGCCGAGGCCGCCGACGAGCAGCGGGCGGGGGTCGTACCGGTCGAGCAGCCGGGCGTTGAGTTGGCCGACGGCGACGAAGGCGAGCGCGTTCACGCCGAAGACCAGGCTGAACGTGCCGACGGAGAGGCCGAAGACGTCCTGCAGGACGAACGACGAGCCGGAGAGGTAGCCGAACAGGGCGGCGAAGGCCAGGCCCTGGGTCAGCGCGTACCCGAGATAGACGCGGTCGGTGAGCAGGGCGTGGCCGGCGCGGGCGGTGGCGGCCGGGCCGCCGGTGTTGCGCCGCGCGGCGGGCAGCGTCTCCGGCAGCCGCCACGCGGCGGCGGCGGCGAGCACGACGCCGATGCCGGTGAGCGAGAGGAAGATGCTGCGCCAGCCGCCGATGCCCAGTACCAGGCTGCCGAGGGCGGGCGCGACCATCGGGGCCAGGCCGAAGATCAGTACGAGTCGGGAGAAGTACTTCGCGGCGGCGCGCCCGGCGTAGAGGTCGCGGACGACGGCGCGGGCGACCACGGTGCCCATGCCACCGGCGAAGCCCTGGAAGAACCGGGCCACGGCGAGGGCTTCGGCCGACGGCGCGAGCGCACAGAACACCGAGATCAGCGCGTACGCGCCGACCCCGATCAGCACCGGCCGGCGCCGGCCCCAGCGGTCGCTCAGTGGGCCGGTGACCAGTTGGCCGAAGGCGACGCCGATCAGGCAAGTGGTCAGGGAGAGCTGGATCTGTGCCTGGCTGGTGGCCAGGTCGCGGGTCATCTCGGGCAGCGCCGGCAGGTAGGTGTCCAGCGACAGCGGCCCGATCGCGGTGAGGCTGCCGAGCAGCACCAGCAGGCCGAGGGCGGCGCGGCCGGTGGGCGGGGCGACCCGGTCCGGCGCGGCGGCGGGGGACACGGCGGTCTGCGACATCCGGCTACGATAGCTCTGCTATCAGAGGCATTGGACCGGGAAGGGTCGCCCTGTGACGGACGAGACGCTCGGCGAACTCAGCACAGCCCTCGGCGACCTGCACCGGGTGCTGCGCCGCCGGGCCAGCCAGCGGTCGGGCCGGGTGGCGTTGCCGGACGCGCAGGTGGAGGTGCTGCGACTGGTGCAACGCCAGCCCGGGATCAGCGTCCGGGAAGCCGCCGAACGCCTCGGCACGGCCGCGAACACGGTGAGCACCCTGGTCGGCGAGCTGACCGCGGCGGGGCTGTTGAGCCGGGAGCGGGATCCGGCCGACCGGCGTACCGTCCGGCTGGGACTGACCGACGCGGCGCGGGAACGGATCACCGCGTACGGGCAGCACCGCCGCGACCTGCTCGGCGCGGCACTGGCCGAACTGGACGCCGGGGAACGGGAGCGGCTGCTCACCGCCGTGCCCGCACTGGCGCGCCTGGCGGACCGGGTCGCGCAGCGGCGCTGAGCGGGTCGCGCAGCGGCGCTGAGCGGGGTTGTCGCCCCCGGCCCATAGGCTCGGCGTAACCGGTCGGTCACCCGGCCCCGGGCAGTAGCCCGTCCGGTCAGTCACTTCGGCCAGTCAGTCACCCGTCCACGCGGAGGAACCAGTGCTCGACCATCTCGGCATCCAGGTCCGCGACCTCGACGCCAGCATCGCCTTCTACGACGCTGTCCTGGCCCCGCTCGGCGCCCGCCGGCTGCTGCAGTATCCGGAGGCTGTCGGCTACGGCGGCGACAAGCCGGACTTCTGGCTCAGCCCGGCCGGCGAGGGCGCCGGGCACGAGAGCCACATCGCGTTCACCGCCGACGACCGGGCAGCGGTCCGGGCGTTCCACGACGCGGCGGTGGCGGCGGGCGCCGAGGTGTTGCACGCCCCGCGGGTATGGCCGGAATACCACCCGGCCTACTTCGGCGCGTTCGTCCGCGACCCGGACGGCAACAACGTCGAGGCGGTCTGCCACGCACCGGGGTGAGCCCGGCACCTCGGTCAGCGCTGCGGTGACCCAGGCGGCACGCCGACAGGGCCGGGCGGACTGAGGCGGGCCTCGGCTCGTCGGCCAGCAGCAGCATCCTCGGCCGAGGTCAGCCCGAGACGGTGCGGCGGACGCCGCCGTGCAGGCCGCACGCCCGGGGACTGCCCCCGGCCCGGCTGAACTTGCCGTTCTCGCACTGCACCAGGTATCCCCGGCCCTCCCAGAAGCCGGGCACGCAGTCGAAGTGGTCGCACACCCCGGGGTCGGGTTCGCGGACCTTCTCCCCGCCGCAGAAGTCGTACCCCATCGGGTTGGCCGGGGCACCGCAGCGTCGCTCCGACGTCGGGCCGGCCCGGCCCGGCGCGGGCGAGTTCGCCGCCCGGGGGGCCTTGGTCGCGCCGGTGGCGGCAGCCGGTGCCGGGGTGGCGGCCACCGCGCTCTCCTGCCGGGTCGGGTCCGACGGGCCGGCGTTGACCAACGCCAGTGGCACCAGCACCGCCAGCGCCGCGGCGACCACCGCGGTACGCCGACCACCGGGGATCAGCGCCGACAGCCGGGCCTGCCCCGGCGTGGCGATGCTCGGCCGGGACGGTCGTTCCTGGGCGTGCTCCGCGATCAGCTCGTCGAGCTGGGCGACGACCGCCTCCCGCTGCTCGATGGCGTCGGCGAAGGCCAGGGTGAGCACGAACCGGAACTCGGCCGCCGCGTCGGCGGGCAGCAGCACCCCGGAGGTACGCCGCCGGTCCAGCGCCTGGATCAGGGTGACCGGCGACTGCGCATCGTGGGCCAGACCGCTGATCCGCCCGTACGCCCAGTCGCGCCGGCCCCGTCCGCCGAGCAGCACCAGCCGCCGGTTGGTGATCACCGCCATGCCTGCGTCGGTGACCCGTACCCCGTCCGGGAGGCGATGGCGCAGCCGACCGGTCGGGGCGCCGACGGTCAGGTCGGGCGCGGGCAGTACGGCGGTGTGCCGCACCTCCACCAACTGTGCGGCCGGCACCACCCGGAGCACGATCTCCTCCGGGGCCAGCTCCAGCAGCAGGCCGTCACCGGCCGCGGCCGAACCGTGACACTGCTCGGCGAGCGTACGCAGACGGCGCAGTTCGTCGTCGCGCCGCCGCCAGCTCCACTCGGCGCTGCGGAACAACCGCAGCCGGCGCTCGTTCTGCCGGCGCGCCCACCGGTACCGCCATGTCGAACCCGTCGATTCAGTCCTTGCCACGCCGACTCCTTCGCCGCGCATGTCACCAACCGCAGGCCACCAACCGGGGTGTCACAGTGTTAACGGCGCCGGGCCCCGAGATGGACACGGCCATCCCGGGACGAAATACCCGATCGGTGGACCAACAAGGACGAGAAGGTGGTTTCGCCGCTGGCCGCTGCCGGCTGGAGACCGACCCGTCCCCGGCCGCCCGTTACCCGGCGTGACGGATTCGAGGGCGGTGACGCCAATCAATCGAACGAGTCCACCAGTCCCGGCCGGGACCGGTGGACGACCTGCCCGGCTACGCCAAGGAACCCGAGATGAGGACCCCGCCACCCCCCCGGATCGACCGGGAGACCGCCGATCGGCTCCTCGACGGCGACCCGGTCGCGCTCGACCGGGCCGGGCGGCTCGCCGGGCCGCTGCGCGCGCTCCGCAGCCCGGCCCAGCCCGAGGAGATCGCTGGGGAACCGGCGGCGATGACGGCGTTCCGGGCGACCGCAGGAATCGGTGCCGAAGCTCGGACCGGCGGCCGACCCCGGCTCGGTGCCGCCCTGGCGAGACTGCTCACCGTCAAGGCCGCCGCGGTCGTCGCCGCCACCGGGCTCGGCGGGGTGGCGCTCGCCGCCGGTACCGGTGCGTTGTCCAACCCCCTGGTCGGTACCCCCGACACGCCGCCGGCCACCCACGCCCCGGGATCACCGTCCCCGGTACGGCCCGCACCGGCCGTGCCGGTGCCCACACCTTCGCATCCGGCCGGGGGCGACGGCACCGGCGGCGGGCCGCCCGCCGACCCGGCGGACGACAGCGCGTCCTCCGCCGACCCGGCCGGCACCGCGCGGGCCTCCCCCAACCCAGCCGGGACCACACCGCCCTCGGCCGACCCGGCCGGCACCGCCCGGGCCTCCCCCAACCCGGCTAGTTCCCCGCCCGCCGGCCACTGACCGCGAGGCCGGGCCGGTCCTCCCCGGCCGGCCCAGCCCCGCACCCCGCACGGAGACCGGCGGTCGGCCGGACACCGGGTAGCCGGGTCGGCCGGGCCGCTGCTCGGCCCGGCCGACCCGACGGTCAGGGTGACTCGACCGCGCTGATCCGGAACCGGTGGACCTCGGCGCCGACGAGCGCGACCTGTTGCTCCGGCTCCGGACCCGAGCCCCGGAAGTCCAACAGCTGCTCCTCGGACTCCCAGCGTTCGTAGACGTTGATCCGGCCCGGCTCGACCAGGTCCGGGCTGATGGCGAAGTCGACACACCCCGGCGCCGACCGCGCCGCCCGGACGATCTCGGCACAGGTGGCCAGGTAGTCGTCCCGCTCGGTCGGATCGACGTAGAGCGTCCCGGCGACTATCAACACGACGGACCTCCGCGGCTCAGGGCATCGACACCCCAGTCATATCAGGCGCGGGTGATCGCATTGGCGTGGATCGCCTCGTGCAGGTACGCCCCCAGGCCGGGCGCGATCGCCTCGTAGTACGCGAGGAACCGCTCGTCGGCCAGGTACATGTCGGCCAGCCCGGTGTGCATCTCGTACGAGCACTCGTAGAACCACCGGCTGATCTGCCGCCGGTGCTCCTCGGCCAGTTCCATCGCCGCCGGGCTGTCCGCCGGCGCACCCGAGGCCAGCACCGCGACGATCCGCCGACCCCAGTCCTCGTTCTCCGCCTTGTGCCGCAACCAGTCGTCCCTGGTGTAGCCCGCCGACCGCCGGTTCGACTCCCGGTACGCCTCGGTGCCACCCCAGCGCTGCTCCGCCTCCTCGGCGTGCGCGTCGGGATCGAAGTCACCGAACACCTCGAACCGCTCCTGCGGGGTGAGTGGGATGTTCAACTTGCTCGCCTCCATCGCGAACTCGATCGCCGCGACCATCTCCTGCAACTGCTTGATCCGTACCGTCAGCAACTCGTGCTGGCGGCGCAGGTGCACGCCCGGGCCGCTCGCCGGTTCGTCGAGGATCTCGGCGATCTGATCCAACGGGAACCCCAGCTCGCGGTAGTACCGGATCAGCTGCAACCGCTCCAGGTCCGCGTCGGAGTAGCGGCGGTAGCCGGCACCGGTGCGCCCGTTCGGCGACAACAGCCCGATCTCGTCGTAGTGGTGCAGCGTCCGCACGGTCACCCCGGCGAGCCCGGCCACCTGACCCACGGTGTACGCCATGGTTCCCTCCCTTCCGCCGAACCACGGTCCCGCCTGCCGTTACGTGAGGGTCAAGTCCGATTCTGCGACGCCGGTCACCCCGGGCGGGCCGGACCGGGCCAGTACGGTGCGCAGCTCGGCCAGGGCGGCGGGACGGCCGTACCGGTAGCCCTGCCCCTGTACGCAGCCGATGGCAGCCACCGCGTCGTGTTGCCGGTCGGTCTCCACCCCCTCGGCCACCACACCCAGGTCGAACGCGTCGGCCAGCCGGGTCACCATCTCCACCGTCGCGTACGCCCGGCTGTCCTCGCAGAGCCGGGCCACGAACGACCGGTCGATCTTCAACTCGGTGGCCGGGATCCGGTGCAGGTAGCTCAACGACGAGTAGCCGGTGCCGAAGTCGTCGATGGCGATCCGGATGCCCAGTTCCCGCAGCTGGCTCAACCGGTCGAGCACCGCGTCGCTGCCCTCGATCAGGGCCGACTCGGTCAGCTCCAGGGTCAACGCCCGGGGTGCCAGTCCGGCACCCGCGACAGCCGCGGTGACCGTGGCGATCAGATCCGGCCGGCGCAGGTGCGCCGCGGCGATGTTCACCGCCACGGTCGCCGTCGACGCCCGGCCCTGCCAGGTCGCCGCCGCCCGGCACGCCTCCCGGATCACCCACCGGTCGATCGGCAGGATCAGCCCGGTCTCCTCGGCCAGCGGCAGGAACCGTGCCGGGCTGAGCACACCCAGCCGGGGATGCCGCCACCGCACCAGCGCCTCGGCGCTGCGCACCTTACCGGTGGCCAGGTCGACGATCGGCTGGAACTCCAGGTGCAACTGCTCCTCGTCGACGGCCCGGCGCAGGTCGGCGATCAGTTCCGCCCGGCTCACCGCCGATTCCCGCAGCGCGGGCGTGCACCGCTGGTACGCGGACTTGCCGGCCGCCTTCGCCGCGTACATCGCGATATCGGCGTCGCGCAGCAGGTCGGTGTAGGTGATGTGCTGCGGCCCGTACTCTGCGATGCCGATGCTCGCCGACGGGTGCACCCCGACGACCTCCTCGCCGGCCGACGGGTGCAACGCCGCCAGCAGCCGCTCGGCCAGCCGCTCCGGCACCGCGGGCCGCTCCCCGGTGACCAGTACGGCGAACTCGTCGCCGCCGATCCGGGCGATCATGCCGTCGTCGGCGACGGCCCGACGCATCCGGCGGGCCAAGCCGGTGAGCAGGGTGTCCCCGGTGCTGTGCCCGAACCGGTCGTTGACCTGTTTGAACCCGTCCAGGTCCAGCAGCAGCACGGCGACCGGGTTCGCCCCGCGCAGGGCGGCCCGCAGCCGGCGGGTGAACGCCAGCCGGTTGGGCAGCCCGGTGAGCTGGTCGACGTAGGCGAGTTGCCGCAGCCGGGCGACCAGCCGCAGGTTCTCGTTGGCGGCCAGGCCCTGCCGCAACGCCAACGCCGCGAGCAGCGCCACCAGGGCCAGGAAGATCGGCAGCGGGGTGTGCCCGGTGGGGTCGCGGGCCAGCAGCACCGCCACGACGGCCCCGCCGACCGGCAGGTACGGCAACGCCACCCGCCAGCGGGGCGGCAGCGGTGACTCGCCCGCTTCGTCGGCACCCTGGTAGTACGGCGGCGGGGAGGGCCGGGCCGCCACGCCGATCAGCAGGTAACTCAGCGGCCAGAGCACGTCGACCAGGGTGCCCGGCTGGTAGCTGCCGGCGGCGACCAGCG
This sequence comes from Micromonospora radicis, assembly GCF_003583405.1. Classification (GTDB taxonomy): domain Bacteria; phylum Actinomycetota; class Actinomycetes; order Mycobacteriales; family Micromonosporaceae; genus Micromonospora; species Micromonospora radicis. Next base: position 22,951 of record NZ_QXEC01000022.1, read on the forward strand.
ACACGTAGGTCGCGTCGGCGACTGCCCGGATGCTCAGGCTCACCCCGAGCATCGCCATCGGTCGCCACACCGGTCGGGCCGGCCCGATCACCGCGACGAGGATGGTCAGCTGCATCAGGTCGAACATCGGGTAGAGCAACCCGGCGTAGCGCAGGGGCTCGTGCAGATCCGCCAGGGCGACGTTGCGGAACAACAGCAACCAGCCGATCGGGATCAGCGCCAACCCGACGATGACCCCGTCGAGCAGGGTCCGGGCCTGCCCCAGACGGGTACGCGGCGCGGTGACCGAACACAGCAGCGCGCCGGTGCCGGTGCACAGGCTGGCCGTGAAGATCAGCCCGATCGGCAGGGTGTGCGGCAGCTCCTGGCCGAACAGTCGCTCCCCCGTCCACAGTGCCCGACCGGCCAGCGAGAACACCATGGTGGCCGCGAGCAGCAGCCAGAACCGGCGTAGCGACGCCGTGTGGCGGCGGGCGGCACCGACGCAGGCCACCGCCGCCCAACCCGCCACGGTGATCGCGCCGAGGTCGCTGACCAGCGGCCCGGCCGGCAGATCGAGGGCCAGCCAGACGGTTTCGACGGCGACGACGGTGCCGGCGACGAACAGACCCAGCCGACCGGCCCGGGCCTGCCCGGACGACCGGGCGGCGGCCTGCTCGACGTCCGCTCGGGACACAGCGATCGCTCCGGATCTCTCTCGTTCGCGCACCCTTGACCGCGAGGACCGGCCCTGGCAAACCCGGAAAGCCTAGCCACGGTTACGACCACTTCGCCAGATCCACCCGGTTCGAGTCCACATCCCAACGGATCTTCCGTTCCCGAGCCCTCGTCAGCAGCGCGCCGACGACGGCGACGACGGGGGCGGGCGCACTCGACGCGACCGGGTCGCTACCGGCCGTCTACGCCACTTCCTCGCCGGTGGTCGGCGGCCCGCCGTGCGTCCACGGCGTCTGCTCCACCGCCGGAAACGACCCGCTCGGCAGGTACGCGTCGCTGAGCGTGGTGTAGCAGAGCCGCTCCCCCACCTCGGGCACGCTGCCCGGACTGGCGGTCAGTCCCCGGCCCATCCCGCCGGAGAGTTCCAGCACCACCTCGGTCTTGCCGTCGGCGGCCGGGGTCACGAACACCACCCGGGCCTTCTGCGCCGGTCGGGCCGGGCTGGACAGTCCCGCCCCGACCGTCAGCAGCACCGGATCGGTGGTGACCAGCTGGATCCGTGGACGCAGCACCGGCCGCCGGCCGGTGTCGTCGACCCGCGTCGGGTCGGCCAGCACCACCTCGCCGACGAACGCCTCACCGGTGAGCCGGTACTCCGCCATCACCAGCGGGTCGTCGTACGCACGCTGCACCGCGTACGACTGCGCGGCCCGTTCCAGGCGGTGCAGCCGGGCCGCCGCCGCCACCGCACCGTCCCGGCGGGGCTGCGGCATCCCGTCGGCGTCGACGTGCTCGGCGTACCCGGTGAAGGCGTCCCGGTCGCCGTCCCACCGGCCCGCCACCCGGGCGCCGGGCGGCAACGCCCGCAACAACCCCACCCCGCGCCACATCAGCTCCCAGGTGGGCGTCAACTGCTCGCGCAGCAACGCCGCCAGCTGCGCGTACGCCTGCGCGCGGGCCTCCGAGTCGGGGTCCGCGTCGGCGTACGCCGACATCGCCGGGGCGAGTCGGTCGTTGTCGAAGCCGGGATCGGTGGCCGGGCCGGCGGGCGGACACCGCGCCGGATCCTCGGCCCGGGCCGCCGCCTGCGCGCCGGTCAGTCCGGCCGGCGGCGCGATCCAGCCGAGCAGCGCCGGCAGGTGCAGGTCCTCGACCGCACTCTGCCCGGTCGCCCAGTGCAGGCTCAACGCCTGCGTCAGCGCCACCAACGCCGACGAGCCGGGGTGCTCGGCCCGCTCGGCGAAGAAGGTCAACCAGCGACCCAGCAGCGGCACCTGCGGCGGCACCGGATGGTCACCGTCGACCCGCCGGAACCGGGTGGACCGGCCCAACAGCCGCAGGAACGTCACCCCCGCCGGGTTCGGCACCAGCAGCTGCGGCGCGTCGAGATAGCGGTACCGCACGTCCCGTCCCCGGTCGACGGAGACCGCCTCGTTGGCGCCCCGGTGCGCGTCCACGTACGGCAGCACGGTCGCGGCCAGCTCGGCGGCGAACGCGAGCCGGTGCTCCCGGTTACGCGGCTGCGGCACGACCAGCAGCCGGGCCTCGCCCGGCGCCGCGCCGACCAGCGCCGCCAACGGCGCGTTCGCCTCGCCGGCCAGCGTCAGCGGCACCAGCACCAGCGGCCGCCGCGACAGGTGCAGATGCCGGACGGTGGCCACCGGTTGGGCCACCCCGGCCGCCACCGCCTGCGCCGCCGCCAACGCCCGCAACGTACTCACGCCGATGCGCCGAGGGCGTCGGCGCGCAGCCGGGCGGCGGTCCGCAGCAGCACGGCGGCCTCGTCGTGTCGTGGGTCGGCGGCGGGTTCCCCGGCGGCCAACGCGAGCACCTCGGCCACGCTGTCGACACCACCGAGCGCCTCGCGGACCGGGCGGCCGAGCGCGCTGGTCCGCCCGCCCGACTCGTGCCGGCAGAAGTACGCCAGCTCGCAGCTGGCCAGGCAGTCCGGGGCGTAGCGGGCCGGCACCTGGGACAACGCCCCGACCAGCGTCTGCGGGTCGGCCGCCGGATCGGCGGTGAAGTCCGCCGGTACGGCGGCCAGCAGCGCGTCGAGCCGGTCCATCCGGTCCAACTGCCGGCGCACCACCAGCAGTTGCTTGCGGACGTCGAGCAGATGCGCCACCGGCTGGTTGGTGAAGTCCCGCGGGCAGACCAGCACCACCTCGGGCGACACCAGTTGCGGATCAAGTCCCCGCGCGGCGAGCAGCTCCCGCAGGGCCAGCACGTACACGGCCGACTGGACGGCCGCCGCGGCCAGCTTGGCCGGGTCGGCCTGCCCGTCGATCACCGGGAACGACTTCACCTCGACCACGTGGAACCGCCCGCCCAGCCGGGCGGCCACCAGGTCCGGTTCCAGGTACACCCGCCGGCCGGCGACGTCGAGCCCGAGCAGCGGGTGGTCGAACAGCGCCGCCGAAGAGTCCGGCAACCCGCCCGGCCGACCGCCGGGTGCGGTCCCGTCGTCGGCCGTGGCCGTGGCCGTGGCGCCGTGGGCGGCGGTGGTGGTGGCGCCGTGGGCGGTGGTGGTGGCGTCGTGGGCGGTGGTGGTGGCGCCGTGGGCGGTGGTGGCGCCGTGGGCGGTGGTGGTGGCGCCGTGGGCGGTGGTGGTGGCGCCGTGGGCGGTGGTGGCGCCGTGGGCGGTGGTGGTGGCGGTGGGCAGGGCCGCAGTCAGGAGGGCGGCGGAGCGCTCCTCCCGGCCGGCGATCTCGTCGCCGGCGCCCAGGTCCGTCCAGCTCGCCGCCGCCGGGACTGGTACGCCGAGGCGCTCGGCCACGAGCCGGAGCAGCTCGACGCCACCGTCCGCCTTCACCTGTGCCTCGAAGGCGTTGCCGCGGGTGATGGCGAACCGGGACTGCCCGAAGCGGGCGGGGAAACCGATCCGCTCGGCCAGCGACGGCTTGTCCACCCCGGCGCCGTCCAGGATCGCCCGACGGGTACAGCCCGGGTTACCGGTCAGCGCCGCGATGGTGCGCGCGTTGTGCCGGCGCGGCGGCAGTCCGCCCCGGATCTCGGCAAGTCGCTGCTCGCTGCTCGTCACGACACGCCACGATAGCCGCGCCGGCCACCCGGATCACCACCCCGCCACGCGCGTCCCCGCCGCCCCGCACCCAATGCCCTGTCTCGAACAGTGTTCCCGCGGGTGCGTAGGCCCTCGATCCGGGTTCGAGTGGCTTCCTCAGCAACCGGAGACCACTCGATCCCGGATCGAGCATGATCTTGCAGGGGCGCGGCGGGCCACCACCCGCCCGCCATCGCCACCACCGCCCGCCATCGCCACCGCCGAGGAGGGCCGAAACGCGGGGCGCGGCGGGTGAGCCGCGCAGGGCGGGACGGGAGGACGGGCGCGGGTCAGGTGGGGATGTTCATCTCGGCGGGTAGCCAGATCGGCTGCCAGTCCAGCACCTCGTGGAAGCGGCGGAGTTCGGCCAGTCCGGCGACCCCTCCGGACCAGGCCGCGTACGGCGGGTTCTGCTCGTCGAAGCCGCTCTGCACGAAGGTGAGCCGGGTCTTCCCGCCGGACTCGGCCAGCTCCCAGCTGGCCACCCCGGACGGCCAGGTGGGCTTCCAGGTTGGCGATCGCCAACGACCAGTAGGTCTGGAGCACCCCCCGGATGCTGGTGCCGTTGACCACGTCGTTGAAGTCGAAGTACGTACAAGAAGATTTTGTCAATGGCAATCGTCGAAGGCCGCGCCGATCGGGCCGGCGCGGCCTTCGACGATCAGTGGATCAGCGGGTCAGGGCAGCCAGTCCGGGCGCAACGGATAGCCGCTGGCCGCATCCGGAGCGTTACGGGTCGCCAGCACCTGGTGCAGCTGGATGCCGTTGCGTTCGAAGGCCAGCCGCGACCCGGCCATGTAGAGCCCCCACACCCGGGCCGTGCCGGTGCCCACCTCCGAGACGCAGAAGTCCCAGTGCTCCACCAGGTTGCGGCACCAGGCGGCGAGGGTCAGTGCGTAGTGCTGGCGCAGGTTCTCCTCGTGGTGCACCTCCAGCCCGGCGTCGTGGATCTCGCTGATCACCCGGCCCGGACCGGCCAACTCGCCGTCCGGGAAGACGTACCGGTCGATGAACGCGCCGGAGCGGTGCGGCGCCCGGTTGTCCGCCCGGGTGATGCAGTGGTTCAGCAGCCGCCCCTGCGGGCGCAGCCGATCGCGGAGGAAGCCGAAGTAGCCCGGATAGTTGCGGACCCCGATGTGCTCGGTCAGGCCGATCGAGGAGACCGCGTCGAACTGCTCCCACGGCGCGTCGCGGTAGTCCAGGTGCCGCACCTCGGCCAGCCCGGTCAGCCCCTCGCGCTCGATCGCCGCCTGCGCCCACTGCGCCTGCGCCCGGGACAGGGTCACCCCGAGCGCCTTCACGCCGTACTCGCGGGCGGCGTGCCGGACCATGCCGCCCCAGCCACAGCCCACGTCCAGCAACCGCATCCCCTGCCGCAGCGCCAACTTGCCGGCGACCAGGTCGTACTTGGTCGCCTGGGCCTGCTCCAGCGAGTCGTCGGTACCGCGGAACACCGCGCAGGTGTACGTCATCGACGGGCCGAGCACCTTCTCGTAGAAGGCGTTCGACACGTCGTAGTGGTGCGAGATGGCGCTGCTGTCGCGGATCCGGGAGTGCCGCAGGCCGCCCATCATCCGCTTCCAGCGCGGCAACGCCTCCTGCGGTGGGGCCGGCGGCGGGAGCAGCCGCTCCCAGCCCAGCCCGCGCGCCAGCGCCAGCCCCTCGGCCAACGCCGGTGGGCGGACCCGCAGCTCGTCCTTGAGCACCCGCAGCGCCTCGTACGGGTCACCCGGGTGGACCCCCTCCAGGGCCAGGTCACCGCTGACGTACGCGCGCGCCATGCCCAGGTCACCCGGGGCGGTGAGCAGGTACGACAGCCCTCGTTCGGAACGGATCGCCAGGGTGATCCCGGCGTCGGTCGGGCCGATGGCGCTGCCGTCGTAGCCGGTGACCCGGATCGGTAGTGGGCCGTTGGTCACCGCCCGGACGACGTCCGCCACGGTGGGTCCACGCCGTCCGGATCCCGGAGGTGGCGTGGCGGGAGCGCCGGCCGCTCCCTGGTCTCGGTCGGTCAGGCTCATGCGCGTGCTACCGCCTTCTCGTACAGTCCGGTGAGCCGATGTTCCGGGTCGTACCGGTCCCGTACGGCACGCCACGTGTCGCCGCCGTAGAGCCGGTCGAACGAATCCCGGTCGTAGTACGCGTCGGAGTAGAGCGACTTGTGCCCACCCGCCTCCGACACCGCGCGCTCGATCTCCCGGTTGACGTCGCCGTCGGCGGCGCCCTCGGCGATCGGCACGCTCCCCCAGAACCCGATGTTGACGTAGTCCTGCCCCGGCCGTAGTGGGTACAGCGGCCAGGACCGGGCCGATCCGCTGCCCGCCGGCTCGCGCAGCCGCAACGGGCACAACCACACCGGCGTCATCCCCACCCGCCGGGCGAACCAGCGCAGGAAGTCCGCCGTCCGCTCCAGCGGGATCTCCACGTCCTGCACGACCCGCTCCCGGGCCGGCTGGCCGCGCCAGCGGTCGATCCGGGCGGCCACCTGGTGTCGGTGCTCCAGCCGCACGATGCGGTGGTAGACGTCGCTGCGCCGCCACCGCGCCGGCCACAACCGCCGCACCACCGGATGCTGTACCCCGAACGCCGCCGAGCACCAGAACCAGTCGGTGTCCCAGCGCCACAGGTAGTCGTACGCGGTCAGCGCGTCGTGCCGGCGGCGGCGCAACGAGCGGTAGTAGATGCCCTGCCCGGTGTAGTCGGAGGCCGCCGGCACGTCGTCGGTGAAGCTGCCGAGCACCAGGTACGCCTCGCCGGGGCTGAACATCACCCCGTCCATCACGTCGACCGGCTCGCCGTCCCAGCTACGGCTGACGGTGATCCGGCCGATCGCGGCGGTCAGCTCGGTCAGGTCGGTGAACCGCACGTTGCGCAGTGCCACGTACCGGCGGACCGGTTGCAGCTCGATGCGCAGCCGGGTGGCGTAGCCGAGACTGCCCAGCGAGTTGGGGAACCCGGCGAACAGGTCGGCGTGCTCACCCTCGGGGCGGGCGGTGACCACCTCACCGGCGCCGGTGAGCACGTCCAGCTCGGTCACCGACTCGTGCGGCAGACCGTTGCGGAACGAGGTCGACTCGATGCCGAGACCGGTCACCGCCCCGCCGAGCGTGATGGTGCGCAGCTGCGGCACCACCAGCGGCATCAGGCCGTGGGCGAGGGTCGCGTCGACCAGCCGCTCGTACGTGCACATGCCCTGCACCTCGGCGGTGCGGGTGGTCGGGTCCACGCCCAGCACCCCGCCGAGACCGCTGACGTCGAGGCCGACGCTGCGGGGGGCGTTGCGCGGGCGGAACAGGTTGGAGGTGCGCTTGGCCAGCCGGATCGGCTGATCGGGTGGCACCGCGGCATAGGACCGTCGCAGCTGGGCCACCGCCAGGTCATGATCACGCAGAGCGCGCATGGGCTCACTTTACGCGCCCGGGGTGACACGAGTGGGATGTCCACGGGAGACGTTTCGCACCCGGAATGGCGTGCCGGCCCGCCGTCGGTCAGGATGCCCGCATGCCGGAAACCGATGGATCGGGCACCGTCTACGGCACCCGCCGCCGCACCGGGCTGCCCCGTGACCCGGTACTGCTGGTGGCGCTGGCGGTCGGGCTGGCCGGCGTACTGGTCGGGGTGGGGTTCGCCACCGGCCTGCTCGGCGGCGGCGACCCGGCGCCGGCACCGACGGCGGCCGGGGCCAGCTCGACAGCGGCGGCGCCGACCCCGATCGAGGACGAGCCGGCACCCACCACGGCGGCGCCCGAGCCCAGCCCCAGCGCCGAACCGCCCGCCGGCCCCCGGGTCTTCCAGGGCGCGGGTTCCGGCCGCTGCCTCGGCCTCGACGGCGACGGCGAGCGGGCCCTGGCGGTACTGGCCGACTGTGCCGACGGGCCGGCGCAGCAGTGGGTGATCGCCCAGTTCGGCGCGGACACCGTCACGCTGACCAACGCCGCGCACAACCTGTGCCTGGACGTCGAGGGCGGCAGCGGCGACGACGGGGCCCGGACGTTGCAGTACGGCTGCCACGGCGAGGCCAACCAACAGTGGCGGCTGCAGCCGGTCGGCGACGGCACCACCCTGCTCGTCGCCGGGCACAGCGGCAAGTGCGCGCAGGCCCGCGACGGTGGCGCCGACCCCGGCACCGAGATCGTCCAGGCGCCCTGCGACGGCAACCCGGCTCAGCGCTGGACCCTGCGGTAGTACCGGGACAGCGCGACCGGCCGGTCCGCCGCTACGGTCTACCGATGGATGCGCTCTTCGGCGGATTGATCATGCTGTTCATGTACGGGCTGGCAGTGCTGGTCCTCTACGCCGTCGTCCGGCGGGCGGTGCACCACGGCATCCGCGACGCCGACCGGGAGCGGCGCGAGGATCAGTCGCGGTAGCTCCACGCCTTCGGGGCGGCGGCGACCGGCTCGGCGACGGCGGCACCGCGTCGACGCAACAGCAGCAACGACAGCACTGCCGCGCCCACCGACAGCATCCCGGCCACGTACCAGGCCAGGTGGTAGGTGCCGAGCTGGTCTCGGACGAGACCGGCCCCGGTCGCCGCGACCGCCGCGCCGAACTGGTGGGCGGCAAACACCCAGCCGAAGACCACCGCGCCGGAGGTGCCGAAGTACTCCCGGCACAGCGCCACGGTCGGCGGCACGGTGGCCACCCAGTCCAGTCCGTAGAAGATGACGAAGACCAGCATGCTCGGCTCGGTGGTGGCCGCGAACAGGCCGGGCAGGAGCAGCAGCGACCCGCCACGCAGCGCGTAGTACGCGCCGAGCAGCAGCCGGGGGTCGTACCGGTCGGTCAGCCAACCGGAGGCGATCGTGCCGACGATGTCGAAGAGGCCGACCAGGGCGAGCAGGCTGGCGGCGGTGGTCTGCGGCATGCCGTGGTCGTGCGCGGCCGGGATGAAGTGCGTACCGACCAGCCCGTTGGTGGTCGCCCCGCAGATCGCGAAGCCCGCCGCCAGCAGCCAGAACGGCCGGGTCCGGGCCGCCTGCGCCAGCGCCCGTAGCGCCCGGGTGGCGGCGCCCCCGGCCGGGCGCGACGGCTCGACGATCTCGCTCGCCCCGTACGGGGGCAGCCCGAGATCCGCCGGGTGCTCGCGCAGCAGCCGCAGCACCAGCGGTACGACCAGCAGCGCCGACCCCGCGACGACCAGTGCCGCCGCCCGCCAGCCGTACCGGCCGACCAGCGTGGCCAGCAGCGGCAGGAAGACCAGTTGACCGGCGGCCGAACCGGCGGTGAGTACACCGGTGACCAGGCCCCGGCGGTGCACGAACCAGCGGCCGGTCACCGTGGCCACGAAGGCCAGGGCCATCGAGCCGGTGCCGAGCCCGACCAGCACCCCCCAGCACAGGATGAGCTGCCAGCTCGCGGTCATGAAGACGGTCAAGCCGCTGCCGGCGGCGACCAGCGCCAGCGCGGCGGCCACCACCCGGCGGATGCCGAAGCGGTCCATCAGCGCCGCCGCGAACGGCGCGGTCAGCCCGTACAGCAGCAGGTTCACCGAGACGGCCGCGGATATGGTGGCCAGCGGCCAGCGGAACTCGGCGTGCAGCGGGTACAGCAGCACCGACGGGGTGGCCCGGAAACCAGCGGCGCCGACCAGCGCGACGAACGCGACGGCGGCGACGATCCAGGCCGGATGCAGGCGGAAGGGTCGACTCACCAGAAGAGTCTGCGGAGTCCGGGCAGACCCGGACGAGTGGCCGGAAGGCCATGGTGCGCAATAATCGGGCCATGACTCCGCACCGCATCGCCGTGCTCGCCACGGACCATGTCGTCGGCCTCGACCTCGGCACCCCGTCCCAGGTCTTCGGTGCCGCGCGGGACGCCGACGCCCAGCGGCTCTACACCGTCGACACGTGCAGCGCGGGCGGGCGGGCGGTACGCAGCACCGCCGGCTTCCAGGTGCTGCCCGACCACGGGTTGGAGCTGGTCGAACGGGCCGACACGGTGATCGTGCCCGGCGTGCAGGGAGACGCCACCGAGCGCCATGGGGTGGTCGAACCGGAGGTGACCGAGGCGCTACGCGTCGCCTACGACCGGGGTGCGCGGATCATGTCGATCTGCACCGGGGCGTTCGTACTGGCCGCCGCCGGGCTGCTCGACGGCCGTCGGGCCACCACCCACTGGGCGCACGCCGACCGGTTCCGTCGGCTGCATCCCCGCGTCGACCTCGATGCGACGGTGCTCTTCGTCGCCGACGACCGGGTACTCACCTCCGCCGGGGTGGCCGCCGGAATCGACCTGTGCCTGCACGTGGTCCGCACCGACCACGGCAGCGAGGTCGCCAACCGGACGGCCCGCAGCTGCGTGATGCCGCCCTGGCGCGACGGCGGCCAGGCGCAGTACATCGAACGCCCGGTGCCGCCGGCCCCGGACAGCAGCACCGCCGGCGCACGGGAGTGGGCCCGTGGCCGGCTGCACGAACCGGTCACCCTGCGCGACCTGGCCGAGCGGTCCCGGATGAGCGTCCGTACGTTCACCCGGCGGTTCCGGGCCGAGACCGGACTCAGCCCGACCCAGTGGCTGCTGAACGAACGCACCGACCACGCCCGGCTGCTGCTGGAGAGCACCGAGCTGAGCGTCGACCAGATCGCCCGCCGCAGCGGCTTCGGCACCACCGCCGCCCTACGCCAGCAACTGCACCTGCGCATCGGCGTCGCGCCGTCCGCCTACCGCCGCACCTTCAAGGGAACGGCACCCCGTTGACGACCTGTCCCGCTGGTCGACCGTCTCGGCCGACCGATGACGGCGCCGGACGACGGGCCTCAGCGCCGACCGCGACGGGCCCGCAGGTAGTCGCTGACCACGTACTCGCCGAGATCCTCGGTGTCCGGGGTGAAGACCCGACCGCCGCTGCGCCGGGCCACCGCCTCCACGAACCGGCGCAACCCGGGCTCGTCACCGAGCATGAACAGGTTCGGCGTCGCCCCGTACCGGCCGAGCCGATCCACCTCGCGGATCGTCGCCTCGATCGTCTCCGGCAGTGACGGCCAGCTGAACACCGCCTCTCCGTCCGCCGGGTCGAGGTGGGCGGTGGGTTCCCCGTCGGTCACCACCAGCACCACCGGCTCGGCGTCCGGATGCCGGCGCAGATGCCGCCCGGCCAGCCGCAACGCGTGCTCCAGGTTGGTGCCCTGGGCCAGGTCCGGCTCCACCGCGGCCAACTCCTGCTGGGTCAGCGTCGCCGCCGTCCGGCCGAATCCGATGATCTGCAACGCGTCCTGCGGGAACCGGGTCGCCATCAGGTGCGCCAGGGCCAGCGCGGTCTGCTTCATCGGCCCCCACCGGCCCTGCGAGATCATCGAGTACGACAGGTCCACGCAGAGGGCCACCGCCGCTGATGCCCGACGCTCCGTCTCGACCACCTCGAAGTCCGCCACGGCGAGCTGCACCGGCACCGTCGGCCCGGCCCGACGAATCGCCCGGGTCAGCGTACGCACCACGTCGATGGGCTGTTCGTCGCCGTACTCCCAGGGCCGAGACGCGCCGCTGACCTCGCCGGCCGCTCCGGCCGTACGCAGGTCGTGCTGCCCGCGCGGGCCGGCGGTCAGCTCGGCGAAGACCCGGCGCAGCGCGGTCCCTCCGAGCCGGCGCAACGCCTTCGGGCTCAGCGTCAGCCCCGCGGCGTCGCGCGTCACCCAGCCCTGCCGGCGCAGTTCCCGTTCCAGCTCCCGCAGCCGGCGTACGTCGTCCGCGGCGTCGCGGCCCAGCGTCCGGGCGACCGCCTCGACATCGATGTCGTCCAGGGTGGCGCCGGGATGTGCCTGGCCCAACTGGTCGAGCAGGTCGTCCAGCTCGGCCACCTCGTCGAGCGCGCCGGTCGCGTCCCCGTAGCCCAGCGGCCGACCGCCCTGCATCCGCTCACCCCGACCCCAACGCAGCTCGGGACGCAGCGTCCGGAGGTTCTGTTCCAGGGCGCTCAGCTCACCGGCGAGCCGGTCGCCGAGCGACTGGCTCATCAGTTCGGCCAGTTCCGTACGCTGCCGCTCCGACAGCGAGTTCATCAGCCGCTGCCCGGCGGCGGCCCGCCGGGCCAGCAGGTCGATCAGCTCGTCGACGTCGGCCGGCCGGTCCGGGAAGAACTCGCCGTGCCGGCGCATGAACTCGGCGAACGCGTCGGTGGTGTCCTCGGCGCGGGCGTGCCGGGCGAGCAGGGCGTTGAGGTCCCGCATCAGCTCGGCGAGCCGCTCCTGCACCGCCGGGTCGGCGGCCAGTTGGGCGGAGGAGCGCAGCCCGGCGAAGCGTTGACCGAGCACCTCCTCGCGGAGACCGTCGAGGATCCGCTGGTAGTTCTGCCGGGCCTCGTCGCTGGCCCACTGGTAGCCGGACAGCTCCCGGACCGCCTGCGCGGTGGCGCGGGGCAGGTTGTCCAGCGTGGTCTCGGCGAACCGGGCCGCCCCGTCCTGGCGGCCGGCCAACTCGTCCCGCTCGGCGGCGAGGGCCTGGTCCAGCAGGGCCCGGGCCCGGGTCACCGCGCCGTCGGCGTCGCCGCGGCGCAGCGCCTCCCGCCGCAGCCGGCGGGCCCGGGCGGTCAGCTCGTCCAGCCCGCCGCGCCCCTGCGGCCCCCGGCGCAGCAGATCCCGCAGCGCCTGGCGCAGGCTGCCACCGGCCAGCACCTCCTGACCGACCTGGTCCACCGCGGCCTGCACGTCGTACGGCGGGGCCAGCGGGTCGGGGCCGCCGCGCCACTGGCCGTACCGGAACCGGTTGCCGGCCATGCTCAGTCCCGACCGGCGTAGCGGGTGCGCCCCGAGTCGGTGACCTCCTTGCCGAGCCGGCGGCTCAGGTGCAGCCCCTCCAGCACGAACTCGACGGCCGCGGCGGCCTGCCCGGGTGTCGGCGCGTCACCGATGCCGAGCCGGTCGAGCACCTTGGCCAGCCCGGGCACGGTGCCCACCTGGCGCAGCAGCTCGGCCGACGGCACCAGCTCGCCGGTCTCGATCGCCCGGCCCTGCTCGACCAGGGCGGTGAAGCCGGAGAGGTCCAGCCCCGCCAACCGGGCCCGGAACGTCTCGGCGGTGGCGGTACGCAGCAGGTGACCGAGGATCTCGACCTCCCGGCCCTCCTCGCCGCTCTCGAACTCCACCTTGCCGCGCAGCGTCGACGTCACCGGCACCGCGTCACCCACCCGCGCCACGGGGACGGGGTGGGACTCCGCGGGCGCGTCGGCCGGGTCGGCCGACCCGGGACGCGGTGACCGTTCGGCGGCGGTGAGGCCGGCGCGGCGCAGTGCGGCGGCGGCGACCGTCTCCGCCGCGGCGATGGCGAACCGGGCGGAGACCCCGGAGCGGGGGTCCACCGACGGTGACTCCCGCACCGCGCGGGCGAACCGGGCCAGCACCTCCAGGACGTGCTCCGGCACCTCGGCGACCAGGTCGGCCTCCTGCCGGATCAGCGCCAGCTCCAACTCCAGCTCGGTCGGATAGTGGGTACGGATCTCGGCACCGAACCGGTCCTTGAGCGGGGTGATGATCCGGCCCCGGTTGGTGTAGTCCTCCGGGTTGGCGCTGGCCACCAGGAGCAGGTCCAGCGGCAGCCGCAGCTGGTAGCCGCGGACCTGGATGTCCCGTTCCTCCAGCACGTTGAGCAGCGCCACCTGGATCCGTTCGGCCAGGTCTGGCAGTTCGTTGACCGCGAAGATGCCCCGGTTGGTACGCGGCACCAACCCGAAGTGGATCGTCTCGGGGTCGCCGAGCGTGCGGCCCTGGGCCAGCCGGATCGGGTCGACGTCACCGATCAGGTCGCCGACGCTGGTGTCCGGGGTGGCGAGCTTCTCGCCGTAGCGCATCGAGCGGTGCAGCCAGCCGATCGGAAGGTCGTCGCCGGCCTCGGCGAGCAGGGCCCGCGACGCCGGGGTGACCGGGTGCAGCGGGTGCTCGTTCAGCACCGATCCGGCGATCACCGGCGTCCACTCGTCCAGCAACGTCACCAGTGACCGGATGAGCCGGGTCTTGCCCTGGCCGCGCTCGCCGAGCAGCACCATGTCGTGCCCGGCGAGCAGGGCCCGTTCCACCTCGGGCAGCACGGTGTCGTCGTACCCGACGATGCCGGCGAAGCGGGGCTCGCCGCCGCGCATCCGGGCCAGCAGGTTGTCACGCAGTTCCTGTTTGACGGTGCGGTACCGGTGGCCGGCCGCGCGCAGCGCCCCGAGCGTGCCGGGCAGTCCAGCCGGGGCGCGCAGCGCACCCGCCGCGCCGGGCAGCTCAGCCGGGGCGCGCAGCGCACCCGGCCTGCCGGGCAGCTCAGCCGGTGGGACCGGGGTTACCGGGGAGTCAGTCACCGGACCAACGCTAGCTCAACCCCAGGCGCGGCAACGTCGCTCGCCCGAGTCCTCACCCCGACACCGTTGCGGTCCGCACCCCGACACTGTGTCGCCGATCAGGCGTTCGCCGCCGGCTCGGGCGGTTCGAGGCGGGCCAGCGCGCCGTCGAGGGCGGCCCGCTGGGCGTGGTCGGAGTAGACGGCGGCGTCGACGGCGGCCAGGGCGTTGAGCCCTTCGACGAGGGCGACCAGGCTGGTCGCGGTGGTGGCGCGGTCGGCCGGCGACCAGTCCGGGCGGACCGCCGCGACCAGGGTGGCGACCCGGTCGACGAACCGGCGGTTGTAGGACCGGTGCAGGTCGGCCAGGACCGGGTCGGCCAGCGCGGCGGCGAGGAAGCCGACCCACACCCGGGCCTCCTCCCGCTTCTCCTCGGTCGGGGAGGCGGCCTGCAACAGCAGGGCGCGCAGCGCGGCGGTGGGCGTCGCGGCCGCGGCCTGCGCGGCGTCGGCCCGCTCGCCGGTGCGGCGGTGCAGCAACTCGCGGGCATGCACCAGCAGCGCCTGCTTGTCGGCGAAGGCGTGCAACACCATGCCGGTGGTGCAGCCCGCCCGCTCGGCGACCGCGCGCAGGGTGAGACCGGGTAGGCCGCGCTCGGCCAGCACCGACCAGGTCGCCGCCGACAGGCGCCGCTGCTGGTCGGCCACGTCGCGGCGTCTGGCCATGCCGGTCCTCCGTCCCTCGACCGATACCGTAGCGTACGTTACGGTAACGCTTGTTACGGAAACCGGAGGACCGCGCGATGATCAGCATCGAGCACGAACCGTGGGGGTCCAGCGACGGCACCCGACTACGCGACGCACAGCGCGCCGAACTCGACGCCCGCTACGGCTCCGACGACCACGAGCCGGGCGCGCCACCCACCGCCGAGAGCGTGACCGTCTTCCTGGTCGCCCGCGACCCCGCCGGCACCGCCGTGGGCTGCGGCGGGCTCCGGCACCTCACCCCCGGCACCGCGGAGATCAAACGGATGTACGTCACCCCGACCGCCCGGGGAACCGGCGTGGCGACCGCCATCCTGCGCGCCCTGGAAGAGGCCGCCCGCGACACCGGCGTACGCACCCTGCTGCTGGAGACCGGCACCGCCCAGCCCGACGCGATGCGCTTCTACGAACGCGAGGGCTACCGGCGGATCGCGAACTTCGGCCCGTACCGGGGCGAAGCTCTCTCCGTCTGCTACGCCCGCGACCTTCCGTGACCTCGACGGCCGGCGTCCCCGCTCACTGCCGCAGTCGGGACTTCACCATTCGCGGTACGGCGGCGAGGCCGGTGACCGGGCGGAACGCCCGCGCCGCGTTGACCAGGGCGGCGTACTCGTCCTCGGTGAGGTCGATCTCGGCGGCGGCGACGTTGCGCTCCAACTGCTCCACCGTGGACGCGCCGGGAATGGCCACCACGTTCGGGTGACGCAGCACGTACGCCAGCGCGATCTGGCTCGGCGTGGCATCGTGTGCGGCGGCCACCTGGCGCAGCGTCTCGATCAGGGCCGTGCCCCGGGCCAGGTTCTCCGGCAGGAAGTACGGGTTGGCCCGACGCACCGCCCCGACCGGCGGGTGGTGCACGTCGTACCGGCCGGAGAGGAACCCCTGGGCCAGCGGGCTGTACGCGATGACCAGCCGACCGGCCTGCTCCGCGTACGGAAGCAGATCCTCTTCCGGCCGGCGGTCGAGCATGCTGTACCGGACCTGGTTGCTCAGCACCCGGCGACCCAGCGCGGCCTCGGCGACCTGCCAGCGACGCAGGCTGTAGTTGCTCACCCCGACCTCGTCGACCAGGCCGACGTCCTGCAACGCCCGCATGCCGCGCATGGTGGCCTGGTCACCGACCACCGGGTTGGGCTGGTGCACCTGGTACAGGTCGATGCCGGTGACGCCGAGCCGGGCCGCCGAGGCGACCGCCCGCTGCTGCACCACGGACGCGACCGGCAACACCGGGAAGATCTTGGTGGCTACGTTCACCTTGTCCCGGTCGCCGGCCAGCGCCGCACCGAGGATCCGTTCACTGCGGCCGAAGCCATACAGTTCGGCGGTGTCGAAGACGGTGACGCCCAACTCGACGGCGCGGCGGACGATGTCCCCCGCCAACCGCTCGTAGTCCGGGCCGTAGCCCCACTCCCGCGAGCCGAACTGCCAGGTGCCGAGCCCGATCCTGGACAGGGGCTTCGCGGTGTCGAGCTGCACGTGGCGCATAACCCCTGACGGTACCCGCCCACACCCCGCAACCTCACCACTCTCCACTCCCCCACCCCCGCTCCCCCCACGCCCACGCCCACGCCCGCGCCCGCGCGGGGTGGCGCGGGGTGGGTGGGTTACCAGGTGCGGGGGTTGGCGCGGTGGTTGCGGACGGTGCAGGGGCGGCCAGGTGGGGGGCCGCTGCGGGAGCCGCGCAGACGCATCCCGAGCAGCAGGAGCAGCAGCGCGGCCAGGGCACCGCCGGCCAGCAGCGGCCAGCGCCGGCCGTCCAGGTAGGTCACCGCCGCCACCGGGACATTCGGCCGTACCGCCGCCGCCACCTCGGCACCGCCAACCTCGGCACCGCCCGCCGCAGCGCCTTGGGACGGCACGTCGGGAGACGGCACGTCGGGAGACGGCACGTCGGGAGACGGCACGTCGGGAGACGGCACGTCGGGGGACGGGGCGTCGGGAGACGGGGCGTCGATCTCGTCCGCCGTCGGGGCACCCTGGTCAGTGGCCTGCCCCGCCGGTCGGATGTCCACGTCGGAGCAGGAGTAGTAGGTGTCGGCGGTGTCGGAGTTCCGCCAGATCGTGTAGATCAGGTGCCGGCCGGTACGGTCCGCCGGCAGCCGCGCCGACATCTGGTACGCCCCGTCGCGTACCGGCGGGTCAGTGGCCCGCAGGAACGGCAGCACGTCCAGATCCGCCCAGGTCAGTTTCCGGGTCGGCGAGTAGCCGTCCCGGGTCAGGTAGAGCCGGAAGGTGCCCTTGTGCGGGATCGTGGTCCGGTAGCGGATCGGGAACTCCACACCGGCCGTCAACGGGGTCGCCGGCCAGTCGGACCGTGGCAGGTCCAGCCCCCGGTACGCCGACAGCCCACCGCTGCACAGCTCGGTGTCGGGGATCCGTTCCCGGTCCCGGCCCTGTACCCCGAAGACCCGGATGTTGTCCCACTCGCGCAGCGCGGCGCCGTCCGCGACCGCCGCCCGGCAGGCCGGAGTGTCCACGTGCGGACCGTCCGGAGCGCAGCCGAGGGTACGACTGACCGGGTAGGCCGGTGCGCCGTGCGCGGCGGCGGGCGGCGCGCCGGCCGTCACCGCGACGAGGGCGAACAGCAGGGCAACGGCACCTCGACGTACGGTCATGGCGTTCGGACCTCCCGCGCACTAGTACGGATGCGGGGGCCGAACAGTTCGACCGGCCGGAGCCGGGCTACGGGCGGCGGTGGGCGCGGGGGGACTGGCCGGTGACCCGCTTCACGGCGACGCTCAGGGCGCTCTCGGAGCCGTAGCCGACGGCGTGGGCGATGCCGGCCAGGGTCTCCTCACCACGCCGGAGCCGGTCGACGGCCAGCTCGACCCGCCAGTGGGTGAGGTACTCCAGCGGCCCACTGCCGACCACCTCCTTGAACCGGGCGGCCAGCGTCGACCGGGAGACCGAGGCCGCGCGCGCCAGTTCCGCCACGCTCCACGGCCGGGCCGGCTGCCGGTGCATCTCGCGCAGTGCCGCCGCGACCACCGGGTCGGCCAGCCCGGCCAGCCACCCGGAGGTGAGTTGCGGTTCGTGTGCCAACTGGTGCCGGATGACCTGGATGAGCATCATGGCGGCGAGGTGCTCGGCGACCAGCGCCGCACCGGCCCGCTGGTGCCGCAGCTCGGTGTCGATCTGGGCGATCGCCCAACCGATGGCGGTGGCCTCGGCGGTGGCGGCGGGCACGTGGATCACCGGCGGCAGGCCGTCGAGCAGCAGCGCGCGGGCCCGCGTACCGAAGTGGAAGGCGCCGCCGACGGCGGCGAAGTCGTCGCCGACTCCGGTGCGCGCCACGCCGTCGGTGGCCGCCTCGAAGATCGGCCGGGCCGGCACCGCGACCGCCGCCGGGTCGCTGAGGAGCAGGTACGGCAGCGGACGGGTGAGCAGGAAGCAGTCGCCCGCGGCGAGTGGGAGTGGTTCGGGGCGGCCGCCGAGGCGCAGCAAGCAGGTGCCGCGCCGGACGGCGTTGAACTTGATCCCGTCCGGTGCGTCGAAACGGAGCGCCCAGCTGCCGCCCGCCACCATACTGGCGGAGACCTGACTGGTGGTGCCGAGCAGCGTCAGCACGTCGTGCAGCGGGTCCACCATCACCCCATTGGACGATTGCTAAAGAATCCCGGACGGGAAGCAATAGTACGTCCAGGTCCGCTGTCTTACGGTGGCCTCATGGATGCCAACACCAACACCCGACCGCGGGTGGTCACCCCGTTCGGGCCCCGGACCACGGCCGCGGAGGTGCTGGCCGGAGTCGACCTCACCGGCCGCCGGGTCATCGTCACCGGCGGCGCCTCCGGCCTCGGCACCGAGACGGTGCGCGCACTGGCCGGCGCCGGTGCGGAGGTGACCATCGCGGTACGCCGGCCGGCTGCCGCCGCGGAACTGGTCGAAGAACTCGCCGCCGCGCCGGGCTCGGCCCGCGCCGCCCGACTCGACCTGTCCGACCTGACCTCGGTGGCCGCCTTCCTGGCCGACTGGCAGGGCCCGGTCGACGCCGTCGTGGGCAACGCCGGGGTGATGGCCGTGCCGCAGCGGCAGCTGAGCGCGCAGGGCTGGGAGGCCCAGCTCGCCACCAACCACCTGGGGCACTTCGCGCTGGTGACCGGCCTGTACGACAACCTGCGCGCGGCCGGTTCGGCCCGGGTGGTGGTGGTCAGTTCGGGTGCCCACCTGCGGGCACCCTTCGACTTCGCCGACCCGCACTTCGCCCAGCGCCCGTACGACCGCTGGTCGGCGTACGGCCAGTCGAAGACCGCCACGGTGCTGTTCACCGTCGGCATCGCCAACCGCTGGGCGGACCAGGGCATCACCGCCAACGCCGCCAACCCCGGCTACATCCTGACCAACCTTCAGCGGCACCTGGACGACGAGACGATGCGGGCCTTCGGGGTACTCGACGAGGCCGGCAACCGCGTCCCGCTGGACTACTACAAGACGCCGGAGCAGGGCGCCTCGACCTCGGTGCTGCTGGCCGCCTCGCCCCTGGTCGAGGGCGTCACCGGGCGGTACTTCGAGGACAACCAGGAGGCCGAGGTGGCACCGGATCCCGCGGCGGCCGAGGCGGGTGTCGCCCCGCACGCCCTCGACCCGGCGGCGGCCGAACGCCTGTGGGCGTACTCGGAGCAGGCCGTCGCCGCCTGAGACCCGCAGCGCCACTTCCGGTCGGGCCGTGGCCCGACCGACGGTCGGGCCGGGAGGAACGGTCCCTCCCGGCCCCGACTCGCTCAGCGCTGGATGGCCTTGGTCTCCAGGAACTCCGCCAGGCCGGCGCTGCCGAACTCACGGCCGTTGCCGGACTGCTTGTAGCCGCCGAAGGGCGCCAGCGGGTTCCACTGGCCGCCGTTGACGTCGACCTGCCCGGCCCGCAGCCGCCGGGCGACGGCGAGGGCGTGCTCTGGCTCGCCGAAGACGCCGGAGGTGAGGCCGTACACGGTGCCGTTGGCGATCTCCACGGCCTCGTCCTCGTCGGCGTACGGGATGATCGTCAGCACCGGGCCGAAGATCTCCTCCTGCGCGATGGCCGAGTTCGGGTCGACCCCGGCGAAGATCGTCGGCCGGATGTAGGCGCCCTTCTCCAGCCCCTCCGGCCGGCCGGGCCCGCCGTACACCAGCGTCGCGCCGTCGGCGATGCCGCGCCGGATGTAGCCGTCGACCTTCTCCCGGTGCGCCTCGTACGCCATCGGGCCGATCCGGGTGGTCTCGTCGGTCGGGTCGCCGACGGTGTACTGGGCGGCGGCGGCCACCGCCAGCCGGACCACCTCGTCGTGCCGCGCGGCCGGCACCAGCATCCGCGGCCACGCGCCGCAGACCTGGCCACTGTTGGCGAACGCCATCATCACCCCGGTCTCGACCGCCTTCGGCAGGTCGGCGTCGTCGAGGATCACGTTGGCGCCCTTGCCGCCCAGTTCGAGCGCGACCCGCTTGACGGTCCCGGCCGCCACCGCGGAGATCCGCCGGCCGGCCCGGGTCGAGCCGGTGAAGGAGATCATGTCGATGTCCGGATGCGCCGAGATCGCCTCGCCGACGACCGCACCGGTGCCGTACACCACGTTGAACACCCCGGCCGGCAGCCCCGCCTCGGCGGTGACCTCCGCGAGGAACTGCGCGTTCAGCGGCGCGACCTCGGACGGCTTGAGCACCAGGGTGTTGCCGGCGAGCAGCGCGGGTGCCAACTTCGACATGATCTGCTGCACCGGGAAGTTCCACGGCGTGATCGCGCCGACCACTCCGATCGGCTCCCGGACGATCAGGGACGTGCCGATCTCCTCGGTCCAGGCGAAGTCCTCGGCCACCGCGGCGAACGCCTCGACGATCGCGACCGGGAAGCCGATCTGGGCGGCCCGGGACATGGTCAGCGGGGAGCCCATCTCGGCGGTGATGGTGGCCGCGAGCTCCTCGCTCCGCTCGCGTAGTCCCGCGCCGACGCGCCGCAGCAGCGCCACTCGCTCGGCGGGCGGGGTCGCCGCCCAGCCGGGGAAGGCGGCGCGGGCGGCGGCGACGGCCCGGTCCACGTCGGCGGCGGTGCCGGCGGGCACCTCGGCGACGATCTCACCGGTGGCGGGGTTGACGACGGCGGTGGTTTCGACCGATCCGGCGGGGACCACCTCGCCGTTGATCCAGTGGCCGGTCGGGGTGTGGGTGTTGGTAGTCATGGGTCGGAAGTCTTGGCCGGTCACGCGGGGCTAACCAGGCCCTCCCCGTCCCCGGTTGGCCGGCCCGCTCCCGGCCGGTTCGGAGCCCCGGACCACCGGAACATGGCTGGGAGCGCCGGGCGCTGTCAGGGTGACGGTGGGCCGGAAACAGCACCGGTCGGCGGGTTGTTGACGGTGACGGGCACCGCGACGGCTGCCCCCCGCCGGGCAGCAGCGCCGTCGGGCGACACGCCACCGGCCGGAGGAGGCGATCATGGACCGCGCACGACTGGCCGAGTTTCTCCGTACCCGGCGCGAGGCGCTGCAACCGGAGGACGTCGGGCTCCCCCGTGGGCATCGCCGGCGGCGTACCGGCGGGCTCCGCCGCGAGGAGGTGGCGGCGCTCAGCGACATGTCGGTCGACTACTACGGCCGGATCGAGCAGCAGCGCGGGCCACACCCCTCGGAGCAGATGCTCGCCTCGATCGCCCGTGGGTTGCGGCTCTCCGTCGAAGAACGGGACCATCTGTTCCATCTCGGCGGATACCCGGCACCGCGACGGGGCCGCCGCAACGACCACGTCAACCCGGGCATGATGCGCGTCTTCGACGGCCTCGGCGACGTCGCCGCCCAGGTGGTCAGCGACCTCGGCGAGACACTGGCACAGACCCGGCTGGCCAGCGCCCTGCTCGGTGACGAGACCGGGCACACCGGGCTGGCCCGCAGCCTGCACTACCGGTGGTTCACCGATCCGGACAGCCGACGCATCCATGCCGAGGAGGACCATCCCCGGCAGAGCCGGCTCATCGCCTCGGACCTGCACCGGGCGTACACGCGGGACGGGCGGGGCTCGCGGGCGGCGGAGATCGTGGACGCGCTGCTCGCCGCGAGTCCGGAGTTCGCCCGGCTGTGGCGGGAGCACCCGGTGACCGGCCCGTACTGCGCGCCGAAGCGCATCCGGCACCCGCAGGTCGGGCTGCTGGAACTGCACTGCCAGGTGCTCGTCGACCCCGACCAGTCGCAGTTGCTGCAGGTCTTCACCGCCACACCGGGCAGCGACAGCCACGAGAAGCTCCAACTTCTCTCGGTCGTCGCCGGGCTCTGACCCGGCACCGGATCCTCCCCCGCCACCCGGACACGTCTACACGACAGGTGATCTGTCCGAAACTGACGGTGATGATGTCGATGGACAGACAGAGACGAGTCCGGATCAATCGGGCCGGGTTAGCTTCCCCATCGAAAGCACCAACCTTCGATGAGGAGTACCACGTGAGCCCCACACCGTCCACCGTCATCCGCCTGCAGATCCTGCTGGCGGCCGGTCTGACCGCCGTGCTGACCTCGACCGCGGTCGCACCGGCCGCCGCCGCGACGACCACGGGCACGCCGGCCAGCACGGCCGCGTCGGGCACGGTCGCCAAACCCGACGCGCACGGCGCGGTCGCCGACTCCGGCGCCGTACCGGCCGCCGCCGCCTCGACCGCGCTGCGCGGCACCGACAGCACCCGTGGTGCCGGCAGCCCCGGCGGCGCCGGCAACGGCAAGGCCGGGCCGGGCGGCCTCCGGTCCGACGCCGGCTTCGCCCGCACCCCGGACAACCGCACCTCGCCCGGCATCCAGAGCGTCATCGGCACCGACAACCGGGTCCGCGTCAACCCGACCACCGTGTACCCGTCCTCGGCCATCGTGCAGATCGTCCGCACCACCAACGGCTCCACCTGGGGCTGCACCGGCTGGCTGTACGGGCCGAGCATCATCGCCACCGCCGGGCACTGCGTGCACCCGGGCGGCGGCGCCAACGGTGGCGGCGGCAACGGCTTCTACCCGCGCGGCGACTTCCAGATCATCCCCGGCCGCAACGGGGCCGCCACGCCGTACGGCACCTGCACGGCGACCCAGCTGCTCTCGGTCACCAACTGGACCCAGTCCGGCGACGAGACCAACGACTACGGGGCCATCCGGCTCAGCTGCGCCGCCGGCAACACCACCGGCTGGTTCGGCCTCTGGTGGCAGAGCGCCACGCTCACCGGCACCGCCACCACGGTGAGCGGCTACCCCTGCGACAAGCCCTTCGGCGAGCAGTGGCGGCACGCCGGGCAGACCGTCCAGGTCACCCATGACCGGCAGGTCTTCTACCAGAACGACACCTTCGGCTGCCAGAGCGGCAGCCCGGTCTACCAGACCCGGGCCGCCGGCAGCGCCTTCTGCACCGGCCAGTGCGTGATGGCCATCCACGCGTACGGCGTGCACGGTTCGGCGCCGCACTCCACGAACAACCACGGCACCCGGATCACCGAGTCCGTCTTCAACAACCTGATCACCTGGCGGAACAGCTGATCCGACCGTGGGGTGGGCCCGCACCGGTGCTCACCCCACGGAACCCTGGACAGCCGTCGTACGTCCCAGTAACTGTCCGTCACCACCAGATAGAGGAGCAGTCATCATGCACCAGCGAACCGGACCAGGGTCGTGAACAAGGGTCGCCTCGGTGCGCTCGCCCTGCTGATCGTCGCGCCGCTACTGATCGGCGCGGGGCTGCTGGTGTTCCACGACCAGTCGGTCTCCGACGACGGCCCCGCCCCGCCGCCCCGGCCCGACACCATGGGTGTCGTGACCGGCACCGCCGCCACCGCCGCCGGTGCGCCGGTACGGGACGCCGCGGTGCTGGTCAGGCCGCTCGACGAGCCGGCGCCCGCCGTACCGGAGATCGGCGTACGCACCGGCGACGCCGGCCGGTACGAATGGCGGCTGCCGCCCGGCCGGTACGAGATCGTGGTCCGTGCCGACTCCCGCGACAGCGCGCCGCGGACCGCCACCGTGACCGCCGGGGCGGTCACCCGGCTCGACTTCACCCTGCCCTGAGTCAGCGGGCCTGCTGGAAGGCGCGGCCGACGGCGGTGGCCTCGCGGCCGGTACGGAACAGGCCGGTCTGGTCCTTGTCGGTGGCGGGCAGGCCGAACCAGGCGTACCGGTGCAGCCACGGCAGCCCGCCCAGCATCCGGGCCGCCGCGGTGAGGAACGCCGCCTGCTGCGCCTGGCTCGGGAACCGCACCCCGTTCGAGAAGTCGATCAACGCGAACTCGGTGAGCCAGATCGGCAGCCGATACCGGTCGTACACCGCCTGTAGGTAGGACCGGAGCTGGTCCACCGCGTTGGCGGTGCGGAAGTCGCCGCCGTACCAGTGCAGGGCGATGAAGTCGACCCGGTGACCGCGCTGCTTCACCCCGGCCATGAACCGGTCGAGCCACTCGCCGGGACGGTCGCCGCCCCAGGCCACCGCCGGGCTGCCCAGCAGCAGGCCGGTCGCCTCCAGTTGCGGCCACAGGTCCAGCGCCTGCTCCACGCTCATCTCCGCCTGGCCGGCCAGGTCCGGCTCGTTGAAGCCGAGCAGGTACCGCCCGTTCTGTTTGGCCTGCCGCAGCCGGCTCGGGGTGACGCTGCCCGCGCCCCAGATCATCGGCACGAACTCAGCGCCCTTCGGCGTGGCCACGTCCGGGTGCGCGACGTCCCAGGTGTAGTACCAGCTCGCCCCGGAGTTGGCGAGCGCCTGGTCGACGCCGTCGAACTTCCACACCCCGACGCCCTTCTTCTTCGAGGTGACGGCCGGCGGTGCGGCGGCCGGACGGGCCGTCGTCGGGGTGGCCCGGGCCGTCGGGCCGGTCGTCGGTGACGTGGCGGTGCTCGGCGACGGGCCGACGGTCGGCGGCAGGCTCGCCGTGGGCGTCGGCGACTCCCCCACCGCGGCCGGTACCGGGGCCGCCGCCGGAGCCGCGACGGGAGCCTCGGCCGCGCCGCCGCGCTGGGCGACCACCACCGCCCCGACCGCCAGGACGGCCACCGCGACGGCGGCGGCCACCGGGCCGACGACCTTGGCCGATCCCGCCGGCAGCAGGCCGCCCGGCCCGCGGGGGCGTGGTGGGTGGGCGCCCCCGGGCGCACCGCCGCCGGTCTGCACGGCGGCGGTGCGCCCGAACGCCGCGACCGCCGTCGGGTCTGGCGACGCGGCGTGGGGGCTCCCCGCGCCGGCCCGTGGGGTGACCGGCGCGAGGTTCTGGGTGGCACTGGGCAGGGCGGCCGGCTGCGGCAGGCCGGCCAGGATGCCCTCGGCGGTCCCGGGCGGGACGGGCAGCAGCGCAAGCCCGGCCAGCAGCCGGTCGACGGGGACCAGCTCGCCGGTGCACCGGACGCATCGCACACACTCGCGGACGTGGCGGGCCAACCGCTTGCGCCACAACGGGCTGGGCCGACCGTCCCAGCCCCGGGCCGCCTCGCCCAACGCCGGGCAGTCGGCGCCGGCCAGGGCCCGGACGATTCCCCGGGCCGTCTGCAACTGTTCCTTCATCCGCTGGATCCGCACCGCCGCATGGCCCTGGGGCAACCCCAGCGCCCCGGCGAGTTCGGCCCGGTCCAGCTCCCCGGCGGCCTCCAGCCACCAGAGGGCCAGCAACGTCTGGTCGTCCTCGTCCAGCCAACGGGTCGCCTCGGCGACCTCACGGCGCTGGTCGGTCAGGCCGAGCCGGAGAATGGTCAGGCCGGCGAAGTCGGCGGCCGGATCGGGTACCCCGTACGCGACGTCGAGGTCGGCGGTGTGGTCGAGCGCGACGCGGCGGGCCTGCTCGCGGTCGCGCACCTGACGTACCGCGATGGCCACCAGCCACGACCGGTACGCCGCCGGATCACGCAGCTCCGCCAGGTGGCGGACGACCCGCAGCAGGGTCTCCTGGACCACGTCGTCGACGTCGGCGTGCCCCCGCATCGCCCGGCCGACCACGTTGTACACCAGCGGCAGGGAGGCGGCCACCAGGGCGTCGAGCGCCCGTTGGTCACCGGCACGGGCGGCGGCAACCAGCCCGGCATCCGCCCCACCCCGATCGGCGACTCGCATGCCGGCACCCTCCACCTGTTCGCGTCGCTGACTGTCGAAGCGTCGGCAGCACCGCCGACCGACCCCTCCCAACAGGAGACGCCCGCCCCCGACCGGGATAACAGTTTCCGCGAACAAGGTTGCCGGCGCGGTACCGGAGGCGGGGGGCCGCGTTCTGAGCACTCGACGTTCACTGTCCGGAAACATCGACTGTGCGGCCATGGCGGACGACTCCCGTACGCCCCTATGGTGGGGCCATGTCCCTCCCCCGGGCGACACAGCTGGCCGGTCGTGTCCACGAACTGTCCATAATGGACGACTTGGTACGGCAGGTCACCGACGGCCGCGGGAACGTGGTCTGGGTCGAGGGCGAGTCGGGCATCGGCAAGTCCACCCTTCTGGGCGCGGTCATGCACCGCCTGGGCGAGGCCGGCTGCACCGTGCTCGGCGCCGCCGGGGACGAGTTCATGACCGACTTCCCGCTCCGCCTGATGGCGGAGTGCCTCGGCGTCTCCACCCGGTCCACCGATGCCGACCGGGCGGAACTCGCCCGCATGTTGCAGGGCGACGCCGCCGGTGTGCTCTCGCTCGGCGCCGTCGGCGAACGGATGATCGCCCTGATCGACCGGCTCTGCGCCAGCGGACCGGTCGTCCTCACGCTCGACGATCTCCAGTGGGCCGACGAGGCCAGCGTCGGACTGTGGCACCGGCTGGCCCGGTCGGTCGACCAGATCCCGCTGCTGGTGATGGCCGGCTGCCGCCCGACACCCGCGCACCGGGCGCTGCGCCGACTGCGTACCGTCGTCGCCGACCTCGGTGCCCGCGTCATCGACCTCGGGCCGCTCGACCAGGCCGCGGCGTCCGCCCTGGCAACCATGACGCTGGGCGCCCGCCCCGGCCCGCGGCTGACCGCCGAACTCGACCGCGCCGCCGGCAACCCGCTCTACCTGCGCGAACTGACCGAGGCGCTGTCCCGCGACGCGCTGCTGCGGATCGCCGCGGGCGAGGCGGAACTGGTCGGCGAGGCGGGCACCACACCGGAGTCGCTGGTGGCCGCCGTCGCCCGACGGTTGGACTTCCTGTCCGAGTTCGCCCACCGCACGCTACGGGTGGCCGCCCTGCTCGGCACCGAGTTCGACGTCGCCGAGTGCGCGGTGGTGACCGGCCGGTCCACCCACCAACTGGCGGAGATGGTCGACGAGGCGATCGCCACCGGCGTCCTGCGCAACGAGGGGCGGCGACTGCGGTTCCGGCACGAGTTGATCCGGCAGGTACTGGTCGAGCAGTCCCCACCGGCGGTACGGGAGGAGTTCCACCGGGGCATGGCCCGGGCGCTCGCCGAGGCCGACTACGACCGCGACGTGGTGGCCAGGCACCTGCTGGCCGGCGGGCGGCTGGACGCCTGGGCGGCGAACTGGCTCGCCGGCATCCCGGAGACGATGGTGCGGACCACCCCGGCGGTCTCCGCCGAGCTGCTCACCCGCGCGGTCGCCGAGGCCGGCTCGGGCGGCGCCAACCTGCCGACGCTGCGGTGCCGACTCGCGCAGGCCCAGTTCTGGCTCGGCCGCTTCGAGGAGTCGGCAAGCAACGCCGAGGCGGTGTTCCGCGCCGAACCGGGCGGCGAGGTGGAAGGGGTGGCGCGGGTGCAGTTCGTCCGCGCGGCCGGACGGCTCGGGCGGTTCACCGACGCGCTCGCCGTGGTCACCTCCGGCCTGGCCAACCCGGACGTGCCGCCCCGCTGGCGGGCACGGTTGGCCGCGCTCTCCACGCTGCTGCTGGTCGACCTCGAACAGGAGCAGGAGGCCCGGGCGCGCGCCGAGGAGGCGTTCGCGATGGCCCGACAGTGCGACGACGCGTTCGCCGCTGCCTTCCCATACCACGCGCTGGCCATACTGGATCCCGACGCACAGTATGAGCTGCGCGACAAGGCGATGGCCGTGCTCGGTACCGCGGACACCGACCCGGAGGTCGTCGACCTCCGCCTGGTGCTGCTGGCCCGCGAGCTGTCGGAGCTGGTGACCGACGCGCGGTGGAGCGAGTACGACGCCGAACTGCCCCGGGCGCTGGTGATGGCCGAACGGGCCGGCACGGTTCGCGGGTCGTGGATCGCCGGAGAGGCGACCTTCGCCAGCTTCCTGCGGGGCCGGTGGGACGAGGCGATCGCGCACGTCGCCGGCATCCCCGAGCAGATGAACGGCAACCCCCTGGCCTACCTGCACGGCTTCGTGGCCACCATCGCGTACTCCCGGGAACAGCGCGCCCTCGCCGAGGAACACCTCCGGCTGGCCGGCTACGTCGACGGCGTGGAGCTGGCGGACCTGCCGTTCCACCAACGCACGGTGGTCGGTGACGCGCTCGCCCACGCCGCCGAGGCCCACGGCGACCCGGTCCGGGCACTCGCGCTGCGAACGGCATGGTTGGCACTGACGCCCGCCCGGCAGGCCGAGTGCGTCGAGCTGGCGCCGGACATCGTGCGACTGGCCCTCGACGTCGGCGACCGGGACCTGGCCGCCACCACGACCGCCTGCCTCACCGCGACCCTCGCGCCGAGCCGGTTCGACATGGTGATCACCGGCTGCTGTCAGGCGATGCTCGCCGACGACGCGGAGGGCCTGCTGGCCCAGGCGGAGCTGTGCCGACGGTACGGCTGGCTGCCGTTCCAGGCCTTCGCGCTGGAGGAGGCCGCCGTCCGGCTGGCGCGGACTGGCCAGGTCAAGGCCGCCCGCACCGCGTTGACCACCGCGGTACGCGGCTACGCCGAGTTCGACGCCAGCTGGCGGATCCGGCGGGCCGAGGCCCGGTTGCGCCCGCTCGGCGTACGACGCGGCCCCGGCGGCGTACGCCAGCGGGCCAGCCACGGCTGGGCCGCGTTGACCCGCAGTGAGCAGCGGATCGTTCGGATGATCGCGGCCGGCATGTCCAACCCGGACATCGCCGCCGAGCTGTACCTCTCCCGCAACACGGTGCAGACCCACGTGTCGCACATCCTGGCCAAGCTCGGCATGCGGTCCCGGATCGAGGTGGTCCGGGAGTATCCGCGTCATGCCGAGCGGCTGGGCGGATCCGGGTAGTCGCGTCCTCACCCACGCGCTCCGGTGGCGATGTCGGCGCACTGGAGGGTCTTCAGCTCCTCGACCGACGGATCGGTACGCCCCCGCAGCCGGCTGGCCTGCCGGGTGATCGCCTCGTCGAGCAGTTGCCGGGCGTACCGGGCGTTGCCGAACGAGCGCCCGCGCGGCACCGCGTCGAAGTGGGCGCGCAGCGCGTCGAGCACCTCCCACGGGCAGTCGTACCCGTTCGCCCCGGCCAGGTTCTGGAAGATCACGACCAGCTCGTCGGTGTTGTAGTGGGTGAAGTGGATGTGCCGGGTGAACCGGGACTGCAGTCCCGCGTTGGCGTCGAGGAAGGTGGTCATCTCCTCGTCGTAGCCGGCCACGATCACGATCACCTCGTCGCGGTGGTCCTCCATCAGCTTCACCAGCGTGTCGATCGCCTCCCGACCGAAGTCGTTGCGGGCGTCGGGCGGGCTGAGCGTGTACGCCTCGTCGATGAAGAGCACCCCGCCCCGGGCCTTGTCGAACGCCTCCCGGGTCCGGTGCGCGGTGTGCCCGATGTACTCACCGACCAGGTCGGCCCGGGCCACCTCGACGACCTGCCCGGAGCTGATCACGCCGAGCGCGGCCAGCAGCCGGCCGTAGAGCCGGGCGACCGTGGTCTTGCCGGTACCGGGCGGCCCGGAGAAGACCAGGTGCCGGGAGATCGCCGGTGCCGGCAGTCCGGCCCGCACCCGGGTACGCGCGTTGGCGATCAGGTCGACCAGGTCGGAGACCTCACGTTTGACGGCGGCCAGGCCGATCATGCCGTTCAGGCTGGCGAGCAGCGCGTCGTTCTCGGCGGCCCGGCCACCGTCGGTGGCCTCGGCCGCGGTGCCCGACCCGTTCCCGGCGACGCCCACGTCCTCCGGGAGCAACTGCGCCAGTTCCACCCCGTCGCCCGTGCCGTCGGCCGAGAGCCGGAACGCCTGCCGGCCGATCATCTCCTCGAAGACCTGCCGGGCGACCCGGGCGTTGCCGAACGACTCGGTCCGCGGCATCGCGTCGAAGAGCTGGGCCAGCGCGGCCCGGGTGTCGTACTCCAGCGAGTAGTGGTGGGTGCTGCACAGCCGCTCCACGATCGTCACCAACTCGTCGGTGCGGTAGCTGTCGAACTCGACGGTGCGGGAGAAGCGTGAGGCGAGGCCGGGGTTACCGGCCATGAACTGCCGCATCTGCGGTGAGTAGCCGGCCACCACGACCACCACCTCGTCGCGGTGGTCCTCCATCAGCTTCACCAGCGTGTCGACGGCCTCCCGACCGAAGTCGTGTCCACCGCCCCCGTCCACCGGGTTCAGGGTGTACGCCTCGTCGATGAAGAGCACCCCGCCGAGCGCCTCGGTGAACTTCTGGGTGGTCTTCACCGCGGTACCGCCGATGTGTTCGGCGACCAGGTCGGCCCGGGACGCCTCGACCAGTTGACCGGAGGTGAGCACCCCGAGGGCGGTGAGGATCTGCCCGTAGAGCCGCGCGACCGTGGTCTTGCCCGTACCCGGGGCACCGGCGAAGACCAGATGCCGCGACATCGGCGGGCGGGGCAGACCCGCCGCGGCGCGCCGCTGGGCGATGCGGTGCAGCCCGACGAGGGTGGCCACCTCCTGTTTCACCGCGGCCAGGCCGACCAGTTCGTGCAGCTGGGTCAGGAGCGGGGTCACCGGGTCTCCGGCGTCCGCCGTGGCGACGGCGGCCGGGCCCGCCACCCTCAGCTCGCCGGCCTCGACGCCGTCGCCCGAGCGGGACGGCGCCTCGCCGGACTCGGGCGCCACCTCACCGGCCCGGGACGGACCGGTCGGATCGCCGGGCACCGGCGCCGGGTCGACCCCCGGCCCGGCCGACGGGTGCTGGGCGGCGCCCGACCGGCGGACCTGTTCCCGGCGGTTGCCGGAGACCGCGGCGGTGGCCAGGTCCACCGGCTCGGCGGTCTCCACCAGTACCCCGTCGGTGCCGTTGTCGAAGACCTCGGACTGCATGAGGGCGCCCCGCGAACCGGGCGCGAACCGGACCCCGAGCCCAGCCCCGTCGCGTACCCGGCTGCGCCGCAGCACCAGGTCACCGGCCGCCTCCACCATGATCCCGGCCTCGCTGGCGCCGCCGATCTCCGACGAGATCACCGTCGCCGTCGCGGATCCGCCCACGACCAGCCCGAAGCGCCCGCCCCGCAGCCGCGAGTCGGTCAGGGCCAACCGGCCACCGGTGGCGAGCCGCACCCCGGCCACCCCGCAGTCCTCGACGCTGGTGTTGCGCAGCGCACCCTGGCCACCGTCGGTGCACTGGACGCCGTACTCGGCGCAGCCGACGATTGTGGTGTCGACCACGGTCGGCGCGGCCTCGGCCCGGATGACCAGCCCGCTGCGTCCACCGTCGATGTCGCAGCCGGCGAGCGACCCACGGCCCGCCCCGTCGAAGAGCGCGGTCACCTCGCCGGTACCGGTGATCCGGCACTGCCGCAGGGTGGGCGCGGCCGTACCGGTGACCGCCAGGACCGGCCCGGTTCCGACGAGCCGGCAGTCGGTGAGGCTGCCGGTGCCGGACTCCAACACGTACACGGCATGGCCACCGGTACCGGCGACCTGGCAGCGCAACAGGCGCGGCTCGGCGTCTCCGGCGATCACCACACCGTGCCCGGCGGCCTTGTCCACCGAACAGTCCTCGAAGGACGGTGCGCCGCCGATCGCCACGATCGCGGGTCCGCTGGTGTCGTGGAACGTCGTGTGCCGTACGTCGATGGCACCGCCCTCCTCGACGGCGACCGCCGGACCGGTGATCGCGCTGAGATCACTGTCCACCAAGCTGCCCCGCCCGTTACGGGTGGAGAGCAGGCCCGGCCCACGGACCTCGGTGATCACACAGTCGACGAGCCGGGGATCGGCGTCGCTGGCCACGACCACACCGGCCCCGCCGACGTCGCGTACCGTCGTGGCCCGGATCGTGCCGGTGGTGCCCCCTTCGAGCAGCGCACCCGCGCCCGACTCGTTGCGCAACACGCAGTTGCGCAGGTCCAGCACGCTGCCGCGGGCGTGCAGGCCGAGCAGACCGTCCGCACGTACCTCACAGTCGATCATCCGCAGTATCCCGCCGGTCACCTGCACCGCGGGGTAGTCCGGACCGCCCCCGACGACGGCGATGCCGCGCAGGGTGACCGTGCCCGCGCCGACGAAGAGGGCGAGGGCGTTCGGGGCCCGGAGGGTCACCGTGCCGGGGCCGTCCTCGGCGACGAGCGTGACGTCTCCGATGATCCGCAGTTCCTCCTGGTACACCCCCGGTTGCAGCATCACGGTCGTGCTGGCCCCGGCGACGGCCAAGGCGTCGCCGATGCGCGGCAGCCCGCCGGGTTCGTTGTGCGACACCGATACGACGGCCTGGTTCATGGTCACGACCCTCCGCTGCTGGCTGGTGTCCGTGCCGTAAAGGGGTGCCCGTGCGGGTCGAGGCCGAGGGCGAAGTCGAGGCAGGACGGGCCTTCGACGACGGCCGATTCGTGCCGCCGAAGCCGGCGTAACGTCTCCTCCCGCCAGGTGCCGCCGCCGCTCCGCCGCTCGCCGGTCCGGTCCCGCAACAGCACCCGTAGCGGCCGGTCGTCGGCGGGCTCGTCGACCGCCAGTACCGCGAACCGGCTGCCCGGCGGGAACGTCGCCGCCGGGCGCACGGCGGCAGTGAACTGGTCGACCCGGCGGGCGCTGACCGACCAGATGACGTACTCGACCTCCACCGCGGGGCCGACCCCGCAGTTGAATCCGACGTCGACGAAGGCCGGCTCGACGAGTTCGTCACCGGCCCGGTAACCGGCGGCGGACCTCGCCGAGCTGGTGGCGTAGACCGGACCGATCACGGTGGGAAGTCGCCGCAGGCCGCTCACCGCACCCCGGGCGATCAGGCGGTGCAGCTCACTGCCGCCGTCCGCACCGCGCAGGACCTGGTTCACCGCGTCCCGCTCGGCCCCGTACGCGCAGAGGGCGACCAGGTCGCCGACCAGGTGGGCGCCGCCGGCGGCCCGCAGCCCGGGTTCCTCGGCAAGGGTGCGGATCACCACCCGGGCGTACGCGTCGTAGCGTTCGGTC
Source organism: Micromonospora radicis (assembly GCF_003583405.1). GTDB lineage: Bacteria > Actinomycetota > Actinomycetes > Mycobacteriales > Micromonosporaceae > Micromonospora > Micromonospora radicis. The sequence continues at coordinate 55,827 of NZ_QXEC01000022.1, forward strand.
AACACGCGGCGCAGCCGGGCCCGGTCGTCCGCCCCCCACGGGTCGGCGTCCACCCACCTCGGTCGGGCGGGCTCCGGCAGCACCTCACGGGCCGGCGGTGGCGGCGGCTGTTCGGGTGGTGGCGACGACGGCTGCTCGGGCGGCGGCGCGGCGGCCACGCTCAGCGCCGGGGTAGGCGGCACGGCCAGCGCGGAGGACCGCGGGAACCGATCGGCCCACCGGCCGGCGGCCAGTACCCCGGTGTGGCCACTCAGGACCTCGGGTGTGTCGTTGGGGGGTGACGCCGGGACGGCCGGCAGGACCGGGGCGGTACTGGCTTTCGTCGGGCTGGTCACGCGCTCCCCCTCTCGGCCGACCGTCTGGGACGAAGACGTGTCCCGGAGACAACGGCCGCAGCGGTACCCGGGTTCATCCGGCGCCGCCACCCTGCCGATCCGGTCCCGCCGACGCCCCGACCTCCCGCCTGCGGGTCGGCAGGTAGTGCTCGTTGACCAGGACGATCACGTTCATCTCCGGGTCCGAAAGCCGCCCCGAATCCAGCGGGTTCCCGGTCAGCACCTCGAAGTCGACGTCGAGATCGTGGCCGGCGTCCCGCCCGAGTCGGCGCCCCCAGCGGAGGAACTGGCCGATCAGGTTGGCGAAGTGCAGCCCTGCCTCGTCGCCGTAGCTGCCGTGCCGTCGCAGCTCGCTTGCGAAGGTCGCCACGTCGAGCTGGCCCGGCTCCGCGTCGAGCACCACGCCCCAGTCCGTCAGGCCCAGCTCATGGTGCACGTCGGGATTGGTCCGCGCTTGTTCGAGGAGCAGGGCGAGGAAGTCACGCAGTGCGGCGGCGTCCGTGAGCGAGCCCGGCGGCGTCACCCCGGCCGCGTTCGCGACAAGCGTGGCCGCGGTGCCGACCCGTTCGGCGGTGAGGGTCTCCAGGACCGCGGCGAAGGCGCAGTCGCCGTTCGCCTCGACCCAGCCGACCGTCCGGTCGTGCACGGTGAGCCAGTCCTGCTGGCCCTCGTTCGGCGCGTACACCTCGCCGGGACGGTTGCGGTCGCCCTGGTGCCACCAGTCCGGCGAGCCGGCCAGCCGGAGCACCGACGGGCGCTGCGGGCGGTCCTCCGCCTGGTAGGTCTCCAACAGGCGGCGCAGCACGCTGATCGACTCGCTGGTGGTGACGACACTCTGGGCGGCCGGCACCGCGGTGTGCAACTCGATGGTCCGCAGCCGGGCCGCCCGGTTCGGGTGGTCCGCCACGTAGTCGCGCAGCTGCTGCTCGAGCCGGTCCCGTTGGCGCTCCAACTCCAGGCCGGCCAGGGAGCGGCTCAACGGCGCGCTGGCCGGCGCCGCGGTCAGCTGCGCCGCGGTCAGCTGCGCCGCGGTCAGCTGCGCCGCGGTCAGCTGCGCCGCGGTCAGCTGCGCCGGCGCCTCGACGGCCGGACCCTCGACGGTCTGCCGGTCGGCCGGTGCTCGCACCGGCAGCGCGCCCGACGACCGAGCGGGTGCGGGCGGAGTGGGGCCCTCCAGGGTCAGGCTCAGGCGCCGCGGCGTGGCCGGCACCGAGGCGGCCGCCAGCAGCTCCGCCGTCTGCTGCGACGCGGGCACCGGCTGGTGCTGCGACTCGCGCACCCGCCCATGGGACGGCTCCCGCACCGGCTCGTGGCTCGGGACGTGGGTCGGCTCGTGGGTCGGCTCCCGCACCGGCTCGCGCTCCGGCTCGTGGGTCGGGACGTGGGGTGCCTCCCGCACCGGCTCGTCGGTCGCCTCGTGCTCCGGGTCCGGTACCGATCTGTGCGGTGGCGGGGGCGGCGGAGTCGGGGTCGTCCGGTCGGGGCCGGTCGGGCGGTGATCCGGCGAGAGGACCGACTTCGACGGTGGTGGTGGCGCTTTGGGCGCCGCCACCACCGGCGCGGGAGCGGTCGGCCGGAAACGGCCCGTCGCCACGGCCAGGACGGTCAGGGGTGGCGGCGCCGCCGGGCCGCCCCGGTCACCGGCTTCGGTGATCGACCCGTCGGCGTCGACGGTCCGCACCTGGATGCCCAGGGTGGCGGCGATGGCGGCGCGCGACGGCAGGGGCGCGTCGTCGGCGAGCCCGCGCCGCTGGCCGACCGTCCGACGGAGGTCGTCCACCGTGGACAGCCCTACCTGCCGTACCGCCGGGGACGGGTTCAGCTGCTCCCGCGCGGCGGCGATCAGCGCCGCCAACCAGGCGTTGCGGCCGGTGGTCGGCGCCAGGGCGCGCAGCCCACCGGCGGCGAGCACCGCCGCCTGGGCATCGGTCAGCGGCGCCGGTGACTCGGCCGCGGTCGCCTCCCGGCGGGCCTTGACGAGGGTCTCGACCGCGGGGGACAGCAGGACCCGGCCACCGTCGGAGAGGGCGACCAGTTCGTCTCGGCCGATGCCCAGTTCGGCGGCCTCGTCCAGCAGCGGGCGCGGCAGCCGGTTGACGGCCTCCTCGGCGGCCGTCAACCGCTGGCTGCCGGGGGTCGGCCTCAGCTCGACGTACCAGCCGTCCCGGTCGACGGCGTACCTGCGGCCCCGGCCGCCGTCCGCGCCGGGTTGGCGCAGCTCGACCGGGGCGCGCAGTTCCCGGGCCAGCGCCCGGGCGGTCTCCAGTGGGTCACGGTGCAGCCGCGCCAGCAGCGGTGGTTCGAGCCGCTGGTCGTCGGGGCGGCCGGCGTTCACCTCGTCGACCAGCCGCGTGTAGAGATCAGGTCCGGTCGGGTTCCGGCGGTGCCGGTCGTGCGCGGCGGCGATCTGCCGTGGCGTGAGATGCCGCCCCGCCCAGGTGTCGAGAACCTCGGCGAGTCGTCGGGCCTGCACGGCCGGGTCGACCTCGGCGACGAGGGCGTCGTTCTCGCCGACCCGCAGCCCGCGGGCGGCCGCACGCAGGTGTTCGCGCACCGCCACGTCGGCACGCCCGGACGGCACGGCAGCCCCGGTGACCGTGGCCGGGATCTGGTGGAGCAGCGCGGACAGGTCGACCCGCGGCGAGCCCTGACGGCCGATCCGGGGAGTGGGGCGGCCCAGTTCGTCGCGGCGCTGCCGGGCGACCATCGCCTCGTAGTCGGCCTTGAACATCACCACGTAGACGTCGCCGGTGAACTCGTCGCTGACCCGTCGCCGCCCCTGGGAGGTGGAGCGAAGCTTGTGCACGATGTGCTTGTCGCCTTCGAGCCAGTACCGGCCACGCATCCGGACCAGCACCGCCGGCCCCTGCTGCTTCACGTGGTTCTCCCGCCGGTACGCGTCGGCGGTGTTGTCGGTGTGCGACCGGGGAGCCTGCCGACTGTTGTCGGTGTCGCCCTCGGTGCGGTGTGCCCCGTACGGCTCACCGGGGCTGGTGTCGTCGGCGACCGCGACCCGGACCGGTCCCCCCGCCGAGCCGGACGCTGTGACGTACGGGGTGCTGTGGGTGGTGCTGGCGCTGACCCCCTGCTGGTACTTCACGTACCGCCCGGTCCCGGTGTTCTCCAGCTCGGCGACCGCCACCAGGTCCTCCAGCCGGCCCCGCAGCCGGATGTCGGCCCGACGGCTGGAGTGGCCGGGCAGGAACACGCCCTCGGCGATCGGCACCCCCTCGGGGGCCAGCGCCGGAACGAGGTTGGCGGCGAGCATGTCCCGCGTCGCGAGGGCGCGCATCGCCGGACTGGTGTGGTACCCGCGCCGGGTCGGCCACCGCGAGGGCCACCAGCGGTCCCACTTGACCGGGCGGGAGAAGAGCGCGCCGAGCAGGTTCCGGCTGGCGTCGTGCGCGCCGTGCAGCTGCACCGCGTCGACGAAGACGTCCGGCGGCATCTGCTGGGGGCTGATGCTGCCGCGCAGCCCGCTGGGCGGGTTCGCCGGGGTGGCCTCGGCGACGCTCTTGGGAACCTTGAGGGTCACCGTCCCGGTGGTGCCGGCGGTGTGCGTGACGCCCAGCATCCGGGGCCGCAGGCCGGTCCGGACGCCGAGCCGGTCGAGCTTGCCGGTCAGCCAGTTGGTCGGCCGGCGCCCACCCAGCTTGACCCGGCGTACCTCGACGGTGATCGCGACCTGTGCCTCGGCCCGGTAGTGGTCACCCCAGTCGTAGACCGTCGACTCGTAGGTGAACTGTTCGGTGGCGGTACGTCCCCGGCTGACCCCGTCGGCCCAGCGGACCCCGGGGCCGCCGGTGAACTTGACGTCGTTGTCGCCGCGCTGCTCTTCCAGGGTCGGTTCCTCCGCCGGCCGGTCGTCCATGGTCGACTTGAAGCCGAGGGCGGTGCCCCGGCCGAACTGGCCGCGACTGCTCTCCTGCCGCTCGACGTACCGGTGCCGGTACGTCTCCAGCCCGCTCTCCGGCACGTAGTCACGGAACTCGGGAGTGCTGGTGAGCCGCGCGGTGACCTTGACCTCGATCATGTCCTGGGCGATCCAGGAGTGCGGGTTGGCGAAGGAGAGGGTGACACCTTCGGGGTCCAGCATCTGTTCGAGCAGCGGTTTGGCCCGGCCCCCGTCGAAAGTCGCCTGGATGGCGTCGATGCCGCCCTGCAACCGGCCGACGAACGGCAGCACCTGCGGGGCCCGGTGCCACCACCGCCGTAGCCGGGGTTCCTCGGCCTTCGGCAGGTCGCGGTGGGTCTTGCCGAGCAGGCCGGGCTCGAACGCCTGCACCGCGTCGGCGACGAGGTCCGACAACTCACGGCCCTGGTCGAAGGTGAGCGAGTGCACGCCGGTGTGGCCCAGGGAAATCTGGCCGCTGCCCGGCCGCAGGTAGTCCGGTACCCCGAGGCTCCGGGGGGTCGCGGCCGGATCGCGCCGCAGCGGTATCCCGAACCCGGCGTGGAAGTCGGCGACCACCTCGGCCGGCATCTCCAGATCCGACCACGCGTAGCTGCGCGCCAGGTCACGGGCCGCATCCGCGCGCAGCGCGGAGAGCGGGTCACCGGTCGGGGCGGCGCCGTTCCACCGGTTCAGCACCCGGGCCATCAGCCGGTGGGAGAGCTTCAGCTCGCCGCTGCTCCAGCGGGTCAGTACGTCCAACAGCTGGTCGGTGTCGAGCGGCAGTTCACCGTTGGCGTAATGCTCCAGAGCGTCCGGCTCGGAGAGCACGTAGATCATCGGCTCGGCGGTGACCTGTTCCTCCCGGGGCAGGTAGTCGCTGTTCGGGAAGAGTTTCGCCCGTTTGGTCTTGCCGGTCATCAGTGAGTAGTTGATCGGCGCCCGGAAAGCGTACGCGCGGTGGAAGTTCAGTTCCAGCAGTTCCCGGCCACCGGTCTGCTTGGCGGCCCGGCCCCGCTCCCGTCCCCAGCGCATCCCGTGGCTCGCCGAACCGCTCAGCCCGACCACGTCCGAGCGCTGCGGATCGCCGCCCGCGCCGAGGTCCAGTGGGGTGACGCCGAAGCCGTGGCTGCGACTGGACGACGTTCCGGCCTGGGTCAGCGAGAGCTTGATCAGACCCAGCACGTACGGGTCGTCGGTCGCCCCGACGAACTCGGAGGCGCCCAACTGCGCCTGGACCGACAGGGTGCGGAACTTGTCCCGCCAGAACTGCCCGTCGAAGAGCGCGTCCGTGGTGTACCGGCCGGCGACCACCTCGGGCAGGTGGGCGACCACCTGCGCGTGGTCGAGGAAAGTGGAGACCTCCTCGTCGGCCGCCCCACCGGGGCGGGCCATCGCGCCCACGGCCTCCCGGCCGCGCGACATCAGGCCGGTGGTGTCGAGGTAGGTGACCGCCGCGTGTTCGAGCACCGAGGGCGGCGTCGACGGGCTACCGGGCAGGGCCCGGCGGTGCGCGGGATCGTGCGCGTCGTTCGAGTTGAAGGCCGGTACCACCCGGGCCAGCGCGGTGCTGCGGATCCGCTGCCCCAGGTACGAGGGCCGGGTCCACCGCGAGAACCGGCGCCAGGACCAGAGCCGTTCGTAGTCGATGGTCACCTGGTAGTCGCTGGTGGCTTCGAACTCGGTCAGCTCGCCCTGGTACTCCATCAGCCGGGGCATGTTGCTGACGTGGTTGACCGACTGGTTTCCCGAGACGCCCCGGTCCAGTTCGATGCCCACGCCGGCACCCTGCAACTCCTTGGCCCGGTCGGTGGGCAGGAACCGGGCCTTCACCCCGCCCGCGATCCGCTTCCCGCCGCCCGCCGAGGAGCCGGCCATGTCCAGCCCCATCTCCAGGTTGACGATCTGCTTGTCCTTCGTCAGCCGTGGATTGGCGGTCGGGTCCTGGGCCGGGCGGAGCGTGCCGTCGGCCGCCCGGTCCTGCGGGGGGCCGGCCTTGATCGTCACCCGGGCGGTCCGGACCCGGTAGAAGGTGAACCAGCCGGTGTGCCGCTTGCGCAGGGTGATCGGCAGACCGTCCTGGTGGATGCCGTCGTAGTTCGACTCCAGGCTGGCGTTGGAGAGCAGCTTGCGCAGCAGCATCCCGTTGTTGACCTGGCTGTCCCGCTTCCGGCTCCACCGCGACCGCGACTCGAACGGCTGATCCGGGTCGACCACCAGATAGCCGTGCTTCTCCAGCTCCCGCTCGATCTCGTCGACGAGGTGGTCGATCAGCTGCGGATCGACCTCGACCATGCCCTTGCCGATGCCGCGCCCGGTGCGCGCGTGGTGCGGCACGGCGGCGGGTTCCTTCGTGGTGAACGTGGTCGGCGGTACCACCGGCGGCACCGTGCCGCGCGGGGGCGGTCGCTCGATGCCGTGCGAGACCGCGTCGGTGGTGGGTAGCCGGAGCATCGCGCGGCCGAGCACCGTACGCGGGCTGTGCGGCGGGCGCAGCCCGCGTTGCAGGTTGTGGCGTACCCGGACCGTCCAGGGCGTGCCCTCGGGGTGTCGGCTCAGCACGTTGCGACGCTGCCGCACGTGCACCGTCGCCTGGTGGTCGAAGTCCATCTTGTACGCGGTGGTGAAGCCGGCGTAGCGCGACACCAGCACCCACAGCCCGAGCCGGCCGGAGTTGTTGCCGTCCCGGTTGCTCCAGCTCCAGCGCAGGAACGGCGCCTTGACCGAGAACCGCACCCCGGGGATGTTCGCGTCGGCGAGGACGAAGTCCAGGCTCGGCTCGATGCTGGTGTCGTTGCTGACCGTCTGCCCGGCGGTGGTGCCGCTGATCGCCGTCCGGACCTCTTCGATGTGCGACTTGTCGTGCGGCTCGCTGACCGCCTCGCCGTACCCGCGGCGCCGGCTGTGGATCCGCACGTCGGCGGTGATCCGGCCGTGTTCGACCACGGTGAACTGGTAGCCCCGGTGCCGGTTGACCGCCTTGTCGAGGTGGGTGTCCAGGTTCGACACCCGCTGCCAGACGGCGGCCCGGATCGGGTGGCCGAGTGGAATCCGCCCCCGCACCGTCTCCAGTTGCCGCACGATGTCGTCGGCGAGCAGGTGCAGCCCGGTGAGGCCGGAGGCGTACAGCACCTTGGGCAGGCGGTTGGCCGCGTCGGCCGGGGCGGCACGTTGCGGGCGTTGCGCCGCCGCGATCTGCTGGGCCAGCCCGGGTGCACCGCGTTGCAGGTAGTTCTCCGGCATCGTCACGGTGAGCCGCTCAGTCGCGTCGATGCGTTCGCCGGTGATGCCGTCCCAGGTCTGCTCGGCGCGGTCCCGCACCCGCAGGTGGTAGGTGGCGGCGGCCGACATCAGCGTCCCGGGCGCGCGGGTGTCCTCCACCCGCCCGACCTCGGCGTCGCGCACCGTACCGGTGGAGCGCGAGATGAGGTTGCTCATGAACCGCATGGCCACGCCCAACCGCACCGCGAGCAGGCCGACCGGTGACACGCCCACCGAGGCGCCGACCGAGAAGCCCCCGCTCGTGTACTGGGTGGGCATCGCGTGGCTCTCGCTGTGCGCACCGACCTGGAAGGTGCCGTGGATGGTCTCGGTGACCTTCACCTGGGCCGTGCGGCTCGCCGGATCCGGTTGGGCACCGGTCGCCGGAGGTTGCGGGTTGCCGTCCGGGCCCGTCGCCGGGGACTGCGGTGCCGGGCCGGGCGGGGCGGTCTCTCGGCGTGGATCCGTCGGTTCGAGCTGGACCATCACCTCGATCCGGCCGAGGAAGACCACCAGGCCGTCCCCGACCAGGTGCCGATAGTTGTTGACCAGGTAGCCGGGGAGTTGGTCCCACGCCTGCGAGTCGTGCGCGACGCCGTGCTGGTCGGCGATCTCCCGCAGCCGGTCGGTCAACCGCCGCAGGTCGGGCAGGGTGTGCGCGGGCAGCCCGGCGGCGAACGCGATCGCGTCGAGGGTCAGCGTCTCCGACCGGTACTGGGGGGTGGTGGGGTTCAGGGCCGGGTTGACCGGGGCCCGGTTCGCGTGCCACGCGTCGCGCACGCTGATGTCGATCGTCACCGCCCGGTCGGCCGCGCCGTTCGGGTCGGTGACGCCGTCGGCCGGCTGGCTGCCCCGGGAACTCTGCCGGAAGGCGACGATGGGCGCCTGCGCGCCGAGCCGGCGGTTCACCTCGGCCCGGACGGCCGGTTCGATCAGCTCGGTGACCCGCGCCGCGCGCCGGGCACCCATGTCGAACGGCGCGGTCCAGCGCCGCCGGGTGTTGCCGCCCCCCTCGACCGTGACCACGATGGGAGCCCCGTCGGCCGGCCGGTTGGCCGCCACCCGGACGATCCGGTCGGCGATCTCGGCGGCCAGCCAGGTCGGATTCTGGTCCGGGGCGATGTGCCGGTACCTGCCCCGGGCGAAGTTGACCACGGCCCTCGGCTGGTTCACCGTCGCCGGGTCCTCAGCCGGCCGCACCGCCTGTGGTACCGCCGCCGGTGCGGGTGACGGTGGTGGGGCGGCGGATTCCAGGTGGGCGTGGAACTCAGCGGTTCCGGTGCCGTTCTGGACCCGGCGGAACAGCCGGATCGGGTCGTCGGTCCGCCCGCCGCGGGACAGCATGGTCGCACCCGTACCGTCGTCGACCACGACCGGCCGGTCCAGCAGCGCGCCGACGAGCAGCGGACCCGCGAGGGAGTGGTCGTGCGGCGCGTCGGCGGCCAGCAGGTTCCGCAGCGCCGCACGCAGGGTGCGGTCGTCGCCACGCTGGGCGGCACGCAGGACCGGGCTGTCCACCTGGCGCAGGGCCGCGAGGTCGGCCGGGCCGAGCCGGTCGATCCGTTCGTCCAGGTCGCGGCGCAGGTCACCGACCGCGCGGGCGAGCGCACGGGTGCTGACCGTACGCCGGCCGTCGTCCCGCCAGCTGCGCAGTTCAGCCAGCTCGGCGCGGGCCTGCGGGCTCCGCCACACCGACGGGTCGACCGCGTCGGGGTGCCCGTACAGCATCGCGGCGAGCAGGTGGTTGCCGTCGCCGAGCAGGTACGCCCGGTCCTGCGGGCGCAGGCGTTCCGCGGCCGTGGTGGTCGTGGTCGGCTCGTCCTGCGGCGAATCGTCGAGCGGCCGGATCGGCTCGGCGCTGTCCCGCTCGGGGTCGTCGGGATCGCGCGGCCGTTGCGCCCGGGAGCGCCGACCGGAGACGGGCGGGACTGCGCCGTCGAGCGGGGGTGGCGCGGTGGAGCTGCCGGCGCCGGCGGAGTCGGTGTTGCGCGGGTCGTCGGGGCGCATGGAGAGTTCCCGCGCGAGGTGCAGGGCGGCCTGCATCCGGTAGTCGTCCCCGGTCAGCGGGGTGCTCTCGACCACCGGCTCGGCCGTACCCGCCCGTTCGTCGACCGGCTCGCGGGAGGCCATCTCCTGCTCGTCGACCGGCTCACGCGGCGCCGTCTCCCGCTCGTCCTGCGCCGTCGGCCGGGCCCGGCCCTTGCCCTTGTCCACCTTCTGATCGGGCAGGCCGGCGGCCGACCGGGCGCCGGCCGGCGCGTCGGTCAGGCCGGCCACCCGCAGGTCACGTGGGTGCCGGGCGAGGTCGACCGGCCGGCCGTCCGGCCCGAGGACCAGGATCCGGCTGTCCGGCGACCGGAGCTGCTGGGCCCAGAACTCGGTCTCCGTCGTGGTCGACCGGGCGTCGTGGTCGAAGACCTCGGGCCGCTGGGGATCCACCCACCGGGGCACCACCGTGCCGTCCCGGCCGTCGCCGACCAGCCAGAAGACGTGCGACCGGTCGGTACGCGGACGCGCCACCAGCAGCGCCATCGCCCCCGGGGCGGCGGCAAGGTAGTCGAGTACGGCAGCACCGTCGTTGGTGGTCGGCGTCGCACCCCCGAGGGTACGGAGCAGTTCGGCGGCGTCGATGGCGGTGGTGCCCTTGGACAGGGTCTGCGCCACCTCGGCGCCGGCAGTCAGGTTCCCCGCCACCGGATTGGACCGGCGGCCGTGCATCTCGGCGAAGACGTCCCAGGCCAGCGGCACGCAGTCGACGGCCGGGTCGCCGGTCGGGTCGCCGGTCGGGTCGGCCGCCGCGCTGCCGGCGGCGCGGCGCAGCCACCGTTCCAGACCGGCGACCTTGCCGTCGGGCTCGGTGGCGGCCGGGCGGTCCCACGGATGCAGCCGCCCGGTCCCGTCCAGCAACGACCGGGCCGGGCTCACCGGCCCCGGCTGCCCGCCGGAGACGGAAGCCGAGGTGCCGTTGCCGGCCGGTGTGCCGTTGCCCGAGACGGTGCCGACCGGGAGGCCGTTGCCGGAGACGGTGCCGGGCGGCGTGCCGGTACCGGGCGGGCTCGCCGACAGGCCACCGGTCGGGGTGACGGATCCGGTGCCCCCGCTCGGCGCCGGCCCGCTGGTCGAATCGAAGTCGGCTGCGCTCGGATCGGCGTCGACCGCCGAGCGGTCCGGACCCGGCGACGCAACCGAGGACACCCCGGGCTGCTCGGCCACACCGCGGGGCAACGGCCCGCTGCCGGACTCGGTCGCCGTCGACGACTCCGTACCCTCGGCCGACCCCGGAACGCCATCCTCCGGGTTGTCGACCGGGTTGCCCGCGGCGTCGACCGGAAGGCCGGTGCCGGTCTCGCCGTCGGGTACCGGAAGGGCGGCGGCCGACTCCGAAGGCGTGCCACCCGCCGGGCTCGGACCCTCGCCGCTGTCTCGGGTCGGGGGGTCGCCCGGCTCGGCGCCTTCCGACCCCTCCCCGGAGCCTTCCCTCCGGGACCCGGCGCCCTCCGTCGACGTCCCGGATCCGCCGGAGCCGGCACCACCGTCCGTGGCAGCCCCGGTACCGGACCCGGACGGCCCAGACCCGGACGATCCAGACCCAGACCCAGCCCCGTCGGTCCCGGACGCCCCCGACCCGGACGCCCCCGACCCGGAGCTACCCGCACCGGCCGACCCGGACCCGGAGGCCCCGGACCCGGAGGCCCCGGACCCGCCGGATCCGGAGCTACCCGCACCGGCCGACCCGGTCCCGGACCCGGCAGGTCCGGACGACCCGGCAGCGGACCCGCCCGAGCCGGATCCACCACCCGTACCGGAGGTTCCCGCGACAGCGCCTCCGGAGGCCGGCCCACCTACTCCGGCACCACCGATTCCAGTACCACCGGTTCCGGTTCCGGTTCCGGTGCCGGTTCCGGTTCCGGTTCCGGTGCCGGTTTCGGTACCGGAACCGGTGCCGGTCTCGGTGCCGCGCGCCGTGCCGGACTCGTCTCGACCGTCGGAGTCCCGGCGGGCGCCGTCGCCCGTACCCGATCGGTCGTCGGTGTCGATCGAGGCGTCCGGATCGGACGGTGTCGTCGTCGGGGACGCGGTTTCCGTCGAGGGCGTCCCGGTGCCGTCGGGGTTCTCCGGCTGCGCGTCGGGGCCGTTGATCCGCTGGTTCAGTGCCTCGCCGCTCGCACCGGCGCCGATGTCGAGGGTGGCACCGATAGCAGCCGAGGTCGCCACCCCGCCGTGCACGGCGAAGCCCTGACCGTTGACCGCCGAGAGGGTGCCTTCGACGATGACCTCGCTGACGATCGCGCCACCAACCTCACCGACGAAGTTGCCCCCGTGTTCGCGCAACCGCTGTCCCCGGCTGGGCGGCGGGCTGGCGGTCTGGTCACCACGCGGTGCGTCGGTGCGGTTGCTGCCGACCGGTACCGGCTCCGGTGCCGGGCTCGACGACCGCGATGGCGTCGGCGTCGGCCGTGGCGTCGGGGTCGGAGTCGGCCGCGGAGTCGGCGTCGGCGTCGGCGTAGGAGTCGGCGCCGGGGTGGGAGTCGGCGTCGGCGTCGGCGTAGGAGTCGGCGTCGGGGTGGGAGTGGGAGTCGGAGTCGGCGTCGGCGTCGGGGTGGGCGTCGGGGTGTCCGGACCGTTCAGGTTGGTCAGGCGGATGTTGAAGGGCAGGTTGCCCCGGGCCAGGATGTTGCCGATCCCGCTGAAGGCGGGGCCGAGGGCCAGGACGATGACACCGGCGATCGAGCCGTCGCGGACCGCCTGCCAGAACTGCGCCTCGTCGAAGCCGTCGCGGGTACCCAACCGCATCTGGATGCGCTGGATGATGCCGTCGAGGAAGGCTTCGATCGCGGCCTCGCTGCCGACCACCAGCAGAGCCGCCATCAGCAGCCGGGCGAAGAGCGTCCGGATGATGAACCGGAACACCGCCACCCGGGCGGCGAGCCAGGCCATCGCAGGACCGGGATTGCCGAACGCGAAGGCGAACGCCAGCACGAACGAGGCGAACATCTCGATGGTCGAGGCCAGGATCATCATCTTCTGGTACTGGACCTGGGTGCCCGCGTCGCGGGCGGTCCGGCCCGTCGCGCGCAGGTGTTCGGCCGAGGTGGTGACGTAGCCCGGGCTGCGGACGTAGTCGTTCATGCTGGCCAGGAACGCCTCGTACGAGTTGCCGCCGACCCCCTCCCGGATCCGGCGCACGGCGGAGGCCAGGTGCGGTCGGGCGTCGTCCACCCCGTTGGCCGCGGTGGATAGCGCGGAGTCGATCGCGAAGAGCCGGTCCTCGTTGGTACCGGGGAATCGTTCTCCGGTCAGCCAGTAGAGGAACTCGGCGAGCCGGTTGGAGATCTCAATGGCCACGGCCGTGTCCTTCGTCAGTGCGCTGCGGCGTACGGGCGACGCCGGAGGTCAGGTGTTCGTCCGGCCGAAGTTCGCCACATCGGTGTTGAGTTCCTCGACCTGGCCGAGCAGTTGGCCCAGGAGCTGGACCTGGTTCGCGTCGCCTCGGGAGAGGTCGCGCAGCCCGACCAGGATGAGCCGGATCTGGTCGATCTGGGCTGCGATGCCGTTGACCAGGGCCTGATCGGACTCGTCCCGGATGTTGTCGGCCACCGGCAGGTTCCCGTCGAGCGCGGCCTCGAGCGCGTCGATCACACCCTGCATGTGCGCTACGAAGGCGGCGAACGACTCGCCGCGGAGCAGGTCGGTGTCCGCGTGCACGCTCACGCCACTCACCCCCGCCCGGTGCCCGGCGCGCCGGGCTGGTCACGGACCAGCCGTACCGCGTCGCTGATCATCTCGTCGAGGTCGGCGGTGCCGTTGAGCATGTCGACGATCGGGGTGCCCTGGGGCAGCACCGCCGAGAACATCTCGGCGAGTTCGTCGTTCGCCCGCCGCCGCGCCTGCGCGATCGTCTCGATCAGCAGTGCGGCGAGTTCCGGACCTGCCATCGACCGGTAGGCCCGGGTGGGGAACGTGAGGTCGGTCAGGTTGCCCTGCGCGTCGACCACCACGGTGAGCGCCCGACTCGGCGCGGTGACGGTGACCGTACGCTCCGACATGTCCCGCTGCACCTGGGCTATCGCCTCCTGGCTGCGCTCAAGTTCGGCGTACGCCCGCTCGATCTCCTCATGCCACGACGTCGACATGCCTACCTACCTCTCGTTCTCGGCGGACTACCGGTTGCCGCGCCCACGGACCGGCTCGTACGTCGGCTGGGTCGGACGCGGGGAACTCGGACGCCGGCTCGGCTGGTCGGCGGTCTCCGGCTCGTGGTCCTCCCGACCGATGACCGCGGCGGTGACGTCCGGTTCGGTGCCCCAGACGTCCTGTTCCTCGGCGAGCCAGGTGGTGCGCTCGCGTTCCTTCTCGCTCTCCCGGCCACCCGGGTTACCCATCCCACCCATGCCGCCCATCGGCATGAACGGCATGCCGCCCGTCGCTCCGGCGTTGTGGCCACCGGCGGCCGACGCGCCAGCGGCGTTCGCCGCGGCTGCGAAGTTGTCCAGCGGGGAGGGGATGTGTCCGGCGGGTGGCGTGCCCAGTGGCCCGAGCGCGAAGCCGGCCGGACGGTCCGCGCCGAACTGGCCGGCGCCGGAGCCCGTACCGCCCGCGTCGAGTCCGGAACCACCGGCGCCCGAGCCGATCCCGCCGAGGTCGAAGCCGGACCCACCAGAGCCGACGGAGCCACCGGAGCCGATCCCGCCCAGGTCGACCCCGGAGCCACCCGAGCCCGAGCCGGGCAGGGAACCGCCGGAGCCACCCGCGCCCGAGCCGGGGTTGAACCCGCCGGAGCCGGTCCCGCCGCCGGAGCCGCTGCCGGTGCCCGAGCCGAGACCGCCGGAGCCGAATCCGGAACCGGGAACCAGCGGGGATGGTGATCCACCGACCACACCGCCGGTACCGGTACCCGAACCTCGGTCGTCCGAGCCGGGGAACGAGCCGCCGGAGCCGGACCCGCCGCCGGGGCGGGCCGTGCCGCTCCCGCCGCCGATGCCACCGATGGCGCCACCGATGCCGGGGAGGCCACCTCCACCGATCACCCCGCCGGTACCACCGGGTCCGACTCCGCCGGACCCGATTCCTGCCCCGACACCGTCCGAGCCGAAGCCACCGGACTCGAAGCCGCCACCCCCGCCGAGTTCCCCGCCGCCGAGCCCCAGGCCGCCGGAGCCACCACCGGTTCCGCCGCCGTCGCCACCGAAGCCGCCGAACTCGGCCCCGCCACCACCACCGCCGCCGAACTCGCCGCCACCGAACTCGGCGCCGCCACCGCCGCCGCCACCGAACTCGGCGCCACCACCGCCGCCACCACCGCCGAACTCGCCGCCGCCACCGCCACCACCGCCGAACTCGGCGCCACCACCGCCGCCGCCACCGCCGAAGTCGGAGCCGCCCCCGCCCCCGCCTCCGAAGTCACCGTCGCCGTCGCCGCCGCCGAACGGGTTGGCACTCGGGTACGGGATGTGCGGCAGCGCGATCACGCCGCGGGCGAACGCCTCCAGCAGGTCCTCGTAGCTTGAGATGAGCATCCGGGTGGCGCCCAGCGACGCCTCGTTAAGCCGCTCGTAGCCGTTCCACCACTCGGTTCTCAGGTCGTCGTCCAGCCGGGTCCACTCAGCCTGCTGGATCAGGTCGTAGCTGGCGTTGCCGCTGCTGGGCAGGACCTCGCTGAAGTCGAAGTTCCAGGCTTCCTGCCGGCTGCCGGTCCGGTTACCGCGGGCGAGCGGGTACGCGGCGTCGACCTGCCGCTCCATCGACTGCAACAGCTCCCGGACGAGCCGGGCCGGGTCGTGGTTGGTCAGCCCCAGGAACGCCTGCCAGGCGGCCTCCATCCGGTCCCGGAAGCGGTCGATCGTGGCGGCGGTCTGGTCGAGCACGTACGGCCAGCCGGTGTTCAGGTAGTGGTTGTAGAGCAGTTCGAAGCGTCCGCTGATGTTCTCGGCGAGTTGCTCCATGCCCAGCGCCATATCCCGCATCGCCCAGGCGAACGCGTCCGCCGCCGAGCCCTCGATGGCGCCACCGTTCTCGATCTCCTCGTGCAGCGAGCGCAACGGGCTCTGGCCGGCGCCGGTCAGGTAGGTGTGCAGATTGCGGAAGTAGGTGGCGACGTCGCGGAACACTTGCGGATCGAGGTGCTGGTTGGCGCGGATGCCGTCGATGGTGGCGCGGCTCGTGTCGAGTAGCAGTTGCGCCTGGTTGCGGGGCGAGTCGTCGCCGCCCTCGTAGAAGTTCACGGTGGCCCGGATCAACTGGAAGTTGATCGTGTTCCGGCTGCCCAGGTTGCGGTACCGGTAGAGGGTGATCTTGTTCCAGTCGCTGCCGTTCGGCATCCAGTGCCGCCAGGGCTGGGCGGTGTGCCCCTCGGTGCTCTCCCGCGACTCCCAGAACGACATGTCCAGGGTGATCCAGACCCAGCCGACGACCCGGGACGGATCGATGTCGGCCTCGGCCCCGAGCACGGTACGGATCGTCGGGGCCCACTCCATCGGCTGAGTCATCGTCGTCCCTTCGGTTCGGCGTCGGTCGGCACGGCCGGTGCGGCCGTGCCGACCGACGGGTCAGCTACCGGAGCCGCCCGGCACGTTCCAGGCGGGCGTGGTGGAGAGGAACTCGGCGGCCGAGACGTTGTTGATGCCCTCGGTGTTGTCCGAGATCGCTACGTACATGTCGAGCTGGGCGGACCGGTTGTTGGCGGTGTCCCGGATCTCGACCAGCCGGGTGTGCATCGTCGAACCGACCCCGGCGACGGCGGTCTGCACCCGGGCACCGAGCGCGAAGCTGGTGTGCCCCGGCCGCAGCGTGATCGACTCGATGTTTCCGCCCGGCGCGGTGGTGACCTCCTCCGCGATCCGGCTGTTCAGGTTCGAGGCACGACGTAGGAAGGCGTCGTCCACGTTGATCGGCATGGCTACCCCTCCGGCGCGGGCTAGATGTTGCCCTGGAAGAGCGCCGCACCCCGGGTGTCGGCGATCTGGTAGTTGTCGCGGATCTGGTCGATCGCCACCGCGCCCCGGTCCAGGGCCTGGTTCATCTGGACCAGGCCCTGGTTCCAGGTGTTCTGCGCGCTCTGGTACGAGACCGCGGCGCCACCGGCGTTGGCGGCGATGAACTGGTTCACGAATCCGTTGAGGTCGTTGATGGCGTTCTGGATCGAGTTCGTCACGCCACGCAGTTCCGCGCCGGAGTCGAGCAGACCGTTCGGGTTGAGCGAGTAGGTTGCCACGTCAAAGTCCTTTCTCGATCGGGTACGCGAGGTCAGGCGTACCACTGGGCGTGCTGGGCGGCCTCGTCCTCGGTGTTGGACGAGATGTTCAGGTGCTGGGTCATCGCCGTGCGCAGCTGTTCGAGGCCGTTGCGGACCTGGTTGACCCCGGCGATCCAGTCCTGCAACGCGGTGCGGTACTGGTTGGCCGCGACGCCCGTCCACGGCACCGACGAGCCGACCGCCTCGACCGACTGCATCGCCGCGTTGACGTTGGCCATCGTGGTCTCGAAGGCGTTGAGGGTGTTGACGATCGTGGCGTCGTCGACCTGGTTCTGGAACTGGGTACTCATCTGTCTGCCTTTCGCGATGGAGTCCGGTGGGTGGCGCCGGTGGGTCCGGCGGTAGTGGCTGCCGCATCACCTCCTCGCCGCATCACCTCCTCGCCGCGGCGGGGTCGAGGAGCGGGCCGGTGGCCAGCAGGGCCAGCAGCGGAGCCGGTACGGTCCGCGCCGCTGCCAGCGGGTAGCCCAGCGCCTCGGCCGCGTCCGCGCTGGCGATCGGGTACTTCACCCCGGCATCGGTGACCAGGAAGAAGCTGGTGCCGTTGGCCTGCCCGGGACGTCCCTGGCGGACCAGGCCACCCGTGCCGGGGTCGACCCAGACCGCGACCGCCGTGTGCGCCGTGCGGTCGAAGCCCGGCGTGTCCCCGGGCACGATTCCGTTCGGCACCGGCCGGGTGGTGACTGTCACCGGCCCGTCCGGGGTGTGCCGTTCGGCGCACCAGGTCTGCCCGGTGGGCGGGGTGACCGGCACCGGTGGGCGGGTGGGCAGCCCGGCGGGCAGCGGATCCCGGTTCGACACCGGTAGCGCGGCCAGCGCCCCGGCGGTCAGCTCCCGGGGGCGTACCGGCTCGTCGGGGTAGGCGGCGCTGGTCGCCGGGTCACCGAGCAGCAGCGCCACGGCGGTCTCGCCGGCCGCGCTCAGGCCGTCCCGTTGCAGCACGAAGTAGCGGTCCGGGGTGCCCACCACGCGGGCCACGAAGACCTGCCCGATCCGGGTCGGCCGCCCGTCCACGACCGGTCCGGGCTCGCCGCGGTCAGCGACCACGATCGGTTTGACGTCGGGTCCGGCCGGCAGCTGGTCCAACCAACCCGGCGCGATGGTGGGCGCGGCCGGATAGCCCAGCACCCGAGGGATCCAGGGCTCGGTCAACGCCATCCGGCGGCCCTCGGTCACCAGGAACGTCCGCCCATCGGGCGCGGCGACGGTGAAGCCGGCGTCGGCGCGGACCGGCGTACCGCCGTCGTCGGCGCTCAGGATCAGCATGGTGCCGGTACCCGGCGAGCCGGCACCGCCGGCCCGACCGAGCGCGCAGGCGCTCCAGCTGATCCCGGCCAGGCCGTCGACCGGGGGCAACGAGTCGGGCGCGCCGACGATGCCCAGCGGCAGGCCCCGGGGCACCTCGTTCAGCGACGCCGCCGACGCCCGCACCACGGCCGGCCGCCCACCGAAGATGAGGGCCGCCGAGGCGTAGTTGTGCACCGGTCGGAGCTGGCCGTCCACCAGGATGAAACGTCCGCCGGACTCCTTCTCCGCGATCAGCGTGCCCGGCTTCTGCCAGCCGGTGGCGCCGCCCGGACGCAGCAGGCCGTAGACGACGAACCCGCCGGTCACCAGGCAGCCGATGAGCAGCCCGGCGAGGATTCCGGTGAGCATCCGGCGGTGCGGGTTCTCCAACGCCTCCGGCTCACCCATCACCAGCGCCGCGGTGAGCCGACCCACCATGTACGACTGGGCCTGCGCCTGGTCCCGCCGGGACTGCACGGCTCAGCCCCCGATCGCACGGGCGAACCCGTACAGGTCGAGGACGGCGAGGAAGACCGGCACGATCGCGGTCGCCGTGACGGTCTGGGCGAGGTCGCCGACCCGACCCCAGTACGGGGTGAGCCGCCGGTCGGGCAGCACCCGGGCCGCGGCGAACAGCCCGGCGGCGCCCAACGGCACCACGATCAGCGGCGCCACCAACCGGGTGACCGGCTCGGCGGCGGCCGACAGCGCCACGGCGAGGGCGACCAGGCCGACGACGGCCGGCAGCAGCTGGGCCGCCCGGTGCCACCCGCTGGTCATCGGTCGGGCCGCCAGGCAGCGGACCGTCACCACCAACGCGACCAGCGTCGCCGGTGCCCAGCCCGGCGCGGCGGCCACCAGCACCACCGCGACCGCGGCCGGGGCCGCGATGCCGGCGTACAGCGCGGTCATCAACCGGTCGGCGCTGGCGGCGTTCGGCAGCAGCTCGTTACTGGCGATCGGGTCGAGGTCCTCCTGGAGGTGCTCGGGCTGGGTGGGCAGCGGCGGCAGCCGCAGGCCGGTGAGGCGGAACGCGACGACCGGCACCAGGATCCCGGCCAGCGTCGCGGCCACCAGCAGTCCGGCGGCGGCCTGGACCACGGTCAGGCCCGCGTAGCTCGCCAGCGCCGCCGCCCCGGCGGTGAGGGTGCCGGCCACGACGACGCAGAGCAACAGCGGCCGGGCCGCCGCGAAGACCAGCGCGGCCAGGACCGCGGTGGCCGCCAGCGCCACGGCAGCGGTGAACACCGCCGGTGGGTCGACGCGGAGGGCGGCCACGCCCCGGCGCGGGTCGGTCGCGGAGAGCCCGGCCAGACCGGCGTACCCGAGCGCCGCGACCAGGAAGATGACGCCGGCCGTACGGTCGACCACGGCGTACCCGGCGATCAGCGCCCCGACCAGGCAGGCGAGCGCGAGCCCACCGGCGGCGAGCGCGCGGTACCCGGCGGGCCCGGGCAGGGCGAGCAGGACGAGGCCGGTAGCCAGCAGTACGACGAGTCCGGCGCAGGCCGTCCAGCGGGTCAGCGCGGGGGTCCACCGTCCCGGCCGTTGCTTGACGCCGTGGGCGATCCCGTCCACCAGGTCGTCGAAGTCGACCGGCGGGATCTGCTCCGCCCGCGGGCGCAGGTGCACCACGTCGCCGTCGCGCAGGCCCAGCGCGGAGACCGTCGAATCCTGCGCGAAGGGCGCCGACCCGAGGCGCTGCAACACCCAGCCGCCGTGCAGCAGGCCGGTCTCGACCAGGTTCTCACCGAGGTACTCCAGCAGCACCGGCAACAGGTCGGAGACCACCACGTGCGCGGGTACCGACACCTCGGCCTCGCTGGTCGGTCCACACACGACCAGGCGGCACATCTCACCGGCGGCGGTCACGGTCATGGGCTAGACAACGTCTGCCCGCGCCCAGGGTTCATCGACGGTCGAAAAAAGACGACACCGGATGATCCCCGGGTACGCCCGGCCGCGTTGTAATGCCCGGCCGGCCCGACCCGGTGCCGGCGGCTGGAGGTGACCGTGAGCACCGTCTATTTCCGGCGGCCCGCGCGCCGGGCCGGACCCGAGGCGCCCAGCGGCGAGATCAGCCTGCAGGAGCCGCCGGTACTGCCGGAGGTGACCCCGGGCGGGCTGCGCGGCGTCATGACGATCCTGCCGATGATGTTGATGTCCGGCGTGATGGTGATGATGTTCCTCGGCGGCGGTCGCGGCATGCTGACCTGGGTGATGGCCTCGATGATGGGCGTCGCCATGATCGGCATGGTGGTCGGGCAGCTGGCGATGAGTGCCGGCGAGCGCAAGCGCCGGATGGGCGGCGACCGACGTGACTACCTGCGCTACCTGTCGCAGCAGCGCAAGCGGGTCCGCCGGTCGATCGAACGGCAGCGCGAGGCGACCGTGTGGCGGCACCCGGAGCCGGCCGCCCTCTGGTCGGTGGCGTCGACCAGCCGACGTTGGGAACGGCGCCCCAGCCACCCGGACTTCCTCGAGGTGCGGATCGGCACCGGGCAGCAGCGGTTGGCCACCCGGATGGCGCCGTTGCAGACCAAGCCGATCGAGGACCTGGAGCCGTTGGCGGCCAAGTCGCTGCGCCGGTTCATCAACGCGTACACCACCGTGGCCGACCTGCCGGTGGCGCTGTTCCTGCCGGCCTTCCACCAGATCCGGGTCACCGGCGACGCGCAGCGGCGACGCTCGTTCGCCCGGGCGCTGCTCGCGCAGGTCGCCACGTTCCACGCGCCGGAGGAGGTGCTCGTCGCCGTCTGTGTCGACGAGGAGACGGCGGCCGAGTGGGAGTGGGTCAAGTGGCTGCCCCACGTGCAGCACCCGACCGAACAGGACGCCGCCGGTCCGGCTCGGCTCGCGGCGGAGAGCGTGGACGCGGTCGAACGGCTGCTCGGCGCGGAGTTCCTCGGTCGGCCGCGCTGGGAGGCGGGGGCCACGCCCAGCCGCGACGAACCGTACGTGATCGTGCTCTGCGACGGCGGCCGGATCCCGCCCGGTTCGCGGATGACCTCCGGCGGCTACCGCAACGCGGTCCTCGTCGACCTGGGTACGCCACCGTCGGCGGTGGCGCGCGGGGTGCTCTGGGCCGACCTGACCGACGAGGGGCTGCACCAGGTCAGGCACGACCAGGTCAGCCGGGAGGTGCGGACCCGGCTGGCCCGCCCGGACGAGCTGACCACGGCCGAGGCCCGGACGGTCTCCCGGATCCTGTCGCCGTACCGGCTGAGCATCACCACCGAGCCGGCGGCGGAGGCGCTGAGCACCGACTTCGACCTCGGCACCCTGCTCGGCGTGCCCGACGTCGGCAACCTGGACCTGGCCCGGCAGTGGGGCCAGCGGTCGATCGCCCAGCGGCTCCGGATCCCGATCGGCGTGGACTCGGACGGCCAGCCGGTCGAACTGGACATCAAGGAGTCGGCGCTGGGCGGGATGGGTCCGCACGGCATGCTGATCGGCGCCACCGGCTCGGGCAAGAGCGAGCTGCTGCGGACCATCGTGCTGAGCCTGGCGATGACCCACTCGTCGGAGATCCTCAACTTCGTCCTGGTCGACTTCAAGGGCGGGGCCACCTTCCTCGGCCTCGACCAGCTGCCGCACACCTCCGCCGTGATCACCAACCTGGCCGACGAGGCCGCCCTGGTCGGCCGGATGCGGGAGGCGCTCAACGGCGAACTTGTCCGCCGCCAGGAGCTGCTGCGCCAGGCCGGCGGGTTCACCTCGGTGCTGGAGTACGAACGGGCCCGTGCCGGTGGCGAGCCCCTCGATCCACTGCCGACGCTCTTCGTGGTCGTCGACGAGTTCAGCGAACTGCTCGCCGCCCACCGCGACTTCATCGAGCTGTTCGTGATGATCGGGCGACTCGGCCGGTCGCTGGCCGTACACCTGCTGCTGGCCAGCCAACGGCTCGACGACGGCCGGATCACCGCGCTGGAGACGCACCTGTCGTACCGCATCGGGTTGCGCACCTTCTCGGCGATCGAGTCCCGTACCGCGATCGGCGTGCCCGACGCGCACGAGCTTCCGTCCCAGCCCGGACACGGCTACCTGCGGGCGGACGTCTCCTCCCTGATCCGGTTCAAGGCGGCGTACGTCTCCGGGGCACACCGCTCGCGGCGCCACCGGCTCGATCTCGACGTGGTCCAGCGGCAGGTGGTGCCGTACCGGCTGCTGCACACGCCGCACCAGGAGGTGCCGGTCACCGAGCCGGAGCCGGCGGAGAGCACCGAGACCACCGCTGCGGCTGAGCACCCGCAGGGCCGGGGACCGTCGGTGTTGCAGGTGGTCACGGCGCAACTGGTCGACCAGGGCCCACCGGCGCACCAGGTGTGGCTGCCGCCGCTGCTGCGCCCGCCCACCCTGGACCAGATGCTGCCGGCGCTGGCGCCGGACCCGGAGGCCGGGTTGCGGGCGGTCGGCTGGCCCGGCAACGGCGCACTGACGGTACCGGTCGGGTACGTGGACAAACCGTTCGAGCAGGCCCGCGAGCTGCTCGCCGCCGACCTGTCGGGCATCGGTGGACACCTCGGGATCGCGGGCGGGCCGCAGAGCGGCAAGTCGACGCTGCTGCGTACGCTGATCTGCGCGCTCGCGCTCACCCACAGCCCCCGCGAGGTGCAGTTCTACTGCCTGGACTTCGGCGGCGGCACGCTGGCCACGCTGGCCGACCTGCCGCACGTCGGCAGCGTCGCCGGCCGGCTCGAAGCCGACCGGGTGACCCGGACCGTCGCCGAGGTGAGCGCCCTGATCGCGGAACGCGAGCGGCGCTTCGCCACCCAGGGCGTCGACAGCATGGCCGCCTACCGCCGCCAGCGGGCGGCCGGCTCGGTCGACGACCCGTACGGTGACGTGTTCCTCGTCGTGGACGGCTGGTTCACGCTGCGGCAGGAGTTCGAGGCCGTGGATCCGGCGATCCGGCAGATCGTGGCGCGCGGCCTCAACTTCGGGGTGCACCTGCTGCTGACCACCGCCCGGTGGTCCGAGGTGCACCACGGGCTACGCGACCAGATCGGCACCCGGCTGGAACTGCGGCTCGGCGATCCGGTCGACTCGGCGATCGACCTGCGGGCGGCGGCGACCGTCCCCCGGGTGCCGGGCCGCGGACTGACCACTCAGAAGACCCACTTCCTGGGTGCGCTGCCGCGCATCGACGGGCTGACCGACGAAGCCGGCATGCCCGACGGCACCCGGGCGCTGGCCACCGCGGTCAAGGAGTTCTGGGACGGCCCACCGGCACCGCGGGTACGGACCCTGCCGGCGGTGCTGCCCGCCGACGAACTGCCGCCGGCCGAGGGCGACCTGCGGCTGCCGATCGGGGTCGACGAGGAACGCCTCCAGCCCGTCTGGCACGACTTCGGCGAGCTGGCGCACCTCACCGTCCTGGGTGACGCGCAGTCGGGCAAGACGAGTCTGCTGCGGTACCTGGCCACCGCGCTGACCCGACGGTTCACCCCGAAGGAGGTACGGATCATGGCGGTGGACTTCCGGCGGGCGCTGTTCGACGAGATCCCGGAGGAGTACCGGCTCGGCTACTCGGTGTCGGTCGAGTCGACCCGATCGACCGTGGCGTCGGCCATCGAGGGGCTCAAGCTACGGATGCCGGGCACCGACATCACCCCCGAGCGGCTGCGGGCCCGCGACTGGTGGACCGGGCCCCGGCTCTACCTGCTGGTGGACGACTACGACATGCTCGGCGGGCACGAGAGTCCGCTGCTGCCGCTGATCCCGTACCTCGCGCAGGGCACCGACATCGGCTTCCACGTGGTGTTGACCCGGGCCGCGGCGGGTGCGATGCGGATGCAGATGGATCCGGTCATCCGCCGGCTCCAGGAGACCAACAGTCCGGACGTGGTGCTCTCCTGCCCGCCGAACGAGGGACCGTTGCTAGGCAACACCAAGCCGCGGATCCTGCCGCCCGGGCGGGCACTGCTCTGTACCCGGCGCGGCAGCCGGATGATCCAGACCCCGTACGCCGAGCCGGCCGCCGAGCCGGCGGTCCGGTAGGGACGGTGGCCGGCTCGGCGGGCGGTTCAGGAGGGGGATCGGTCCGGGTGGTTGCGCCGCCGGCCCCGCCGGACGGTGTGGAGGGCGGCCACCAGCAGGGTCAGCGCGACGATCCCGGCGGTGACGAGCCGGGCCCGGGTGCGGGCGGCGTCCGGCGGGGCGGCGACCGGGACGACGACCGGGGTGACACCCTGCCGGACGATCCGGGCCCCGGCCTCGGGGTCGATCGCCGCGACCGCGCTGTACGGGTCGACGGTGCCGACCGGCACGCCCGGCGGGTGTTCGGCGGTGGCGAGCAGCCGGTCCCGTACCCGCCCCGCGTCGAGGTCGGGATGGTACGCACGGACCAGCGCCGCGGCCCCGGCCGCGTAGGCGGCGGCGACCGCCGACCCGTCCACCGTGTAGACGCCGGAGCCCACCGGCCCCGGCACGACGGCACCGACCCCGGGGGCCAACAGGTCCGGGCCGCCCTCCTTCGCCGCCGGCTGGCTGGCCCGGCCGTCGACGCCGATCCCGCCGACGGCGAGCACCTGCGGGTACGCGGAGGGGAACCAGACCTGCGGTGGTTGTCCGGCCACCGTCGACGGGCGATCGTTGACCGGCGCGACGACCAGCACGTCGGCGCGGGTCGCCCGGGTCACCGCGGCACGCAGTGCGGGACTGTCGGCGGGTACGCCGGTGCCCAGGACCACCACGTCGGCGCCTCCGGTGACCGCGGCGTCGATGCCGTCGGCGAGCGCCTTCGGCGTGACCCTACGCTGACCGTCGATCACCCGGACCGGCAGTACGGTCGCCTCGGGTGCCATCCCGAAGACGGTGCCGCCGGGCCCGTCCCGGCCGGCGACGATGCCGGCCAGCGCACTGCCCCGGCCCAGGCAGTCGGCCCGCGCACGGCCACCGGAGACGACGTCCCGGCCGGGCAGTACCGCCCCGGTCAACCCGCTGGTGGCCCCGCTCACCCCGGAGTCCAGGACCGCCACCACCACCTCCGACCCCCGGCTCAACGGCCACACCTGCTGCGGGGCCAACCGGGCCAACGGCCAGGAGATCCGGTCGCCGGCCGGGACGGGGGACGGGCCGACACAGCCGACGGTCGCCGCCGGCAGCGTGGGTGGGTCGGGTTGGTCGGCGGCGGCCGGCGGTGCGCCGAGCGCCACCAGGCCGAGTGCCGCGCCGGCCACCGCCACGCTACGGCGCCGCCGGCCCGGCATCCGTCGCCCGCTACCGGTCGAGCTGGGCACGCAGGGCCTGCTTGGCGTAGTAGGCGCGGGACTTCACCGTCCCCAGCGGAACGTTCAGCAGCACCGCCAGTTCGGTGGGCGAACGGCCGTGGAAGTACAGCTCGAGCAACACCACCCGGTGCTCGACGCTCAACTGACGCAACGCCTCCTGGACGGTGTGCGCGCCGACCACCTCGTCGATCCGATCCTCCGCGGCGCTGATCCGGGTTAGGTCCTCGGCCATCACCTCCGTCGGTCGGGCCCGCCGCGCCCGGAGCATGTCCACCACCAGACGGCGCGCCACGGTGAACAGCCACGGGCGGAAGATCTCGATGTCGGCCGCCTCGTCGCGCAGCAGGTGCCGCCAGGCCCGCAGGAAGGTCTCCTGGAGGATGTCCTCGGCCAGCAGACGATCACCCAGAGTCAGCTTGACCAGGTAGTTGAAGAGTGACGCACGGTGCAGCTGGTGCAGCGTATCGAGCTTGACCTCGGCGGAATCCGAGGCGACGCAACCGGCCGTCGCGATCATGTTGCCCTCCGTATCAGTCGCTGACCCGACGGTCCCGCGTACGCGCCCGTGAAACATCGCGGAGGGCAGTGATTCTTTGCGGTGTGGTGAACCTTCGGTGCCCGCCGAACGAAGTAGGTGTCACGAATCGCGTCAAGTCCGATCGGGAGGCGGGTGTGTCGGTCGCCGCGTTCCACCACTTGCTGCTACGGGTCGCCGGCTGGGTGCCCGACGAACTGATCTGCACCGCCCGGGACCGACTCGCCCGGGGCGCCACCGACGAGGTGGCGACGATCGTCGACCACGCGCGGGCCACCACCCGGATCTCACTCTCCGCGTCCGATCTGGCGTTGCTCGCCGTACCCGGTGACAACGCGGCCGAGGCCGGGGCGCCGCACCGGGGGCTGCCGCCGGTTTCGTTCAGCGTCACCGACCCGGCCCGGTCGGGCAGCACGGCCGGGACCGGCGGGGGCACCGAGAACAGTGGAGCGGCGCCAGTCGGCCTCGGTCCGGTCGCGGCGGCCTGCGTCGGGGCGGTCGAACTGGAGTCGGAGGGTACGGCCCGGGCGGTGTGGCGGGTCTGGCGTACGCCGGACCGCACGACCGACTATCCCCCGCCGAAACAGGTCTTCCTCGTCCTGGCCGTGGCGGACGGTGAACTCCTCGCGCTGACCGCGGCCCGGTTGCAGGAGGTGCTGTCCCACGCCGGTGAACCGGCACCCCAGGTGGAGGTGTTCACCGCCCCGCTGCTGCTGCCGCCCTACCAGCGCGCCGCCCTGGCCAGTGCCACGCTGATCTGGGCCGGCGAACCGGCCGGCGCCCTCGCCCGCACCGAGCCGGCCGCGCTGACCCGGCCCCGGGTGGCCCGGCTACTCGCCCCGGCCACCCCACCGGAGCTGCCCGGCGCGACGCTCGCCGAGGAGGAGCGTGAGCGGGTGCTGGCGTTCCTCGGCGGCGGTTCACCGATCGTGCGGAGCACGGCCACCATGGACGACGTCCTGGACGGCACACCGGGGGTGGTACCGATGGGCTACCGCTCCGACGGGATCTGGGTCTGGCCGGACGGGCTGGCCCACTACGTCCAGGGTCACGCGGCGGCGCCGGAGCCCGACTTCCTCGACCACATCAGGGCCGCCGGCTACCGGGCCACCCCGGTCGTCCCGACCGTTGCCCACCAGGCGATGGACGCGCTCACCGCGGCAGGACGGGACGCACCGTGGTGACCATGGTCGCCGGCCACCCGGCCCGCGACGCGGCGCCGCCGGTACGCCTCGATGAGATCCAGGGGGCGTTGCTGTTGCACACCGGCACCGGACCGGCGGCGGCGCTGCGGGCGGTGACGACCGCACTCGCCAGGGCCCACCCCGAGACGATCGTGGTGACCTCGCCCGCGGTGACCGCCCGCGCCGACGTGTTCGGGCTCGCCGCCGAGGCGCTCGTCCGTCACCCGCCGGCCCGGCCCGCCGTACGGCTGGTGCTGCTCGGGGACGGCCCGGACCGGGCCGCCCGGATCTCCGGTATCCGGGAGGTCGCCGCGCGTCTCGACCGGCCGGTCACCGGGCCGCTCGGCCGGATCACCGTCGCCGCCGACGGGACCTGCGTCAGCCTGCCCCCGGTCGACGACCCGGCGGCGCCGGCCGCCGAGCAGACCGTGCCCGACGAGCCTGCCGGATCCGCGGGCTGGCACACCCGGACCGGCACCGGCGACGGCCACGACGAGCCCCCGTGGTCGCCCGCGCCGGCCTGGCCACCGGTGTCGGTCCGCCGGCCCGGACCGGGGGTGGTCCTCCGGCCGGTACCGGCGGGGCTGTGGCTGCTGCCGCCCGACCTGCCGGCGGAGTTCTCCGGGACGGTCGCAGGTCTGCCCCGCGAGCCCGACGCCGTCACGCTGTTCGTCGGTGGCTGTGGCCGGCCGGTCGAGGTCGACGCCCTCGTCGCCGCGGTCACCGCGCTGCGCCCGGATCCGGCGACCCGGCTGGTGCTCCTGCCCGGCGCCCTGCCGGCCGGCACGGGGCTCGCCGCGCTCAGCGACCTTCCGGTACGCCTCCGCTGCGCGGTACCGGCGCGGACCGGCACCGGTCGGAGGCTCGCGCCGGTGACCCCCGAAGGCGTCGTACTGCCGGTCGACGGGACCGCCGTGGCACTCGAGCCCGCGGCGGTCCCGGTGCCGGCCACTGCGCCCGGCACCGGCCGGCAGCCCCGCGACCCGGCCACGGCCACCGGCCGGGCCACCGCGGCCGGCTGGTCCTTCCTCCCGGCCGGGTCGACGCCGTTCGGTTTCGTCGCCGCCATCGCCGGCACCGTCGTCGAGGTCGCCTCCGGACGGCGCGGGTTCGTCGTGGACGGTGCGAAGGTCCGCGCCGACCGGCTGGCCGACCTGCTGCTGGCGGCGGGCGTCCCCGCCCGGGTGCCGCTGCTGGTCGTCGACCCGGACACGGCCGTACGGCCCGCCCTGCTCGCCGACCTCGCCACCGCCTGGGGCGCCCCGGTCCACGCGCCGTCCGGTCCGGCCGCGTTGACGGTCACCGGCGTGTTGCTCGCCGCCGGTGGCTTCACCACCTACCCGCCGGGGGGCGCCGCCCGACCAGCGGGTCCGGTGCTGCCGGCCGCCTGTGCCGCCGCGCTGGCGGCCCTTGCCGACCCGGCGACGCCACCGCCACCTGCCCGGCGTGCTCGGCGTCGCCGGGCCGAGCGGCGGGTCAACGGCCACCACCTGCCGGCCGGCGGCGACATCTGGGTACCCGAGATCCCGGTGACCGACCCCGTCCGCGCCCGCGACGACGACGCACCGCCCCCCGGCGACCTCGCCGCCACGGTCGCCCAGGCCCTCGGCGCGGACCAGGAGCGGGTCGCGGAGGAACTCCGCGCGCAGCGACCGGACGGCCGCACCGACGGCGGGTCGGCGGGTACGGTCGCCTCGGTGCTGACCCGGATGCCACTGGTGTTCGGGCCGGTCTTCGCCACCGGGGACCGACCCGAGGGCAGCTACCGCCCGGGCACGGACATCGTCGAGCCGAGTTTCCTCACCGCGTGGCTCTCCCCCGACCGGCCCGCTCCCGGCGGGCCGACCCTCGTCATCTGGTCGGCCTCCGGTCGCCACCTGGACGCCGGTTTCCTCGACGACGGCCCCGCCTGCGTCTTCGTTCCGGGCAGCCGGTTCCGGGTGCTCGACGTGGACGCCGGGGAACCGGCCGTCGTCTACCTGGCCGACCTGGCCACCGACCGGCCGTTCGACATCGAGGATCTGCTCACCCGGCTCCGGACCGTCCGAACGGGTCGCACCTGACCGGTCACGACACCCGGGCCAACCGCCACGTCTGGTTGGCGTTGGGGTCGGCGGGGTCGGCGTTCCACTGCTGCACGGCCACCCCGTCGGCAGTCCCGCCGTCCCGGACGTCGAGCAGGAAACCACTCGTCATGTTCTTGATCGAGTACCGGTTCCCGCCCAGCGCGGTGAAGCACCAGGTCTGGTTGTGGCTGCCGTCGTAGTAGGTCCACTGCTGCATCTGCATGCCGTTGACCGAGGTGCCGTCGGTGTTGTCGAAGGCCTTGCCGGTGCGGGCGTTGACCAGGTGGTAGCAGCCCGCCTGGCCGGCGATCAGCCGCCAGTGCTGGGCGCTGTCGCCCGTGTTCGAGCTCTGCACCACCCGGGCGCCGTCCGCGCCGGAGCCCCCGCTCACCCCGGCGGACTTCCCGCTGGCGAGGTTGACCAACCGGACGGTGATCCCGGCTCGGGGCGCCCCGTACGCGGGCGCCGTGGTGGGTTGCGGTTCGACGGCGCGCGACGCGGCCGGCGACGGCCCGACCGACTGGCCGGAGTCGGCGCGCGGCTGGCCGGTCGCACGCGGCGCGGTGCTGGCCGCCGCGCTGGCCGGCGGGCTGGACTCGCCCCTGCGTCGGAAGCCTTCCGGGTCGGGGGCATCCCCGTCCGCAGGTGCGGTGTCCTCGCCGTCGGCCGGTGGGACCGGGACGGTCGGTTCGGCCGAGCGGGGATCGGGCAGTCCGGTCGGTGGCGGGGCCGACCGGCCCGGTGCCGAACCCTCGGCCCGGGGGGTCGCGTCCGGCTGGTCGGCGGTCCCGCCCCCGGCGGCCAGGGCGATTGCCCCTACCACCACGACGAGCGTCCCGGCGGCGACCAGCGCCTTGGTGGGCACCGCGCGAAGCAGCCGACGCGGCGTGCCGGCCCAGCCGACAGACGCCGGTCCGCTCGGTATCCCCGGCTCCCCGCCGGCTGCCGGCCGCGGGTCGACGGTTCCCGGGGAACCGCCGGCTCGCGGCGGCGGGTCGGCGACGGGTTCTCCGGCGGACCGATCCGGGTCGAGCCCGCCGAGGAGCCAGCCGCCCCGCGCCGGTTCGTCGTGGTCCTGCTCGGCCACGTGTTCCCAGTCGACGGCCTGCTCCCACTCGTCCTTGCCGGAGTTCTCCTGCACGCCGCAGCCTCCACGTCCTGTCCTTGTCCTGGCGACCGACCCCGCCGGGCGCCACGGCCGGGATTCCGAGCCACTGCCACTACGTACGGCACCGCTCGCGGGTTCACCGCGCGGCGTTGCACTGTGTGCGGCGAGGCTCCGGGCACCGGTACGACGAGCAGGACGTCGGCCGCCGGTTGGGCCAACAGGAGAAGCCGGATGTCGGCGCGGGACGTCGAGACTGGCCAGTACGGCCTACGGGCCGTCCCCGGCGGTCCCACTCAGCACCGACCTGACAGTCCGGCCAGGGCGAGCCCACCGGCGCCGAGGAGCACCCCGACGAGCAACACCACGGCGTACCGCAGGATCCGGCGGAACCGGTGGCCCGGGTCACCTCCGCGCGACTGCGTCGTACCGGGTGTCGTCGTCGGATCGGTATCGGCGTCGAGGCCGCCCGCCTCCAGCGCGCGGACCGCCGTCGGCGGCAGGGTGGCCACGGAGGCCGCCACCTCGCTCAGCCCCGCCGCGACGGCCCGACACCCGGCACACCGCAGCAGGTGCGCCTCGACCTCGAACTCCTCGTCGGCCGACAGGGACCCCAGCAGGTAGCGGGCGAGCTGTTCCCGCCCGCGTTCGCCGCCGGCGACACATCGTTGTGCACTCATCAACTGCCCGTCTTTGTGCGGTCGGCCGAACCTGGCTGTCGTCCCCATTACTCCGGTTGAGAGTTCCGGACGGTTCGATCGCCCGCCGAATCTTCCACCGGCGGTCGGCGACCGCCCCGGTCCCGATGCCGGTGGGCTACAGCTCGGCCGCGGTGCGCACGAGCCCGGCCACCGCCCGGGAGCGGCTGTGCGCCGGCCAGGCCAGCACGGTGGTGACGTACGGTGCGTCGGTCAGCGGTACGGCGACGTGCGCGTTCCACAGCCAGGATCGAGACGAGGCGCAGAGGACCGCCATGGCGTGCCCGAGTGCGATCAACTGGGCCAGCTGCGCCTGGTCGTGGATCTCCGGCCCGGGTCCGGGCTCGTAGCTGCCGTCCGGCCGGGGCCAGCGGGCCACCGGCAGGTCCGGCCGGTCACTGATCTCGGCCAGGCTCAGCGACGTACGCGCGGCGAGCGGATGCCCGGCCGGCAGGATGGCGACCTGCTGTTCGGTCAGCAGGTCCTCGGTGTCGAA
This sequence comes from Micromonospora radicis, assembly GCF_003583405.1. GTDB lineage: Bacteria > Actinomycetota > Actinomycetes > Mycobacteriales > Micromonosporaceae > Micromonospora > Micromonospora radicis. The sequence continues at coordinate 87,171 of NZ_QXEC01000022.1, forward strand.
CCCGGCGAGCGCGTCGAAGGGCCGCTGCATCAGCGCCACGTCGGCGCGACCGTCGCGCAGCATCCGCGCCTGGTCCCCCATCCCGCACAGCAGGATCTCGATCTCGGCCGCACCGGGCTCGGCGGCGTACGCGTCCAGGAGCTTCTGCAGCAGCTCGTGGTTGCTGCCGGCCTTCGTGGCCAACGTCAGCCGGTGCGTGGTGGTCGCCGCGCGGCGGGTACGACGGGCGGCGGCGGCAGCCCCGTCGAGGACGGACCGCGCCTCGTCGAGGAGCACCCGGCCCGCGCCGGTGAGCGTGACGCCGCGCCGGTCGCGGTCGAACAGGGTCACCCCGAGGCGCCGTTCGAGCTGCTGGATCGCCCGGGACAGCGGCGGCTGGGCGATACCGAGGCGCTCGGCCGCCCGGCTGAAGTGCAACTCCTCCGCGACGGCGACGAAGTACCTCAGCTCGCGGGTCTCCAGCGTGTCCACGCTCCCGACGATACTGCCGTGATACCGGCACGGTATGACCGCTTACCTGAACGGTGTAAGGAGACCGGCCCTCGTCGCGCCACCATCGGCGTCATGAACGACACCAAGACCGCGCTGGTCACCGGCGCGAACAAGGGACTCGGCTACCAGATCGCGGCCGGTCTGGGCGCCCACGGCCACCGGGTGGCGGTGGGCACCCGCGACCAGGCCCGGGGCGAGGCGGCCGTGCAGACACTGCGCGCCGCCGGGGTGGACGCCTTCGCCGTCCCCCTGGACGTCACCAGCGACCGCAGCGTCGCCGCGGCGGCCGAGTTGATCGAAGGCCACGCCGGTCGGCTGGATGTCCTGGTCAACAACGCCGGGATCTCCGGACCGACCGGACCGGACTGGACCCAGGACCCGACCACCCTCGACCTGGACGTCGTCCGCGCGGTCGTGGACACCAACGTGTACGGCGTGATCCGGGTGACCAACGCCCTGCTGCCGCTGTTGCGCCGCGCGCCCGCCCCGCGCGTGGTCAACATCTCCAGCAGCGTCGGATCCCTGACCTGGCAGGCCGACCCGACCGTCGAGGTCGGCCCGGTCATGGCTGCCTACGCGCCGACGAAGTCGTACCTCAACGCCCTCACCGTGCACTACGCCCGGCAGCTCGCCGGTACCGGAATCCTGGTCAACGCGGTCTGCCCAGGCCTGGTCGCGACCGACTTCACCGGCGGCCAGGGGCGTCCGGTCGAGGCCGCCGCCGCCACCCCGGTCCGGCTCGCCACCCTGCCCGACGGCGGCCCCACCGGCACCTTCGTCAACGACGATGGCGTCGTTCCCTGGTGACTCCGCCGCCGCCCCTCGACGACCCCACGTTCGGCGAGGGGCGGCAGGCGCCTCCACCGGCCGCCACTAACCTGCGGCGAGCCGCTTCGCGAGTGCCTCGCCTTCGACGTCCAGGGTCGGCACGAGCCTGTCCAGCCAGCGGGGCATCCACCAGATCCGCCGGCCGAGGATGAGCATGACGGCGGGGACGACGAGCATGCGGACAGGAACGCGTCGACGAGGACGCCGATGGCGAGGGCGAAGCCGACGGTCTTGAGGATGATGTCGTCGGTGAAGGTGAAGCCGGCGAAGACGCCGACCATGATGAGGGCGGCGGCCACGACCCGCGCGCTGTGGGTGAACCCGTCGATGACCGCCTGCCGCGCCGGCACCCCGTGTACGTAGGCCTCGCGCATACGCGTGACGAGGAAGACCTCGTACTCCATCGCCAGGCCGAACAGAATGCCGGTGAGCAGGATCGGCAGCAGGAACAGCACCGGGCCGGTGGCGTCCAGGGGGCAGACCGCTCCGAACCGAGCGTCGACGGACGGTAGGGTTCACTGATCCTGGGATCAGCGAACCGTTGCTGCCCGGCCCGTGATGGTGCACCCTCGATCGCAACCAACCACACGAGATCGTGACCGGCGGAGCATCGACGGGGCGATGCACGGCGCAGCCCTCCAGCCGGTTCAGCTCCCGAGCGACGGCGGGCCGCCTGTGTCATTCTTTCTCGAGTTCCTGCGCAGTCCGCTGACCGTGGGAGCGGTCCGGCCGAGCGGCCGGGCCCTGGCCGAGTTGGCCACCGCCGCGGTGCCGGCCACGGGCTCGCCTGTCGTCGTGGAACTCGGCCCGGGCACCGGCGCCTTCACCGCGCCCATCCAGCAACGCCTGGCCGGATCCGGCCGACACCTCGCGGTCGAGATCAACCCTCGCTTCGCCGGCCGGCTGGCCGCGCTGCACGCCACCGTCGAGGTCGCGGTCGCCGACGCCACCGCCCTCCGCGAGGTGCTCGCGCAACGCGGCCTGGACCGGGCGGACGTCGTGGTCAGCGGCCTCCCGTGGGCAGCCTTCGACGAGGAACTGCAACGCAACGTCCTGTCCGAGGTGGTCGCCGTCATACAGCCGACCGGCGTCTTCACTACGTTCGCCTACGTCCACGCCCGCTGGGCCCCTCCGGCCCGACGGTTGCACGAGGCGCTGAGGTCGCGGTTCGAGGAGGTGGTCGTCAGCCGGACGGTGTGGACCAACCTGCCGCCCGCCCTGGTCTACTTCTGCCGACGTCCGATCACGGTGGTCGGCCCGCAGGGCGCGATGGATCTCAGCACAGCGGCTGGGCACCGATGACCGACAGCATCCGGAGCTTCTCGTAGCTCTCGCTGCCGGGAACGGCGGTGTAGACCATCAGTGCGTGGGCCTGGCCCGGTCGACCAGCCGCTGGCAGTTCAGTTCCAGCACGCCGACCTCGGGGGTGGACGAAGTGCTTGACCTCGCGTGGACGGATTCCGATCTCGTGGTCGTCCCACCCCCGCCGGAACTCCTCACTGCGGGCCAGCAGTAGCTCGGCCAGGCGGGCCGCCCGGGAATCCCGGTGTCCTGTACGAGCCCAGCGGCCACCTGCCGTCCGATCAGCAAACGAGCATATCCCCTGGTGTGCCATGACATTGTCCGGGGCAGCCGGGAAGAATACGAACCAGCGAATATGGCATTGCGCCGGAATGGGCGCGGCAACCACCGGAGATATCGCCCACGCGACTCCAGCGGACGCCGGGTCGAATCGCGGTCGAGGTCACCCTATTCGCCGAAGCCACAATGGAACAGCGGGCAATCTGCGCGACCCCGAAAGCTGCGGGGCGCCTAGCCGGCGTCGATTGCTGAGCAACTGAGGCCTGCCCGCAGGCCCGCCGACTAGGCGCACTCGCTGGGCCAGCGACTAGGCGCCGGCATCGTCCTGCGCTACGTCAGAGCGCGTCGGCCACTCCGCGAACCTCACCGCGATTGACAACACCACCATTCACTGCGATCACCTCCCCACATTCGTGACCCCGTGACGTCCGATCAGCGTACGCGAATGCCGCCGCGATCGACACCTCTCGCATACGACTCTTTCGAGGCGCCACGGGAACGTCAGTTCCGCTTTACCCAACAAGCAGCCACAGAACAGCAGGTAATACCCTGAATGGTCGCCCCCGTCAATACCGCCGCGTTACAGTCCGAACTGGACATGGCCGGTCGACAAGTGAGTCATTCCGACCGCAAGACTTCGCGGCCACACGCCGTCCCGACGACGCCAGGCCGCTATAGCAGCAGGAATCCCTGTTCAGGGCGCTGCGTGACGACGACTGCGATCACCGGACGCGAAACCACCACGCGCCAGCACGCCGACCAGCCACGCGAGGGAGGGCCCGGCGCCGGATGTGCCC
>NZ_QXEC01000023.1 GCF_003583405.1 Micromonospora radicis
AAGGAAGGCAAGGGCCCCTGCTGACGCCTCGTGCGCGGCAGGGGCCCACTTGACGACGCGGGCCCGGTCCGGGCGTCACACCCCGGCCGGGTACGTCTCCATCTCGCCCGGCGTCACGAGCGCGGGCAGCGGATGCAGGGCAGTCGTCTCGTCGCACCAGATGAAGGCGTCGTACCGCTGTCCCAGCTGCGTCGGCACGTAGTTGCCCCACGATTCGAAGGACGGGTCGTACACCACCCCGATCGCCCGGTGGTCGAGCGTGTCGGTGACCCAACCCGGCTGGTCCGATCCGCCGAAGACCAGCACCGCGCGGTCCGGCATGAGCTGGTGCAGCAGGTCCTCGACCGAGCCGGCCCGGGCCGGCGGCACCACCATCGCCTCGGCCGGCGAGCCCCACCGCGGCGCGGCGATGGTGGTGCCCCGCCAGCTGCCGAACCCGACCAGCACGACCTGGTCGGCACCGTGGCGCTCCCGCGCCAGCTGCCCGATGTTCACCATCCCGTCGACGGCCATGTCGGTGGCGCGCGCGTCGCCGACGTGCGTGTTGTGGGCCCAGACCACCCCCCGGGCACCCGGCCCGTAGCGGTCCAGCAGCCGGTCCAGGGTGTCGGCCATGTGGTTGTCCCGGACGTTCCACGACCCCGGGCCACCGGCAACCATCTCCCGGTAGTAGCGCTCCGCGCCGGCCACCACCTCCGCGTTCTGCCAGGCCGCGAAGGCGCCCGGCCCGTCGGTGGCGGCAACTTCCCGGGTACGCGCCAACAGCCGCACCACCTCCTGCTCACAGCGGGCCGAGACGAACCGGCTCGCCATGCCGTACTCCTCGACCCGCTTGCCGTACGGCTCGAAGCACCGGTACGCGTCCTGCGCGGCCTCCAGCGACGCCGGATCCTCCTCGCCCAGGTAGTCGAAGATCGCCTGCATCGACTCCCAGAGGCTGTAGACGTCCAGGCCGTGGAAGCCGACCCGGGACGCCTCGGCCTGCTCCAGGTTCCACTCGCGCAGCCACCGGCAGAAGCGGGCCACCTCGGCGTTCGCCCACATCCAGGTCGGCCAGCGCTCGAAGCGTTCCAGCGCGACCTGCGGCTGTGCCGCGCCATCCGGCGCGCCGACCACCGAGCGGTGCACCCGGTCGCAGTCCGGCCAGTCGCCCTCCACCGCGACGAAGTCGAACCCGCACTCGGCGATCAACCGGCGGGTGAGCTGTTCCCGGATCCGGTAGTAGTCGTAGCTGCCGTGCGTCGCCTCCCCGATCATCACCACCCGGGCGTCCCGGGCTCGCTCCAGCAACGGGTCGAGGTCGCTCGGCGCACCGAGCCGCTGAACCAGCATGCCTGCGGCTACCCGGCACCCGGACGGGCAAACGCCGACGCGGCGGTGTGCCGGCGTGCGTCAGGGGGCGGAAACCGGGCGGGCGACGCCCTGGGCCCGGGCCGCTTCGGCGGCGGCGAGGACGGCCACCACCTCGCGGCCGAAGCGCACGTCGCACCGGTGGTCGCGGGTGCCGCTGTCGATCTCCGTCAGCAGTTGGTCGATCGCCACCCCGAACGCCGTCGCGGCGGTGCCGTCGGCGTTGGGCAGCCGCTCGATGCCGTTCTCGCCGTAGCACACGAACTCCGCGGCCACCGCCTCGGGCGGGGCGTCCAGGGTCAGCGACACGGTGCTGGTAGCCCCACCGTCGTGTTCGAGCAGCAGGTGCACCAGCCCGCCGGGGCCGTCGGTGGCCGTCACCCGGGTCACCCGGCCGAGCACCGGCAGCAGCACCGCCAGGGCGTGCGGGCCGATGTCCCAGAGCGCGCCGTGCGCGCGCCGCCACGCCGACCCGGCGTACGGGCTGCTCGGCTGGAAGATCGAGGCGAACCGGATCACGTTCGCGGTGTGCCAGCCACCGGCGGCGGCGGTCGCGGCGACGAACCCGGCGACCTCCGGCTGGTAGCGGCCGGTGAAGAAGACGACCGAGGCCACGCCCGACCCGGCGGCGGCATCCACGACCCGGTCGGCGTCGGCGACGGTAAGCGCGAGCGGCTTGTCCAACAGCAGGTGCCGGCCGGCGGTGGCGGCCCGCACGGCGATGTCCGCCTGGACGTCCGGCGGCAACGCGACGGCCACCGCGTCACACGCCGCCAGCAGGGCGTCGACCTCGTCGAAGGCGGGTACGCCGTACCGGGTGGCCAGCGCCGCGGCCCGGTCGGGGTTGCGGCCCCAGACGCCGACCAGCTCCGCCCGCGGGTGCGCGTCGAGCGCCGCCGCGTGCGTCTGCGCCGCCCAGTGCCCGGTGCCGAACAGTCCGAACCGCATCCTGGGGTACCTCCACCGTCGTCTCCGCCCGTGGCCGTCCCACGGATTGCTCCACGCTAAACGAGCGGTTCCGGCTCCGTCGGGTGCCCGTGGCGGTCGGCGCTGCGGTGCGGATCCTGTCGAGCTGATGGCACAGACGGATCACGCCGACCGCGACACGCCACCCGCCCCGGCGGCACCAGGTCACCGCGGAGAGCCGCGCGGTTCGTCTTACTACGCGGGTTAGTAGAGTGGTCCGGTGATCGGAACGAGCACCGGACGGGCCGGATGAACGCCGCCGGTTCGCCGGTCGACGGCGTACCCTCGGTCGTCGCCATCGTGTTGTCGCTGCTCGTCGCCGCGTGGGCGCTGGTGGCCGCGCTGCGCCACCGCCCGCCGGACCGGGTACAGCTGATCGGCCTGGCCGTACTGGAACTGGTCCTGCTCGGGCTGGCGGTGCTGGCCGGGGTAGCCCTCACCGGCGGCGAGCAACCGGGCGAGCCGGGGGCGTTCTTCGGCTACCTGGTGACCCTGCTCTGCCTGCCACCGCTGGCCGCGGTGCTGGCCCGGATGGAGCCGACCCGGTGGGGCTCGGCGATCGTCTGCGCCGTCTGCCTGGTGACGCCGGTGGTCGTGGTACGGCTACAGCAGACCTGGCAGGTGCTCGGTGGCTGAGCTGCGCACCGAGCGGCCGACCCGGACCAACGCCGGCCCCGGCCGGCTGCTGATCGCCGTCTACCTGCTCTTCGCGATCGCCGCGACCAGTCGCGCCGGTCTGCAGATCCTCACCCGGTTCGACGAGGCGCCGCTGGCGTACCTGCTCTCCGCGCTCGCCGCGGTGGTCTACATCGTGGCGGCGGTGGGCCTGGCCCGGGCCGGCCACGCGGGCCGCCGGGTCGCCCTGGCCTGCTGCACCGCGGAGCTGGTCGGCGTGCTCGGGGTCGGCGCGTTCAGCCTGGCCCGCCCCGACCTGTTTCCGGACGAGACGGTCTGGTCGGGCTTCGGCAGCGGGTACGGCTACATCCCGCTGGTGCTGCCCGTGCTCGGGCTGGCCTGGCTCTGGTTCACCCGCGCCCGGGGGTGAGGACGGGCCCCGGTCGACGCCGGTTACCGGACGGACCCCGTCCCGACGGCCAACGGCGGGGGAAGGGGCCCGGACGGCACGGTGGGGGCGGTCAGTCGCGGGGACCGCCGGCGACGTAGACGACCTGGCCGGAGACGAAGGACGCGCCCTCGCTGGCCAGGAACGAGATGGTGTGCGCCACGTCCTCGGGCCGCCCGACCCGGCGGACCGGGATCTCCGACTCGGCGTGCTTCTGCATCGCCTCGAAGTCGATCTTCATGCGGGCGGCGGTGGCGGCGGTCATGTCGGTGACGATGAAGCCCGGCGCCACCGCGTTGACGGTCACCCCGAACGGCCCCAGCTCGATGGCGAGGGTCTTGGTGAACCCCTGCATCCCGGCCTTCGCGGCGGCGTAGTTGGCCTGCCCCCGGTTACCGAGCGCGGACGTGCTGGAGAGGTTGACGATCCGGCCCCACTTTGCCTCGACCATGTGCTTCTGCGCGGCCTGGCTGACCAGGAACGCACCCCGCAGGTGTACGCCCAGGACGGTGTCCCAGTCCGCGTCGGTCATCTTGAACAGCAGGTTGTCCCGGAGCACCCCGGCGTTGTTGACCAGTACGGTCGGCGCCCCCAGCTCGCCGGCGACCCGCTCGACGGCGGTCTCGACCTGGGCCCGGTCGGACACGTCGGCGCCGACGCCGAGCGCCCGCCCGCCGGTGGCCGCGATCGCGGCCACCGTCTCCGACGTCGCCGACTCGTCGATGTCGACCACCGCGACAGCCAGCCCGTCGGCGGCCAACCGCTTGGCGGTGGCCGCACCGATCCCCCGCGCCGCGCCGGTCACGATGGCGACCCGCTGCCCCTCCGACATTCCTACCTCCCGGTAACTTGGCTCGACGGCAGGAGCCTAACCCGGTGAGATCAGGAGGACCAGGCGCGGCGCAGCCGGATCCACCGGTAGCCGTACCCGGCGACGTTGAGTTTGTCCAGCTTGCCGATGTCGGCGTAGTTGCGGTCGGCGAGCACGTCGATCGGAAGCTCGGCCTCCGGCTGGAGCAGACTCAGATCCACCTCGGCGTCCACCGCCCCCAGGTTGTGCAGGAAGACCATCGTCCCGGTCGGCCCGTCGGCGCGGTGCGCCAGCACACCGGGCGGCATCGGTACGTCGATGTGGGTGGTGGAGCCGAAGCCGATCTCCGGCGCCTCCCGCAGGGTACGGATCATCCGCTCGAACCAGGCCAGCAGCGAGTTGCGGTCCCGGCGCTGCAGGGTGACGTTGACCTTGTCGTAGCCGAAGTCGCCCTTGTCGATGACCGGACGCACCAGCTTCTCCGGCTCGGCCCGGGAGAAGCCGGCGTTGCCCTCGTACGACCACTGCATCGGGGTACGGATCGCCTCCCGCCCGGGCAGCGACAGGTCCTCTCCCATGCCGATCTCCTCGCCGTAGCGCAGCACCGGCGTGCCGCGCAGCGAGAACTGCAGCGAGTACGCCAACTCGATGCGCCGCCGGTCGTTGTTCAGCATCGGTGCCAACCGGCGGCGGATGCCCCGGTCGTAGATCCGCATGTCCTCCTCGGGGCCGAAGTGCTCGTACACCTGGTTGCGCTGTTCGGCGGTGAGCCGGGACAGGTCGATCTCGTCGTGGTTGCGCAGGAAGGTGGCCCACTGTCCGCCCTCGGGCAACGCCGGAGTGTCGCGCAGCGCCTCGATCACCGGCTCCGGATCCTGCCGGGCCAGGGCCAGCATCAGCCGACCGTTCAGCATGAAGTCGAAGAGCATGTGGACCCGGTTCGCCGAACCGCCGCTGTCGCCGAAGAACGCGGGCAGCTGGTCCGGCTCGACGTTGGCCTCGGCCAACAGGATCGCGTCGCCCCGGCGCCACTGCACGTGCTGGCGCAGCTCGGTGAGGAACTCGAAGTCCAGGTCCGGGTTCGGGTCACCGGGCTCGGTCCGCTCGATGATGAACGGCACCGCGTCCATCCGGAAGCCCGCGACACCGAGCTGGAGCCAGAACGACATGATCTTCTTGATCTCGTCGCGTACCTCGGGGTTCGTGGTGTCGAGGTCCGGCTGGAACCGGTAGAACCGGTGGTAGTACCAGGCCTTGGCGGTCCGGTCGTAGGTCCAGGTCTCGTGCTGCTCGCCTGGGAAGACCATGCCCTGGTGGCGGTCGGCCGGCTCACGATCGGACCAGACGTACCAGTCGCGGTACGGCGAGTCCGGCGACGAACGCGCGGACTGGAACCACGGATGCTGGTCGGAGGTGTGGTTCACGACCAGGTCGATGATCACCCGGATGCCCCGGTTGCCCGCCTGGTGCAGCAGCTCGGCGAAGTCGCCGAGGGTGCCGAAGCGCGGGTCCACGTTGTAGAAGTCGGTCACGTCGTACCCGTCGTCGTCGTTGGGCGACGGGTGGATGGGGTGCAGCCAGAGGCAGGTGACGCCCAGCCGGGCCAGATAGTCCAGCCGGCCGATCAGGCCCTGGATGTCGCCGACCCCGTCACCGTTGGAGTCGGCGAACGTGTCGATGTCGAGGCAGTACACGACCGCCTCCGAGTACCACCTGTCAGACATGCCCCGGAAGGTTCTCCCGGTCGGGCCGGCGGCAAACCCACCGACCCGTTACGGTGCCGTGATGCGCAGCATCGAGTGGTCGAGCGGCAGCTGGCTGCTGCCGCCCGTCCGAACGGTCCAGGAACCCGACGGCGGACTCGGCGTCGAACCGGGCGCGGGCAGTGACCTGTGGCGGCACACCAGCTACGGCTTCGTCCACGACGACGCTCCCGCGCTGCTCGCGCCGTTGCCGGAGAACACCGCGGTGGAGGTCGACTTCCGGCTGGACTACACCGAACAGTTCGACCAGGCCGGCGTACTGGTGTGGGTGGACGATCGGAACTGGGTGAAGGCCGGGGTGGAGGTCAGCGACGGCGAACCCCAGGTCGGCGCGGTGGTCACCCGGGAGCACTCCGACTGGTCGGTCGCCCCGGTACCGCGGTGGGCAGGCCGGGAGGTGACCGTACGGGTCAGCCGGGCCGGCGACGCGCTGACCGTACGCGCCCGGGTGGCCGGGGAGCCCTGGCGACTGGTCCGGCTCGCCCCGCTGACCCCGGACGCCACGGCTTCGGCCGGACCGTACTGCTGCTCACCCAGCCGGGGCGGGCTGACCGTCAGGTTCACCGACTGGCGCCAGGGACCGGCCGACGAGGCCCTGCACCCGTCGCAGTAACCACGAAGCCCCTCCCCCACGCCCACGCCGCCCGCGCCCCGCGTCGCGCCCCGCCCACGCCGCCCACGCCCCGCCCACGCCGCCCACGCCCCAGCCCCAGCCCCAGCCCCGGCCCCGGCCCCGGCCCCGGCCCCGGCACAGATCTTGCACTTATGGTCGCCGTTATGTGTCTTTTATTCAGTTATGGACCGACCGAAAGCGCAAGATCAACGCGGCGGGGAGGGAGGGAGGGAGGGAGGACGGCGGGGCGGGGTGGGGGGTGGGGTGGGCTCAGGGAAGGGTGCGGAGGTGGGGGGCTACGGTTCGGGCGAAGTTGTTGTTGTGGGTGACGTCCCAGTTGACGGACCAGGTCATCGCGCCACGCAGGCCGGGGTAGGTACGCGGCGGGCGGAAGCTGCCGCAGTTGGTGCCCCGGGTCAGGCAGTCCATCGCGGCGTTGACCACGCTGGGCGCGACGATGCCGCCGCCGGCCGCCCCGGGACCGGCCGGCAGGCCGAGCCCGACCTGGTCGGGGCGGAGCCCCGCCTCCAACTGGACGCAGGCCAACGCGACGATGAAGTTGACCGTGCCCTGGGCGTACGCGGCGTTGTTGTCGCAGCCGAGCATCGCCCCGGAGTTGTAGAACTGGGTGTTCACCACGGTCAGGATGTCCTTGATGTCCAGCGCCAGCTTGAAGTAGCTGCTCGCCGGGTTCTGCATGTCGATGGTCTGCGGCGCCATCGCGATGATCAGACCGCTGCCCACCTTGGCTCGCAGGGACCGTAGCGCCTGCGCCATGTAGGTCGGGTTCAGGCCGTTCTCCAGGTCGACGTCGACGCCGTCGAAGCCGTAGCGCTGGATGAGGGCGTACACGCTGTCGGCGAAGGCCACCGCGGAGGCGGCGTCGTTCACGGCGACCCGGCCGGTCTCACCGCCGACCGAGATGATCACCTTCTTGCCCCGGCTCTGCAGGGTGCGCACGTCGGCGGAGAACTCGGCGTCGGTGTAGCCGCCGAGCGAGGCGGACAGCCCCGGGTCGACGGCGAAGCCGACCGCGCCGGGCGTGCCGGTGGCGTCGGCGAAGGCGACCGCGACCAGGTCGTACTCGGTGGGCACGTCCCGCAGCCGCAGCTCGACGGCCGGGTTGTCGAAGTTGTGCCAGTACCCGGTGAGGATGTGCTTCGGCAGGCCGGTGACCGGCGGCGGGGTGGTCGGCGGCGGCGTCGTCGGGGGCGGGGTGGTGGGTGGCGGGGTGGTCGGGGTGATCCCTCCACCGCAGGCCACGCCGTTCAGCTGGCAGTTCGTCGGTACGCCGGGTCCGCTGCCGAGGAAACCGAAGGAGACCGACGCGCCGGGGGCGATGGTGCCGTTCCAGGAACGGTTGGTGAAGGTGTACCGCTGGCCGCTGGAGGTCAGCAGCGCGTCCCAGTAGGTGCCGACCGTGGTGCCGGCGGGCAGGTCGAAGGTGAGGCTCCAGCCGTTGACGGTGCCGGTGCCCGCGTTGGTGATCGTGTACTTGCCCTCCCAGCCGGACCCCCAGTCGGACGTCTTGACGAAGCTCGCGGTGGCTCCGGCGGCGTACGCGGCGGGCGCCAGCCACACCGCGCCGAGCGCGGCGGCCACCGCGCCGACCACCGACAACACCAGGATTCTGGACCGTTTCATGGGATGCCTCCAGACCGGACGGAAATCCATGGGCGTCAACCTGGCGCCCATTATTAAGAGTGTTAACTATTTCTGTCCAGTGCTGGCCGGCGGGAGGCCAGGAGGGCCCCGCTTCGCCGACGGCGTGAACAGGGGCCCTCCCGACACCTCAGCGGCGGAAGTGGAACCAGTTGACGTTGACGAAGTCGTTGGGTTGGCCGCTGCTGAAGGTGAGGTAGACGGTCCGCCGTCCGGTCACCGACGTGACGTTGCCGGGGACCGAGCGCCAGCTCTGCCAGCCGCCGGTGTTGGCGATCGCGAAGCTCCCGATCGGCGTACTCGTCGGGCTGCCGATCCGCACCTCGACCAGGCCGCTCACCCCGGAGGCCGCGCCGGAGGCGACCCGGGCCACGAAGTCCCGCGGCGCGGTGGAGCCGAACTCCACGTTGTCGAAGCGGACCCAGTCACCGTTGCGCAGCGCCGCGATGTTCTGCCCACCCTCGGAGCACGCCTCGACGAGCACGCCGTTCTGCGCGTTGAACGACTCGGCCTGGATGGTCGCGTACGCGTCCCGTACGCCACTGGGCGGCGGGGTGGTCGGCGGCGGGGTGCTGCCGCCACCCCGGCTGTAGACGGCCACGTAGTCGACGAGCATCGGTCGGCCGGGCACGGTCGCCGAGGTGGGGGTGGCGCTGCCGGCCACCCCGTTCGGGAAGGCGCCGCCCATGGCCACGTTGAGCAGCAGGAAGTAGCCCGCGTGGCTGGTCATCTGCGACCAGTACGGCTCACCGACACGGGTCTGGCTGACCGTGTGGTAGAGCTGCCCGTCGACGTACCAGCGCAGTTGCTGCGGGCTGGTCGAGGCGTCCCACTCGAACCGGTAGGTGTGGAAGGCCGACTGGCAGGTGCTGCCCGGACAGGCCCGGGAGCCGCCGATGCCGTTGAACTCGTCGCACGGGCCGCCGGGCGCGACACCGCAGTGCAGCACGCCCCAGACCGTGTTGAGCCCGTTGACGTTCTCCATCACGTCGAACTCGCCGATGCCCGGCCAGTTCTGGTAGTTGCCCCGGTACGGCGAGCCGAGCGCCCAGAACGCCGGCCAGTAGCCGGAGGCGGCGGCGCCGGTGACGTTGGGCAGTTGGATGCGGCCCTCGATGGCCAGCACGCCGCCGGTCGGCGGCTTGAAGTTGCTGCGTACGGTCTCGATGCGGGCCGAGGTCCAGCGGCCGGCGCTGTCGCGCAGCGGCGTGATCCGCAGGTTGCCGGCGCCGTCGTGGCTGACGTTGGCGGTGCTGTTGGTGTACGTCTGGATCTCGCCGGTGCCCCAGTTGGGCGGGCCGCCCGGGTAGCTGGTGCCGGTGTCGACGATCCAGTTGCTGGCCGACGGGAGGGTGCCGGCGGCGCCGGTGAAGTCGTCGCTCCACACCAGGCTCCAGCCGGCGGGGGGCGCCGGTACGGCGGCGTCGGCGGTGGCGCCGATGCCGGCCAGGCCGGCGGTGGCGGCGACGAGCACGGCCACTGCCAGGGGCAGCCGGCGCCGCGCGGGCGGGGCGGCCGGAGCCGCCGGGACAGGATTCATGGGACGTGCCTCTCTGCGGGGCGAACTGAGAGAGCGCTCTCTCAGGAGTTGTACGTCTCACCTGGACGGTTGTCAATGCATAGTTTCCGGCCCCCGCCGCCGCGGGTACTTGGCGGCCGACCCGGTGCGGAGCGACCGCCCCGGCAGAAGCGGACGGTGGTGGCGATGGTCAGGCAGGCAGCGGCGGCTGCGAACCCCTCGGCGGCGGAGACCGAGCTGCTCACCGTGGGTGTCGAGGAGGAGTTCCTGCTCGTCGACCCGGACACCGGAGCCGCGGTGCCGGCCGTCGACGAGGTGCTGGAGCAGGTACCGCCGGAGCTGCGCGGGCAGGTGGAGCGCGAGTTCCAGACCAGCCAGATCGAGATCGGCAGCCCGCCCGGGGTGGAACTCCCCTCGATCCGGCACTCGCTGGGGCTGCTGCGCTCCGCGCTCGCCGACGCCGCCGAGCGGGCCGGCGCGCGACTGCTGGCGATCGGGACCGGCCCGGTCGACGGACCGGTGCCACCGGTGGTGGACAAGCCCCGCTTCGACCGGATGGTGGAGCGGTACCGGCTACTGGTGCCCGGACCGGGCAACAACGGCATGCACGTGCACGTCGGGATACCCGATCCGGACACCGGCGTGCAGGTGCTCAACCACGTACGGCCCTGGCTGCCGATCCTGCACGCGGTCACCACCAACTCGCCGTTCAGCCGCAGCGCGGACACCGGCTACGCCAGCTGGCGCTCGATCGAGTGGGAACGCTGGCCCTCGGTGGCGCCGACGCCGTACCTGGTCAACCACGACCACTACCGGCGGTTGATTAGTCAGCTGATCGGCAGCGGCGTGATGCTCGACGAGGGGATGCTCTACTGGTACGCCCGACTGTCGGCCAAGTACCCGACGGTGGAGCTACGCATCGGTGACGTCTGCCCGACGGTGGACGACGCCGTACTGGTCGCCGCCCTGGTCCGAGCCCTGGTGGCGACCGCACTGGACGACATCGCCGCCGGCCGGCCGCCCCTGCCTACCGACCATCACCTGCTGGTCGGGGCGCACTGGCGGGCGGCCCACGACGGGCTGGAGGGTGCCGCGGTGGAACCGGCCAGCGGCGAGCTGCGACCGGCGTGGGACCTGCTGCACCAGTTGGTCGGACGGCTCGGCCCGGCGCTGGAACGGCACGGTGACCACGCCGAGGTGACGAGCCTGCTGGACGGGCTGCGCGCACACGGCACCGGCGCCGCGCGGCAGCGGGCGGTGTACGCCCGCACCGGCAGGTTGGCGGATGTGGTGTCGGAGGTGGCCCGACAGACCCGGGGAGAGGTCCCCGGGTGACAGGGGGTTTGCGATGGCGGAACGACTGATCGTCATCGGCGGGGACGCGGCCGGCATGGCCGCCGCGTCCCAGGCCCGGCGTCGCCGTGGCCGGGACGACCTGGAGATCGTCGCGTTCGAGCGCGGGCACTTCACGTCGTACTCGGCCTGCGGCATCCCGTACTGGATCAGTGGGCTGGTGAACGACCGCGAGCAGTTGGTGGCCCGGGATCCGGCGACCCACCGCAAGCAGTTCGACATCGACGTCCGGCTGCGGCACGAGGTGGTCGGGATCGACCTGGACCGCCGCGAGGTCACCGCCGTGGACCTGGACGGCGGCGGCGAGGTCCGGGAACCCTTCGACACCCTGATGTACGCCACCGGCGCGGTGCCGATCATGCCGGACTGGGCCCGGACCGAGGCCGGCGGCGTGTACGGGGTGCAGACGCTGGACGACGGCTCGGCGCTGCGCGAGTGGCTGGAGGCCGACCCACAGCCGCGCCGGGCGGTGGTGGTCGGTGGCGGCTACATCGGGGTGGAGATGGCCGAGGCGCTGGTGCTCCGGGGTCTGGCCGTCACCCTGGTCGAGCGGGGCGAGCAGCCGATGTCCACCGTCGACCCGGACATGGCCCGGCTGGTCACCGAGGCGATGCGCGGGCTCGGTGTGGACATCCGCACCGGGGTGGCGGTCACCGGCCTGACCGAACGGGACGGCCGGGTGACCGGGGTGCTGACCGACGGCGGTCCGATCCCGGCCGACGTGGTGGTCCTCGGTCTCGGCGTACGCCCGAACACCGAGCTGGCCGACGCGGCCGGGCTGCCGCTCGGTCCGACCGGCGGGATCCGGGTGGACCGCCGGATGCGGGTCACCGGGGTGCCCGGGGTGTGGGCCGCCGGTGACTGCGTGGAGACGCTGCACCGGGTCAGCGGGATGCCGGTGCACGTACCGCTCGGCACGCACGCCAACAAGCAGGGCCGGATCGCCGGGATCAACATCGGCGGCGGGTACGCCACCTTCGCCGGGGTGATCGGCACCGCCGTGACCAAGGTCTGCGACCTGGAGGTGGGGCGGACCGGGCTGCGGGAGCGGGAGGCCCGGGACGCCGGCTTCGAGTTCGTCTCGGTGATCGCCGAGTCGACCAGCCGGGCCGGCTACTACCCCGGTTCGCGGCCGATGACGGTGAAGCTGATCGCCGAGCGGCCCAGTGGCCGACTGCTCGGGGCGCAGATCGTCGGCTGGTCCGAGGCGGCGAAGCGGATCGACACGTTGGCCGTGGCGCTGTGGAACAAGATGACGGTGGACGACATGACCGCGCTGGATCTCGGCTATGCCCCGCCGTACGCCCCGGTCTGGGATCCGGTGCTGGTCGCCGCCCGCAAGGCGGTCGACGCGCTGGCCCGCTGAGCGGATCCTGTCGGTGGGGGCGGTTAGCGTGTGCGCGCCCACCCCGTCGGGTGGTGCCGACCCCCTCGGAGGAATGCCCCATGGCGCAGGAGACGACCTACCTCGAACTGTCCGAAGTAGACGGTGGAGCGCACAAGTTCTACGAGGTGTTGGTCGACGGCACCGCGCTGACCGTGCGTTACGGCCGGATCGGTGACCAGGGCCAGGTGAAGACCAGTGGCTACCCGGACAACGCGCGGGCGCGGGCCGCCGCGGCCCGCAAGATCGGCGAGAAGATCCGCAAGGGGTACGCCCCGGCCGTGCCCGGCGTACGCCAGAAGCGTGCCGTCTCCCGCCGGCAGATCGTCAGCACCCGCTCCACCGCCCGCACCGCCCCGGTGCTCTGGCGGTACGACTCCGGCGCCCCCGCGTTCGGCATCTTCATCGACGGACGCACCTGCATGGTGGGCAACGAGCGCGGTGTGATCACCACCCTCGACCACGACGCCCGGGTGCTGGACCAGGTCCGACTGCCCGACGGGGTGAAGTCCATCGTGGCGGACGACGCGTGGATCTACGCCGGCTGCGACGACGGCAACGTCTA
Source organism: Micromonospora radicis (assembly GCF_003583405.1). Classification (GTDB taxonomy): domain Bacteria; phylum Actinomycetota; class Actinomycetes; order Mycobacteriales; family Micromonosporaceae; genus Micromonospora; species Micromonospora radicis. The sequence goes on from NZ_QXEC01000023.1 coordinate 13,050, forward strand.
CGACCTCTCCGGCAAGATCCCCCGGGTCGCGTACGCGATCGCGCCCGACATCGACATCTACTGGCTGGACATCCACGACGGCGTGCTCGGGGTCTCCGACGCGGGCGGCGGGATCGCCGCCGTCGACCACGAGGACGAGTTCCTCTGGCGGCGCGCCGGGCGCGGCCGGTCGGCCTGGATGGTGCGCTGCGACAGCGACGCGGTCTACCACGGTGACTCGACCGGGGTCAGCGGCTACGACTGGCGCACCGGCCAGGAGCTGTGGCACACCCGCACCGGGTCGGTGCTGTTCGGCTGGCAGGAACGCGACGCGGTGTTCGCCGGCACCGCCACCCGCGAGGTGGTCCGCGTCGGCAAGGACGGCCGGGCCACGCAGACCTACCGGGCCGACGCGCCGGTCTTCTCCTGCGCCACCGCCGCCGACGGCCGGTACGTCTTCGCCGGCGACAGCCAGTCCTCGATCTACTGCTTCGCCGCCGACGGCACCCGGCTGTGGAAGCTCGGCACCGGCTGCGGCTCGGCGTACTCCATGCAGTACCACGACCAGCGCCTCTACGTGGTGACCACCAGCGGCCACCTGGCCTGCGTCGACGCCAGCGAGCCGGCGATCCGGGCGGCCGAGGCCGGCAGCGTGCCCGAGGTGGTCGACGTCAAGGCCCCCGCCCGGCTGCCCGAGCCGGCCGCGTACCACCAGGTCGAGGTGGTCGGCGAGGCCGGCGACGGGGTGATCGTGGAGTGCGTCAAGCAGGGCGGCCGGCTGCGGGTGCACGTCCTGTCCACCGGCTACCACCGGGACTGGTCGGTGCAGTTCCCCAAGGGCATCCGCGAGCCCGGCGCCCGCTACCTGGTCACCGAGGTTCGTGAGTCCGGTCGGGGCGGCTTCTACCGCACCCACGGCGACATCCGCCGCCTCCGATGACGGGCGCGCTGCGGATCCCCGACGAGTTGACCTGGTTGCGTGCCATGCCGGGTGGCCCGCAATGGTTGGCCGGGCTGCCGGAGCTGCTGGACACCTGTGCCCGGCACTGGTCGCTACGGGTCGGGCCACCCTTCGGGTACGGCATGACCTCGCTGGTGGTGCCGGCCGACCGGCCCGACGGCACCCCCGCGGTGCTCAAGTTGCAGTTCCCAGACCCGGAGAGCGAACACGAGGCGACCGCGCTGCACCACTGGGACGGCAACGGCGCGGTCCGGCTACTCGCCCATGACCCCGACCGTCGGGCGCTGCTGATCGAGCGCTGCGATCCCGGTACGCCGTTGCACGTACTCCCGCCGGACGATGCGCTGGACGCGGTGGTGGCGCTGCTTCCCCGCCTCTGGCGGCCCGTCGACGGGCCGTTCCGGTCGCTGGCCGAGGCGGTGCAGGGCTGGGTGGTCCGGTTACCGGCCGCCTGGGAACGGGTCGGCCGACCGTACGAACGGCGGTTCGTGGACCTCGCCGTCGACCTGCTCACCGGGCTGGCCGGCAGTCAGGGCGAACAAGTGCTGGTCAACCAGGACCTGCACGCCGCCAACGTGCTGCGGGCCACCCGCGAACCGTGGCTGGCGATCGACCCGAAACCGCTCGTCGGTGAGCGGGAGTTCTCGGCGGTGCCGATGGTGCGCGGCGTCGAACTGGGCCACTCCCCCGCAGCGGTGCGCCGCCGACTCGACCGGCTCAGCACCGAGCTGGGCCTGGACCGGGCCCGGGTACGCGACTGGACGATCGGCCACACGATGGCCTGGAGCATCGCCGGTGACACGGTCTTCGCCGACCACGTCGAGATCGTCCGCTGGCTCCTCGACTAGTTGCCCGGTAGGCGAGCCGAAGAAGGAATTTGTCAGCGAGGTCGTGAACGCAACACGATCCGGAGCCGTCACCAAAGATGTCGCCACGCCGAAGGGGATTGGCCTACCTGTGACCTCCGACCTCACACTCAAGAAGTTCAAGGCCGCCCGGGTGCCGCGCAGGATACTGGCGTTCGTGCTGGCCGCGCTGGCGATCCTCGCTGCCGTCGTCGCCACCATCAGTTACAGCGTCGCCTCGGCCCAGGGCGACGCGGTGGTCGGCGACCCGGTCTCCGAGAAGCAGATGACCGTTCTCGTCACCGCCGCCGCGTCCTGCCCGGTCCTGACTCCGGCGAGGATCGCCGGGCAGCTGATGGCCGAATCGGGCTTGGACAACCGGGCGGAGAAGACCACCTCCGGTGGTCGGGGCATCGCCGGCCTCAGAGACGGCGACTGGAAGTCGTGGAAACCGTGGCCGGCCGCCCAGCGCTCCGACACGTCCGCAGGCATCCTGGCGCTCGCCCACCAGATGTGCGACTTCACCGGTCAACTCCGGGTGGCTGGTGTCACCGGTGACCAATGGCGTCTCGCGGTGGCCGCCTTCCACATCGGACTGCCCGCCGTCACCGAGGCCAACCGGGTGCCCGACGCGGCGGCGGAGTACGTCGACCAGGTCAGCGCCTACGCCGGGTACTACGGCAAGCTGAAGCAGTTCGGCGGGGCCGGTACCACCGCCCCGACGCTGCCCGCCGTCGAGGCGAAGCATGTTCCCGCCGCGTATGTGCCGCTCGTCGTCGAGGCAGGTTCGGTCTGCGAGCAGGTGACCCCGCCGCTGGTCGCCGCGCAGCTCATGGCGCAGTCCGGATTCGACGCCAACCGACTCGGTCCGGCCGGTCAACGCGGCATCGCGCAGTTCCTACCCGAGGTCTGGCAGTCGTACGGGCCCACGGGCGGCTCGGTATGGGAGCCGGAGGTCGCCATCCCCACCCTGGGCGACGCCATGTGCGACCTGGTCGAAGAGTTGTCCGCGCTGGAGGGCGACCCGATGCTGCTCGCGCTCGCTGCCTACCGCGACGGCATCACGGCGGTTCGACAGTCCGGCGGCACCATCGACCGGCACACCGAGACGTTCCTACGGTCGGTGAAGTCCCTCGCCGACATCTACGCGCTCGACTCCCGGCTGACGAACTCGGCCCCGACCGCGCCTTCCCCGTCGACCGTGCCGCCGTACGTGACCCCCACCCCGACCAAGGACACCCAGCCCTCCGGCGCACCGAGCCCGAGCACCGATCGGCCCACTGGCGCGCCGTCCAGCCCGGCGGCGTCGCCGACCCCCGCGCCGAAACCCACGCGCCCGGCCGGCGCGGTGCAGATCTACCACGTACAGACCAAGCTCTGTGTCAGCTCCGGCAGCACCGGCAGCGGCACCCGGCTCAAGCTGCGGGCCTGCGCCGAGGAGCCGGCGCAGTGGTGGGATGCCCGTGACGACGGCACCTTCCGCTCCCGTGGCCTGTGCATGGAGGTCGCCTTCGGGGGCTCCGATGACGGCACGCCGGTGCAGGCTGCCACCTGCACCGCGAAGCCAGCTCAGCAGTGGCAGCTCAACGCCAAGGGCCGCCTGGTCAACAAACTCAACGACCGGGTCCTCGACGTCCGAATCAACGACGAGGACAAGCCGGTCGAGATCTGGACCAACCGCGGCTACGCCGACCAGGCCTGGCAACTGCGGTAACGAGTGGCGGGTTTCAGGGCTGGCAGCCGGCGCACCAGTAGAGATTGCGGGCGGTGATGGTGCCGCGGCTGACCGGGGTGGCGCAGACGTGGCAGGGCTGCCCGGGGCGGCGGTAGACGTACACCTCGCCGCCGTGCCGGTCGACTCGGGCAGGGCGGCCCATCGCCTCGGGCAGGTGTTCGGCGCGGACGGTGTCGATCCGGCCGGTGGCGACCGCACGCGTCATCAGTTCGACCAGGTCGGCCCAGAGCGCGTCCCAGCCGGCGCGGGTCACCTCGCGGCCGGGCAGCGTCGGCGGGAGCCCGGCGCGGAACAGCACCTCGGTCACGAAGATCAACCCGGTGCCGGCCACCACCGACTGGTCCAGCAGCAGCGCGGCCAACGGCGTCGAACTGCGGGAGATCCGGGCGTACGCCCGCTGCGGCTGCGCGTCGGCGCGCAGCGGGTCAGGACCGAGGCGGGCCCGCAGCATCGCCACCTCGGACGGGGTGAGCAGTTCGCAGGCGGTCGGCCCACGCAGGTCTAGCCAGTGCTGGTCGCTGGCCAGCCGCAGCCGGATCTGTCCCACCGGCTCCGGCGGCTCACCGTCACCGTCGGTGACCTTGCCGTACAGGCCGAGGTGCACGTGCAGGATCCGCTCACCGGCATAGTGGTGCAGCAGGTGCTTGCCGTACGCCTCGGTCCGCTCCAGGACGGCCCCGGACAGCAGCGCGGCCCCCTCGGCGAACCGGCCCTGCGGGCTGGTGGCGAGCAGCTTCTCCCCGGCGAACAGCTCCGCGTGACGCGCCGCCAGGCGATGAATCGTGTGTCCTTCTGGCACGACCGCCAAGCGTAGGCGGGGCGGAAGCCGCTCGGCCAACTGCGGCTGCGCGCTGCTGCCGACCAACCCCCACTACTCGCCGGTAGGGATCGGGGCGGCATGTCTGGTTCAATTGCGCGTCGGGGCGGCGGGGACGGCGGGCCGCACGGCGGCTGAAGAGGGACGGTGGGCATGACGGATCGGCTGCGCTACGCGGTGGTGGTCGGCAACAGCGACGGGATCGGGCTGGCGTTCACCCGCCGGCTGCTGGCCGACGGGTGGCGGGTCGCCGGGCTGTCCCGGCGGGAGAACTCGATCAACGTACCGACGTACACCCACCACACCGTCGACGTGACCTCGCCGGACTTCCCGCAGGTGCTGGGCACGGCCATCGACGAACTGGGACAGGTCGACCTCTGCGTGTACGCCGCCGGGGTCGGCGAACCGGTCGACCTCGCCGATCTGGACGAGCAGACCCGCACCTTCGAGGTCAACCTGATGGGCGCGGTACGCACCGCAGCCGTGGTCGTACCGAGGATGCTGGCCGCCGGGGACGGGCACATCATCGGACTGTCCAGTCTCGCCGACAAACTGGTCTCCGGCCACGCACCCGGTTACGCCGGGTCGAAGGCCGGCCTGTCGTCGTACCTGATGGGGTTGTCGGCGGCGTTGCGCGGACAGGGCGTGAGCGTGACCACCGTGCGGTTCGGGTTCGTCGACACCAAGATGGCCAAGGGGCCGGTACGACCGCTGATGATCCCGGTCGACCGGGCGGTCGAGATCCTGGTCCGCTGCGTACGCGACCGCCCGGTGCGGGTCTCCCGCCCCCGCCGCATGGCCCTCCTGACGACCGCCCTCTCCCCCTTCGCCCGCGGCTGACCTCCCCCACTGGTACGAAACCGCCCCGGCGGCCGGTAGGCATCAAGATCGGCTGCTCGGCGGGCGGTGTCGGGCGGAGGTGGGATGGGTATTGGTCGGGGTGTATCGGCGTGGGGGGTGGGACGGGGGGGTCGCGGCACCCGCCACGCGTGACCAGGAGGGTGACACCATGAGATTTCCTTCGCTGTCCCGCCGCGCGGAGCCGGCGACGACCGTGGACGAGGAGGCCGACGGCCGCGCCGCGGTCGCCACCGACACCCGCACCACCGACGCGCGCCCCACCAGCGGCGCACGTGCCACCACCGACACGAGCCCCGCGGGCGGCCGCCCGGTGGCCGAACGCGGCAATACCCGGACGTACCGCGGCGGGGCCGCGGCCACCGCCACCGACCAACCCACCGACCGCATCGACGCCGACCAGGTCGCCACCGACCGGCCCGGCACCGGACGGCCCGCTGCCGACCAGGCCGCTAACGGCCGGGCCGCCGCCGACCGAGCCGCCGCCGACCAGGTCGCTAACGACCGGGCCGCCACGGCCCGCTCCGGCGTCGACGGTTCCCGGCGGGCCCGGACCGCCGCGCCCGCGGCCGCACCCAACCGCGACCGCACCACCGCCCCGAGCGGCGTTGAGCCGGGTCGGGGTGGCGACCCGGACCGCGTCGCGGAGCGGGAGCTTGCCGGGGACGAGCCGGCCGTCGTGCGGCGGCCACGGGCCAGTCTGCTGGCCACCCTCGGCCTGGTCGTCGGGAGCGCCGGGTTGCTGTTCGTACTCACCGGGACGCTTGCCGGGTACGGCATCGCCATCGGTGCGGTCGGCGCCGTGCTCGCCGTACTCGGCTTGATCGGGACCCGGCGGCGGCACCTCGTCGGGAAGCCCGACGCGTTGCTGGGGATCGCCCTCGGTCTCGGCGCGGTGGTGCTCGGGGTGCTGGCGATGACCGGGCAGTACGACTGGCCGACCACCGACGGCGATGCGGTGGCCCGGCTGCGCGAGTGGCTTGATTCACAGTTTGTGAATCGGAGCTAGCGGGCACCTTTCGCCGCGCCGGTGGTTCACCGGCGCCCGGCCGGTGCGGAACCGGCCGTAGCCCGACCAGTTCTGGTGGTTCACCAGCCGGGCACATACCTCGTCAGGGGCGGCGGTGCGCCGCCCCTGACGTATGTCCGCGCCCTTCCCTCACCGTTTCGCCGGTGTGGCGGTATTCGGTACGAGGCGACCGCCATGCCGGCGAAACGGCGACGATCAAGGCCGCCGACGCGCGGAGCGGAACCGACCAGGCCAGCCGACGCGCGAAGCGGAACCGACCAGGCCGACGCCGCAACGATCAGCCGACAAATGCCGCGTAGACGCAACGATGAGCCGTTCCTCGCAAGGGTCAACGGTGGATCCTGCACGTCGGCGCCGCATACCGTTGAGCCACGCGCCAGCCCGTGGACCGAAGGTGGCCGGGCGCGCGGAGACCCTGGGAGCAGGACAATGACGATGGACGCCACCCGCCAGCGCTTCCTGATGTGCCGGCCGACGTACTTCGCCGTCGACTACGCGATCAACCCGTGGATGGACCCCACCGCCCCGGTCGACGCCGACCTCGCCGTACGGCAGTGGGAGCGGCTGCGCCAGGTGTACCGCGACCTGGGCCACACGGTCGAGGAGATCGCCCCGGTGGCGGGCCTGCCCGACATGGTCTTCGCCGCCAACGGCGGCACCGTCATCGACGGGAAGGCGATGGCGGTGCAGTTCCGCGACCCGCAGCGCGCCGACGAGGCGCCCGCCTACCGCGCCTGGTTCGAGGCCGCCGGCTTCGAGCTGTACGACCCCAAGCACGTCAACGAGGGCGAGGGCGACATCCTGCTGGCCGGCGGCCACCTGCTCGCCGGCACCGGTTTCCGCACCGCGCACGCCTCGCACGCCCAGTTGCAGGAGGTCTTCGGCTACCCGGTGATCACCCTGCAACTGGTCGACCCGCGCTTCTACCACCTGGACACCGCGCTGACCGTGCTCGACGAGCAGACCGTGGCGTACCTGCCGGAGGCGTTCTCGCCGGGCAGCCAGGCCGTACTGCGCCGGCTCTTCCCCGACGCGGTGCACGCCACCATGGCCGACGCCGAGGTGCTCGGCCTCAACGCGGTCAGCGACGGGCGGCACGTGGTGCTGCCCGAGCAGGCCACCGACCTGGCCGGCAAGCTGCGCGACCGGGGCTACCAGACGATCGGCGTCGACCTGTCCGAGCTGCGTAAGGCCGGCGGTGGCCCGAAGTGCTGCACGTTGCGACTCCGTCAGGGAAAGGCGAGCCGATGATCGAGGACATGCTGCGGACCCCCGCCGCGGTGCAGGACGCGGAGCGGCACACCGCGCACAACTACCACCCGCTGCCGGTGGTGATCTCCTCGGCCGAGGGCGCCTGGGTGACCGACGTGGACGGCCGGCGTTACCTGGACTGCCTGGCCGGATACTCGGCGCTGAACTTCGGTCACCGGCACCCCACGCTGATCGCCGCCGCGCACGCCCAGCTCGACAGGCTGACCCTGACCAGCCGGGCCTTCGTCCACGACCAGTTCGCCGACTTCTGCCGCGAACTGGCGGCGCTCTGCGGCAAGGACCTGGTGCTGCCGATGAACACCGGCGCCGAGGCGGTGGAGACCGGCATCAAGGTGGCCCGCAAGTGGGGCTACCAGGTCAAGGGCGTACCGGCCGGGCAGGCCAACATCGTGGTGGCGGAGGGCAACTTCCACGGGCGTACGACCACCATCGTGAGCTTCTCCACGGACGAAGACGCCCGGGCTGACTTCGGGCCGTACACCCCGGGTTTCCGGGTCGTCCCCTACGGTGACCTGGCCGCTCTGGCCGGGGCGGTCGACGAGCACACCGTCGCGGTGCTGCTGGAGCCGATCCAGGGCGAGCAGGGCGTGGTGGTGCCGCCGAGCGACTACCTGCCGGGGGTGCGACAGCTCTGCACCGAACGCAACGTGCTCTTCGTCGCCGACGAGATCCAGTCCGGCCTGGGGCGTACCGGTGCCACCTTCGCCTGCGAGCAGGAGGGCGTCGTACCGGACATGTACCTGCTCGGCAAGGCGCTCGGCGGAGGCATCGTGCCGGTCTCCGCGGTGGCCGCCGACGCCGACGTGCTGGGCGTACTCCGGCCCGGACAGCACGGCTCCACCTTCGGCGGCAACCCCCTCGCGTGCGCGGTGGCGACCGAGGTGGTCCGGCTGCTGGCCACCGGCGAGTTCCAGCGACGCTCGGCCGAGTTGGGCGAGCGGCTGCACGCCGGGTTGCGCGGGCTGATCGGCAAGGGTCTGGTCGCCGTCCGCGGCCGGGGGCTGTGGGCCGGGCTGGACATCGACCCGGCGCTGATGAGCGGCCGGGCGGCCTGCGAGCGGCTGATGGCGCGGGGCGTCCTGGCCAAGGACACCCACGGCTCGACCATCCGGCTGGCCCCGCCGCTGACGATCACCGCCGAGGAGATCGACCACGCGGTGGCGCAGTTGGCCGCCGTACTGGCCGGCTGACCGGTCGTACCGAACGGGCGGGCGCCGGGACCACGGTCCCGACGCCCGTCGTCGTACCCGCCCGGTGCTCCCGGCCGGGGGCTGCCGGTGGCGGGCGACAGCTCAGCGGGGCAGGCGCATCGCCATCGTCGGCGCCTCGGACATCACCGAGTCGGGGTTGTACGGCGCGCCCGCCGGCAGGTCAGCCGGCCGACCGATCTGCACGCCGGGATACAGCTCCACCAGGTCACCCGCGCCCAGTACCCGGGTCTGCTGCGGTGCGAGGGGGATCCGGTCGGACTCCGCCATCGAGCCGCCCGGCCGCACTCCCGAGCCGTTGGTGCTCACGTCGGTGACGACCACGTCGCTGCCGCGCAACTCCAACCGGACGTGACTGCGGCTGATCCACCGCCGCGCCTCGTCGTTGAGCCACTGCCCGAGCATGACCGCCCCGGTGCCGTCCGGTGCCCGACCGACCAGCACCGGCTGCTCCTCGGTGAGCACGAAGCGGCGGCGGATCAGGCCACCGATGCGTACCGCGAGGACCTCGCTACGCGTCCGGGGCCCGTTGTCGCGCAGCCGGGTGCCGTGCCGGGGGCAGGTCGGCACGCCGTTACGCAGCGACGGTGGCGCCTGGCCGGTCGGCTTACGGCCCACGGCGGCGAGGTCGGCGAAGGCACCACCGCCGCCACTCCCGCCGAACAGGTTGCAGCCGGACTCCGAGCAGCGCCACTCCCGGGCGAGCAGCTTGGCGGCGGCCGGCGACGGCGGCCCGGCCAGCGGCGTGTGACCACCGCCGACATGGGCGATGAAGACCGGTCCGCCGGCACCCGGCACCGGGGCGAGCGCCCGACCGGGCTGCTCGACCAACCACGGGAACCGCCCACGCAGGCCGTCGAAGCGGACCCGGCTGAGCACCGGCAGGCCGAGCAGGTCGGCCACCTCCAGCATCCGGTCACCCGGGTTGTCGAGCACCTCGACCAGGCCGTCGTCGGCCCACCGGCGCACCACCATGCGTTCGTTGGAGGTCAGGTCGGCGTCGGAGAGCACCCCCCGGTGCACCACCGCGTAGACCGGGACGCTGTCCTCCTCCAGGCTGCGTGCCAGGGCGTCGATGACCATGCCGAGGCGCAGCGTGCTGGCCGGACGACCGCCGTCGAGATCCTGGTAACGGATCACCTCGGCCAGGTCGATCACCGCCCGGACCAGCTGCGGGTCGGTGCAGACCCGCCCCTCGATGGCGTCCAGCACCTTGCTGATCTCGAACCTCATCGGCTGCCTCCCACGATCCCGTCGATCCGCCGGGCCAGCTCGATGTCCCGCCCGGTGACACCGCCCGCCGAGTGGGTCACGCAGCGGAAGGTCAGGGTCCGCCAGCGGATGTCGATGTCCGGGTGATGATCCAGTTCCTCGGCCGTCACGGCGACCCGGTCGACCACCCCGATGGCGTCCGGGAAACTGGCCAGCTCCACGGTACGGGTGATCCCGGCGGGGTCTCCCGACCAGCCCGCCAACCCACCCAGTTCGTCTCGTACCGCCTCGGCGGTGAGCACCTCTGCCATGGCCAGACCCTACCGCTGCCCGCCCGCCCACCCCGCAACCCGATCTTGGTGCGAACGTGCCCGCGAGCGCGTTCGCACCAAGATCGACGCATGGTCAGCTCATCCGGCCCACCGTGGCGCGTAGTCGCAGCAGGTCGCGGCGGCGCCGCTCGTAGGTGGCCGCCAGGCTGATCAGGGCCAACCCGGCGACGGCCAGGAAGACCCACCGGGGCAGCAGATCCCAGCCGCGGATCAGCTCGTGCAGGGCGAGCAGGGCCAGGGTCCCCCCGCCGAGCAGCACCGGCGCCTGCCAGCGCCGGATCGCGCCGAGCAGCGTCGCGGCCAGCGCAACGGTACCGAGCAACAACCGCCGCCACGGCTGCGGCTCGGCGCCGAACAGCACCGCGGTCAGGCTGGGCAGCAGCAACGCGGCCAGGCCCGGGCCGAGCGCGAGCCAGCTGGTCAACCCCGATCGGGTACGCAGCGCCACGGTGCCCGCGGCGAGCACCAGCACCGCCAACGGCACGGTGTACGCCTCCAGCACGCTCACCCCACCGGAGACCAGCAGCAGCCAGTCGGCGAACAGCACACTGCCGGCGGCGATGCCGGCGAAGACCCACCGCCGCGCGGCCGACTCGCCCCGACGCAGCAGGCGCAGCCCGAGCGCGGCGGCCCAGAGCACGCAGATCGTGGCGGCGTGCCGAGGCGCGCCGCTGGTGAGCAGCAGGGCGACCAGTGCCACCGCCTGCGCGGCGGCGTCCAGCACCCGACTCGCCAACCCGGCCGGAGTCACCGCGCCGCCCCGACCGGCCAGCGTCGGGGCTGCACCCTGACCGGCAGCCGTCGACGCCGCGCCGTGACCAGCCATCGCCGAGGTCGGCGCGGTGGTCCGACGGGCGGGCACGAGCGCGGCCAGCGCGAGCACGGCGGCGGCCACGCCGAGCACCGCGAACGCGGCCGACCGCAGCGGCAGCCCGCCGGCCAGCGGCGCGGCGACCGCGAAGCCGGTCGCCGCGGTGACCGCGACCAGCCAGCTCGTCACCCGTACCGCCAGCTGACGCGCGGCCACCCCGGCCACCGTCGCGGCCACCACCAACAGGCCCAGCCCGGCCAGGGTGCCGAACCGGGTGGCCTGCAGGTTGACCAGTCCGGCCCCGGCCAGCACCAGCCCCACGGAGACCGCGACGGCGGCGAACGCCCCGCGAGTCGACCGTACGGCGGCGACCAGCAGCAACAGCACACCGCCGAGCAGCGCCGTCGCCGGCACCACCGGCCAGGGCGCGGCGGCGGCGACCAGCAGCACCGGTACGGCCGCCGCCGCGAACGGCAGAGCCGCCGTCACCACCCGCCCGGTTCCGGCCCGCTCGGCCCCGGCTTGCCCGGCCCCGGCCCGCTCGGCCCCGGCTTGCCCGGCCCCGGCCCGCTCGGTTGCGGCCCGCCCGACCGGCCAACCCAGCAGCGCCGCCGCCAGGGTCAGCAGCACCAGCGCCACGCCGACCGGCAACGCATCGGGAACCGCCTGGGTCGCCGGTGCGCCGGACCACGGAGCAGCCGGCGGACCGTACGGGGCCAGCAGCGCCGTCCCGACCGTCGGCAGCATCGCCAGCACTGCCACGGCGGCCAGGCCCAGCCCCGCCGCGGCGGGCGCGACCGGCGGCCGGCTCCGGAATCCGGCCAGCGCCAACAGCAGCGCCGCCACCGCCGCGTAGAGCGCCGTCCGTTCCTCGGCCGGTACGGTCAGCGGCGCCAGGCCGGTCAGCACGGCCACCGCGGCGAGACCCGCCGAGGCGTACCCGTGCAGGTCGGGCCAGGCGCGGCGGAGCTGGAGCAGCGCGACCGCCGGCAGTGCGACGGCGGCCAGCGCCGCCCGGGACTGCCACCACGGCGGCGCACCGAACCCGATCAGCGCGATGGCCGCACCGGCCGGCACCACGAGCACCGCGGCGAGCAGCGCGCACCCGGCCAGCGTCCGCTGCCCGGGGCTACCGCGCCGACCGGTGGCGGCCACCCCGACGCCGACGAACAGGATCACCGCGCAGGCCGCGCCCGCCCCGGCCGGACCGGCCAGTCCCACCAGCAGACCGTGTGCGAGCAGTGCGGCGCCGGTGAGCGCCGAGACCAGCACGGTCGCCCCCCGGGTCGCCGGGCGGGCCACCGCGACGGCCAGCAGCGCCGCACCAGCCACCAGGTCGACGGCGACCACCGCCGGCCACGGCGCGGCCCAGGCCACCGGCAGGGCGAGCGCCGTGGCGGCGACACCGATCACGCTGACCGCCGGTCGGGCGGCACGGGGCAGCAGCCAGACCGCCGCCGCCGAGGTCAGCGCCACCGCGACCGGGAGCTGCCAGCCCCAGGCGAAGGCCGGTCCCGCCGTGGCCCCCCGCCACGGCGGCAGCGACCGGCCGACCGTGGCGCCCCCCAGCACCACCGCCGTCAGCATCGCCAACTGTGCCCCGCCCGCCGCCACCACCAGCGCGCCGATCCGCGGGCCGGGCTGCCAGCCGACCGGGAGCAGCCGCACCGCACCAGCCAGTGCCGCCGCCACCAGTGCCGCCGCCACCAGCACCACCGAGCCGCGCAGCTCCGCGACCGGGCGGATCAACGCGAGCGCCAGCACCGGCACCAGGACACCCGCGGCCGATGCCCGCGCGATCCGCCCGCCCAACAGCAGCGCCGTACCGAGCAGGGTCGACGCCACCAGCAGCAGCGGTACGCCGGCCAGCACCGGCACCCCGCCGGCCCGGCCGACCAACAGCGGCACCAGGGCGAACCCCGCGGCGACCAGCAGTGCCACGGCGTACCCGACCCCGGCGGTGACCTGCGCGGCGAGCGGCGTCGCCGAGGTCGTCGTGGCCCCCTCGCCCGCGACGTTCCTCGATCGACGCCGCACCGCGACGATCACCGTCAGATCGACGAGTGCCACCCCGACGAAGGCCACCGCCCAGCCGGCCGGCTCCGGCCGGGTCTCGGCGACGAGCAGCGGCAGCACCGGCTGCCCGACGAGCAGCGCCGCGAACCACGGCACGGTCAGCCGACTGAGCCGGGCGTACCCGGCGGCGACCGCCGTGCCGACGGCGGCGACCAGGGCCGCGTACCGGCTGCCCGGCCAGACGGACACCCCGAACAGGTCGACCGACCAGGCGGCGTACCCGTCGAGCAGCACCAGCAACAGCCCGACGGCAGCGAACGTCTCGGCGGTACCCCGCAACCCGCGCCAGCGCGCGACGAGCGGCACGGCGAGCAGCAGCAGCGTGAACGCCAACAGGATCAGGGACCGACCAACCACCCCGACCGACGCCCAGGCCACCGCGGTGAACACGGTCGCCGCGGTACCGAGCAGCAGCCCACCCAGGACGAACAGCACGCCCTGGATGGTCCGGGTCGAGGTCTCCGCCCGGCCCGGAACGGCCGGCGGCACCGGGGTCATCCCGGGCCACCCGGTGACCGGCGGTCCCGCCACGGCCGGCGCGCCGGGTGCCGAACGGACGACGGCGGCCGCAGGGACCGTGGGCGGCGGGGCGACCTGGGTGGCGAACGCGGCCGGGTGGGCGGCCGGCCGGCCGGTCACCGGCGCGGTCGGGAACTCGCGGCGGATGGCGCCGGCCAGGTCGGCGCGCCGTTGCCGCAACGCCGTGAGCCGGCCGGTCAGCCCCTCGTACGCCGCTCGGGCCCGTTGCACCTCGGCGCCCAGCCCGACGATCTCCCGGTCGAGCCGGATCACCTCGGCGGCGGCGAGGTGCGGCGGCCGACCGCAGCCGGAGCAGCCGGAGTCGAGATTCGCCGGCGCACCGCACGCCGGACAGGGGTAGCCGTTGTCCACCCGGTCATCCTGGTCGGCGCCGCCCCGACCGCACCAGAGCCCGGGTACTCAGGGACGAGTGTGATCGAACACCCAGCTGGCGTACCCGGGGTGGCCGCACTCCACCTGGGAGACCAGGATCTCCGGCACCTCGTACGGGTGACTGGCCCGGATCTGGTCCACCAGCGCCACGACGCGGTCCGGTGCGGTCTTGAACTGCACCGACCACTCGGTGCTGGTCTCCACCCCGGACCGCCACCAGTACGTGCTCTCCACCTGGCCGCCCACCTGTGCGCAGGCCGCCAGTCGCCCAGCCACGGCGGCGGCGGCCAGCAGGTCCGCGACCGAGCGTGCGTCAACCACCGTCGTCACCACGCTGATCTGGTCCATCCACGAACCCTACGCGGCACCGTCGCGGTTGGCCGCGATCCACGCGTCTATCCGACTCCACCAGTCGTACAGCCAGTCGATGCGCTGCTGCCGACCGGCCGGAATCTCCTCCGGCGGCACCGACCAGAACCGCATCACCAGGCGCTTGTCCATCGGCAGTTCCCGCCACACGTCGGTGACGGTGAGCATCTTGTCCAGGCCGGTGTGCGCCACGAAGATCACTCCGGCGTCCGGCGCGGCGTCCAGCGCGGCCAGCAACCCGCCGGGTTGCGGGGCGAGCACGTGCCGCATCGCCTCCGCCTTCAGCGCCATCCGTTCGTGCCCCCGGTCCCGCAGCCGGTCGATGGCCCGGAGCCGGCGTCTCGGGGTGAAGTTCCCGCCCTCGGGAAAGATCACGAAGGCGTCGTCGTCGTCGAGCCCGGCGGCGAGGTGCCCGACCTGCTCGGCGAGCGAGCCACGGCCGTCGCGGCCCGGCGCGATGAACCGGCTCGGCAACCGGTTGAGCAGCACGTCGATCGCCGGATCCCACTGCAGGGTGTGCTTGAGGACGATCCGCGGCTCCCGCTGGAACCAGTTGACCAAGGCATGGATCAGGATGAACGAGTCGCCCGGCCCGGCGTGCCGGCAGAGGACCAGTTCGGGGCGGCCCGGCAGGGCGGTGTCGGGATCGGTGCCGACCACGTCGATGGTCAGCCGCAGCGTCCACCGGGCCTGCCAGAAGAACACCCGCAGGAACCAGCCCGCCAGCACGTAGTGGGCGCGTTGGAAGGCCGGCGCGCCGACCCGCCAGCCGAACCCGGAAGCCACCCAGAGCGCGAAGAGGCAGATCAGCGCGGCCGCGTCCCAGAGCAGGTAGAAGAAGCCGATCCAGAGCAGCCGCAGGGGACGCAGCCGGCCCGGCACGAACGGGGACACCGTCAGGGCCAGCAGGGCCCAGAACGGCACCGTGGTCACCAGCAGGGTCGCCAGCAGCACCACGCCGGGTGCCAGCAGCAGGCGGCGCAGCCACCGGGGCGGT
Source organism: Micromonospora radicis (assembly GCF_003583405.1). GTDB lineage: Bacteria > Actinomycetota > Actinomycetes > Mycobacteriales > Micromonosporaceae > Micromonospora > Micromonospora radicis. The sequence continues at coordinate 28,464 of NZ_QXEC01000023.1, forward strand.
AACGGCATCAGCGGTCCAGGTTCGCCAGGTAGTGCCGGGAGGCCGCGTAGGCCCGGCTGATCCGCCGACCCACCGCGGCCATGTCCCGGTACGCCCACGGGGTGTCGTCGCGCGGTTCCAACCCACCGGTCGGCAGCACGTGCACCTCCACCCCCTCGGGCAGGGCGGCCATCTCCCGGGCGAACCGGTGCCGGCGGGCGATCTCGAACGCGACCTGCGCGATCTCCCAGGGTCGTCGGGGCGGGGCCAGCGCCCGCTCGATCCGACCCACCTGGAGTACGAAGATCCGCCCGGCGCCGGCCGAGACCGCCTCGCCGATCGGGATGGAGTTGACGATCCCGCCGTCGACGTAGTGCTGGTCACCGATCCGGGCGGGCGGCAGCAGCCCCGGTACGGAGGCCGAGGCGAGTACGGCGGGTACCACCGGCCCGCTGACGAACCAGTGCTCGGCGGCCCGTTCGATGTTCGCCGCGCAGCAACGGAACGGGATCTTCAGGTCGGCGAAGGTGGTCTCCGCGCCCAGCTCGTTCTCCAGCAGCTTGCGCAGCGGGCGGGGCGAGTGCAGGTGGGTGCGGGCGGCGAAGCGGCGCAGCTGCCGGGCCACCGAGTCGCCGTACACCTCGCTGGCCTCCGGGGAGGCCCAGAGCCGGACCAGCCGGTCGGTGACCTCCTCGGTCGGTTCGGCGGCGACCAGCGCGCCGTTGACCGCACCGATCGAGGTGCCGAGCACCATGTCCGGCCGGATCCCGGCGCGGAACAGGGCGCGCAGCATGCCCACCTCGACCGCGCCGAGGACACCGCCACCCCCGAGTACGAACGCCACCGGTCCCCGCGACATGCCGTTCATCCTGGCACGTCCACACCGACACCCGCCGTGTCGGTACCGGCACCCGCGGTCCACCGAACCGTTGACAGGGCGGCAACATTCGCGCAACCTGATACCGCCCCCACCGACGAGGCAGGTGCGATCCGTGAAGCCAGCACTGCAGCCCGGCCGGTTGCTGGCCACCAGATACCGGCTGATCGACCAGATCGGCGCCGGCGGCATGTCGGTCATCTGGCGGGCCCACGACGAGGTGCTCGACCGGGTCGTCGCGTTGAAGGTGCTCGCCCCGTCGCTCGCCGCCGACGCCCGGTTCCGGGACATGGTCCGCGAGGAGGCCCGAGCCGCCGCCCAACTCGTCCACCCGCACGTGACGTCGGTGCACGACTACGGCGAGACGGTGGCTCCGGACGGCGCCATCACCTCGTTCGTGGTCATGGAACTGCTCTCCGGCGAGGAACTGGAGTGCCGGCTGACCGAGGGCCCGCTGCCCTGGCCCGAGGCGGTGGAGGTCGGCGCGCAGGTCGCCGACGCGCTCGCCGCCGCCCACCGGCTCGGCGTCGTGCACCGGGACGTGACCACGGCCAACGTGATGATGACCCCGGTCGGCGCGAAGGTGCTCGACTTCGGCATCGCCACCCGGATCGGCGCCCCCGACGACGACGAGGACGGCGCCACCTTCGGCACCCCCGCGTACGTCGCACCGGAACGGTTGGACGGCTCACCGGCCCAGCCAGCGACCGACGTCTACTCCCTCGGCGTACTGCTGCACGAGACGCTCACCGGCCGGGTGCCGTACCCGGCGGACACCTGGGAGGAACTCAGCGCGGCGCTGGCCGACGGGGCACCGCCCACCCTGGACGGGGTGCCCGGACTACCGCCGGCGGTGGCCCAGATCTGCCTGCGCTGCCTGTCCCGCGACCCGGCCGACCGACCCACCGCCCGCCAGGTGGCCGCCGTGCTGCGCGACCAACTGTTGCCCGCCGACCCGCAGGCCACCACGATGCTCGCGCCGACGGTGACGCTCCCGGCGATCCAGGCACCCGTCGGGGTCGCCGCCGCGGCCGGGACGGCCGCCGGATCCGCCGCCGCCGGGTCCACCGCCTTCGCGGCGCCCCCGGCCAGCACGACGGCCGCCGGGCTCAACGGCTTCGCGGTGCCCCCAGCCGGCACCGCGGCACCGGCCGCCAGCGGGTCCGCCCCCTTCGCGCTCCCCCCGACCGGCGAGCCGGGGCCGGTCACCGCCGGGTCGGCCGTACCGTCCGGGCCCACCGACGGCCCGCCGGCCGGTGAACCCGCCCGGCGACGCCGGCCCTGGCTGCGCCCGGTGCTCGCGGCGGCGGCGGTGCTCACCGGGGCGGCGCTGCTGGTTCCGGCGTTGCTGCCGGACGACACCGACCCGCCCACCGCGCTGCCCAGCACCGAGCCGACCGGCGCGGACCCGACGGCACCGGCCACCGGTTCCGCCGAGCCGCAGCCGCCCGTCCCGCCGTCGCCGACGGTGGCCGTGCCGCGGAGCCCGACCGCCTCGCCACCCTCCGCTGGTTCGCCGGGCACCCTGGCCGAGGCGGCGAACCGGCTCGAAGCGGTGATCGACGCCGGGGTCGCCGACGGCGGCATCCGCGACGACGTGGGCCTCGACCTGCGCAACGAGCTACGCAACCTGACCCGCGCGGTGGGTCTCGGCGAGAGCGAGTTGGGGCCGGGGGTGGCCAGACTGCGGGAGAAGGTGTCGACCCGGCTCCGCGAGGAGGGGTTGAGCCCGGCGTACGCCCGGCAACTGGACGAGGCGATCCGCGGTCTCGGTGCCGCCCAGACCTGACCCGGTCAACCCGGCGTGATCCGGGCCGGCTCCCGCATCGCGGTCCGCGGCGTGGCGGCCACCAGGAACCGGTGGTACACCTCCTCGTAGCCGGCCGCCATCCGTTCGGTGGAGAAGGTTCCCGCCACGTGCGCCACACAGTCCGCGGGATCGAGGTGGGGTGCCTCGCGTAGCGCCGTGGGCAGTTCCTCCTGCCGTCGACAGATCATGCCGGTGACGCCCGGCCGGAGGAGTTCCGGCACCGCGCCACGGTCGAGCGCCACCACCGGCGTGCCGGTCGCCATCGCCTCGAGCATCACGATGCCGAACGGCTCCTCCCACTGGATCGGCATGACCAGGCAACGCGCCTCGACCAGCAGTCGCAGCACGGCCTCCCGGTCGGCGTCGAACACCACCGTGACGTCCGGGCCGAGCAGTGGCTCGATCGTCTCCTGGTAGTAGCGCCGCTCGGCGGGCTCGTTGCACTTGCCGGCGAGCACCAGCGGCAGACCCGCCTCCCGACATGCCTTGATGGCGAGTTCCGGGCCCTTGTCCGGGCTGAACCGGGCCAGCCACAGCACCGGCCCGTGGCTGGGCGTGTCCTTGCGCGGGAAGCCGGCGACCTCCATCGCGTTGTGCACCGTGCCGACCCAGGGCAGCCGGGGATTGAGCCGACGTTGGGCGTGCGAGATGGCCACCAGACCGACGCCGCGGTCGGTGTCGCTGAGCACCGTGCCGTACTCACCCACCGGGTTGCCGTGCACGGTCGCCACCGTGGGCACGTCTCGTCGACCGGCGACCAGCGGACCGATCGTGGTGTGGTCGTGGACGACGTCGAAGTCGGCCGCGCTGACCACGTGGTTCACCCGGGCCAGGTGGGCCAGTTCGGGGAGCGACTCGCCGAGCCGGTCGAACTGCAACTCGTCGAGGGTGGCGAGGAACTCCGCGGCCGTGCCGTGGTGCTCACCGGCACCGAGCAGCGTCACCGCGTGCCCCCGGTCGACCAGGGCGTCGACCAGCCCGGCAACCACCTGTTCCAGCCCGCCGTAGCCCGGCGGCGGCACCGACAGCCAGGGTGGCACCACCATCGCGATCCGCAACCGGCGCCGCACTGTCGCGTGGTTGTCGGGCACGAGTCCTCCCCCGTCGAGCTGTGGCGTCGACCCGGTCGGCCGCCGCGGCGGAAGCCGGAGATCGGAGCGGCTTTCCCCATCCCCGTACCGGCAAACCGGACATCGGGGCGGGACTCAGCCGCCCACCAGCAGTTCGTTGTGCACCGTGCCCACCCCCTCGGCCGACCACGCCATCCGTTCCGCCTGGTCCCGTTCCCACCAGGACCGCACCACCCCGGTCAGGGTCACCGCGTCGCCCCGCACCTCGACGGTCACCCGCTCGGTGCCGATGCCCCGCAGCAGGGCCCGCTGTACGTCCCGGCGGGCCCGGTCGGCGTCCGGGGCGGCCGCCGGACGAACCTCGACCAGGTTGGTGACCCCGCGTACGCCGCGCAGCCGGCGGAGTTCCCGCTCGGCGGTACGCCGCTGCCAGCCGAACTCCACCTCGCCGCGCAGCATCAGCCAGCCGTTGGCGACGGTGAGGTCCAACCGCTCGGCCGGTACGAAGCTGTTCCACTCCAATGCCCGGCTGGCGGCGATGGCCAGGGCACCGTCGGTGATGTCGAGCGGACCGGCCGGAACCACCTCGAGGTCGTCGGCGACCGCGCGTACGCCGCGGATGCGCTGTGCCCCGCGGACCGCGGCCCACCTGCGGGCGGCGCTGTCGACCTGGCCGGTGAGGGTCACCACGCCGTCGTACACGGTCACCCCGAGGTCGGTCGACCGGATCTGCGCGTCCCAGGCGAACTCGTCGAGTACGTCTCGCTGGATCTGGTCGTCGGTACGGGCAACGGTCTCCGTGCTGGTCATGGCACCCCCACAGCGGCCTCCGGGTCTCTTCGCAGAGGTTGCCGACGTACCGGGTGAGGCCGGCTCATCCGGTACGGGTGAGCCGGCCGGCACAGAAAGCGGGGCGGCGGGTGCCGCGACCAACCCCCTTGGCCGCGCCACCCGCCGCCCCAGGAGGGAGGCAGGTTCTTGACTTATGACGTTTCGGCGAGCGTCACGGTTGCCGTGGTCTCGGCCCCGTTTCGCTGATAGGTCACCTCGACCTGGTCACCGACCTTGCCGGCCTGTACGGCACCGACGAGATCGTTCGAGTCGTTGATGGCCTTGTCACCGAACCGGATGATCACGTCGCCGCGCTGCAGCCCGGCCCGCTCGGCCGCGCTGCCCGGGGTGACGGCGTTGACCAGCGCCCCGCCGTTGGGCGCGCCGGTCACGCTCACCCCGAGCGACGGGTGGCTGATCTTCTCGCCCCGCTGGAGCTTGTCCGCGACGTCCTTGGCCTTGTTGCTCGGGATGGCGAAGCCGACCCCGATGTTGCCGGTGTTGCCCTGCCCGGCGGTGGCGATCGCGGTGTTGATGCCGATCACCTCGCCCCGGGTGTTGACCAGGGCACCACCGGAGTTACCCGGGTTGATCGGCGCGTCGGTCTGCAGCAGGCCCGAGATCGAGCTGACCGTCTGGCCGGGAAGCTGCTGGCCGCTGCCGGCCTGGATGGTGCGGTCCCGGGCGCTGAGGATGCCCGCGGTGACCGAGCCCTGCAGGCCAAGCGGGCTGCCCAGGGCGAGCACCTGGTCGCCCACCTGCATGGCGTCACTGTCGCCGAAGGTGGCCGCCTTCAGGTCGCTCACCCCGGTGGCCTGGAGCACCGCCAGGTCGGTCTTCGGGTCGGTCCCGACGACCTGGGCCTGGGCGTTGGTGCCGTCGGCGAAGATCACCCGAACGGTGTCGCCGCCCCCGGCGATCACGTGGTTGTTGGTCAGCAGGTAGCCGTCGGCGGTGAGCACCACACCGGAGCCCTCCCCACTCCCGGTGGAGATCGACACCACGCTGTCCTGGACCGACGCGGCGATGCGCGGCAGGTCGGCGCTGTCGATCACCGGCGCGGCGGAGTAGGTGCGGGTGATCCCGCCGCCGTCGCTGAGCGCCAGGGCGAGTGCGCCACCGGCGACACCGCTGCCGAGCATCAGCGCGAACACCGCGACACCGGCGCCGACGAGCTTGGCGACCCGGCCGGGACGGGGCCCGGTCGACTGCGCCGGCGCCCACGGCGCGGGCTGCCCCGGATAGCCGCCGGGCTGCCCGGTGTAGCCGGCCGACGTGGCACCGGGCTGTCCCGGGTAACCGGGGTAGCCGGCCGGCTGCCCGGGATAGCTGCCGGACTGGCCCGGATAGCCGCTGGACTGGCCCGGGTAGCCCGGATGCCCGGCCGATGCGGTCGGCTGCGCCGGCCAGCTGGGCTGGCTCGGGTACCAGGACGCGCCGGAGTGCCGCTGACCTGGCTGGTACGACTGATGATCGGCCGGCGTCCAGGAGGGCTGGCCGGAATCCGAGGTCGTCGGCTGCGCGGAGACCGGAGCTGCCGGCTGGCCGGGCGGGGGCGACCCGGCGACGGGCAGGCCGGCCAGGGTCGGCTCGGCGTCCGGGCCACCGGTGGCCGGGGCGTCGACGGCACGGACCGGGACGGTGGCGGCCTCGGCGGTGGGATCGGTGCCGGCCGCCGGGGCGGCCGGGGAGTCGGTCCGCGCGTAGTCGGCGCGGGTCAGCTCGGGGTGCGACGGCTCGGCGTCGGTCGGGGCCGGCCGGCGCGGTTCGGACTCGTACTCGGTCATGTCCCTACCCTCCCCCATCGCTCTGCGTTCCGCCTTAGCCCGGCCTGAGGATTCGCTGAAAGTCACTCGGACTCGCTGTCGGTGGCCGGGGCGAGCGGCAGCCGGACCCGGAAGGTGGCCCCACCGCCCGGCGTCTCGGTCACCTCGACGGTGCCCTGGTGCACGCTCACCAACGCGGCGACGATGGCCAGGCCGAGGCCGGTACCGGTGTTCCCGCCCGTACGCCGGGTCCGCGAGGCGTCCGCCCGGTAGAAGCGTTCGAAGACCCGCTCCGCCTGCTCGGCGGTGAGCCCGGGACCCGTGTCGGCCACCTCGATCACCGCCAGGTTGCCCGGCTCGGAGCGCAGCCGCAACGTCACCGACGCCTCCGGCGGGGTGTGCCGCAGCGCGTTGGTCACCAGGTTGCCGATCACCTGCCGCAGCCGCGCGTCGTCGCCCCGCACCACCAGCGGCCCGGAGCCGGACGCGATCTCCAGCTCGATCCGCCGGTCCGGGGCCATCACCCGGGCCGCCTGCAACGCGTCGGCGGCCAGCACGGGCAGTTCCACCGGGGCGAGGGAGAGCGGTCGCTCCCGGTCCAGCCGGGCCAACAGGAGCAGATCCTCCACCAGCAGGCCCATCCGGGCCGCCTCGTCCTCGATCCGGCGCAGCAGGTCGGAGGTCTGCTCGGGGGATCGGGCGGCACCCTGCCGGTACAACTCGGCGAAGCCCCGGATGGTGGTCAGCGGGGTACGCAACTCGTGCGAGGCGTCCGCGACGAACTGCCGCATCCGTTCCTCGGACCGGCGGGACCGGGCCTCGGAGGCACGGGCCGCCTCGGCGGCGTCGCGGGCCGCCGCCTCGGCGGATCGGGCGGCCGACTCCGACGCCGCCCGGGCGGTGAAGGCCATCTCGATCTGACTGAGCATCGCGTTCAGCGCCCGGGAGAGCCGGCCCAGTTCGGAGGTCGGGCAGGGCTGGCCGTGTTCCGGGTCGGGCACCCGACGACTGAGATCGCCGCCGGCGATGGCCGCGGCGGTGCGTTCGATCTCCACCAGCGGTTTGAGGCTGGTCCGGACGATCGCCGCGCCGATCGAGGCGAGCAGGATCAACACCGCCCCACCGACCAGCACGTCTATCCAGACCAGTCGGGTGACCGCCCGGTCGACGTCGATGAGGTGCTGGGCGACCGCGGCCCGTTGGCCGTTGGGCAACTGGGTGTAGAGGATCCGCCAGCGCACCTCGCTGCCCCGGGCCCGGACCGTACGCGGCTCACCGACCTGGTCGTCGAAGCCGGCCGCGTTCGCGGGCCAGCGGGGCACGTCGGCGTCGCTGAACCGCCGCTCGTCGAAGTAGGCCCAGTCGGCGACACCGGTCCGCGGGTTCGTCGTGACCAGCAGGTAGTCGGTGGGGATGGCCGCGCTAGGCCGTTCCATCCCGGCCACCTCCTCGAGGTTGCGGGCCGCCGCCGCCAGCTCCCCGTCCACCTCGCCGACCAGGTAGCTCCGCAGGAAGAAGGTGGTCAGCGAACTGATCACCAGCAGGGCGGCGGCGACCAGGGCGAGGACCGCCGCGACCAGCTTGACCCGCAGGGGTGTCGCACGCAGCCGGGTCTTGCCCTGCTGTAACGCGTTCACGCCGCCGGCTTGCGCAGCACGTAACCGACACCACGGAGGGTGTGGATCAGCCGGGGCTCGGTGTTGTCGACCTTCCGCCGCAGGTACGAGATGTACGACTCGACGATGTTGTCGTCGCCCCGGAAGTCGTAGTTCCACACGTGGTCGAGGATCTGCGCCTTCGACAGCACCCGGTTGGCGTTGAGCATCAAGTAGCGCAACAGCTTGAACTCGGTCGGCGAGAGCTGCACCCGCTGCCCGGCGCGGTAGACCTCGTGGGTCTCCTCGTCCAGTTCCAGGTCGGCGAAGGTGAGCCGGGCGGGGGCCTGCTCGCCGGTGCTGGTCCGGCGCAGCACGGCGCGGATCCGGGCGGTCAACTCCTCCAGGCTGAACGGCTTGGTGACGTAGTCGTCGCCGCCCAGGGTGAGGCCACGGATCTTGTCGTCGGTGGCGTCCCGGGCGGTGAGGAAGACCACCGGGGTACGCGTGCCGCCCTCGCGCATCATCCGGATCACCTCGAAGCCGTCGAGATCGGGCAACATCACGTCGAGCACCACCAGGTCGGGCCGGTGGTCACGGGCCGCGTTCAGCGCGGCGCTGCCGCTGGTGGCGGTGGCCACGTCGAAGCCCGCGAACCGCAGGCTGGCGGAGAGCAGCTCGAGGATGTTGGGATCGTCCTCGACGACGAGCAGTCGCGCCTCGGTCTGGGTAGCGGCCATGCCGCCCATCATCCGCGCAGTCGCTGCACCCGTGCTGGGCGGATCCTGAAAAAAACCTGTGAGCTGATCAGGCCGCCAGGGACAGCTCCGGACCGGGCGGCTCGGCCGGTCGGGGCCGCCGCGACAGCGGGCCCGGACCGGACGCCGCCCGGTCCGGCGACGGCGCGGCCGCCACCGACGGTACGAGATGGACGGCCGACTCGGCGACCCGGGCCAACGCCCGCCGGTCCGCGGCCCGTCCGGGATGCAGTGGCGCGCCGATCTCCACGGTGACCCGCAGGTCCCGGGCGGCCAGCACCCGACGCACCGACCGCCACAGGGTCTCGTCCCCGACGAAGGCCGGCGCGGTGGTCGGTGTGCCGGTCGCGCCGCACCGGTAGGCGATCCGCAGCGGCACCACGGGCGCCCCGGCATCGATCGCGGCCTGGAACATCGCCGGCCGGAAGCCGGGCCGCGGCCGACAGTCGTCGCGCCCACCGCACCAGGTGGTCCCCTCCGGGAAGACCGCGACGGACCGGCCGGCGCGCAGCGCCGCCGTGACCCGGTGCACCACACCGGGCAGCTCCCGTGGGCGGGCCCGGTCGACGAAGATGGTGCCGACCGCGCGGGCCAGCAGGCCGACCAGCGGCCACCGGCCGACCTCCTGCTTGGCCACCAGCCGGGCCGGCGCGGCCGCCAGCACCGCCAGGATGTCCCACCAGGAGACGTGGTTGGCGGCCAGCAGCGCGCGCCGCCGGGGCAGCCGCCCGCGTACGTCGAGCCGGACCCCGCAGGCGCGGGCCGTCGCCCGGGCCCAGCCGCGGGTCGCGGCCTGCCGCTCCCGGCTGGGCAGCACCGGCAGCACCACCACCAGCCCGATCCCGAGGCCGAGCAGACCGAGCAGGGCCACGGCCCGCCCCACCTGCCGGGACACCGGTACGGCCGGCGACTGTCCGGGCCGCGGCAGGCAATCGGGGCCGCAGCCGGAACTGGGCCGCCACAGCGGATGCGCCCTCGTGCTCACGGCTGCCCGCCGAGGAAGTGCCGAAGGTAGCGGGGATTGATCCGGTCCATGGCGAGCAGCACGTAGTAGTCGGCCACCCCGAAGTCCGGGTCGTACGCGGGCTCGCCGCAGATCCACGCGCCGAGCCGCAGGTAGCCACGCAGCAACGGGGGCACCAGCCGGGCCGAACCCGGAAGTGACTCGGTCGGTACGCCCGGTTCGGCGAACCAGGGCCGCTGCGGGCGGACCCGCAGCGGCGCCGGGGCCAGGTGCCGGGCCCGGGCCTGGGCCCACACCTCGGCGGCGGCCAGGCCGCCGTCGGCCACCGGCACCGAGGCGCAACCACCGAGCCAGTTCAGCCCCCGCAGGTGCAGGTAGCGGGCGATGCCGGCCCACATCAGGTTGATCACCGCGCCGGTCCGGTGGTCCGGGTGTACGCAGGACCGGCCCGCCTCGACCAGTTGAGCGCGCAGCGGGTCGAGCGCGGTCAGCTCGAACTCGCCATCGGCGTAGCGTCGGGCGATCCGGCCGGGCGGGAGCAGGCGGTAGGTACCCACCACCTCGCCGGTGCGCTCCTGGCGCACCAGCAGGTGGTCGCAGTACGGGTCGAAGGCGTCCCGGTCGAGGCCGGCCGCGTCCGAGGACACGGTCGCGCCCAACTCACCGGCGAACACCCGGTGACGCAGACGTTGGGCGGCCTCGACCTGGCTGGGGTCGTCGGCGATCGAGAGCAGGTAACCGCTGGTCGTCAGGGACACGTCCGCGGTGGATGGAGCGGCCATGCCCCTTGTGTAGTGCCCGGTCGGTTGCCGGCCCCGGTGACCGGCGATGTCGATCCGGTGAACGCCGGCCGGCGATCCGACGCCGCCGCCCCACCTGCACCGGCCCGGCCGCGACCTGGGAGGCTGCCCGGGTGGGCGACGCGGCGGAAAGCACTCCGATGATCATCGAGGCGCGGTTCAACGGGCCGCCCGGCTCGGGCAACGGGGGCTGGAGCGCCGGGATCTTCGCGACGGCGTACGGCGGGACGGGCCCGGTGGAGGTGACGCTGCGCCGGCCGCCACCGCTGGACACCCCGCTGACCCTCGCCGACGGCCAGGTGCGCGACCCGGCCGGTGAGGTGGTCGCCCAGCTGCGCCCGGCGCCAGACGTACCCGATCCGGTGCCACCGGTCGACCCGGCCACCGCCCGGGCCGCCGCGACGGCGTACCCCGGCCTGGTGGACCACCCCTTCCCCGGCTGCTACGTCTGCGGACCGCGACGCGACGACGGCCTGCGGATCTTTCCGGGGCGGTTGCCGGACGGCCGGACGGCCGCGCCGTTCTCCGCACCCGCACGGGTGAGCCCCGCCACAGTCTGGGCCGCGCTCGACTGCCCCGGCGGCTGGGCGGTGATCGCGGCCGGCCGGCCGTACCTGCTCGGCCGGATGGCGGCCCACGTCGAGGCGCTGCCCCGTCCCGGCGACCGGTGCGTGGTGACCGGCGCCCTGGTCGAGACCGAGGGACGCAAGGCGCTGGTGCACACCAGCCTGTACGGTCCCGACGGTGCCCTGCTCGGCCGCGCCCGCGCCACCTGGATCGCCCGGTAGGCACGACCGTCGATCGGGTCGTACCTGGGGATGAGTCGACTCCTGCTCGGGGTGGACGACGATCTCCGGAGCGCGCCCGATTGATTTGCTTGACCGCTAACGTCACGCTGTGCAACGGCGCATCCCGGCGCCACGGGAGGAGAATGATGTCCGACGGGCAGTCACGCCCCAATGACGCGCAGATCGTGGTCTCCGGCCTGACCAAGCAGTACCGCAACGTACTGGCGGTCAACAATCTGTCGTTCACGGTCCAACCGGGTCGGGTGACCGGCTTCCTCGGTCCGAACGGCGCGGGCAAGACGACCACGCTGCGGATGCTGTTGAACCTGGTCACCCCGACCTCGGGTACGGCCACCATCGGCGGCCAGCGGTACCCGGAGCTGACGGCGCCGCTGCGGCACGTCGGCGCGGTGCTGGAGGCGTCCAGCGCACACAAGGGCCGAACCGGGATCAACCATCTCCGGGTGCTCTGTGCCGCGGCCGGGCTGCCGCGCCAGCGGGCCGACGAGGCGCTCGCGCTGGTCGGTCTGACCCCGGCGGCGAAGCGCAAGTTCAAGGGCTACTCGCTCGGCATGAAGCAGCGGCTCGGTATCGCCGCTGCGATGCTGGGCGACCCGCGGGTGCTGATCCTCGACGAGCCGGCCAACGGGTTGGACCCGGAGGGCATCCGGTGGATGCGCGGGTTCCTCAAGGGGCTGGCCGCCGAGGGTCGCACCGTGCTGGTCTCCAGCCATCTGCTGTCGGAGATGCAGCTGCTCGCCGACGACGTGGTGATCATCGCGGCCGGTCAGCTGGTCCGGCAGGGCCCGGTCGAGCAGGTGATCGGTTCGATGGCGCAGGGCGTCCGGGTCCGGGTCCGTACCCCGCAGGCCGAGGCGCTGACCACGGCGCTGGCCGGTGGCCCGGCGACGGTGCAGACCGACGAGCACGGCACGCTCCTGATCGCCGGGGTGGACGCCCCGACGGTGGGTCGGGCCGCGCTGGGCGCCGGCGTCGAGTTGCACGAGCTGACCACCGAACGACCCGACCTGGAACGGGTGTTCCTGGAGCTGACGGCCGGAAAGGCGGGCATTCGATGAGCAACCTGGTCCGCTCCGAACTGCTCAAGATCCGTACGACCAGCACCTGGTGGTGGCTGGCCATCGGGGCGCTCCTGTCGATCGCCATGGCCTTCCCGATCAACGCCTGGCTGTTCAACACGGCGGTCGGCGGCAACGCCGAAGACATCGGGCTCACCGGCGACGCCGCGTCCGCTCCGGCACAGGCGGCGAACCTCTACACCTCCGGCCAGTACCTCGGCCTGATGTTCGTGATGCTGATCGGCATCCTGATGGTCACCAACGAGTTCTTCCACCAGACCGCGACCACGACCTTCCTGGCCACCCCGCGACGCACCACGGTGATCGTCAGCAAGCTCATCGCGGCCAGCCTGCTCGGATTCGCGTTCTGGCTGGTCACCACGGTGATCGACCTGGGCGCCGGGGCGATCTTCCTGTCCCTGAACGACCACGGCACGCTGCTCGGCGAGTGGGAGGTCCAGCGGGCGCTGCTGCTCAACCTGATGGCGTACGCCATCTGGACCGTGCTCGGCGTGGGCATCGGCACCCTGATCACCAACCAGCTGGGCGCGGTGATCACCTCGTCGGTGCTCTACCTGATCGGTACCCAGGTCGTCAGCCTGCTCTTCTTCATGCTGTCGAGCTGGCTGGACAGCGTGGCCGTGCTCAAGTGGCAGGTGCTCTGGCCGGCTGTCGCGTCCCAGGTCATGATCACCCCCGGTGAGAACGAGATGCTGCCGGCCTGGTGGGTGGGCGCGCTAGTGCTGATCGGGTACGCGCTGGTCAGCGGCATCGTCGGCGTACTGATCACCCGGCGGCGCGACATCTCCTGACCGCAGTCGGCCCGCGACGGGCCCGGTGAACCGGCACACAACCGGTGAACCGGGCCCGTCGCGGTCATACTCACCTTCTCCGCCACCACCGGCCATCAACCGGACACGCAGCGCTAACCGAACTTCTAACATCTTCTGTGAATCGGACCACGCGGCGGAGGCGGAAATGCCTTGAGGATCGGTACGGCGTAGCCTGGGATCCGTCCTGTGCGCCCGTCCCGGCGAGCGGACACCGCGTGACACACAAACCCGCGTGAAAGAGGCGATTACCGGCCGTGTCGACCCAGCAGACTTCGCAGGAGAACCCACTGGCGGGTTTCGGCCCGAACGAGTGGGTCGTCGAGGAGATGTACCAGCGCTACCTCGCCGACCCGAGCAGCGTCGACCCGGCCTGGCACGACTTCTTCGCCGACTACCGGCCCGGCCCCGGCGCAGCCCGCCCGGCCGACGGTGACGGCGCCGGCCGGCCGACGACCACCGCCGAACCGGCCCGCAAGGAACCCGCCAAGGCCGAGCCCGCGGCCAAGACCGCGCCGGCCGCCAAGACCACCACCCCGGCCAAGACCGAGCCGCGTACCGCGCCGGCAGCGGCGAAGCCGGCGAAGAGCGAGCCGGCGAAGCCCGCCGCCAAGGCCCCGCCGGCGAAGACCGCGCCGACCGCCACCGGCCCGCAGACCACGCCGCTGCGTGGCGTCGCCGCCAAGATCGTCCAGAACATGGACGCGTCGCTGGCCGTGCCGACCGCGACGAGCGTGCGCGCCGTGCCGGCCAAGCTTCTGGTCGACAACCGGATCGTGATCAACAACCACCTCGCCCGCGGGCGCGGCGGCAAGGTGAGCTTCACCCACCTGGTCGGTTACGCGATGATCCGGGCGCTGGTCGCGCACCCGGAGATGAACAACTCCTTCGCCGAGGCCGACGGCAAGCCGACGATGGTCCGCCCGGAGCACGTCAACCTGGGCATCGCCATCGACCTGGCCCGGCCGGACGGCAGCCGCACCCTGGTGGTCCCCTCCATCAAGGGCTGCGAGCGGATGGACTTCCGGCAGTTCTGGCAGGCGTACGAGGACGTGGTCCGGCGCGCCCGCAAGAACGAGCTGACCATGGACGACTACTCCGGCACCACCATCTCGCTGACCAACCCGGGCGGCATCGGCACCGTGCACTCGATGCCGCGGCTGATGCAGGGCCAGAGCGCGATCATCGGGGTCGGCGCGATGGAGTACCCGGCGCCGTACCAGGGCATGAGCGAGGCCACCCTGGCCGAGTTGGCGGTCAGCAAGGTGATCACGCTGACCAGCACGTACGACCACCGGATCATCCAGGGCGCGCAGTCCGGCGAGTTCCTCAAGGCCATGCACGAGCTGCTGCTCGGCGAGCACGGCTTCTACGACCAGATCTTCACCTCGCTGCGCATCCCGTACGAGCCGGTGCGCTGGATGCGCGACGTCGCGGTCGACAGCGAAGGCCAGATCAACAAGACCGCCCGGGTGCACGAGCTGATCCACTCGTACCGGGTGCGCGGTCACCTGATGGCCGACACCGACCCGCTGGAGTTCAAGATCCGCAAGCACCCGGATCTGGACGTGCTCCAGCACGGGCTGACCCTGTGGGACCTGGACCGCACCTTCCCGGTGAACGGCTTCAACGGCCGGCAGCGGATGCGGCTGCGCGAGATCCTCGGCGTGCTGCGCGACTCGTACTGCCGCCGGGTCGGCATCGAGTACATGCACATCCAGGATCCGGCGGAGCGCCGCTGGATCCAGGAGCGGGTCGAGCGCAAGTACGAGAAGCCGCCGGCCGACGAGCAGAAGCACGTGCTGAACCGGCTCAACGCGGCCGAGGCGTTCGAGACCTTCCTGCAGACCAAGTACGTCGGTCAGAAGCGCTTCTCGCTGGAGGGCGGCGAGTCGCTGATCCCGCTGCTCGGCGAGGTGCTGGAGGCGGCGGCCGAGAACGACCTGGACGAGGTCGTGATCGGCATGGCCCACCGGGGTCGGCTCAACGTGCTGGCCAACATCGTCGGCAAGCCGTACGAGAAGATCTTCTCGGAGTTCGAGGGGCACCTGGACCCGCGCTCCACCCAGGGCTCCGGCGACGTGAAGTACCACCTCGGCCAGAACGGCAAGTTCACCACCCCCGACGGCGACCACTCGGTCAAGGTCTCGGTGGTGGCGAACCCGTCGCACCTGGAAGCGGTGGACCCGGTGCTGGAGGGCATCGTGCGGGCCAAGCAGGACCGCATCGACCTCAAGCTGGAGGGCTACACCGTGCTGCCGCTGGCGGTGCACGGCGACGCCGCCTTCGCCGGGCAGGGCGTGGTGGCCGAGACGCTGAACCTCTCCCAACTGCGCGGCTACCGCACCGGTGGGACGGTGCACGTGGTGGTCAACAACCAGGTCGGCTTCACCACCGCGCCGGAGTACAGCCGTTCCAGCCTCTACAGCACCGACGTGGCCCGGATGATCCAGGCGCCGATCTTCCACGTCAACGGCGACGACCCCGAGGCCGTGGTCCGGGTCGCCCGGCTGGCCTTCGAGTACCGGCAGACGTTCAACAAGGACGTCGTGATCGACATGGTCTGCTACCGGCGGCGCGGGCACAACGAGGGCGACGACCCCTCGATGTCCAATCCGCAGATGTACAAGATCATTGACTCGAAGCGGTCGGTCCGCAAGCTCTACACCGAGGAGCTGATCGGTCGCGGCGACATCACCGTGGAGGACGCGGAGGAGCTGCTGCGCGACTACCAGGCTCAGTTGGAGCGGGTGTTCAAGGCCACCCGCGACGCGGCGAGCGCACCACGCCAGCTGCCCCGGCCGGCCCGGCAGGACGAGCCCGAGCCGCAGGTGGAGACGGCCACCGACCCGTCGGTGGTCAAGGCCATCGGCGAGGCGCACGTCAACCTGCCCGAGGGGTTCACCCCGCACAAGCGGATCCAGCAGCTGCTCGACCGGCGGGCCAAGATGGCCGTCGAGGGCAACATCGACTGGGGCTTCGGCGAGATCATCGCCTTCGGAGCACTGCTGCACGACGGGGTCACCGTCCGGCTCGCCGGGCAGGACTCGCGGCGCGGCACCTTCGTACAGCGGCACGCCTCGATCGTCGACGCCCAGACCGGCGACGACTACCTGCCGCTCAAGTCACTGACCGGCGACGGTGAGCGCTCCCGGTTCTTCGTGCACGACTCGCTGCTGTCCGAGTACGCCGCGATGGGCTTCGAGTACGGCTACTCGGTGGAGAACCTCGACGCGCTGGTCTGCTGGGAGGCGCAGTTCGGCGACTTCGTCAACGGCGCCCAGTCGGTGATCGACGAGTTCATCTCCTCCGGTGAGGTGAAGTGGGGGCAGCGTTCCGCGGTCACCCTGCTGCTGCCGCACGGCCACGAGGGACAGGGCCCGGACCACACCTCCGGCCGTCCGGAGCGCTTCCTCCAGCTGTGCGCCGAGGACAACATGCGGGTGGCCGTACCGACCACTCCGGCGAACTACTTCCACCTGCTGCGCCGTCAGGCGCTGTCGCCGAAGCGCAAGCCGCTGGTGGTCTTCACGCCGAAGTCGCTGCTGCGGCACAAGCTCTGCGTCTCGTCGGTGCAGGACTTCACCACGGGTACCTTCGCCCCTGTGCTCGCCGACCCGGCGGCGCCGGCTCCGGAGCAGGTCAAGCGGGTACTGCTCTGCTCAGGCAAGGTCTACTACGACCTGTTCCAGGCCCGGCAGGAGCGCGGGGTCACCGACACCGCGATCGTCCGGCTGGAGCAGCTCTACCCGATGCCGGTGGCGGAGATCCGGGCCGCCCTCGCCCAGTACCCGAACGCCGAGGACTTCGCCTGGGTGCAGGAGGAGCCGGCCAACCAGGGCGCCTGGTCGTTCGTGGCGCTGAACCTGCTGGAGCACCTCGACGGGGTCCGACTGCGCCGCATCTCGCGGCCGGCCGCCGCCGCCCCGGCGGTCGGCTCGGCGAAGATGCACGAGGTCGAGCAGAACGCCCTCATCGAGGCGGCACTCCCCCGACCCTGACGAGATCCATCCCGGTCCCGTCCCACCCTCGGGTGGGGCGGGACCGGCGGCTTCACCGGGCCGAGACCGGTGAGGAAGCGAGTAGGCGGATGTACTTCACCGACCGGGGCATCGAGGAGCTGGTCGAGCGGCGCGGCGACGAGCAGGTCACCCTGGAGTGGCTGGGCGAGCGGCTGCGCGACTTCGTCGACCTGAACCCGGAGTTCGAGACGCCGATCGAGCGTTTCGCCACCTGGCTCGCCCGGCTCGACGACGAAGACGACGACTGATCCGGGTGAGCACCTCCCCAGCGGGCCGCCCGGCTTCCCAGGCGGCCACCGGCCGGCGGCGCGGTGGCCTCGCAGCGGTTGGCGCCGCCCTGACGCTGCTGCTGGCCGGTTGCAGTGGCGGACCGGCGCCGCAGCCGGAGCGGCCCGACGTGACCGACTCCGCGCTCCCGCCCGCTCCGCCGGTCTTCTACGTCGACCCGGCCAACCCGGCCGACGCGGAGGCGGAGCGACGCGCGGCCCAGGGCGACATCGCCGGGGCCGCGGCACTGCGGGAACTCGGCCGCCGGCCCAGCGCCAAGTGGTTGACCGGTGGACCGGCCCGCGACGAGGTCGACGCCTTCCTCGGGCAGGCGGCCCGCTCGGGACAGACCCCGATCCTGGTGCTGCACAATGTGCCGCAGCGGGACTGCGGGCGGCAGGGCAAGGGCGGTGCGCGCTCCGGCACGGCGTACCAGTCCTGGGTTCGCGAGGTCGCCGCCGGCATCGACGGCCGTCCGGTCATCGTGGTTCTCGAACCGGGCGCACTGCCCGACGCGGTGACCGGGTGCGTAGCCGACCCCGCGGCCCGGATCGCACTGCTCCGGGACGCGGTCGCCGTACTGGCCAGCACCGGTACCGCCCGGGTCTACCTCGACGCGGGCCACCCCGGCTGGGTCTCCGATGCCGAGAGGCTGGCGGCGGGGCTGCGCCGGGCCGGGGTCGACGAGGCGGCCGGCTTCGCGCTCAACGTGGCCAACTTCGTCCGTACCGAGGAGAACGTCGACTACGGCCACCGGCTCTCCGACGCGCTGGGCGGTGGCGTCAGGTTCGTCGTCGACACCAGCCGCAACGGCGACGGGCCGTACCCGGCCGACCGGGTGAAGGGGGCGCCGAGCTGGTGCAACCCGCCCGGCCGGAGGATCGGCGAGGATCCGACGACGGAGACCGGCCTGGACCGGGTGGACGCGCTGCTCTGGATCAAGTTCCCCGGCGAGTCCGACGGCGACTGCCGGCCTGGCGAGCCGAGCAGCGGCGAGTTCTGGGCGGAGTACGCCATCTCCCTCATCCGGGACTGAACGGAGCACCATCCGGGCCGCCACACCCCGGAGGCCCCCACCCCCGGACCCCGCCGCACCCGGAGCACGCCGCCGGCTGGGCGGCCGGAACTCCGGCACCCGCCGGACCTCCACCCACTACCTGACGCCCTAATGACTCTGCTTCAACGGACGCCACGGTTTCGGGCGGCGAATCGCCGCGTGGGTTGAAGCAGAGCAGATGAGGCAGTCCGGATGGCCTGCGCGGTCCGCGCGAGGAACGCGGGTCCGCGCGAGGAACGCGGGTCAGCGCGAGCAACGCGGGTCAGCGCGAGCAACGCGGGTCAGCGCGAGCAACGCGGGTCAGCGCGAGCAACGCGGGTCAGCGCGAGCAACGCGGGTCAGCGCGAGCAACGCGGGTCAGCGAGGCTGGGCGGGGATCGGGGGCGGGGTGCTGGCGGGCTGGGCGGGGGTGAGGCCGGTGCGGCGCAACTTCTGCCAGCCCAGCCGCCCGCCGGTCAACGCGGTCACCACCGACTGGATCATGACCAGGTACATCAGCTGGCGGTAGGCGAACTGTTGCAGCGGCAGTACCCACAGCACGCCGAGTTTCTCCCGGTCGAGCCGGAACGCCACCACCGCGGTCAGCAGTTGCAGCCCGAGCATGACGAGCCAGGCGACCGCCGTGGCGGTGCGGTCCAGGAAGAACAGGCCGTAGAGCGCGAGCAGGTCGATCACCGGCGCCAACAGCGGCAGGAGCACCCCGAACAGGCTCAGGAAGAGCAGACAGCGTCGCGTGAACCGGCCCGAGGCGCCCCGGTCCAGCAGCGACCGGCGGTGCTTCCACATCGCCTGCATGGTGCCGTAGCTCCACCGGTACCGCTGTTTCCACAGCTGGCCCAGGGTGGTCGGCGCCTCCGTCCAGGCCCGCGCCGTCTCCTCGTAGACCACCTTCCAGCCGGCGCGGCCGAGCGCCATGGTGATGTCGGTGTCCTCGGCCAGCGTGTCGTCGGTCATCCCACCGGCGTAGGTCAGCGCCTGGCGGCGGAACGCGCCGATCGCGCCGGGAACGGTGGACATGCAGCGCAACGACTCGTACAGCCGGCGATCGAGGTTGAAGCCGATCACGTACTCGATGTGCTGCCACTTGGCGATCAGGCTGTCGCGGTTGCCCACCTTGACGTTGCCGGCGACCGCGCCGACCTGGGGGTCCGCGAACGGCTGGACCAGCCGCCGGACGGAGTCCCGCTCGAACACGGTGTCCCCGTCGACCATGACGATCAGCTCGTGCCGGGCCAGCGCGACCCCGGTGTTCAGTGCGCTCGGCTTGCCGCCGTTGGGCTTGCGGACCACCCGCACGTTGGGCAGGCCGAGCGACTCGGCGATCTCCGCCGTCCCGTCGCTGGAACCGTCGTCGACGACGATCACCTCGATCCCGCCCGGGTGGTCACCCCCGGCCAGGGACCGGACCGCCGCGGCGATCCCCTCCTTCTCGTTGTACGCGGGCACGATCACCGACACCGGCTCGGTCACCGGCGGCCCCCACGCCCAGTTCTCGGCGCGGCGGCGGCGGGCGTGCCGGCCGGCGAGCACGAACAGCAGGACGCTCCGTCCCACCGTCAGCACGCCGACCGCGATGAAGAGCCACCCGAGCAGGCCCAACGTCCGGTCCGCGCCCTGTACCGCCCAGATCAGCATCTGGCCGCGCCAGCGCTCGCCCGGGCCGGCAGCCGGGTTGGCCTGGACCCGGTGGTCGATCCCGGCCTCGGCGAGCGCCAGGTTCAGCCCGTCGGTGACCGTGACGAACCGGTAGCCCCGCTCCTTCATCAGCGGGATGAACCGGTCCAGCGCGGCCAGCGTCTGGCCGCGCTCGCCGCCCGCGTCGTGCCAGAGCGTGATGGCGCCCGCGTATCCGGTGGGGGTCACGTTGGCGACGATCTGCTCGACGCCGGGGCGGGCCCAGTCCCGGCTGTCGGTGTCGTTGAGGACGCTGAGGTAGCCCAGGTCACCGGCGTGGGTGAAGACCGGCCAGTCGTCGTTGCCGACGGCCATCGGGAACGACGAGTAGGGGAACCGGATCAGCGAGGTACGCACCCCGGCGGCGCTGGCCACGGCCAGTTGGGTCTGGGCGTACTCCAGCTGGCGCCGCCAGCCGGGCAGGGCCGCCAGATCCGGGTGGGTGAAGGTGTGGATGCCCAGTTCGTGACCGTCGGCGGCCAGTTGGCGGACCTGTTGCGGATGGCGGGCGACCTGTGACCCGACCACGAAGAACGTGCCCGGCACCTGGTGCCTCTCCAGCACCCGCAGCACCGCCGGGGTCCAGACCGGGTCGGGGCCGTCGTCGAAGGTGAGCGCGATGGTCCGGGGCGGCAGCCGGTAGGACTGGTGCTGGCCGCCGCTGGTGCTGATCACGGGTCCGCCGGTGATCACCGAGGCCGGCACCTCGCTCTGGTTCACCGGCCGCTGCCCGGCCAGCGCCTGCTCGCTCTCGTCACGGTCGGGGGCGAAGGAGGCGTTGGCGTACGCGCCGACCAGCAGAACGGCGACCAGGACCGCGCACAGCACGCCGAACAGCGTCCAGCTCGGTGGTGGCACCACCCGACGACCCAGACCCGGCCGCCGACGTGATCTCCGCGGTGGCCGCTCAGTCATCGGCGCGGGTGACGGTGTCCGTGCCGCCCGACGGCTCGATGATCGGCGACGGTTCCACGGACGGCGGTTCGGTGCTGGGTGACGGCACGGCCGGGGTGCTTCGGGTGGGGCTGGTCTCGGCCGGTGGCCGTGACGCGGTGCGGCTGGGCTCGGCGGTGGCGGTCCGGGTCGGGGTGGCCGAGGTGCGGGCGGCGCCGGTGGTGGACGGGGCGGGTGGCACGGCCGGTCGGGCCGGTGCGGTCGAGGTGGGCGCCACCGCGGCGGGCAGCGACGGTGCCGGGGGCGGCTGCCAGGGCTGCCGGGTCGGTTCCACGAAGGGCAACACCGTCTCGGTGTTGACCGGGCCGCCGACGAAGCTCGCCCCGACCAGCCCGGTGTAGAGCAGGCCGGCCAGCCCCAACGCGTACGCGACCCACCGGAGCCGGGAACGGCGCCGGCCGCTGGGGTCGACGAAGACGGGTGGTGGGGCGGGGATCGCCGCGATCACGCTGGTCGGGCTGTCCCCGCGCATCATCAGTACCGTCGGCGCGTCCACCACCGGTTGCAGTACGGTCGGCGCGTCGGTCATCCGCTGCACCACCGTCGGGGCGTCCACGGTGGGCCGGTCCGGGCCGATCCCGTCGGTTTCCGGTCGCGCCAGCCGCGCCAGTCCGGCGTGTTCCTCCGACGCGGGCAGCCGACCGCCGGGTGCGCCTGTCGCTGCGTTTGCGCCGGTCAACCGGTCCCCACTCATGGCCCGGGAGTCTAGGAGTGAGTGGCTCTCGGGTTGCGCGCGGAGTCTTTCCGGGAGATGCAAGTTGCATCCTGGCAATAGTTGTGTGATCGAACTGGCGCGGAGCGTGACAGCGGGCTCGCCCGGCGAGCCCTCCCGGCACTCGTACCGTCTCTCCGAGCTGGCCGAACCTCACCCTGACCAGGTCGAACGGTCAGCCGGCGACCGCCGTGGCGTCGGTCGGAGCCGCCCGGACCGGCCCGGGCGGCCGGCGAAGCGGCCAGAAATGCCCGCCCGGTCGGCGATCCGAGATCAGCCGCCCCGGCGGCCGGTACGACACCGGGGCGGGCCGGAGTGCCCCCGGCACCCGGCACCAGGACCCGGGCGGGAGCGACCTGGATCTTGTAGCGTGAGTCCGTGGCCCGAAGCGTGTACCTGACCAGCATCGGCTCGGGCGGCGGCAAGTCGACCATCGCCCTCGGCCTGGCCGAACTGCTGTCCCGCCAGGTCGGCCGGATCGGCGTGTTCCGGCCACTGGTCGCGCCGGGTGGCCCGGACCCGATCCTCGCCCTGCTCAGCGAGCGGTACCGGGTCGGGCTGCCGGCCGCCGAGCTGTGCGGCACCACGTACGCGGAGGCGACCGCGCTGGTCGCCGACGGGCGGCGGGAGGAGTTGATCACCCGGATCGTCGAGCGTTACCGGGACGTGGAGCGACAGTTCCCGGCGATGGTCGTGGTGGGTAGCGACTTCGCCGGCGCCGGTGCCGGTGACGGCCCCCGCGAGCTGGCCTTCAACGCCCGGCTGGCGACCGAGTTCGGCAGCGTGGTGGTACCGGTGGTGGACGGGTTCGGTCAGCAGCCGGCGGCGATCACGGCGGCCAGCCGAGGGGCGTACCACGATGTCGTGGACCTCGGCGCGACCGTACTCGCGGTACTGGCCAACCGGGTGCCGGGCGAGATGACGTTGCCCCGGCTGCCGGTGCCCGCGTACGCCATTCCGGAGGTGCCGAGCGTCTCGGCGCCGACGGTGGCCGAGGTGGCCGCGGCGCTCGGCGCCACCCTGCTGGCCGGCGACGACACCGCACTCGGCCGCGACGTGCTCGACTACGTGGTCGGCGCGGCCCACGTGCCGACCCTGCTGGAACACCTCACCGAGGGCGCCCTGGTGATCATGCCGGGTGACCGGGACGACCTGCTGGTGGCGGCGAGCGCGGCACACGTGGCCGGGCAGGTCTCGCTGGCCGGGCTGGTACTCACCCTCGGCGAACCACCCGACCCCCGGGCCATGCGGCTGGTGGAGGCGCTGAACGCCCGGCTCGCGGTCCTGTCGGTACCCACCGACAGCTACCACACGGTGGCCGCGTCGAGCCGGATCGAGGGCCGGCCCAGCACGCTGAACCCGCGCAAGGTGGAGGCCGCGCTCGGCGCGTTCGAGGCGCACGTCGACACCGTCGAGCTGGCCAGCCGGCTGCGGGTGAGCCGCTCCGCCCGGGTCACCCCGCTGATGTTCGAGTACGACCTGATCGACCGGGCCCGGGCCCGGCGGCGACACCTGGTGCTGCCGGAGGGGACCGAGGAGCGGATCCTGCGGGCCACCGAGATCCTGCTGCGTCGGGGGGTGGCCGACCTGACCCTGCTCGGCAAACCCGACGAGGTCGCCCGCCGGGCCCGCGAGGTGGGCGTCGACATCGGTACCGCCCGGGTGGTGGACCCGACCAGCAGCCAGTGGCGCGACGAGTTCGCCGAGGCGTACGCGGGGCTGCGCGCCCACCGCGGCGTCACCGTCGAACTGGCGCACGACATCGTCGCCCAGCCGAACTACTTCGGCACCATGATGGTGTGGGCCGGCTACGCCGACGGCATGGTCTCCGGCGCCACGCACACCACCGCGGCGACCATCCGGCCCGCGTTCGAGATCGTGAAGACCATGCCGGCGGTCTCCGTCGCCTCCAGCGTCTTCTTCATGCTGCTCGCCGACCGGGTACTGGTCTACGGCGACTGCGCGGTCAACCGCGACCCCGACGCCGCTCAGCTCGCCGACATCGCCATCTCCTCGGCCGACACGGCGGCAAGGTTCGGCATCGAACCGCGGGTGGCGATGCTGTCGTACTCGACCGGCAGCTCCGGCGCGGGTGCCGACGTGGAGAAGGTCGCCGCGGCCACCGCGCTGGTCCGCCAGCGCCGGCCCGAACTGGCCGTGGAGGGGCCGATCCAGTACGACGCGGCGATCGACCCGGCGGTGGCGGCGACGAAACTGCCCGACAGCGCGGTCGCCGGGCGGGCCACGGTCTTCATCTTCCCGGACCTGAACACCGGCAACAACACGTACAAGGCGGTGCAGCGCTCGGCCGGGGCGGTGGCCGTCGGCCCGGTGATGCAGGGCCTGCGCCGTCCGGTCAACGATCTCTCCCGGGGGGCCACCGTGCCGGACATCGTCAACACCGTGGCGATCACCGCCATCCAGGCCGCCGCGCTGGCCGACGGCGAGGCGACCTCGTGAGCGGGGCCGGCAGCGATGTCCAGAGCGGCGGTACGGGCGGCGGCGCGGGCAAGGTGCTGGTGCTCAACTGCGGGTCGTCGTCGGTGAAGTACCGGCTGTACGACGGCGAGCAGGTCGTCGCCAAGGGCGCCGTCGAACGGGTCGGCGAGCCGGGCGGTGGCCCCGCCGACCATGCCGGCGCGGTCCGGCAGATCCTGGCCGGGCTGGACCTGACCGGGCTCACCGTCGTCGGGCACCGGGTGGTGCACGGTGGCCGGCGGTTCACCGCACCGACTCTGGTGGACGACGCGGTGCAGGCCGCCATCGCCGACCTGGTGCCGCTGGCCCCGCTGCACAACCCGGCCAACCTCGCCGGCATCGAGATGGCCCGCGACGCGCTGCCGGCGGTGCCGCAGGTCGCTGTCTTCGACACGGCGTTCCACCACACGCTGCCCGACTCGGCCGCCACGTACGCGATCGACGGGGATGTCGCGCAGCGGTACGGCATCCGCCGGTACGGCTTCCACGGCACCTCGCACTCGTACGTCTCCCGCCGTACCGCCGAACTACTCGGCCGCCCGTACGCCGAGGTCAACACGATCAGCCTGCACCTGGGCAACGGGGCCAGCGCGTGCGCGGTCGCCGGAGGCCGCAGCGTCGCCACCTCGATGGGCATGTCGCCGCTGGAGGGTCTGGTGATGGGCACCCGCAGCGGCGACCTCGACCCCACCATCGTGTTCCACCTGCGCCGCGAGGGCGGGATGGGGGTCGACGAGATCGACGACCTGCTCAACCATCGCAGTGGCCTGCTCGGGCTGGCCGGCGTCAACGACATGCGCGAGGTACTCGCCCGCCGGGCGACCGGGGACGCGGCAGCGGCGCTGGCGTTCGACGTCTACTGCCGCCGGATCACCGAGTACGTCGGTGCGTACTACGCGCTACTCGGCCGGGTGGACGCGATCACCTTCACCGCCGGCGTCGGCGAGCACGCGGCACCGGTCCGCGCCGCCGCCCTGGCCGGGCTCGACCGGTTGGGTATCACCGTCGACCCGGACCGCAACGCCGGCAGCGGCGACCGGCTCATCTCACCGGACAGCGCACCCGTGGCGGTCTGCGTGGTCGGCACCGACGAGGAGCGGGAGATCGCACGGGCGGCCCGGGCAGTGGTCGACGCCACCTGACCGGTGCCGCCCTCTCGGACGCCCGGACCGCCTGGCGCACGGCCCGCCTGGCGCACGGACCGACGTGACCGGCCCCGGCCCGGCTGCTTGCCCGGCTGGCGCCCAGCCGCGGGTCAGCCGAGGGCGAGCCAGCCACCCAGGGCGACCAGGATCACCACGACCGCGGCCACGCCGATCATCAGGCCGGTCCGGGAGGTCCGCTCGTCGGTGCTGTCGGCGGTGTCGGCGAAGGCGCGGAACGCCTGGGTGTTGCCGCTCGGGTCGGTGTAGTTCTCAGCCATCCCGGCACCATAGCGAAGCCTCGCGGGCACGGAGGGCCCGCGACGGTCGGCCGAACGGGTGGCGTACAGCACCGAGCAACCGGACCCGGGCTGCGGTCCGAGGGCTCTACCTTGATGTCGTGGGGATCAGGCGGCGGCTGGCCGCGTCGATGGTGGTCGCGCTGATGGCCGGGTCAGCCGGCTGTGCCACGACCGATGCCGAGGCCGAAACGCCGGCAGCACCCAGGTCGGCGCCGCAGGTGCAGTACCCGGTCGGGGTCCGCACGTTCGTCGTCGACCCCGGTTCGACACGACCGCTGCCGGTCACCGTCTGGTATCCGACGCAGGGCTCCCAGGTGGCCGACGGGCGGTTCCCGGTGGTGCTCTACAGCCACGGCCTGGCCAGCCTGCCCGAACTGCACACCGGCCTGACCGCCCGGTGGGCCGCCGCCGGCTTCGTGGTGGCCGCGCCGGCGTACCCGCACACCCGGCGCGACGCCGCCCGGTTCTCCCGGGCCGACGTACGCCACCAGCCGGCCGACGGTTGGCGGGTCATCCGGCACCTGGTCCGGCTCGACCGGCGGACCGGTGATCCACTCGCGGGCCATCTCGACGTTCAACGGGTCGCCGCAGCCGGGCACTCGGCGGGTGGCTTCACCACCTCCGGCATGTTCACCAGCGGGCGACCCGCCTGGCTACGGGCCGGCATCGTGATCGCCGGCGGTGGCATGGCGGGCAGCTTCGCCGAGCCGCCCGCACCCATCCTGTTCGTGCACGGTACGGCCGACTCGGTGGTGCCGCTGAGCGTCGGGCGGGCCGCCTACCGCCGCAGCATCGGACCGGCCAGTTTCCTGAGCCTGCTCGGCCAGGGCCACGGCGAGTACCTGATCCCCGGCCGGCCCGGCTTCGCCCAGGTGCTCGGTACCACCACCGACTTCCTCCGCTGGACCCTCTACGGCGACCAGCAGGCCGCCCGCCGCCTGCCCACCCGCGCATCCCTCCCCGGCACCACCACCTTCGAAACCCGCCACCCCTAACCCCCACCCCACGCACCCCGCCTCGCCCCGCCCCGCCCCCCTCGCCTCGCCGATCTTGCACTTTCTGCCTCGGCTCTCCGCCCAAGCGAGCCCCTGTCCCCGCGATCTTGCACTTACGGTCGCCGAGTTGGCAGGTTCTGCGGCTTTTATCCCGACCATAAGTGCAAGATCGCGGGCGTGGGTGGGGTAGGGCGGGAGGGCACGTGGGGAGGGTGGGGTGGACGGGAGGGAGAATGGGGTTCATGTGTCGTCGTGCTGCTTCTCTGCTGCTCGCCGCCGCGCTGGTTGCCGGCGCGTCGGTGGGGTGTTCGAACGGGAACGAGTCCGCCGCGCCGCAGGCGACGGCTACCGCCACACCGGAGGCCACACCGGCGCCGTCGGCCAGCGCGTCGGCGCCGACGATTCCCGCCGGCAAGGCGCCGGAGCAGTCCTTCGCGGTCGGCGTACGGCAGCTGAAGCTGAACCGCGACGGCGACCGGCCGCTGCCGGTGCGGGTGTGGTACCCGGCGGTCGGACGGTCCGGCGGCAAGCCGGCGACCGGCGTCGACGCCGCGGACGGGCGGTTCCCGGTGGTGATGTTCAGTCACGGCCTGGGTGGCCGCCCCGCTGACTACGAGACGCTGCTGACCCGCTGGGCCGCGGCCGGCTTCGTGGTGGCCGCGCCGACCTTCCCGCACACCTCCGGTACGGACCAGCCCAACGTGCTCGACGTGCTCAACCAGCCCGCCGACGTGTCGTACGTGTTGACCGAGGTGCTCGCCCTCGACGGCCGCGACGGGGACCCGCTCCGGGGCCACCTGGCGACCGACCGGGTGGCCGCGACCGGGCACTCGGCCGGTGGGGTGACCACCATCGGGCTGTTCACCACCCGCCGGGACGAGCGGCTGGCCGCGGGGATCGTCTTCGCCGGCACCGCGCTCGGCGTGGGCACCGCGTTCGCGGGGGCCGCGGCTCCGCAGTTGTTCGTGCACGGCGAGGCCGACGAGGTGGTGCAGTACGCCGCCGGCAAGGCCGTCTACGACGCGGTGCCCTGGCCGAAGGCGATGCTGAGCCTGCCCGACGGCGACCACGGGCGGGCCCTGCTGGGCAACGGCACGTCGCTGCGGGTCGTCGCGGACACCACGATCGAGTTCCTGCGCTGGACGCTGTACGGCGACTCCACGGCCAAGGACCGGATCGCCACCGCCGCGGCCCGCGACGACGTCGCCACCCTCGACAACAACCTGTGACGGCGGGCCCGGCGACGCCGCAGGCGGCGGCGGGCCCGCTCCGGCAACGGCTCAAGAGCGGGGGCTGTTCGGCAGCGCCTCAGCTGGTGTGGTCGACGACGACCTTGCCGAAGACCTCGCCGGAGTGCAGCCGGGCGAAGGCGTCCGCGACCCGGCTGAACGGCACCACGGTGTCCACCACCGGACGCACCTTCCCCACAGCGCAGAAGGCGAGCAGGTCGGCCAGGTCGGCCGGGGTGCCCATCGAGGTGCCGAGGATCTCCAGCTGCATGGCGAAGACCCGGCGCAGGTTGACCTTCGGCTCGTGCCCGGCGGTGGCACCGGCCACCACGATCCGGGCGCCGAAGGCGGCGGACTTCAGCGAGTGGTCGAAGGTGGCCGCACCGACGGTCTCGATCACCACGTCGACCCGTTCGGGCAGCCGGGAACCGGGCTCGACGGCGGTCGCGCCGAGTTCGGCGATGCGCGCCCGCTTGGCGGCGTCGCGGCTGGTCGCGTACACCCGTTTGCCCATGGCGACGGCGAGCCCGACGGCCGCGGTGGCCACGCCGCCGCCGGCACCCTGGACCAGCACCGCCTCGGCCTCGTCGATCCGGCCCTTGGTGGTGAGCATCCGCCACGCGGTCAGCCAGGCCGTCGGCAGGCACGCCGCGTCGGTGGCCGCCAGGCCCGCCGGCAGCGCCACCAGGTTCGACCGGGGTACGGCCACCCGCTCGGCCAGGGTGCCCGGGAAGTGCTCGGAGAGGATGGACATGCCGCGAGGGTCGCCGGGGGTGGGCACCACCGGGTAGACCACCACCTCGTTGCCGTCCGGGTCCACGCCGACCGCGTCGCAGCCCAGGATCATCGGCAGCTGCTCGGCGCGCAGCCCGACGCCGCGCAGGGACCACAGGTCGTGGTGGTTGAGGGAGGTGGCCGTGACACTCAGCGTCACCCAGTCGTCGCCGGGCAGGCCCGGTTCGGGCTGCTCACCGACGGTGAGCGCGGCGAGCGGATCGGCGTCGTCGAAACGGGAGGCGAAGGCGGCACGCATGATCCGCACCGTAACAAGCGGCACGCCGGTTAAGAAGGGGCCCGTCCCCTACGCCGGGCGTCGAGGAGGGCCCCTCCCTCACCGCTCAGCTGCGGGCGACGCCGTCGCGGCGGGCGGCTTCGGCGACCGCCTCGGCCACGGCGGGGGCGACCCGCGGGTCCAGGGGCGAGGGCACGATCGCCTCCGGGGTCAGCGACTCGGCCACCACGGCGGCGATGGCGTCGGCCGCCGCGACCTTCATCGCGTCGGTGACCCGGGTGGCCCGGGCCTGTAGCGCTCCCCGGAACACCCCCGGGAAGGCCAGCACGTTGTTGATCTGGTTCGGGTAGTCGCTGCGGCCGGTGGCGACCACCGCGACGTGCCGGGCGGCCACCTCGGGATGCACCTCGGGCGTGGGGTTGGCCAGCGCGAACACGATCCCGCCGGGGGCCATCCCGGCCACCGCCCGCTCGGGGATCTGCCCGCCGGAGACCCCGATCAACACGTCCGCCTCGCGCAGCGCCTCGGCGATGTCGCCCTGCCGGCCGTCGGCGTTGGTCAGTTCGGCCAGTTCGGCCTTGGTGCCGGTCAGGCCGGTGCGGTACGCGGAGATGATCCCCTGGGAATCGCAGACCACCACCCGGTCCGGGTCCACTCCCCCGGCGACCAGCATCCGGGTCACCGCCACGCCCGCCGCGCCCGCGCCGCTGACCGCCACCCGGAGGTCGCCGAGTTTGCGGTCGAGCAGGGTCGCGGCGTTGCGCAGCGCGGCCAGCACGACGATCGCGGTGCCGTGCTGGTCGTCGTGGAACACCGGGATGTCCAGCGCCTCGTCGAGCCGGCGTTCCACCTCGAAGCAGCGGGGTGCGCTGATGTCCTCCAGGTTGATCCCACCGAACGAGGGGGCGAGGGCCTTGACCGTCGCCACGATCTCGTCGACGTCCTGCGTGTCCAGGCAGATCGGTACCGCGTCGACCCCGCCGAACTGCTTGAACAGCACGGCCTTGCCCTCCATGACCGGCAACGCGGCGCGTGGGCCGATGTCACCGAGGCCGAGTACGGCCGTACCGTCGGTGACGACCGCGACGGTGTTCGACGCCCAGGTGTAGTCGTGAGCGAGCGTCGGATCCGCCGCGATGGCCTCGCAGACCCGGGCGACGCCCGGGGTGTACGCGAGGGAGAGGTCGTCCCGGCTGGTCAGCGGGACCGTCGAGACGACGGTCATCTTGCCGCCCCGGTGCAGTTGGAAGACGGGATCAGCAGGGTCCACGGTGGACGTAGGCATGGTGACTCCAGGATCTGTCGAGCAGATGGACCAGCCGGTCGCGCACACGGTGAGGCGTCGAGCGGCGGCGCGTGGTGCGGGGGGTCACCCGGGCACTTCCGAGCATAGTGCGGTGGGTGGGTCCAGCATGTGAGCAGGGTCATAACCGACGGGGCGGTACCCGGCCCGGGCTGGGCCAGTAGCGGGCCACCACCCGGCCGACCACGTCGGCCACCCCGTAGGCCCGGGAGTCGTCGGTGACGAGGTCGTTGTCCCCGTGCAGCCACCACCCGCCGGCCTCCGGCCGGACCGCACGCTTGACCACCAGCAGGTCCGGGCGGGTACGGAAGACCGCGATCACCACGTCGCCGGGCCGGATCGCGCGACCACCACGACGGACCAGCACCGCGTCGCCGTGCCGCAGCGTCGGCGACATGGACGGCCCGGTCACCAGTACGGCGGACAGCGGCCACCACAGCCGGGGCGCGGACACCGGTTTCACCTCCAGCGGCCTCGGGGACCGCGTCCAGGAGTAATGTCGTCTTGGATCATCGCAAACTTCCCATGGAGGATCCTGATGCGACTTCCACGCATCCTTGCGCCTCGCGTGACCGCCAGCGCGCACTGCGACCTGCCCTGCGGTGTCTACGACCCCGCCCAGGCTCGGATCGAAGCCGAGTCGGTAAAAATGATCTGCGAGAAGTACCAGGCCAACACCGACCCGGAGTTCCGCACCCGAGCCATCCTGATCAAGGAGCAGCGGGCGGATCTGGTCAAGCACCACCTCTGGGTGCTGTGGACCGACTACTTCAAGCCGCCGCACTTCGAGAAGTACCCGCACCTGCACCAGCTGTTCAACGAGGCCACCAAGCTGGCCGGCGCGGCCGGCGCCAAGGGCGCCACCGATCCGGCCAAGGCCGACGAACTGCTGCAGAAGATCGACGAGATCTCGAAGATCTTCTGGGAGACCAAGCAGGCCTGAGGCCTGCCGACGGCGACCGGCTCGTCCCGCTCGGGGACGGGCCGGTCGCCGTTTCCGTCGGCCGGGCTACGACCCGTACGGACGGCTGAGCGGGTAGAGTCCCCGACCGGGGGGATGAGTGGTGACTCAACTGACCGGCCAGCCGACAACCGACGACGACATCGTGCAACTGACCGTGCCTGCCGACGGCGGGTACCTCGGCGTACTCCGTACCGCCACCGCCGGCCTCGCGGCGCGTCTCCAGTTCGCCCTCGACGAGATCGAGGATCTGCGCATCGCCGTCGACGAGGCCTGCGCCATGCTGCTCGCCATCGCGCCGCGGGGGGCCGAACTCGACTGCCGGTTCGCGGTGACCGAGGATGCCCTGACCGTCGAGGTGACCGTGCCCACGGTGCCGGGCGCCCGGCTGCCCGCCGAGTCGTCGTTCGCCTGGAAGGTGCTCACCGCGTTGACCACCTCGGCGGCGGCGACCGCGGCGGACGGTCGGGCCAGCATCTCGCTGCTCACCCGCCGCGCGTCGGGCTGGTGAGCCACGGGGCGCCCCGGGTCAGCTCACTCGAAGCCCAGGGCGCGCGTGGTCGGCGGGCTCACCAGTAGCCAGGTGACGCCGAGTCCGAGCGCGATCAGCGGCACGCCGAGCCAGCCCAGCCCTCCCTGGATCATGAACCAACCGATCGGCAGCAGCATGAGTTGGAGCACGATGGCCGGTGCCCGGGCACCGGCCCGGCGGCGCAGCAGTGCACCTCCCAGGGCCCAGAGCGCGACGGCGGTGCCGACGGCGAAGGCGGTGACCAACAACGCCGACGTCAGGTCGGTGCTGGTGGCGGTGAAGTCGGCGACGATCAGCCAGGCCGCGACCAGCCCGACGGCGACCGCCTGGCCTCGCAGCAGCCGG
The DNA here is from genome assembly GCF_003583405.1 of Micromonospora radicis. Classification (GTDB taxonomy): domain Bacteria; phylum Actinomycetota; class Actinomycetes; order Mycobacteriales; family Micromonosporaceae; genus Micromonospora; species Micromonospora radicis. The sequence continues at coordinate 60,596 of NZ_QXEC01000023.1, forward strand.
ACCGCCCAACGCAGCGTGACGGGGGTCGGGTCGGAGTCGATGGTCACGCGGTCACGATACCCGTGAGCATCCGGGGTACAGTGCCGCCCATGCGGGCCGTCCTGCTGGTCAATCCGAAGGCCACCACCACCAGTGAACGCGCGCGAGACGTGCTGGTCCGGGCGCTGCGCAGCGAGGTGGACCTCTCCGTGCGCTACACCCGCCAGCGTGGTCACGCCACCGCGCTGGCCCGGGAGGCCGCCGTGGAGGGCGTCGACGTCGTGGTCACCCTGGGTGGGGACGGCACGGTCAACGAGGTGGTCAACGGGCTGATGACGGCGAGCACCGCCGGCGGCGAGGCACCGACCGCCGAGCGGTTGCCGGCACTGGCCACCGTGCCGGGTGGTTCGACGAACGTCTTCGCCCGGGCGTTGGGCCTGCCGCGCGAGTGGGCCGAGGCCGCCAGCATGATCCTGGAGGGCCTGCGGCTGAGCAGGCAGCGCACGATCGGCCTGGGCCGGGCCGACGACCGCTACTTCACCTTCTGCGCCGGCTTCGGGCTCGACGCGGCGGTGATCCATCGCGTCGAGGAGGCCCGCCGCAAGGGTCGGGTCTCCTCACCCGGGCTCTACTTCCGGGCCTTCACCGCACAGTTCCTGCTCGGTAACGAACGGCGACACCCGGCGATCCGGCTGGAGCAGCCGGGCGAGGCAACCGAGAGTGATCTGGCGAGCATCATCGTGCAGAACACCGCGCCGTGGACCTACGTCGGTGACCGGGAGGCCAACCCGAACCCGGATGCGTCGTTCGATCTGGGGCTGGACGTGATGGCCCTTCGCCAGCTTGGCGTCGCCAGCACAACACGTACGGTGACACAACTCCTGTCCAACACGCCGAATCCGCATGGTCGTCAGGTGTTACGTCGTCATGACGTAGCGGAGTTCACGCTGGTGGCAAGCCGCCCGCAGGCGTTCCAGCTCGACGGGGACTATCTTGGCGAGCGGGAAAAAGTCAGATTCACCTCCGTTCCCGCCGCACTCAGAGTAATCTGTTAGGTCTCCGGTACCACCGGGCGGAGATGGCCGGCGCGACCCCCAGCGCGCGACGACCGCGACACCCGGAACCGATGCCGGAAATGTCGGCATTGCCCGGCGGACTGTACTATATTGATTCTCGACTGTGGTACGCCGGGCGGGCGGAGCGATCCAGAACCCGGACAAATGGGTTGTGGGCTTGCTCACCGCGCGGAGTTTTTCCGAGCGTCACCCTTGACATTGCGTAAGTTCGTGAAAGTATTCACAAGCGAACTTGAGTTACCGGGACATTGCCTGGACATGCTCGGCAGGTTGAGCAGTTCCAGCAGGCCCCCGGGAGCTAACAGCCTGCTCACGCAGTGCCGAATTGGTCGACGCGAACCGTCACCACCGGCATATGCGGATGCATATAGGAAAGCAACAACAGCAACATCTGCCACCCACCCAGAATGAGGAGTGTTGCCGCCATGGACTGGCGTCACCATGCTGTCTGCCGCGACGAGGACCCGGAGCTGTTCTTCCCGATCGGGACGTCCGGTCCGGCTCTCCTGCAGGTCGAGCAGGCCAAGGCCGTCTGCCGGCGCTGCTCCGTGACCGACCAGTGCCTGCAGTGGGCGCTGGAGTCCGGTCAGGACGCAGGCGTCTGGGGCGGGATGAGCGAGGAGGAGCGGCGCGCCGTCAAGCGTCGCGGCGGCCTCCGGGTGCTGCGCGCTCACTCCGCCTGACCGCACGAACACCAACGCATCACGCCCCCGGCCGGGCTCACCCGCCGGGGGCGTCCTGCTGTCCACCCATCCCCGCACTCCACCGCCTCTCCCCGCGTTGATCATGAGGTTGACGGCGCATCAGAGATCGACAACGCCGTCAACCTCATGATCAACGCGGGGAGAGGCGGTGGAGGACCAGGTGGACCAGGGCCGGGGTGTCGGTCAGGGGGGCGGCCACGGCTACCGCGCCGGCGGCGTGGGCGGCCCGGGTCACGGCGTCGTGGAACAGGCCGGGGGCCAGGAAGTACGCGGCCACGGCGACCCGCCGGGCACCGGCCGCCCGGAGCCGGGTCACCGCCCTACCAGCGTCCGGTGGCGCTGCGGAGGCGTACGAGACCCGGGTCGGCACGTTCAGGCTCGCCCCCAACGCCGCCGCCACCCGACCGACCGACCTCCGCGCCCGGGCGTCCCGGGTGCCCGCCGCGGCCAACACCAGGGCGTCGAACCGGCCCGGGTCCGCCTCGGTTAGTCGTCGCCGCAGCCCGGCCAGCAACGCCGGATCCACCCCGTCGGCCGTCGGACCGAGAACCTCGGTCGTCCGTACCCGCATCGGTGCTCCGGACTCCAGTGCGGCGGCCACCGCCGCGGGGATGTCCACCCGCCGGTGGAACGCGGCGGTGAGCAGCAACGGCACCAGGATCGCCCGGGTGTGCCCGGCGCCCGCCAGGTCACGTAACGCCTGGGTCGGATGCGGTTCGGTGTGGTCCAGCCAACTCGCCAGCACCGGCGTACCGGGACGCGCGGCCGAGACCGCCCGGGCCAGTGCCCTGGTCGCCTCGGCCGCGCGCGGATCGCGGCTGCCGTGGGCGACCAGCAGCACCGGGTCACCGCCCGGCTCCGGCCGGTCCGGATGTCCCGCCGGCCCGTTCAGAGGTGCAGGCCGCACTCGGTCTTCTCGAACATCGCCCAACGGCCGGCCCGCGGGTCCTCACCGGCCCTGGTCCGCCGGGTGCACGGCCAGCAGCCGATGGAGCCGTAGCCGCGCCGGAACAGCTCGTTGACGGGCACGTTCCACCGGGCGATGTACGCGTCGACGTCCGCCTGGCTCCAGGCCGCGATCGGGTTGACCTTGACCTTGCCCCGACGCGGGTCGAAGGTCACCACCGGCGTGTTGGCCCGGGTCGGCGACTCGTCACGGCGCAGCCCGGCGGCCCACGCGTCGTACCCGGCGAGCGCCCGCTCCAGCGGTTCCACCTTGCGCAACCGGCAGCACTCGTCCGGTGACTTGTTGAACAGTCGCGGTCCGTACTCGCCGTCCTGCTGGCCCACGGTGAGTCGCGGCCGGATGGACCGGACGTTGACCGGCAGCCGCCGGACGACCTCGTCGCGGACCGCGAGCGTCTCCGGGAAGTGCAGCCCGGTGTCGAGGAAGACCACGTCCACCCCGGGCGCCACCCGGGAGACCAGGTGGGCCAGCACCGCGTCGGCCATCGAACTGGTCACGCAGAACCGGTCGCCGAAGGTCTCGGCGGCCCACCGGGCGATCTCCAGCGCGGGCGCGCCCTCCAACTCCCGGCCGGCCCGCTCGGCCAACTCGCGCAACTCGGCGGGGCTGCGCCGGGCGGGATCGACGGGCGCGACGGGCGTGGTGCCGACCAGCCCGAGGCCGGTGGCGGAGACCAGGGCGCTCATCGGGTCACCGCCGGGGAGAGCAGGCCGGTGAAGCGGACCGTGAAGACCCGGGCGCAGGCGTGGCACTCCCACGCGGCTGGTCCGGTCTCGCTCGGCCGCAGGTTCTCCTCGCCGCAGTACGGGCAGTACAGCGGAACGGATCGAGTCTCGCTCATCGCGTCACCTCGCTACGCTCGGTCATCGCAGTTGCTCCTCGTCGGCCCTGATCACCCAGTTGGCGAAGGTCTCCCCCTCGGTGCGGCCGGCCAGATAGTGCCGGGCCAGCCGCTCGACGTACTCGGGAAGCTCGTCGGCGGTCGTCTTCAGCCCCCGCAGCTTGCGCCCGAAGCCGGCGGTCTGCCCCTCGGCCATACCCAGTCCGCCGCCCAGGTGCACCTGGAAGCCCTCCACCTGGCGGCCGTCGGCCCCGGTGACCAGCTGCCCCTTGAGGCCGATGTCGGCCACCTGGGTGCGGGCGCAGGCGTTCGGGCAGCCGTTGATGTGGATGGAGATGTCCGTGTCGAAGTCGCGCAGCCGCTGTTCCAGCCGGGCCACCAGCTCCTCGCCGCGCGCCTTCGTCTCGACGATGGCCAGCTTGCAGTACTCGATGCCGGTGCAGGCCATGGTGCTGCGCCGCCAGGTCGACGGCCGGGCCTCCAGGCCGATCTCGCGCAGACCGGTCACCAGCGACTCCGTCCGCTCCGGCGGCACGTCGAGCACCAGCAACTTCTGGTACGGCGTCAGTCGTACCCGCCCGCTGCCGTGCGCCTCGACGACGTCGGCCAGCCGGGCGAGTTGGGTGCCGGAGACCCGCCCGACCACCGGGGCGGCACCGACGTAGTTACGCCCGTCGCGTTGAGCGTGTACGCCGATGTGGTCGATCGGCTTCTCCGGCAGCTGCGGCGCGGGCCCGTCCAGCAGCGTCCGGCCGAGGTACTCCTTCTCCAGCACCTCCCGGAACTTCGTCACGCCCCAGTCGGCGACCAGGAACTTCAACCGGGCCCGGTGGCGCAGCCGGCGGTAGCCGTAGTCCCGGAAGATGCCGACCACACCGGCCCAGACGTCCGGCACCTCGGCCAGCGGCACCCAGACACCGAGTCGCTGGGCGAGCATCGGGTTGGTGGAGAGCCCACCGCCGACCCACAGGTCGAAGCCGGGGCCGTGCTCGGGGTGGTCGACGCCGAGAAAAGCGATGTCGTTGGCCTGGTACGGGGTGTCCACCAGCCAGGAGATCGACGACTTGAACTTGCGGGGCAGGTTCGAGAACTGCTTGTCGCCGACGTACCGCCGGACGATCTCGTCGATCGCGGAGGTGGGGTCGACCAGTTCCGCCTCGGCCACCCCGGCGACCGGACTACCCAGCACGATCCGTGGGCAGTCGCCGCACGCCTCGGTGGTCTGCAGGCCGACCGACTCCAGCCGCCGCCAGATCTCCGGCATGTCCTCGACCCGGATCCAGTGGTACTGGATGTTCTGCCGGTCGGTGATGTCGGCGGTGTCCCGGGCGAACTCCCGGGAGATCTCGGCGATGGTCCGCAGCTGGGCCAGGTCGAGCTGGCCGCCGTCGACCCGCACCCGCAGCATGAAGAACTCGTCTTCCAGCTCGTGCGGTTCCAACACGGCGGTACGGCCACCGTCGATGCCCGCCTTCCGTTGGGTATAGAGACCCCACCAACGGAACCGGCCGCGCAGATCCTGCGGGTCGATGGAGGCGAAGCCACGGTGGGCGTAGATGTTCTCGATCCGGTCCCGCACGTTGAGCGGGTTGTCGTCCTTCTTGGTCCGCTCGTTGGGGTTGAGCGGCTCACGGTGTCCGAGCGCCCACTGGCCCTCTCCCCGGGCCCGGCGCGGCGCCCGGGCGGGGCGCGCCGAGGAATCCCCGGTACGGGCCGGAATCTCGCTGACCGCCATCGCGGCGTCCTCCGTTGTCTGCGGTGCCTCGGCGGGGTACGCGAACGCGGCGACCGGCTCCGGGAGGGGCCGTGGACAACGGTGTCATGGGCGGCCGGCGCGCTGCGTACCCGAGGCAGAATGGTCGGGCGTCGTCAGTGGGCCGGACAGATCGCGCTGCGCACGCGGCCGTAGTCGACGTGGCGGCGAGCCACGAAGCGGCGGACCACGGCGGCAGTCATGAACGTCATGTTGCCACACCTCTCACGGGCCAGCCAATGAGCGCGTGCGGGATCCCACATCACGGGCGGTCGCTGCGGCCGTCTCTGAGCGCGACCATGTGGCAGGCTCGCGACATGGGGGATTTGTCCGGCAGGTCGGTCCCGACCGCCGGAACCGGCGTCCGGCTGAGCGGGATCCGCCTGCGCGCGCTGCCGGTGTGGCTGCTGCCGGCGGCCGTCACCCTGGTCGTCACCCTGGCCGGGCTGGACGCCGCCCAGCCGTGGCGGGACGAGCTGGCCACCTGGAGCGCCGCCACCCGCGGGGTGGGCGGCCTGCTCCGGCTGGCCGGCACCATCGACGCCGCCACCGGGCCGTACTACCTGTTCATGTACGCCTGGCTGACGGTCGCCGGTGACACCGTCGCCGCACTGCGGCTGCCGTCGGCGCTGGCGATGGCGGCGGCGGCCGGGCTGACCGCGGTACTCGGGCAACGGTTGTGGGACGCCCGCATCGGCACCCTCGCCGGGCTGCTCCTCGCGGTGCTGCCGGGCACCTCCCGGTACGGCCAGGAGGCCCGGCCGTACGCCCTGGCCACCGCCCTCGCGGTGCTGAGCACCCTGCTGCTGGTCGAGGCGTTGCGGCGGCCCGGGTGGGGGCGCTGGGTGGCCTACTCCGCGGCGACCACCGCCCTCGGGCTGACCCACCTGATCGCCCTGACCCTGCTCGCCGCGCACGCGGTCGTGGTGCTGTGCCGGGCCGCGCGGCTCCGGCCGCTGCGCTGGTGGCTGCTCGCCCTGGTCCCGGTGGCGCTGGTGCTGACGCCGCTGGTCCTGCTCGCCCGCAGCCAACGGGCCCGCCAGCTGGACTGGGTGGACACCGCCCGGCTCGGTGACCTGGCCACCCTGCCCGGCGGGCTGGCCCAGAGCGCGGCGGTGGGCGGACTGCTGGTCGCGCTCGCCGTACTCGGTGCCGGGCGGCTCGGCCGGCGGGCGGTGCTGCCGGGGGCCTGCGTACTGCTGCCGGTGTTGCTGCTCTTCGTGGTGGGGCTGGCGGTACCCCTCTGGGTACCCCGGTACCTGGTCTTCGTGATGCCCTTCGGCTGCCTGCTGGCCGGTGCCGCGCTGGCGTCGGCCCGGCTCGCGGCCGCGCTCGTCGTGATCATCCTCGCGGGGCTGCTCGGGTTGCCGGACCAGATCGCACTGCGCCGTACGCACGAGTGGCCGCGCACCGCCACCGTCGACTACCGCGGGGCTGCCCAGATCATCGCCGCCGGTCAGCGCCCGGGCGACGCGGTGGTCTACGCGCCCCGGGACAGCTGGCTCTTCCTCGACCTCGGGCTGCGTTACCACCTGGGCGAGCGCGCGCCCCGGGACGCGCTGTTGGCCGAGGAGCAGCAGCAGCGCGGCGACCTTTGGGCCGTCGAGTGCGACCGCCCGGCCGACTGCCTGGCCGGCGTGGACCGGGTCTGGCTGGTGGTCGGCGGCCGGCAGAGCGATCCCCTGGCCGCCGTTCCCGGCCCGAAGGGGGACGCCCTGCGCACCAGCTACACCGTCGACGGAACCTGGCTGCGTCCCGGCCTCACCGTCACCCTCCTCACCCGCTGACCCTCGCCTGACCGGGCAGCTCAGCCCGACACCGGGCAGGCTCAGCCCGACACCGGGCAGGCTCAGCCCGACACCGGGCAGGCTCAGCCCGACACCCGGCAGGCTCAGCCCGACACCCGGGCAGGCTCAGCCCGACACCGGGCGGGGCCGGGCGGTCAGGAACTGGGGCGGCTGAGCGGGACCACGAGGAGCGCCTCGGTGCCGGTGTCGGCGCCGGGCCGCAGTTCGATGCTGCCGCGCAGCTCGCCGGTGACCAGCGCGCGGACGATCTGCAGGCCGAGTTTGGCGCCCCCCTCGGCGTCGAAGCCGGTCGGCAGTCCCCGACCGTTGTCGGCAACCGTCACGTGCAGCGTCTTGCGGAACCGGTGGGCGGAGACCACCACCTCGGGCCGGGTCGCCGCCGGCCCGGCCGGTGACTCGTCGGTCTCGCCGGCCGGCGGGAAGCCGTGCTCGACGGCGTTGAGCAGCAGTTCGTTGAGCACCATCACCAGCGAGGTGGCGATCTCCGCCGGCAGCACCCCGAAGCTGCCGGTACGCCGCATCCCGACGGTCACCTCGGTCGCCGCCACCTCGGTCGCCGCGCTGGCCACCCGGTCGACGATGCCGTCGAACTCGACCGCCTCGTCGCTGGACATGGAGAGCGTCTCGTGCACCAGGGCGATCGAGGCCACCCGGCGGACCGACTCCTCCAGCGCCACCCGGGCCTCGGGCATGGCGACCCGGCGGGCCTGCAGGCGCAGCAGCGCCGCCACCGTCTGCAGGTTGTTCTTCACCCGGTGGTGGATCTCGCGGATGGTGGCGTCCTTGGTGATCAGGGCGCGGTCCCGGCGGCGTACCTCGGTGATGTCGCGGACCAGCACCAGCGCGCCGATCGGCACCCCGGCGGGCATCAGCGGCAGCGCCCGGGTGAGCATCGTCGCGCCGCGCGCGTCGATCTCCCGCCGGGGCGGTGCCTCGCCGCGCAGGGCGGCGAGGATGCCGTTGGCGGCCTCCGTGCCCTCCAGCGGGTCGTTGGCGAGCCGACGGTGCAGCGCCGCGAGATCCTCACCCACCAGGTGGGAGACGTATCCCAGCCGCCGGTACGCCGACTGCGCGTTCGGGCTGGCGTAGGTGACCTTGCCGCCGGCGTCCAGCCGGACCAGGCCGTCGCCGACCCGGGGCGCCGAGGTGGTCTCGCCGGGATGCCGGGGCGGCGGGAAGGTCCCGTCGGCGATCATCTGGGCCAGGTCGTCGGCCGTGGTCAGGTAGTTCAGCTCCAGCTGGCTGGGGGTACGCGCGGTGGAGAGGTTGGTGTCCCGGCCCACTACGGCGATCACCTCGCCGGACTCCCCGTCGGCGGCCCGCAACCGGACCGGGATCGCCTCGTGCCGGGCGGGCACGTCGCCGTACCAGACCGGGTCGCCCTCCCGCCAGATCCGCCCCTGCCCGTAGGCGACCTCCAGGTGCGCCACCTCCGGACCGCCGACGATCCGACCCACCTGGTCGTCCTGGTAGGCGGTGGGCGCGGTGGTGGGACGGACCTGGGCGACGCAGAGGAAGCTGCCCTCGCCGTCCACCGGCACCCAGAGCAGCAGGTCGGCGAAGGAGAGGTCGGACAGCAGTTGCCAGTCACCGGCGATGCGGTGCAGGTGGTCGATGTCGGCCGGGCGGAGACGGGTGTGCTCCTCGGCGAGGTCGCGCAGCGTGGACACGCCGACCAGGGTGCCACGCGAAGGGTCACATCGTCGCGGTGACCTTCTTCAACCCCCGGGGCGCGTCCGGGTTCTCGCCCCGGGCCAGGGCCAGCGCCAGCGCCAGCCGTTGCAGCGGCAGGATGTCCAGCAGGGGGGCGTACCGCTCGTCGACCTCGGGTACCGCGATCCGGGTGGCCCCCTCGACCTCGGCGGAGCCGACCACCACCACGTCGGCGCGGCGCTCGCCGAGCCGGGGCAGCACCTCGCCCATCGCCTGCCCGCCCGGCCCGGAGCCCACCACGGCCAGCACCGGCACGTCGGGGTCGGTCATGGCGAGCGGGCCGTGCAGCAGGTCGGCGCCGGAGAAGGCCAGCGCCGGCAGGTAGGAGGTCTCCATCAGCTTCAGTGCCGCCTCCCGCGCGGTCGGGTACGCGTACCCCCGGCCGGTGGTGACCAGTTGGGCGGCGAACCGGTAGCGCGGCGCCAGTTGGGTCGGGGTGGGATCGTCCAGGGTGCGGGCGGCCAGCCCGGGCAGGGCGGCCAGGGCCCGGTGTTCCTCGTCGGGCAGCCGACCGTCACCGGCCCGGATCCCCTCCACCAGCAGCAGCAGGGCGAGCAGTTCGGCAGTGTACGTCTTGGTGGCCGCCACCGCCCGCTCGTGCCCGGCGGCGATGTCGACGGAGAGTTCGGCGGCGCCGGCCAGCGGCGAGTCCGGCGCGTTGGTGACCGCGAGGGTGAGCGCGCCGGACTCGCGGGCGACCCGGAGCACCTCGGTCAGGTCCGGCGACCCGCCGCTCTGGCTGACCCCGACCACCAGCGCGTCGGAGAGGTCCGGCCGGGCGCCGAAGAGGGTCATCGTGCTGGGCGAGGCGAGACCGGCCGGCAGACCGAGGCGGATCTCGGTGAGGTAGGCCCCGTACAGGGCGGCGTGGTCGGAGGTGCCCCGCGCGGTGAACACCACGTGCCGCGGCCGGCGCTCGGCGATGGCCGCGGCGACCCGGGCGATCGGTGCGGCGTACTCGGCGGCGAGCAGTCGCTCGTAACCCGCCGGCTGCTCGTCGATGTCGGCGGCCATGCCACTTCCTGGGCGCGTCACGAAAGCTCCTCCCCTGCGCGATCCCCGCGCGTTTGCTGCTCAGTCTTGCACCTTTTAGCGGATATGAACAACTGAACGAGCAGCATCGCGCAGGCGATCACAAAAACTCGATGCGGTCACCTACGCTGACCGACCTCACCACCCAACGGTGAAGAGCAGTGAGAGGACGACGTGGCCGAGGGAACGGACGATCGGGCGTTGCCGGCGACGGAGGAACTGGCGCTCGCCCGGACAGCCATGGCCGCCGGCGACCTGACGCACGCCGCCGGCCATGTCGCGAGCGCCCTGGTCCGCGCCCCGACACTGCCCGAGGTGCACGAGACGCTCGCCCGGCTGGCCGCCGCCAGCGGCGGTGGCCTGGACCTCTTCCCGTTGCAGCACCACACCTTCGTCGGGGCGGTGGTCGCCCGGGCGCACCTGCTGGCCGCGGCCGGCCGGCCCGCCGAGGGTCTCGACCTGCTGGTCGCCGCCGGGGCGCACGCACCCGGCACGGACTGGGCCGGGGTGCCCTGGGTGACCTCGCCGGAACTGGCCGAACGGATCGGCCCGGACCAGGCGGCCCGGGTGCTGATGCAGGTCTGCGCCGCCGCCCCCGATCCGGTGCCCGCCGCCGACCGGGCCGCCCTGGCCCCGTACCTGACGCTGGCCCGCAACGCGATCACCGTCCACCCCGAGCACGCCCTGCTGCTGGGCACGGCGTCCGCGCTGGCCCGGCGGGTGGGCGAGGTACCGCTCGCGGTCCGCTGGGCCGGTCGGGGCGTACGCGCGGCGCCGTCGAAGATGGGCGAGGTCTGGCTCGGGTACGCGCTGCGCAGCGCCGGCCGGACCCGGGAGGCGCTCGCCGCGCTCCGTCGTGCCGTCGACCACGACCCGGACGACCTCGCGGTCTACGCAGACATCGCCGGCACGCTGGCCGACCACGGCCGGCTGACGGAGGCGCTGGCCTGGATCGAACGCGCCCTGGACCGCAACCCGTCCTTCGACTGCGCGGTGCACACCGCGCACCGGCTGCGCTTCCAGCGCGACGGTGACGTGCGCCACCTGGTCGCGCTGGCGGACTTCGTCCGCGATCACCCGGACGACTCGCACGAGCACAGCGACCTGGCCGAGTGCTGCCGTGGCCGGCCCTGGCTGGGGCAGGTCACCCCGCCCGTCGTGCCGGTCGCCGGGGAGACGCCGGTGCTGGTGGCGACCCCGTCGGCCGCGGCACCGACCGCCGGCGGCGATCCCGCGGTACGCCCGTCGCCCCCGTCGGCGGAGGCCACCCGCCGACTGCGCCAACTGGCCCACCCGGCCTGGCCGCACCCGCCGGCCGCGTACGACACGGCGGTCGCGCTGGCCACCCTCGACCTGAACGACCTGCTCGGCCTGCTGGCGTACCCGCCGGAGACCCCGCAGACCGCGCTGGGGCGGGTGCTGTCCGGCCAGGACCCCTCGCTGTGGGTACGGTGCGTCCAGGTGTGGACCTGCCTCGGCCTGCTCCACCATCGCACCGACGAGCCGTGGCTCTCCTCGACCCGACGTCGGGTGCTGGTGGAACTCGTCAACGGGGTCGAGGAGGTCGCCGAGGCAGCCCTGTTCGCCCTGGTGACCGCCGCCTGGGTCGACCCGGCGGTCCGCCCCGACGTGGCCCGGGTGGTCAGCGGGCGACTGAGCACCGCGGCCGAGGCGGCCCGGCAGCGACCGCTGCCGAACGCCCCGTCCCTGGCCCACCTGGCGCTGGCCACACCGGACCTCGACCCGGACAGCGTCGCCCTGGCGCGTGCGCTGGCCGGCATCCCGGCCCGCCCGCGCCGCCGTCCGCTGCGCGCCCTGACCGGCCGGCTACTCGGGTTGATCCGGCCGCGACTGCCGGGACCACCGCCGCCGCCCTGACCGGCTCCTCACCCGCTCGTCACGCGCTCGGGCTGCGGGCCAGCGCGGTCTCCGCCTGCTCCTCCGGGCTGCCCTGGTCGGCGTCGTTGCTGGTCCGCAGCGGGATCTCCCGGATGAACCAGGCGAGCACCGGCACCGCTACGGCGAAGAGCACCGCCCACAGGAAGACGTTCGAGATCGCGTCGGCGAGCCCGCCCAGGACCAGTTCGCGGGCCTGCGCCGGCAGTTCCCTGAGGGCCTCGATGTTCATCGCCGCGCCGCCCTCGCCACCACCGCCGAACGCCTCACCGGCGGCCGATCCGGCGAGCCGGTTGGCGAAGATCGCACCGAACAGCGAGATCCCGAACGACCCGCCGATCGAGCGGAAGAAGGTGGCCGCGCCGCTGGCCGCACCCAGGTCCTTCTGCTCGACGCTGTTCTGCGCGATCAGCATCGACGTCTGCATGAGGAAGCCCATGCCGACGCCGAGCACGATCATGTAGAGCGAGGACTCCACCTTGCCGGTCTGCACGTCCAGCAGGCTCAGCAGGGCGAGCCCGACGGCCATCACCACACCGCCGACGATCGGGAACACCCGGTAACGCCCGGTCCTGGTGATCGCCCGGCCGACGACCAGCGAGACCACCAGCATGCCGAACATCAGCGGCAGCAGCAGCAGACCCGAGTTGGTGGCCGAGGCGCCCTGGACGGTCTGCTGGTAGAGCGGCAGGAAGTTCATCGCGCCGAACATCGCGAAGCCGAGCAGGAAGCCGATCACCGAGATGAGGGCGAAGTTCCGGTTGGCGAACAGCCGCAGCGGCAGGATCGGCTCGGCGGCCCGCCGCTCGACGAACCCGAAGATCACCAACGTGGCGACGGCGAGCCCGCCGAGGCCGAGGATCTGCGGCGAACGCCAGGCGTACTCGTTGCCGCCCCAGGTGGTGACCAGCACGATCGCGGTGATGCCGACGGAGAGCAGCGCGGCGCCGAGCCAGTCGATCCGGTGTTCGGTGCGGTACTTCGGCAGGTGCATGGTGGCGATGAGCAGCACCAGCGCCACACCGCCCAGCGGCAGGTTGACGTAGAACGCCCACCGCCAGGAAAGGTGGTCGGTGATGAAGCCACCGACCAGCGGGCCGGCCACCATCGCGATGGCCATGATCCCGGCGATCATGCCCTGGTAGCGGCCCCGCTCCCGGGGCGGCACCAGGTCGCCGATGATCGCCATCACGCCGACCATCAGGCCACCGGCGCCCAGACCCTGCACGGCCCGGAAGGCGATCAGCTGGACCATGCCCTCCTCCGGTCCGCCGAGGAAGCCCGAACCGGACATCCCACACAGCGCGGACCCGACCAGGAAGATCACCACAGCGGTGAGGAAGACCGCCTTGCGGCCGTAGAGGTCGCCGAGCTTGCCCCAGATCGGCGTCGAGACCGTGGTGCCGAGCACGTACGCGGTCACCACCCAGGTGAAGTGGTTGAGACCGCCGAACTCGCCCACGATGCGGGGCAGGGCCGTGCTGACGATCATGTTGTCGAGCATCGCCAGCATCATGGCGATCATCAGGCCGAAGAGGACGACCCGGACATTGGGTCGCACCGCGACCTGCGCTTGTTGAGCCATGAGTAAGCTCTCCCCCCGAGATACGGCCGCACTTACTTGCCGCCCGGCTAGTCACCTTACTAGCCGCACGGTAAGTTGGACAGGCAACGACGGTCAAGCGAGTTGGGTGGTGCGGGTGAGCCAGAGCACAGGCGGCACGCGGGAGCGGATTCAGGCCGTCGCGCTGGAGCTCTTCACCGAGCAGGGCTACGAGGCCACCTCGCTGCGGGAGGTCGCCGAGCGGCTCGGGGTGACCAAGGCCGCGCTCTACTACCACTTCAAGAGCAAGGACGAGATCGTCACCAGCGTCGTGGAGGACCGGCTGGTCCGGATCGACGCCCTGGTGGCCTGGGCGGAGACCCAACCGCCCAGCCTGGCCACCCAGCGCGCGGTCATCGAGCGCTACGCCGACACCATGTTCACCGGCGAGCAGCCCTCGGTAATGCGCTTCTTCGAGCAGAACCAGACGGCGCTGAAGAGTCTCTCCGCCGGACGGGAGATCCGCGAACGGATGTTCCGGCTGGCCAACGTGCTCGCCGCCGGTGACGAATCGCCGGGCGGGCAGCTACGGGCCACGCTGGCACTGTTCGCGGTACACACCAGCTGGTTCGCGGTACGCACCCCGGGCATCACCGACAGCGAACGTCGGCGGGTGGCGCTGGAGGTCGCCGACGAGCTGCTCGCCGCGATCGCCGCCCGCTCCTGAGCCTGGATCCCGCGGCCTGGCCGCCGCCACGGCCGGGCGGGCACGAACCCGGCTAGCCGAGGGGCAGGCGCAGGGCCAGCAGGTCCACGCCGGGCAGCGGGGTCCAGTCCTGCTCGGGCACCCGCTGGAAGCCACGACGGCGGTAGAGCCGGTGGGCCGGCTCGGCGTGGCCGTCGCGTACGCAGATCACCAGCGCCGCGCGGCCCAGCTCGGCGGCGCGTACGACGCACGCCTCGACCAGCGCGGCACCCGCGCCCCGGCCCTGCGCCGCCGGGTCCACCGCCAGCATCCGGAACTCGGCCTCGCCCGGGCCGCACATCTCGGCGTACCGGCTGCCGGGCAGCACGAAGGTGACCGAGCCGAGCAGTTGGCCGGTGACCTCGTCGGCGGCGACCAGGATCTCGCCGTGGGCGGCCCGACCCGTCACGTCGGCCAGCACGTCGCCGTACCCGGTCTCGCCCTTGAGCTGACCGTCGGCCTCGTACGCGGCGACGGTCAGCCGGGCCAGGTCCGCGAAGTCGGCCGGGACGGCCGGCCGGACCAGCACGCCGGTCAACCGATCACCGCGATCAGGTCGCCGTCCTGCACCACGTCGCCCTCGTTCACCGCGAGCTGCTGCACCACGCCGTCGGACTCGGCGACCACCGGGATCTCCATCTTCATCGACTCCAGGATCACCAGGGTGTCGCCCTCGGACACGGTGTCACCGGTCGAGGCGACGACCTTCCAGACGTTCGCCACCATCTCGGCGCGGATCTCCTCGGCCATCTCCCGGTCCCTTCCCTCGCGACTACCTGGGAGGTATCCAATCATGCGCCGGCCGTCCACGGACCAGGAGCGGCCCCGGCCGCACCCGCCGCACGCGGGCTCTAACATCAACAGGTCGGACCCTGGCGCCGGGCGGACCGGTGCGTGCACCGGCGCCGAGGTCGTGCGCAGGCGATCCGACCATCACGAGGAGGTCAGCATGGCGAAGAAGGCCCGCAAGAAGAAGGCCCGTAAGAAGAGCGCCGCCAACCACGGCAAGCGCCCCAACTCCTGAGCCGCAGCGCCAGGCAGCGAGACGCCGGTGGCCCACCCGGGCCACCGGCGTCGTCGTGTTGGTGCGGGGCTCAGTCGGCCAGTTCGCGCGACTCGCTGCCCTCGAAGACGACCAGTTCGCTCAACCGCACCCGCAGCCGCTCACGCAGCTCGTCCGGCGCGGACTCGTTGCCGCAGCAGCGCGCCACCAGCGCCCTGACCTCCTGCTCGATGCCGTACTCCCGCAGACACGGGCCGCACTCGTCGAGGTGGTGGCGGATCAGCGTGCGACGTTCCTGCGCGCACTCCAGGTCGAGGTAGAGGTAGACCTCGGCGAGCACCTCACGGCAGTCCGTCTCGTGCGGATCTCCACAGCTCACGTCACACCTCCCGGCCACTGGCAGCGGTCGAACTCCGGGCCGACGGCGCGGCGGAGAAGCCGCGCTCCGCGGCGTAGTCCTCGAGCAGCTTGCGCAGATTACGACGGCCGCGGTGCAACCGCGACATCACGGTGCCGATCGGCGTACCCATGATGTCGGCGACCTCCTTGTAGGAGAACCCCTCGACGTCGGTCAGGTAGACCGCCAGCCGGAACTCCTCCGGCAACTGCTGGAGGGCCTCCTTGACGTCACTGTCGGGCAGCCGGTCGAGCGCCTCGGTCTCCGCGGAGCGCAGCCCACTGGAGGTGTGCGACTCGGCCTCGGCGAGCTGCCAGTCGGTGATCTCGTCGGTCGGCGCCTGCACCGGCTGGCGTTGCCGCTTCCGGTAGGAGTTGATGTAGGTGTTGGTCAGGATCCGGTACAGCCAGGCCTTCAGGTTCGTGCCCTGCTCGAACTGGTGGAAGGCCGCGTACGCCTTCAGGTAGGTCTCCTGGACCAGGTCCTCGGCATCCGCCGGGTTACGCGTCATCCGCAGACCGGCCGCGTACAACTGATCGACGAATGGCATCGCGTCCCGCTCGAACCGGGCCCTGCGCTCGTCCGTCTTCTCGGTGGTCAACCGCACATCCCCTCGGGTCGGATGCTTCCCCGCCGAGGATACGCGCCCGGACCTACCTGAAGATTCGGTTCCGACGGGTGTGCCCGTCACCACCTCGGCCGGCGGCGCCGCCGCGGGCCATTCCGGGCCGGCCAGCAGCCGTCTGAGCTGCCTCGCCTCCCGCTCGTCGCGTTCCCGGTTCCGGAACTGGGTCGGCACCGGTCACCCCCTCGCACAGTGTTCGTCCGAGGTGTGCAACACCCGCCACGGGTCGGGACATTCCGCGCCGCGCTCCCATTCCTGGTCCCGGCCACGGTGGCGCGCCGAGGCTGGGACCAGGAAGGGCCTGGGAGCCCGGTGCCGCCGCCCGGACCGGGCAGGGCGACACCACCGAATGCAACGACCCGGCGCGTCGGACGGAAACGGCGGGGCTCCGTCCCACCCCCGGGACGGAACCGGCGGGGTCACTCCCACGTCCGGGACGGGCACGGCGGGTCAGTCCCACGTCCAACCGTGCTCACGCAGCCAGTCGACGACCAGCGCGGCCGTACCGGCCGGGTCGCCGCGCAGGTCGTGCCGCTCCCCCGGCCGGACCAGCACGCGCACCGCCGGGCCGGACTCCGGTACGCCGAACGGATCCCGGTCACCGTTGACCACGAGGGTCGGCAGGCCGGTCGCCAACTCCCCGGCCCGGCTGCGCTCCGGCCGCCCGGGCGGATGCAGCGGGAAGGCGAGCGCGACCACTCCGGCAGCGCCGACGGCGGTGGCGGTACGGCAGGCCACCCGCGCGCCGCTGGACCGGCCGCCCACCAGCAGGGGCACGTCGCCGCGGGCCCGCAGCACGGCCAGTACCGCCTGCCAGGCCTCGTCGAGTTGGGCGGCGGGCGCCGGCGCGCGTCGACCGGCGACCCGGTACGGCTGGGTCACCCGGGCCACCGCCAGCCCGACGGCCACCACGGCGTCCCGGAGCGCCAGCAGGTCGGGCGCGTCCACGCTGCCGCCCGCGCCGTGTCCCAGCACCAGTAGCACCCGGGGCGGGCCGGCAGGCAGGTCGATGTCCACCCGCGCCGGCCCGCGCGGGGTGTCGATGAGATCCTCGTGCGGCACCGGCCCATTCTGCGGCCCCGCTCCGCCCCGCGTCCCGCCGCCGGCCAACCCGCCGGTCCGATGGCGGGCCCCGCCGGCCAACCTCACGGTCCGGATGGCGGGCCCCGCCGGTCAGGTCGACGGGACCAGGGTCAACAACCTGTCCCGCACCGGCGGACCGGCGTCGCTGGCGACGTCCGGATCCGGCTGCACCTCGCCGCGCCAGGCCACCAGCATCGCGCGTCGCTCGCGCGGGGTGGTGCCACCCCAGACGCCGTGGCAGTCGCCGACCTCCAACGCCCAGGCCAGACAGGAACCCTGCACGTCGCAGCTGCGGCAGAGCGCCACCGCCGCGTCGGCCGGCTCGTTCGGCGCCGGAAAGAACGTCTCCGGGTCGACACTCTGACAGGTTCCCCTGGTACGCCAGGCTTCGTCCTGTCGACGTTCACTCAGCGCCCGCAGCAGTCGCGGATCGCGCCGCGCGGCAGCTACCTCGTGTGGACGGGGCATACGCGCCCGGGTCATCCACCCACCTCCCCCGTGGGACCAGCAATATCGATGGAGATCATTCGGCTGACACGAACGACACCCATCACCGGCGCTGTGTTCTATCGCACTTCTGGACGCCGGGACAAGACTCTGACGGGAAGTTGGCAAAACGTTCGCGCGACCTATCACCCGCAATCACACAAATCACTCCCGACAATGTGCCGGGGCGGCGTTCAGAACAGCGTCGGATCCGCCGACTCGGCGGGACGCGCCAGCGACACCCGGGCGGTCAGCGCCGGCCCGTCGTTGCGGACGTCACCCACCGCCGGCCCCACCGGTCGTACCTCCACGCCGGCCAGCCACTCCAGCGGCGGCGGGTCGAGCAGCCGGCTGGGCTCTTCGGCTGCGCCCAGCCAGGGCTCCCACTTCTTCGGCGGCAGCAGCAACGGCATCCGGTCGTGCACCTCGGCCAGTTCGCCAAGCGCGGCCGTGGTCAGCACGCTGCAGGTCAGCAGCGGGCCACCGGGGCCCTCCCAGAGCGACCAGATGCCCGCGAAGGCGAGGACCGAACCGTCCACCGGGGTCATGAAGTACGGCTGCTTGCGGCCGCCCGGCTGGCGGACCCACTCGTACCAACCGTCGGCGGGGACCAGACAGCGGCGGCGGGCGAAGGACGGCGCGTACGCCCGGCTGGTGGCGACCGTCTCGACCCGGGCGTTGATCATGCGAGCGGCGCCGGCAGGAGATCGGGACCACGGCGGCACCAGGCCCCAACGGCCGAGGCAGAGCGCGCGATGCCCGTGCGGACTGACCCGGACCAGGGGAACCGGATCGGTCGGCGCGACGTTGTAGTCGGCGCCGAGCCCGCCGCCGGTCTCGTCCACGGAGTCGAACAGGCCGCTCAGGTCACCGGCGCTCCGGGTCGTGGCGTACCTCCCGCACATGCCGCCCACGCTAGCGTGCCGCCGGCCGTACGGGGATCCCGGCCAGCGGGAGTGGCGGTACCGACGGCGGACCCGGGCGCCCGCGACACGGCAGAATGTAACCGTGGGAAACCTGACCGCGACCCGGCCGCTACAGCCGTGGACCGCTCCGACGGCCAGCGATCCGGTCTCGGCGTCGCTGACGCTGCCCGGCTCCAAGTCGATGACCAACCGGGCGCTGGTGCTCAGCGCGCTGGCCGCCGGCCCGTCGACGCTGGCCAAGCCGTTGCGGGCCCGGGACACCGAGCTGATGGCCGCCGGGTTGCGGGCGATGGGCGCCCACGTGTCGATCGCCGACGACGAGCGGTGGCTGGTCCGCCCGCACCGGCTGGTGGGTCCCGCGCACGTCGACGTCGGGCTGGCCGGGACGATCATGCGCTTCGTGCCGCCGGTGGCCGGGCTGGCCGAGGGGAAGGTGACCTTCGACGGTGACCCGGTCGCGCGCACCCGCCCGCTCGGTCCGCTGATCGAGGCGTTGCGCTCGCTCGGCGTACGCATCGACACCACCGGGCCCGGCAGCCTGCCGCTGGCCGTCCTCGGCGCCGGCCGGGTCACCGGCGGCGAGGTCGAGATCGACGCCTCCGCCTCCAGCCAACTGGTCTCCGGGTTGCTGCTGGCCGCGCCGCGCTTCGACCGTGGGCTGGTGGTCCGGCACGTCGGCCCGCCCGTGCCCTCCGCACCCCACCTGCGGATGACCGTGCGGATGTTGCGGGCCGCCGGTGCGGCGATCGACGACAGCACGCCCGACGTCTGGGTGGTCGAGCCGGGTCCGCTGACCGGACGCGGCTGGGAGATCGAGCCGGACCTGTCCGGCGCGGTGCCGTTCTTCGCCGCCGCCCTGGTCACCGGCGGCGAGGTGACCCTGCGGGGCTGGCCGCGCGGCAGCGCCCAACCGGTGGAGCGGCTCCGCGCGCTGTTGCAGCAGATGGGTGGGCAGGTCGCGCTGACCACCGACGGGCTCACCGTCCGGGGCACCGGGACAGTGCGTGGCCTGCACGCCGACCTGTCGGACGTCAGCGAACTGACCCCCGTGTTCACCGCGCTGGCGATGCTCGCCGACACCCCCTCGGTGCTCACCGGCGTCGCGCACATCCGGGGCCACGAGACCGACCGGCTCGCCGCGCTGAACCGCGAGTTCACCGCGCTGGGCGCGGACGTCACCGAGTCGGCCGGCGGCCTGGAGATCCGTCCCCGGCCGCTGCGCGGCGGAGTGTTCCGCACCTACCATGACCACCGGATGGCGCACGCCGCCGCGGTGACCGGCCTCGCCGTGCCCGGCATCGAGTTGGACGACGTGGCGTGCACCTCGAAGACGATGCCGGAGTTCCCGGCGCTATGGTCGGCGATGGTGACCGGCAAGAGCTCGACGGACGGGTAGGAGCGGCCCTGGCGACGAAGCGGCGGGAGTACGACGAGGACGACGTGCGGGTCCGGCCCGGCCGGTCCTCGCGTCCGCGTACCCGCACCCGGCCCCGGCACGCCGACGCGGAGGACGGTTTCGTGTTCGCCGTCGACCGGGGGCGGTACACCTGCGTGCTCGCCGGTGCCGCGCCGGACGCGCCCACGGTCACCGCGATGCGCGCCCGTGAGCTGGGGCGCAAGTCGGTGGTGGTCGGCGACCGGGTCGGCCTGGTCGGCGACACCTCGGGCGCGCCCGGTGCGCTGGCCCGCATCGTCCGGATCGAACCGCGCCGATCGGTGCTGCGGCGGACCGCCGAGGACGACGCCAGCACCGCCGAGGGCCGGCTGGAACGGGTGGTGGTGGCCAACGCCGACCAACTCGTGATCGTCAGCGCGCTGGCCGATCCGCCGCCCCGCACCGGGTTCATCGACCGCTGCCTGGTGGCCGCGTACGACGCGGACATCGAACCGCTGCTCTGCCTGACCAAGGCCGATCTGGCCGGCCCGGAGGCGGTGCTCGACTACTACACCGAACTGGAACTGCCGTACGTGCTGATCCGGCCGGACTCGCCGCTGGACGCGCTGCGCAGCCTGCTCGCCGGCCGGGTCTCGGTGCTGGTCGGCCACTCGGGGGTGGGCAAGTCCACGCTGGTGAACCGCCTGGTCCCGGAGGCCGACCGGGCGGTCGGCACGGTCAGTGCGATCGGCCGGGGCCGGCACACCTCGACCAGCGCGGTGGCGTTGCGGCTGCCCGTCCTGGCCGACGCGGTGGACGACCCGGGCTGGATCGTGGACACCCCTGGGGTGCGCAGCTTCGGGTTGGCGCACGTCTCCGCCGAGAGCCTGCTACACGGCTTTCCGGACCTGGTCGAGGCCACCGTCGACTGCCCGGCGAACTGCCCGCACACCACCGACGAGACCGACTGCGCGCTGGACGCCTGGGTCGCCGACGGGCGGGCCGACCCGCGCCGGCTGGCCTCGTACCGCCGGTTGCTGGCCTCCCGGGCCGGCGAGCCCGACGCACGCTGACGCCGCTACCGTGTCCGGCATGACCGGGTACGCCGACGACCTCGCCCTCGCCCACCGGCTCGCCGACGCCGCCGACGCCATCTCCACGGCCCGGTTCCGCGCGCTCGACCTGCGCGTCGAGTCGAAGCCGGACCTGACCCCGGTCTCCGACGCGGACACCGCGGTGGAGCGGGAGATCCGTGCGCTGCTCGCCGAGCACCGCCCCGCCGACGGCCTGCTCGGCGAGGAGTACGGTGCGACCCCCGCCGAGGGCACCCGGCAGTGGGTGGTGGACCCGATCGACGGCACCAAGAACTTCGTCCGGGGAGTACCCATCTGGGCCACCCTGATCGCGCTGCTGGAACAGGGGCGTCCGGTCGTCGGGCTGGTCTCCGCGCCGGCACTGGGTCGCCGCTGGTGGGCGGCGCAGGGCGGCGGCGCGTACGCCGGCCCGGACGTCACCCGGGGTGCGGCGATCCGGGTCTCCGGGGTGGCGAAGCTGGCCGACGCCAGCCTCTGCTACTCCTCGCTGGCGGGTTGGGAGGAGAACGGCCGGTTGGCGCCGGTGCTCCAACTGATGCGCGACACCTGGCGCAGCCGCGCCTACGGCGACTTCTACGGTTACATGTTGTTGGCCGAGGGTGCGCTGGATGTGATGATCGAGCCTGAGTTGTCGCTGTGGGACGTGGCCGCGCTGGTACCCATCGTGACCGAGGCCGGGGGCACGTTCACCGACCTGGCCGGCCGGGCGGCGCCGGCCGGCACCGAGACCAGCGCCGTGGCCAGCAACGGCAGGTTGCACTCCGACATCCTCGACCGGCTGGGTCAGCCGGCCGCGCACTGACGCCCGGTAACCTCTATCCTCGCCAGGTGGCTACCGCGGGTTGGTGTTTTCTGGCGGCGATGATCGTCGCGTACGGCATCGCCAACCTGCTGCAGTCGGTCGCCGCCACGCGTACCACCGTGCACCACACCTTCGACCCGGGGTTGCTGCTGCGCCTGGCCGGGCACCGCACCTACCTGGTCGGGCTGGCCTGCCAGGTCGCCGGGTTCGTGCTGGCCTTCCTGGCCCGCCGGGATCTGCCGCTGTTCCTGGTGCAGGCGAGCGTGGCCGCCGGGCTGGGGGTCACCGCCCTGCTCGGGGTGATCGTGTTGAAGTGGCGGCTGCCGACCGCCGAGGTCGCCCTGCTACTGCTGCTCTTCGCCGGGATCACCGCGCTGGTGCTCTCCGCCCGCCCGGCGCCGTCGAAACCGTTGGGGACGGCAGGCATGATCGCCCTGCTGGTGACCCTGGGGGTGATCGCGGTGTTGGGCATCTTCGCGGTCCGGTTGCGCGGCGCCCCCGGCTCGGTGGCGCTCGGGGCGCTCGCCGGGCTGGGTTTCTCCGCCGCCGCGGTGGCCGCCCGCCCGCTGGCCTCGGCGCCGAGCTGGGAGGTCTTCCTCACCGACCCGCTGCTGTACCTGCTCGTCGGGCACTCCATCGTGGGCCAGCTGCTGCTCGGCCTGGCCATGCAGCGCGGCTCCACCACGGCGGCGGTGGCCGCCATGGACGCGGCCGGTGCGGTACCCGCCGCGATCATCGGCCTGCTGCTGCTCAACGACAAGATCTGGCCGGGCCGGGAATGGCTCGCCGGCATCGGCTTCCTGGTCACCCTCGGCGCGGTCATCGGGCTCACCCGGTACGCCGAACCCCAGCACCACCATGCCGTCGCCCGGGAGACCACCCGAGCCGTGGTACCCGGCACGGACGGCCCGTTGCTGACTCCCGACGGCTCGGCGGAGAACCTCCTCGACCCCAACCCGGACGAACCGGCTCAGGCCGCCTCGACCGGTTTACGCCGGCCGATCACCCGCTCGTAGAGCCGTTCCAGGGCACCCGCGGTCCGCTCCCAGGTGTAGCTGCACCGCACCCGGTCCACCGCCGCGTGCCCGTACGCGAACCGGCCCGCGTTGTCGGTCAGCACCCGGCGCAGCGTCATACCGAGGGTGCGTACGTCACCCGGCGACACCAGCTTGCCGGTGACCTCGTCGACCACCGCGTCGGCGATGCCGCCACGGGCGTAGCCGACCACCGGCACACCGCAGGCCATCGCCTCCAGTGACACCCGGCCGGCCGACGAGTAGTACGGCGTGCAGGCGACCACGTCGGCCGAGCGGTACCAGGTGGCCATCTGGTCGTGCGGCACCGCGCCCACCAGGTGCACCTGTTCGCCCACGCCGACCCGATCGGCCAGCTCACGCAGTCGCCGGGCCTCGGCGTGACCGGCCAGCCCGGCGGCCGGCGGTCCACCGGCGATCACCAGCTCCGCGTCGCCGACCAGGCGCATGGCGCGGATCAGGTCCTCCTGACCGTGGCCGGGCGAGAGCCCACCGACCGAGAGGATTCGCGGTCGCTGCTCGCGCGGCGCGGCCTCGCCGTCGGGATGGAACCGCTCGGTGTCCACCCCCGTCGGCACCAGGGCCACCGCGGTGCGTTGCAGACCCATCCGGGTCAGCTCGTCCACCTCGTCGTTGCACTGGGCCACCGCGATGTCCACCACCCGGGTCAACGCCCGCTCCAACGGGATCCGGGTACCGGGACCGTCGTACTGCGGGCCGAGATGGCGCAGCTGCTCCATCCCGATCGAGTGGTACGTCTGCACGACGGGGATGTCGGTCTCCCGTACGGCGTGCGCGGCGGCCAGTCCGCCGACCCAGTAGTGGCCGTGCACCACCTCCGGTGTCCAGTCACCGGCCCAGCGGTCGGCCAGCCACTGGCCGAACTCCGACACGTACGGCACCAGCTCGGCGGTGGGCAGCGGGGCCACCGGTCCGACCGGGGCCCGTTCGACCCGGTAGCCGTCGACGATCTCACTCTCGGTCGCCGCCGGGTCGTCGCGACGGGCGAACACCCGCACGTCGTGACCGCGACCGGCCAGTTCGGCGGCTACCCGGGCGATGTGCTGGTGGGTACCGACGACGGAGTCGTCGCCGGCGGGCGGCACAGCGGCGTGGGCGCAGACGAGGCCGACGCGCATGGGTCACCTCCATGCGGATGGGGCGGTGGTCCTCCGGTCAGAGCGTCCCATTAACCGGGGCCCGACGAGCCGAAACCTGGCAGATCGGAAGGGGGCCGGCGGCATGACCGGCGGCGCCGTCGGGTATCGGTGCGGGTATGCCCCTGACCCGCCCGCTGCCCGAGAGCACCGTGGTGATCACCGGCGCCTCCAGCGGCATCGGCGCGGCGACCGCGTACGCCCTGGCTCGGCGCGGGTGCGCCGTGGTGCTCGCGGCCCGGACGGAGCCGGCGCTGCGGGTGGTGGCCCGGCGCTGCGCGGAGCTGGGTGGCCGACCGATCGTCGTACCCACCGACGTCACCGACCCGGCGGCAGTGCAGCGGCTGGCCGCCGCCGGCACCGCGGTCGGCACCGTCGCCGCCATCGCCCGGCAACGGCGCGGGTGACGAAGCGGCGGGACCGGTTACGGCCGTTGGGCAGCGGGTAGTGGTCAAGGTATGCGCGATGACGAGTACCCGACCCCGCTGTCCGATCCTGAGGCTGACGGTCTGCCCGACACCGCCGACGACGACTCGACGGCCGGGGACGACGTACTGACCGGGCGGGAGGCCGACGGCCCCGACCCGGCCCAGTTGCCCGGCGACCGCGTTCCGGTGGCCGTCGACGAGTTCGGCACCACCGCCGACGAGCAACTCGACGGTGAGTCGCTGGACTACAAGCTGAGCCGGGAGCAGTTCGAGCTGCCGGTCGACGACCCGCTGGCCGGCCCGGTGGATCCGGACATCGCGGCCGAGGCGGACAGCCGGGAACAGGCGGCGCAGGCACAGCTGGACGCCGACGTCATCGACCCCGGCCCGACGTCGGACCCGAACTCCCCGGTCTCCATCTACGACCACGGGCAGTTGGGCACCGTCGCGGACGCCACCGTGGGTCGGCTGGTCGAACCGGACGAGGGCAGCCACACCGACCAGGAGACCGATTCGATCGCGTACGACGCGGGCGCGGCCGGCGGTGGCGCCAGCGCCGAGGAACTGGCCATCCACGAGACCCGCCCGCCGCACTCGGTCTGACCTCCGAGGTTCCCGACGCACCCGGTCCGGGCGCCGGGGCCGGCGTCCGGCGCCGCACCGGGTCAGTCGTCGAGGCCGCGTTCGATGGCGTACCGGGTGAGTTCGACCCGGTTGTGCAGCTGAAGCTTGCCGAGCGTGTTCTGCACGTGGTTCTGCACCGTGCGGTGCGCCAGGCCGAGCCGCGCGGCGATCTGCTTGTAGGACATCCCCTTGGCCACCAGGCGCAGCACCTCGGTCTCCCGCTCGGTGAGTCGGGGTGCCGCGCCGTCGGCGCTGGTCGGGGCCTCCTCGTCGACGGCGGCCAGCCGCCGGTACTCCCCCAGCACCAGTCCCGCCAGCCCCGGCGTGAACACGGGTTCGCCGGCCGCGGTGCGCCGGACCGCGGCCAGGAACTCGGCGAGCGCCGCGGACTTGAGCAGGTAGCCGGTGGCACCGGCCTTCACCGCGTCCAGCACCCCCTGCTGTTCGCCGCTGGCCGAGAGCATCAGCACCCGCACCTGCGGCCAGGCCGCCCGCAGCCCCCGGATCACCTCTACTCCGGAGATGTCGGGCAGTTGCAGGTCGAGCACCACCACGTCGGGCCGGGCGGCGGCCACCACCCGGATCGCCTGGCGTCCCTCGCCACAGCTGGCCACCACCTGGTGACCCGCCTCGGCCAGGTCGCGAGCCACCCCCTCCCGCCACATCGGGTGGTCGTCCACGACCATCACCCGTACGCCGCTCACGGTTTCCTCCTCGGCACGGTGAGTTCGACCTCGGTACCGCTGCCCGGCGCGGAGCTGATCCGGGCCGCGCCGCCCAGGTCGATGAGCCGGCCACGGATCGCCTGGGCCACTCCGAGGCGGCCCTGCGCGGCGGCCTCGACGAGCCGGTCCGGTGCGAAACCCGGCCCCTCGTCCCGAACCGACACGGTCACCGCCGCGCCCTCGTCCTCGACCAGCACCCAGGCCCGTCCGCCGCCGTGTCGGGCCGCGTTGTCCAGCGCCGCCCCGGTCGCGGCGGCCAACTCGCGGGCCACCGCCGCGGGCAGCGGGACCGGGGTGGCGGGTGCGGACAGCGAGACCGTGGCCGACGCGTACCGGCCGAGCAGTTCACGCACGTCCAGCTGACCCTCGGTCGGCAGCGGGCCGGCCTTCGAGATCAACGAACGCAGCGCCGCCTCCTGCTCGCCGGCCAGCCGGGCCAGCTCACCCGCCTCGCCGTCGAGGTGCGCGCCACGGCGCTGCACCAGGGCGAGCACCTGGAGTACCGAGTCGTGGATGTCGCGGGCCAGCCGGTCCCGTTCCCGGGTGGCGGCCTCCAACTCGACGGCGCGCTGCAATCGTTGGCCGGCGGTCACCGTCAACCGGGCCACGTGCCCGACCACCACACCGGCGAGCAGCATGAGGATCGCACCGTTGAGCGCGGTCGGGGTGACCATGCCCCGGGTCGCGAGGTCGGTCGCGCCGAGTACCAGCGCGGCGGCGGCACCCCGGCGCCGACCGCCGGAGACGGCCCAGGCGAGCACCGGCCCGCTCAGCCAGGCCACCGCCAGGGTGGGCAGCCCCGCGGCGAGCGCGGCCCGGCCCATCACCCACGGGGTGACCAGCAGGATCGCCACCACGACCCCCAGGTCGGCCAGGAGCAGCGGCCAGCCGCGCCGGGCCGGAGCGGCGTAGCCGACCGCGGTGACGGCGGTCCAGACCGCCATGACCAGCACCACCGCACCGGCGGCGAAGGGGTGCGCGTACCGGTCCGCGTCGCGGGCGAAGATCACGCAGACGTACGCCAGGGAGGCCACCCGGAACACCGCGACCGCCCGCCAGAGCGGAAGCTCGAAACCACCGGACGCGGGCACGTGCGTCACGATGCCACAGGCGCCGCGAACGCACCTCGCCTGATGCGGCCCAACTAACCCTGACGTACGGTGGTAAATGCCGCGTAAACCTCTGCGATCTCCTGTCGGGACGGGGCCATGACGAACGCAGAACCCCCCACACCGCGTACGGTGGTGCCCATCGAACACGCCCTCCTGATCGCCGACGCCTTCGACCAGGCCCAGGTGACCGAGCTCCGCCACTCGGTCGCCTCCTGCGCGGGCGCCGCCGGCCTGCGCGACGAGCGCCTGGACGACTTCGTACTCGCCGTCAACGAGCTGATCACCAACGCCGTGCGGCACGGCGGCGGGCGGGGCTGGCTACGGTTGTGGGAGGAGCCCGGGCTGGTGCTCTGCGAGGTCTCCGACCACGGCCAGGGCATCAGCACGCAGCGGCTCGACGAACGCAGCCGGCCGGCGCCGGACACGGCCGGCGGCTGGGGTCTCTGGCTGGCCCGGGAACTGACCGACGCGATGGACGTCGAGACCGGCCCCGACGGCACCACGGTACGGATCACCACCGCGACCGTCCCCACCGAGCAGCACACCGGCCGCCACCGGCACGACTGACCCGCCGGATCACTCCCAGCGGTTGCCGGTCAGCTTCTCGTAGACGTCCACGTAGCGGGCCCGGGTGGCGGCCACCACATCGGCGGGCACCTCCGGTGCCGGCGCCTGCTTGTTCCAGCCGCTCTCGGCCGCCCAGTCGCGCACGTACTGCTTGTCGTAGGAGAACTGGGTGCGCCCCGGCTGGTACGACTCGGCCGGCCAGAACCGCGACGAGTCGGGGGTGAGCAACTCGTCGCCGAGGACCAGCGCGCCGTCGGCCGCCCAGCCCAGCTCGATCTTGGTGTCGGCGACCAGGA
This sequence comes from Micromonospora radicis, assembly GCF_003583405.1. Classification (GTDB taxonomy): domain Bacteria; phylum Actinomycetota; class Actinomycetes; order Mycobacteriales; family Micromonosporaceae; genus Micromonospora; species Micromonospora radicis. The sequence goes on from NZ_QXEC01000023.1 coordinate 88,387, forward strand.
TGCCCCGCTCCGCGGCCAGCTCGGCACCCCGGCAGTACACGTCGATGGTCAGTTGCCGCAGCCGCTGCGCGGTCTCCCCGCCGACCTTGTCGACGACCTCGGTGAAGGTCATCGGCTGGTCGTGCTCCCCCACCGGCGCCTTGGTCGACGGGGTGAAGATCGGCTCGGGCAGGATGGACGCCTCGACCAGCCCGCGCGGCAGCTCGACACCGGACACCGCGCCGCTGTTCTCGTACTCCTTCAGGCCGCCGCCGGTCAGGAAGCCGCGGGCGACGCACTCAACCGGAACCATCTGCAACCGACGACAGCGGATCGCCCGGCCGGCGAACTCCGCCGGCACGTCGGTGGCCGAGATGACGTGGTTCGGCACCAGATCGGCCAACTGCTCGAACCACCACAGCGACAGCGCGGTGAGCAGCTTGCCCTTGTCCGGGATCGGGGTCGGCAGCACCACGTCGTAGACGGAGATGCGGTCCGAGGCGACCAGGATCAGGTCGTCTCCGTCGGCGTAGACATCCCTCACCTTGCCCGAATGCAGAAGTTCCACGGCCACAAGTACACCACGCGGCACACGTACGGCCGTGGCCGGACCTAACGCCGACGGCCCCGGGTCAGCCGGATCACCAGCAGCACGACGACGGCCACCACCGCCAGGCAGCAGAGCAGACTGAGGAAGCCGAAGAAGCCGCCGCCCCGCCGCCGCCGGGCGGCCTCGACGACCAGTTCCCCGGTGCCGGTCGACGCCCAGGCGGCGACCGGCACGAACACCGACAGCACGACCGCACCCACGAGCGCGCCGAGCCGCCCCCACCACCTACTGATCGAAGACATGGCCCCATCCTCGCCGACCCGGGCAACAGGAGTCGCCGGGGGCAGAAAAGATCAGCGGCCCCGGACGTATCCGGGGCCGCTGAAGGCAGTAGCGGGGACAGGATTTGAACCTGCGACCTCTGGGTTATGAGCCCAGCGAGCTACCGAGCTGCTCCACCCCGCGTCGCTGGAAC
>NZ_QXEC01000024.1 GCF_003583405.1 Micromonospora radicis
GTTCCGGAAGAACGGCCGGGTGACCGGCTCAGTAGAACCGGACGGGTTCGGCCCGTTACAGCCGGCCTAACGAGCGGGCGGTCGATCCTGACCGTCAAGCGGGGTGGTACCGCGGGCCCGGCCCGGGGCGTCGGTGACGGCGTACCGGTGACGGCTCGTCCTCGCAGACCCACACCACAGTGAGTGTCAGCGAGGAGAGCGACAGGCGATGGCCTATCCGTTGCACGACCCGACCGCCGCCGGTGTCCCGGCGAGCCCGGACCTGCCCGCGGTCGAGCGCCGGGTGCTGGAGCACTGGACGGCCGACAAGACCTTCGAGGCCAGCATCGAGCAGCGGCCGGCCTCGGGCCGGCAATCGGACACGGCGGCCGGTTCCGCCGCCGGCGGCGGAGCCGCCGACAACGAGTACGTCTTCTACGACGGCCCGCCGTTCGCCAACGGCCTGCCGCACTACGGGCACCTGTTCACCGGGTACGTCAAGGACGTGGTGCCGCGTTACCAGACCATGCGCGGTCGGCGGGTGGAGCGGCGTTTCGGCTGGGACTGCCACGGCCTGCCCGCCGAGGTGGTGGCGGAGAAGCAGCTCGGCATCACCAGCAAGGCGGAGATCCTCGACCTGGGGGTGGCCCGGTTCAACGAGGCGTGTCGTACCTCGGTGCTGGAGTTCACCCAGGACTGGGAGCGGTACGTCACCCGGCAGGCCCGCTGGGTCGACTTCGCCAACGACTACAAGACCCTCGACCTGGACTACATGGAAAGCGTCATGTGGGCCTTCAAGACCCTGCACGACAAGGGTCTGGTCTACGAGGGCTTCCGGGTGCTCGCGTACTGCTGGCGGTGTGAGACGCCGCTGTCGAACACCGAGACCCGGATGGACGACGTCTACCGGGACCGGCACGACCCGACGCTGTCGGTGTGGTTCGAGCTGACGGCCGACGAGTCCGCACCGGAACTGGTCCGCGGGCCGGTCAAGCTGGGCGTCTGGACCACCACGCCGTGGACCCTGCCGTCGAACCTGGCACTCGCCGTCGGCCCGGACATCGAGTACGCGGTGCTGGAGCGCGACGGCGCCCGGTTCGTCGTCGGCGCGGCCCGGCTGGCCGCGTACGCCAAGGAGCTGGAGGGGTACGAACAGGTCGGCACGGTGCGCGGCGTGGACCTGGTGGGGCGGCGGTACAGGCCACTGTTCGACTTCCTGGTCGAGCAGGCCGGACCCAACGCGTACCAGGTGCTCGGCGCGGAGTTCGTGACCACCGAGGACGGCACCGGGATCGTGCACCTGGCCCCGGCCTTCGGTGAGGACGACCAGAACGTCTGCAACGCCGCCGGCATCCCGACCATCGTCACGGTGGACGACCACACCCGGTTCACCGCGCTGGTCCCGCCGTATGAGGGCGAGCAGGTCTTCGACGTCAACAAGCCGGTGATCCGGGAGCTGAAGGACCGGGGGGTGGTGCTCAGGCAGGACACCTACACCCACTCGTACCCGCACTGCTGGCGTTGTGACACCCCGCTGGTCTACAAGGCCGTGTCGTCGTGGTTCGTCGCGGTGACCAAGTTCAAGGACCGGATGGTCGAGCTGAACCAGCAGATCAACTGGACGCCGGGGCACATCAAGGACGGCTCGTTCGGCAAGTGGCTGGCCAACGCCCGGGACTGGTCGATCAGTCGGAACCGGTTCTGGGGTTCGCCGATCCCGGTGTGGCGCTCGGACGACCCGAACTACCCCCGCATCGACGTGTACGGGTCGCTGGCGGAGATCGAGCGGGACTTCGGCGTACGCCTGACCGACCTGCACCGGCCGGCGGTGGACGAGCTGGTCCGGCCCAACCCGGACGACCCGACCGGCAGGGCGATGATGCGTCGGGTGCCGGAGGTGCTGGACTGCTGGTTCGAGTCCGGCTCGATGCCGTTCGCCCAGGTGCACTACCCGTTCGAGAACGCCGACTGGTTCGAGCACCACTACCCGGGTGACTTCATCGTCGAGTACATCGGGCAGACCCGCGGCTGGTTCTACACCATGCACGTGCTGGCCACCGCGCTGTTCGACCGGCCGGCGTTCCGCAACTGCCTCAGCCACGGCATCCTGCTCGGCTCCGACGGGCGCAAGATGTCCAAGAGCCTGAAGAACTATCCGGACGTCTACCACGCCTTCGACTCGTACGGCTCCGACGCGATGCGCTGGATGCTGATGTCCTCGCCGGTGCTGCGTGGCGGCGACATGCCGGTCACCGAGCCGGGCATCCGGGACGCCGTCCGGCAGGTGCTGCTGCCGCTGTGGAACGTCTGGTACTTCTTCTCGCTCTACGCCAACGCCGACGGGTACACCGCCCGGCGCCGGGTGGACAGCATGCACCTGCTCGACCGGTACCTGCTGGCCAAGACGAACGAGCTGGTCGCCACGGTCGGCGCGCAGATGGACGCGTACGACATCTCGGGTGCCTGCGCCACCGTCCGGTCCTACCTGGACGCGCTGACCAACTGGTACGTGCGCCGGTCCCGGGACCGCTTCTGGGCCGGTGACGCCGACGCGTTCGACACCCTCGCCACGGTGCTGGAGACGCTGTGCCGGGTGGTGGCGCCGCTGGCGCCGCTGACCGCGGAGGAGATCTGGCGCGGGCTGACCGGTGAGCGGTCGGTGCACCTGACCGACTGGCCGGACGCCGACGAGTTCCCGGCCGACCACGAGCTGGTGGCGGCGATGGACGACGTGCGGGCGGTGGCCTCGGCGGCGTTGTCCCTGCGCAAGGCCAAGGGGCTGCGGGTGCGGCTGCCGCTGGCGACGCTGACCGTGGCCAGCCCGGTCGCCGACCGGCTGCGCCCCTTCGCCGACCTGGTCGCCGACGAGGTCAACGTGAAGCAGGTCGTCTTCACCGACGAGGTGTCGGCGTACTGCCAGCAGGTGTTGACGGTGGTGCCCCGGGCGCTCGGGCCGCGGGTCGGCAAGCAGGTCCAGCAGGTGATCAAGGCGGTCAAGGCGGGGGAGTGGGAACTCGTCGACGGCGCCCCGGTCGCCGCCGGGGTCAGCCTCACCGAGGGCGAGTACGAGCTGCGGCTGGTCGCCGCCGACGCCGAGCACTCGGCGCCGCTGCCCGGCGGCGAGGGGGTGGTGGTGCTGGACACCACGGTCACCCCGGAGTTGGCCGCCGAGGGGCTGGCCCGGGACGTGGTGCGGGTGGTCCAGCAGGCGCGCCGCGACGCCGGCCTGGACGTCTCCGACCGGATCGTGGCGACCGTCGTCGCCTCCGCGCCGGTGCGGGCCGCCGTTTCGGCGTACGCCGACTTCGTGGCCCGGGAGGTGCTGGCCGACAACGTGGACTTCGCCGAGGAGGTCGACGGGTTCGTCGGCGAGGTCGGTGAGGGCGAGCCGGTGACGGTCGCCGTACGCCGGGTGTGACGTGAACGCCGGGGGGCCCGGACGACCGCCGGGCCCCCCGGACGACCGCCGGGCCCCCCGGCACCCAGCCAGCGGACCCGCCCCACCTCGCGCGTGTCGACGTGCGCCGGTCCGCTACGGTGTCAGCGCCCACTGCGCACATCACCCATCGCCGGAGGACCAGTGCCGCTGCTCTACACCATCGGCAAGCTCACCGTGGCCCCCACGCTGCGACTGGCGTTCCGGCCGACCGTGGAGGGGCTGGAGCACGTACCCGCCACCGGCGGTGCGATCTTCGCCAGCAACCACCTGTCGGTGGCCGACGAGTTGTTCCTCGGCACGATCGTCCCGCGGCACCTGGCCTTCTGGGCGAAGTCGGAGTACTTCAAGGGCGGCGGCGTCAAGGGGCGGTTCGCCAAGTTCGTGCTCACCGGTCTCGGCGCCATCCCGGTGGAGCGGGCCGGTGGCCGGGCGGCGCTGTCCGCGTTCGACGCCGCCATCCCCGCGCTCAAGGGCGGTGACCTGGTGGTCGTCTACCCGGAGGGCACCCGCTCGCCGGACGGGCGGCTGTACCGGGGCCGTACCGGGGCGGTCCGCCTCGCCCTCGCGGCGGGCGTACCGATCATCCCGGTCGGCATGATCGGTACGGAGAAGGTACAGCCGATCGGCGCCCGGGTGCCGCGACCCTTCACCGGGAAGATCACCGTACGGTTCGGCAAGCCGTTGGACTTCACCGGCCAACCGGACGACCGGCTCTCGCTGCGTCGGTTGACCGACGAGATGATGGGCGAGATCCAGAAGCTCACCGGCCAGGAGTACATCCCCCGGTACGCGCCGCCCCGGGCCCAACCGCCGGCCGCCGGCTGAGCCGGTACGCTTCGGGGCTGGTGTCCCGGGGGCGGGGGGAGCGGTGGCTCAACTGCCCTTGGTGGAGACGATCTGTTCCCGCAGGGTGCCGAGCAGCCGGGCGCTGTCGTCCATCGACAGGCCGGTGAACACCGCGCTGGTGATGCTGCCGTGGTCGACCGAGGTGCAGACGACCACCCCGACACCGTCGGCGCGGCCCACCGCACAACGTTCGTGTCGACCCCGGACACCGCTCTCCACCACCTCGGCGTCGCCGAGGGAGTACTGCTCGGTGAGCCGTTCGATCTCGGCGTCGGCGTCGGACGACGGGGTGAGCCGGAAGCCGGTGCCGCCGAAGACCGTCACCCGTTTGCCGACGTTGGTGGTGTAGACGCCGGCGAAGGTGTCCTCGGCGAGCAGGTGCGCCTGGCGCATCTGCGTCTCCAACTGCCGGGCGGTCTGCGCGCTGCGCGGGTCCTCCCGCAGCCGCAGGTCCGCCACCTGTGCCGGCAGTGCCGCGTTCGACGGGTACTGGCTGAACATCGGCGTGCCGTAGTAGGCCGGGCAGCCGCAGCAGCAGGCGATGGTCAACAACAGCACCCAGGGCCAGCGCCGCCGCCTGCGGGCGGCGACCGGTGGGTGCCCCGGCGCCGGCCAGTTCGATGGCGGGGGCGGCGCGGACTTCTTCCCCCACCGGCGGCGGGCCGGTGGTGCGGCCGGAGCCGGCGGAGCGGTCGCCGGTCGGCCCGGCGCGCCGGGATGCGCCGCCGGACGTGCCGGTACCGGCGGATACGGCGGCACCGAGTGGCCGGGCGGGGCCGGGTGGCCGTGGTGGGCCGGTGCTGACCGGTGGGCCGGGTACCCGGGCGGCGCCGGGGGGTACGGCGGTGCCGCGGGATACGCCGGAGCGGCCGGCGGCGCCGGGGAGACCGGCGGTGCGGGCGGGCCGGAGTACGGGCGGGTAGGTGGCGGGGTCGGGTAGGACAGCGTCGGTGGCACCGCCGGGAAGTCCGTCGACGGCAGATCCCAGCCGCTGGTGTCCACGCCCGCCCACGGGTCCACCGGGGTCTGGTGCTCGGGCTCCTGCCGCGGCGCGGGCGGCGGCGGGGTCGGCTCGGCCGACTCGCCCCACGCCGGTCGCCGCGGCGGGGCCGGCGGTACGGGCGCCGACCCGCTCCAGCGGGGTGGTTCGTCCGTCGCCTCCGGCAGCACCCGGGTGCCCTGCGGGCCGAGGTCGGCCGGTGCCGCGTCGGCCGGCGTGGGGTCGGCCTGGGACGCCGGGACGGTCGGCTGATCACCGGCCGGGGCGTCGCCCGGGCCGTGCGGTGGTGCGGGGGCGGACAACCGATCCTGGGTGACCGCCGGCTCACCGTCCCGGGGTGAATCCGGGCGGTTCCCGTCGACCGGCCGGTCTGCGCCCGGCTGCGGCTCCGGCATCGCGGCAATCTCCTCTCGCGCCGACCCGAGGTTAGTACCGGTGTGCCACTTCGGCCGAATCCGGGCGCCCGGTCCGGCGGTCGGCGAGCGCGCCGGTGGGCGGGTGCCCGATCCGCACCGGGGTGTCCGGTCGGACCGTGCGTTCGAGCAGGCCGTCGGCTTCCAGTGTCTTGGATCAGTGACCAACCTCTTGTTTGCCAGTGGGCCGTGATCGCCGATCGTTGACGCATGAAGGACCACGGACATCCGGTCACCTCCACCGTCGCGCCGTCCGCCGCCCGCCGGGCCCCGACCGGGCGACCCGCCCGTGGCCCCGCGTTGGGCCCGGTCCCGGCGGAGTTGGCCGGGCGGGTGGTGACCTCCGGCGACCGGCGCTACGCCCAGTTGCGCTCCACCTACACCCGACGGGCCAGTCCGGCGGCGGTACTGCTGCCGCGACGCACCGCCGAGGTGGTGGCCGCCCTGGCGTACGCCCGCCAACAGGGACGGCCGATCGCTGTCCGCAGCGGCGGGCACGGCCTGGCCGGCACCTCCTCGGTCGACGGCGGCGTGGTGCTCGACCTGTCCGGGCTGAACCGGGTCGAGGTGCTGGACCGCGCGACCCGGCTGGTCCGGGTGCAGGCCGGCGCGCGGTGGGCCGAGGTGGCCCGGTCGCTGGCCCCGCACGGCCTGGCGATCAGCTCCGGCGACCACGGCAACGTGGGGGTCGGCGGGCTGGCCACCGGCGGCGGGGTGGGCTGGCTGGTGCGCTCGTACGGCCTGACCATCGACCATGTCCGCGCCGTGGAGGTGGTGCTGGCCGACGGTCGGGTGGTGCGGGCCGACGCCACCACCGAACCCGAGTTGTTCTGGGCGGTCCGCGGTGCCGGTGCGGGGGTCGGCATCGTGGTGGCCTTCGAGATCGAGGCGGCCGAGCTGCGTCAGGTCGGCGTGGCGCAGCTCGCGGTGCAGGCCCGGCCGGACGGCAGCACCCTGCGGCACTGGGCCGACGTGCTGCGGCAGGCGCCCCGTGAGCTGTCGACCGCGGTGACCCTGACGCCGTACGGCCATGGCACGGTCATGTCGCTCACCGCGGTGGTGGCCGCCGAGAGCCTGCGCCGGGTCCGGCCGCTGGTCGCCCCGCTGCGGGAGATCGGCAAACTGCTGGACGACCGGATCGACCTGATGCCGTACCCGGCGTTGGTGCCCACCGCGCACCTGCACGCAAACCTGGGGCAACAGCCGGGCCTGACCACCAACGGCCTGCTCACCGGCATGGACGCCGGACCGGCCCGGGCGGTGATGCGGGCGGCCGGCCGGGCGGTGATCCAGCTCCGCTCGGTCGGCGGCGCGGTCAACGACGTCGCGCCCGAGCAGACCGCGTACCCGCACCGGCACCAGGACACCCTGGTGGTGGCCTCGGTGTTCCCGCCGCAGGGCGCGGCGGTGCTGGACGCCGCCTGGCGGGCACTCGCCGGACGGACCGACGGGGCGTACGTCAACTTCGAGAGCCGCCCCGGTCGGGCCGCGTTCGACCGGATCTACCCCGGCCGGACCGGCAAGCGGGTGCTGCGAGCCTGGCGACGCTACGACCCGGCGGGTCTGTTCCGGCCCCGCTGGTAGCCGGGGCGCCCCCGCCGTACCAACGGGCGGGGCAACAGCCCGGCCGCGACCGGCCGGTGGGCCAGGTGTGGCGCCGGGCCCGGTGGGCGGGCGCGTACCCTTGGGCATCATGAGCGTCCCGTCCACCACACCGCGTCCCGTCGCGGCCAACTCCGTGTGGCCCCGGCTGGAGCCGCTGCTGCCCCAGGTGACCAAGCCCATCCAGTACGTCGGTGGTGAGCTGGGCGCGGTGGTCAAAGACTGGGACGCGGCGACCGTGCGCTGGGCGCTGATGTATCCCGACGCGTACGAGGTCGGGCTGCCCAACCAGGGCGTGCAGATCCTCTACGAGGTGCTCAACGAGCTGCCCGACACCCTCGCCGAGCGGACCTACGCGGTCTGGCCGGACCTGGAGAAGCTGATGCGCGCCCACGGCGTGCCGCAGTTCACCGTCGACGCCCATCGGCCGGTGCGCGACTTCGACCTGTTCGGTGTGTCGTTCGCCACCGAGTTGGGCTACACCAACCTGCTCACCGCGATCGACCTGGCCGGGATTCCGCTGCTGGCGGCCGACCGTACCGACGCCGACCCGGTGATCGTGGCCGGTGGGCACGCGGCGTTCAACCCGGAGCCGATCGCCGACTTCGTCGACGCCGCCGTGCTGGGCGACGGTGAGGAGGCGGTCCTGGAGATCACCTCGATCGTCCGGCAGTGGAAGGCCGAGGGCTGCCCGGGCGGCCGGGACGAGTTGCTGTTGCGGCTGGCCCGCACCGAGAGTGTCTACGTACCGCGCTTCTACGACGTGGACTACCTGCCCGACGGCCGGATCCAGCGGGTCGTGCCGAACCGGGCGGACGTGCCGTTCCGGGTGCACAAGCGCACGACGATGGACCTGGACGCCTGGCCGTACCCGAAGAAGCCGCTCGTGCCGCTGGCCGAGACGGTGCACGAGCGGTACGCCGTGGAGATCTTCCGGGGCTGCACCCGGGGTTGCCGGTTCTGCCAGGCGGGCATGATCACCCGGCCGGTCCGCGAGCGCTCCATCACCACCGTGGGGCAGATGGTCCAGCAGGGGCTGGAGTTCTCCGGCTTCCACGAGGTGGGCCTGCTGTCGCTGTCGTCGGCGGACCACTCGGAGATCGGTGACATGTGCTCCGGTCTGGCCGAGCAGTACCAGGGCACCAACGTGTCGCTGTCGCTGCCGTCGACCCGGGTGGACGCGTTCAACATCGACCTGGCCCAGGAGCTGTCCCGTAACGGCCGACGGACCGGTCTGACCTTTGCCCCGGAGGGCGGGTCGGAGCGGATCCGCAAGGTCATCAACAAGATGGTGTCGAAGGACGACCTGATCCGTACGGTGGTCACCGCGTACACCAACGGGTGGCGGCAGGTGAAGCTCTACTTCATGTGCGGGCTGCCCACCGAGACCGACGAGGACGTCCTGGAGATCGCCGACATGGCGCACGAGGTCATCCGGGCCGGCCGTGCCGCCACCGGTTCCAAGGACATCCGCTGCACCGTGTCCATCGGCGGGTTCGTGCCCAAACCGCACACGCCGTTCCAGTGGGCGTCGATGGAGCGGCCGGAGGTGATCGACGGACGGCTGCGACTGCTCAAGCAGGCGATCAACGCGGATCGCTCGCTGGGCCGGGCGATCGGTTTCCGCTATCACGACGGCGAGCCGTCGTTGATCGAGGGCCTGCTCTCCCGGGGCGACCGCCGGGTCGGCGCGGTGATCCGCCGGGTCTGGGAGAACGGCGGCCGGTTCGACGGCTGGAGCGAGCACTTCTCGTACCAGCGCTGGGTGCAGGCCGCCGCCGAGGTGCTGCCCGGCTTCGGGGTCGACCTCGACTGGTACACCACCCGGGAGCGCGACGAGCTGGAGGTCCTGCCCTGGGACCACCTGGACTCGGGCCTGGACAAGGACTGGCTCTGGCAGGACTGGCAGGACGCGCTCAGCGAGTACGAGCAGGACGACTGCCGGTGGACGCCCTGCTTCGACTGCGGCGTCTGCCCGGCCATGGACACCGAGATCCAGATTGGCCCGACCGGCCAGAAGCTGCTCCCGTTGACCCCGGTCAACGGCCTGAAGCTGCCCACCGGCGCCCAGCAGTGACCTGATCGGGTCTGCCAGCGAGGAGCAAGAAGATCAGTAAGAGACCACAGCCCGAAGGCGGCCAGGCGCCGGTCGTCCAGCGCGTCCGGATCCGGTACGCCAAGCGTGGCCCGCTGCGGTTCACCTCCCACCGGGACTTCGCCCGGGCGTTCGAGCGGGCACTGCGCCGTGCCGGCGTGCCGGTGGCCTTCTCGCAGGGCTTCACCCCGCACCCCAAGATCTCGTACGCCAGTGCGGCGCCGACCGGGGTGGCGAGCGAGGCCGAGTACCTGGAGATCGGCCTGCGCGAGCCGGTCGATCCGGCGGCCCTGCGCGCGGCGTTGGACGCGGCGCTCTCGCCCGGCCTCGACGTGCTAGACGCCGTGGTGGCCACCGGCGGTGGGCTGGCCGAGCGGATCGAGGCGTCCCGGTGGCGCATCGAGTTGCCGCAGGTCGAGCCCGAGTTGTTGGCGAAGGCGGTGGCTGCCTTCAGCGCCGCCGAGCAGGTGCAGGTCGAGCGGATGACCAAGCAGGGGCGGCGGGTCTTCGACGCCCGCGGCGCGGTCATCACCATCGATGTGAGCGCGTCATCGGTGACGCCTTCCGGGGCGTCGGCCGTACCGTGTGCGATACTCGAACTGGTCGTGCGGCAGGTCACCCCGTCCGTACGACCCGATGACGTCCTTTCCGGCCTCCGCGTGGTGGCCGGCCTGGAGCCGCCGGTGGCCCCGAAGGTGATCCGGCTGGCTCAGGGCACGCTGACCACGCAGGGTGCGATCGTGGATCCGCTGGACGCGGACCGCGACGGGGCAACCATCGGCGGGCACTGACCGACGGTCGGCGCCCAAGCAGGCAGACTTCGCCGGTCGCGCACGCCGTGCGCCCGGGGAAACACCTTTGCGGCAACCCTGCGTGGCAGCGCTCACCCGCGCCCGGGGAAGCCAGAACTGGAGAACGTCCATGCTCGAGAACGAGCCCGAGGGCGGCGAACGGACCGGCCTGAACCCGGCCGCCGAGACCGCCGAGAACAGCACCGCCAGCGCGGCGAGTGAGGCGACCGGAGCCGGTGCGCCACCGGACGCGGCCGGCGTCGTGCCGGAGGCCGGCGTGCCGCAGGACGCGGGCGGCACCGTGAGCGGCGCCGCCGACCTGGGTACGCCTGCCGCCGAGGCGCCACCCCGGCGGCGGACCACCCGGCGCCGGGCCACCCCGGTCGGCCAGCCGGAGCAGACCGAGGCGCCGGTGGAGGCATCCAGCGCTCCGACCGTGGGCAGCGGCGAAGCCCCCCAGGCCGAGGTGTTCGCCCCGGTCTCCGGTGACCTCGACGCCGCGCCGAAGACCACCCGTCGGCGGCGCAAGGCCACCACCGCGAAGGCCGCCGAGGAGCCGTTGGCCGCGGCCGAGGTCGAAGCCGCCGCCGGTGACGTCGTACCGCCGGTCAAGGTGACCCGGACCCGGCGCAGGAAGGCGACGCCCGCGGTGGCCGAGCCGGCAGCCGAGGACCAGGCCGAGCCGGCAGCCGAGGAACACGCCGAGCCGCCGGCCGTCGAGCCCCCCGCGACCGAGCCGCCGGCCGCCGGTACCGCTTTCGGTGCCGCTGTCGCGCCGGCCGGGAATGCTGCCCCGCTGCCGGGCGACGAGGACGCCGCCGAGCCGGCGCCGCGAGCCGCGGCCGAGGAGCAGGCGCCGGCCGTCGAGCCCCGGTCCCGCCGGCGCCGGGCCGCGCTCACCCCGCCCGCCGTGCTGTTCATGGCGCCGGAGGAGATCACCGCTCGCGCCGCCGCCGCAGCAGCGGCTGCCGCGGCCTCGGTCGAGGAGGAGGCCGCCGAGGAGGAGCGGGCCGAACCGACCCGTCGCCGCCGTCGGGGCCGCCGGGAGGCCGAACCCGTGGTGGCCGTCGAGGTCGAGGAGGAGCCCGCCGAGCCGGCCGAGGAGGCCGTCGAGGACGAGGACGAGGACGACGAGACCGCTTCCGGCCGGCGGCGTCGCCGCCGTGGCCGCCGGGGCCGGGGCCGGGGCAAGGGCGGTGCCGAGGACAGCGAGGACGCTGAGGACGACGAAGCCGAAGAGGCCGTCCAGGCGGAGGCCGACGAGGCCGAGGCGGACGAGGACGGCGACGAGGCCGAGGGTGGCGACGGGCTGACCCGGCGCCGTCGGCGGCGTCGGCGGCGGGGCGCCGGGGACACCGACGGCGGCGCCGACGACGGCGTGCCGACGGTGGTGAAGATCAGGGAGCCGCGTCGGACGGTCGACGAGGTGCAGGGCGTTTCCGGCTCGACCCGGCTGGAGGCCAAGCGGCAACGCCGCCGGGACGGTCGTGAGCAGCGTCGGACCCGCCCGCCGATCCTCAGTGAGTCCGAGTTCCTGGCCCGCCGGGAGGCGGTCGACCGGGTGATGGCGGTACGCCAGCGGGGCGACCGTACCCAGATCGCCGTGCTCGAGGACGGCGTGCTGGTCGAGCACTACGTCACCCGCAACTCGTCCGGCACGATGGCCGGCAACGTCTACCTCGGCAAGGTGCAGAACGTGCTGCCCAGCATGGAGGCGGCGTTCGTCGACATCGGCCGGGGCCGCAACGCGGTGCTGTACGCCGGCGAGGTCAACTGGGACACCACCGGTCTGGAGGGGCGGGCCCGTTCGATCGAGCAGGCGCTCAAGTCCGGCGACTCGGTGCTTGTGCAGGTCACCAAGGACCCGATCGGGCACAAGGGTGCCCGGCTGACCAGCCATATCGCGCTCTCCGGCCGGCACCTGGTCTACGTGCCGGGCGGCAACGCCTCGGGGATCAGCCGCAAGCTGCCGGACACCGAGCGCAAGCGGCTGCGGGACGCGCTGAAGAAGCTGGTGCCCGACGGCGCCGGGGTGATCGTCCGGACCGCGGCCGAGGGCGCCAGCGAGGACGAACTGGCCCGGGACGTGAAGCGGCTCCAGGCGCAGTGGGAGGACATCCAGGCCAAGGCCACCGAGGGTGGCGCGCCCGTGCTGCTCTACGAGGAGCCGGACCTGGTCATCCGCGTGGTCCGCGACCTGTTCAACGAGGACTTCCGCGATCTGGTGATCGAGGGCGACCAGTCGTACGACATGGTCGAGTCGTACCTGTCGCACGTCTCGCCGGACCTGGTCGCCCGGCTGCGCCGGCACGTGGGCACCACGGACGTCTTCGCCGAGTACCGCATCGACGAGCAGATCCTCAAGGGGCTGGACCGCAAGGTCTTCCTGCCCTCGGGCGGTCACCTGGTGATCGACCGGACCGAGGCGATGACCGTGGTCGACGTGAACACCGGTAAGTACACCGGTGCCGGCGGCAACCTGGAGGAGACGGTCACCCGCAACAACCTGGAGGCGGCCGAGGAGATCGTCCGCCAGCTGCGGCTGCGGGACATCGGCGGCATCGTGGTGATCGACTTTATCGACATGGTGTTGGAGTCGAACCGGGAACTGGTGCTGCGCCGGCTGACCGAGTGCCTGGGCCGGGACCGTACCAAGCACCAGGTCACCGAGATCACGTCGCTGGGCCTGGTGCAGATGACCCGTAAGCGGATCGGCGCCGGCCTGTTGGAGGCGTTCAGCGAGACCTGCGAGTGCTGCAAGGGCCGGGGTCTGATCGTCCACACCGAGCCGGTGCCGGAGAAGCCGCGCGCCGCCGGTGCTGCTGGTGACAAGGTCAAGGCGGTGGCCTCGGCCGGCGTCCCGGCGGTGGAGCAGCCGAGCGGATCCTCCCGCCGTCGGGCGCGCAAGGGTGCCCAGGCCGAGCGGACCGTGGTGGAGGTCGCCGAGGTCGACAACACGAGCGCCGCGGACGCCGACTACCACGACACCATGGGCTACGACCTGTCGCGGTACGAGACGGAGACGCCGTCGGCGCCGGACATCGCCGACAGCCAGCAGGGCGAGTCGGCCCGGTTGGCGGCGCCGGACGACCCCGACGCGCTCGCCGAGGGCGACGAGGACGACGGCGGCGAGGCCGGCGGCGGGCGCCGTCGGTCCCGCCGGGGTGGCGCGCGTCGCCGTACCCGGCCCTGAGCGGCCGTACGCATCGACGGCCCCTCCCGGGCGGCGAACGCCATCCGGGAGGGGCCGCGTCGTGTGCGCGGGGTGCTCGCCCGCCGGGCTCGTCGCGTGGGGGCCGGTTTGGGGTCGGGGACGACCATGGCGTACGCTTGCCTGCGGCGCACCCTTGTGTGCCGAGTTCCCGCGTGCCCGCGCCGCCGTGCCTCTGCTACCCGGCGAGCCGCCGTGGGGACGACCGACCGGCAACGGTGGGAAAAGACGCTAGCAGCCTCAACGACAGGGAGTGCGCCTCCGATGTACGCGATCGTCAAGACCGGCGGCAAGCAGTACAAGGTCGCCGAAGGCGACGTGATCGAGGTCGAGAAGCTCGTCGGTGCTCCCGGCGACGCGGTGAAGCTCGCCGCGGTGCTCCTCGTCGACGGTGACGACCTGGTGACCGACGCGGCGAAGCTCGCGCAGGTCGAGGTGTCCGGCGAGATCGCCGCGCACACCAAGGGCCCGAAGATCCGGATCCACAAGTTCAAGAACAAGACCGGCTACCACAAGCGCCAGGGTCACCGCCAGCCGCTGACCCAGGTCAAGGTGACCGGCATCTCCAGCGGGAAGTAGGTCGTCTCAAGATGGCTCACAAAAAGGGTGCGTCCAGCTCGCGTAACGGCCGGGACTCCGCGGCCCAGCGACTCGGCGTGAAGCGCTTCGGTGGTCAGGTCGTCAGCGCGGGCGAGATCATCGTCCGGCAGCGTGGCACCAAGTTCCACCCCGGTGACCTGGTCGGCCGCGGCGGCGACGACACGCTCTTCGCGCTGGCCGCCGGTGCGGTCCAGTTCGGCACCCGGCGCGGTCGCAAGACCGTCAGCATCGTGCCGCAGCAGTAGCTCTCCGGCGTAAGCGGGCCGTGGACCTGATGTCCCGGCCCGCTTCGCCTTTTCATGCGCGGGGGTGGCCCCGCTGGAAGGATTGCGGCGTGACTACGTTCGTTGACCGGGTCGTCCTGCACCTGCAGGCCGGCGACGGCGGGCACGGCTGTGTCTCGATCCACCGGGAGAAGTTCAAGCCGTTCGGCGGCCCCGACGGGGGCAACGGCGGACACGGCGGCAGCGTCTCGCTGGTGGTCGACGCGCAGGTGCACACGCTGCTCGACTTCCACTTCCGCCCGCACGTCAAGGCGGCCAACGGTCGGGGTGGCGCCGGCTCCAACCGGGACGGCGCCAACGGCGCGGACCTGGTCCTCAAGGTGCCCGACGGTACGGTGGTGCAGACCCCGGACGGCACCGTGCTGGCCGACATGGTGGGCGCCGGGACCACCTTCGAGGTGGCCCGGGGTGGCCGGGGTGGCCGGGGCAACGCCTCGCTGGCCAACGCCCGCCGCAAGGCACCCGGCTTCGCCGAACTCGGCGAGCCGGGCGAACAGCTCGACGTGGTGCTGGAGCTCAAGAGCGTCGCCGACGTCGGCCTGGTGGGTTTCCCGTCGGCCGGCAAGTCGTCGCTGATCTCGGTGATCTCCGCGGCCAAGCCGAAGATCGCCGACTACCCGTTCACCACGCTGGTGCCGAACCTCGGCGTGGTGCGGGTCGACAACCACACCTTCACGGTCGCCGACGTACCCGGTCTGATCCCCGGCGCGGCCACCGGCAAGGGGCTGGGCCTGGAGTTCCTGCGGCACGTCGAGCGTTGCGCCGTGCTGGTGCACGTGATCGACACCGCCACCCTGGAGCCGGGTCGGGACCCGCTGGCCGACATCGACACCATCGAGGCGGAGTTGGCCGCGTACGGCGGTCTGGCGGACCGGCCGCGGTTGGTCGCGCTGAACAAGGTCGACGTGCCCGATGGACGGGATCTGGCCGAGATCGTCCGGCCCGACCTGGAGGCGCGCGGCCTGCGGGCCTTCGAGGTGTCGGCGGCCACCCGCGAAGGGCTGAAGGAGTTCGTCTACGCGATGGCGGAGTTGGTGGAGCAGTCGCGTTCGGTCGTGGCGCCCGCCGAGCCGACCCGGGTCGTGCTTCGACCCAAGGCGGTCGACGACGCCGGCTTCACCATCGAGGCGGAACCGGACGGCTCGTACACGGTGCGGGGTGTCCGCCCCGAGCGGTGGGTGCGCCAGACGAACTTCGACAACGACGAGGCGATCGGCTATCTCGCCGACCGGCTGGCTCGCCTCGGCGTCGAGGACCAACTGGCCAAGGCCGGTGCCCAGCCGGGTGACCTGGTCCGCATCGGCGAGCGGGAGTTCGACTGGCAGCCGACGCTCTTCGCCGGGGTCGAGTTCGTACCCGGGGCCCGGGGGCGGGACGTGCGGCTGGAGGAGCAGATCACCCGGCCCAGTGCGGCCGAGCGGCTGGCGGCCCGCAAGGCGCGCCGGCAGCGGCCCGCGGACGAGATCGCCCCGACACGCAGCGACGCCGAGGCGGCGACGCCCGACGAGGTCGACGCCGAGTAGCGAAGTAGTTCCGCCGGTGCCGGTGCGAGGCTGCCCTCGACGGGCGGTTTCGCGCCGGCACCCGGCCGGGGCTGTCAGGGGCGGTCGATCGGGGTGTCCAGCCGGCCACCGGTACCGGTGTTGTTGGAGAGCAGCAGGCCCAGGGCCAGCATGCCGAAGCCGAGTCCCAGGTGCAGGAAGTCGTCGGCGCCGTTGACCGGGATGAAGTTGGCCGCGCTCTCGTCCTCGGTGGCCCACCCGTACAGCCACAGGGCGAGGTATACCGCGCCTCCGCCGGCCAGGAAGAGCCGGGCGCCGGCCACCCGGCGGGCCAGCACCAGACCGGCCAGGCCGAAGCCGAGGTGCAGCAGGTTGTGCAGGATCGAGACCTGGAAGATGCCGAGTAGCTTCGCCTCCGAGTGGTGCCCGGCGAAGGTCATCTCGCCGTAGCCGGTGGTGATGCCGGGGACGAAACCCGCCACGCCGAGAACCAGGAAGAGGACCGCCACCGCCAGGGCGGCGAGTTGGACCGGGCTGCGGCGGGTCCGGCTGCGGCCTGACTGATGCGCCATCGATGTCACCTCTGTGGATCCCGGACACGTCCGCGGCCGCCGGGGCGGCGAGGTGCGGCAACCGTGACTGGCGGGCTCGCTGACCCGCTGATCCTCAATTCTGTCGGCCGCCGGACGGATCCCGCAGCGAAACGGCCGATCAGGCGTGGGCGCGCGGCTACCAGATCTTCGAGCGGAAGCAGGACGGGTGTCTGCGTACGGTCCTGCATCCGGCCTGACCACCGGTGGCCCGGCTGGCCCCTCCCCGGGGCCGACGAACCTGGTTTCCTGGTCTCGTGGCGCCACTGCCCAACGCGGTGGCGGCACCACGTCGGCCATCCGTCCGTGGCAGTTCGCCCGGCTCGGGGCGGCCGGCGCGCCGGCGGCGGGCAGCCGGGTCGGGGTGGCCACGGGGAGGACGGATGCGGGACAACAGGTCGACGTACTGGCGGCGGATGCTCGGCGCACTGCCCGGCGGGGATCCGCCGCTGGTCGCGGCGCCCCGGCGGGCGACGCGCCCCGATCGCCGCTACACCGCGCACCTGGGCTTCGTCGCGCCCGACCTGGCCGCCGCCCGGGAGACCGCGGTGGGGTACGCGGAGGCGCTGAGCCTGTTGCGTCCCGAGTTGGTGCTCGGCGGCTGCGCGCTGTCCCCGGCCGACGGTTGGCAGCGGGCCGAGCGGCTGTTCTGTGGCGCGGTCGGTCCCGACGCCGAGCGGTGCGTCGACGTCGCCGGTCATCCCGGGTTCCACCACGCGCCCGGTCCAGGCGGACTGGGTTGGGGCGACGGTGACCAGGTCTAGTGGCCCGCCCCGGTCCGGCACGGCGGGCGGACCCACCGACCGGGGCGTCGCGGCGACCGGGTCAGTCCAGGTCGAACTCACCGTCCTGGGCGCCCGCGACGAAGGCGTCCCACTCGGCCTGGGTGAAGACCAGCACCGGGCCGTCCGGTTCGGCGGAGTTGCGCATGCCGATCAGGTCGTCGACGAAGGCGACCTCCACCGCGGCCTCGGAGGTGTCGCCTTCGGCCCGCTGCCAGACCGCGCGGGAGAGGTCGAAGTCGCCCTTGGGGTGCGTTGTCATGGGTCCAGTCCTCCAGCGTCAGGGGAAATGGGGAGGCCCGGTGGCCGCCCCATCCGGCAGGATAAGCGGATGCCGAGCCTGACCCGTGCAGAGTCGACCGCGCGTGGCGCGTCGATCGCCGTCGTGTCCTATCACGTGGACCTCGACCTCACCGGCGGCGGTGAGCGGTTCCGCTCGCACGTCACGATCCGGTTCCGGGCCACCGGCGGCGCGAGCTTCGTCGAGGTCAAGCCCGCGAGACTGCTGGCGGTACGCCTCAACGGCGCCGACCTCGACCCGGCCGGGCTGGACGACAACCGGCTGGCGCTGACCGGGCTGGTCGAGGAGAACACCCTGACCGTGGACGCGGAGATGGCGTACACCAACACCGGCGAGGGGATGCACCGGTTCGTCGACCCCGCCGACGGCGCGACCTACCTGTACGCGATGTCCTTCCTGGACGACGTGCAGCGCATCTTCGCCGCCTTCGACCAGCCCGACCTGAAGGCGCCGGTCACCCTCACGGTCACCGCCCCGGCGGACTGGACGGTCGCGGCCAACGCCGAGGTGGCGGCCAACCCGATCCCGGGGCGCTGGGAGTTCGCACCCACCCTGCCCATCTCGACGTACCTGTTCACGCTGGTCGCCGGCCCCTGGCACGTACGCCGGGACAGCCACGACGGCATTCCGCTCGGGGTCTACTGCCGACGGTCCCTGGCCGAGCACCTTGACGCCGACGCGGAGGAGATCTTCACGGTCACGAAGCAGTGCCTGGACCGGTTCCACGAACTGTTCGCCGAGCGCTACCCGTTCGGCAAGTACGACCAGGCGTTCGTGCCGGAGTTCAACGCCGGTGCGATGGAGAATCCCGGCCTGGTCACCTTCCGGGACGACTATGTCTTCCGTTCGGCGGTCACCGACACCGAGCGTGAGTTGCGGGCCACCACCATCGCCCACGAGATGGCGCACATGTGGTTCGGTGACCTGGTCACCATGCGCTGGTGGGACGACCTGTGGTTGAACGAGTCGTTCGCGGAGTACCTGGGCACCCGGGTCACCGCCGAGGCGACCCGGTTCGACCAGGCGTGGACGACCTTCGCCCTGCGGCGCAAGGCGTGGGGGTACGCCGCCGACCAGCGCCCCTCCACTCATCCGGTGGCGCCGGAACAGGTCACCGACGCCGCCGAGGCGTTGCTGAACTTCGACGGCATCTCGTACGCCAAGGGCGCCAGCGTGCTGCGGCAGCTGGTGGCGTGGCTGGGCGACGAGCCGTTCCTGGCCGGGCTGAACGACCACTTCTCCCGGCACCGGTTCGGCAACGCCACCCTGGCGGACCTGCTGACCAGCCTCTCCGAGGCCAGCGGCCGGGATCTGGGCGACTGGGCGCAGAGCTGGCTGCGCGCCGCTCAGGTCAACACCCTGCGGGCCGAGGTGGCGGTCGACGCCGACGGGCGCTATACCGAGGTGGCCATCGGGCAGAGCGCACCGGCGACCCATCCGGTGCTGCGTCCGCACCGCATCGGGGTCGGCCGGTACTCCGTCGACGGCACCGCCGACCGGGTCGAGGTCGACCTGGATCCGAAGCACGACGGTGGTCGTACCGTCCTTGCCGAGTTCGTCGGTGCGCCGGCCGCCGCCGTCCTGCTACCCAACGACGGTGACCTCACCTTCGCCAAGATCCGGCTCGACTCCGCCTCGGCCGACGCCGTGCGGCTGCTGCTGCCCCGGCTGGCCGACCCGTTGCCCCGGGCGTTGCTGTGGGGCGAGGCGCTGGACGCGGCGACCGACGGCGAGCGGCCGGTGACCGCTCTGGTCGACCTGATCGGGGCGGCGCTGCCCGCCGAGACCGAGGTGATCATCGCGGAGGACGTGTTGGCGCTGAGCCGGTCGCTGGTCGACCGCTACCTCGACCCGTCGGCGCGGCAGGCATCGCTGGCCGTGATCGCCGAAGCCTGCCGACGGCTGCTCGACGGCGCTGCGCCGGGGGGCTCGTTGCAGTTGGCCGCGGCGCGTGGCCTGATCGGTGCGACCATCGATGTCGAGCTGCTCGCCGGTTGGCTCGCCGGTCGGGGTGTACCGGACGGACTGGCCGTGGACACCGAGTTGCGCTGGTCGGTCCTCGGTCGGCTGGTGGTGCTGGGCGCGGCCGGGGAGCCCGAGATCGCGGCGGAGGCCGCCGCCGATCCGAGCGCCACCGGCGCGGAGCGCGCGGCCCGGTGGCGGGCGGCGTTGCCCGACCCCGCGGCCAAGCAGGCCGCCTGGGAGATCATCGTGGCGAGCACGGAGCTGTCCAACCGGCTGGTCGAGGCGACCGCGGCGGGTTTCTGGCAGCCCGAGCAGGCGGAGCTGACCGTGGACTACGTGGCACGCTACTTCACCGACCAGCCGGCCGCTGCTCGGCTGCGTACCCCCTGGGTGGCCGAGGAGGTCGCGAAGCTGGCCTTCCCCCGTTACGCCGTTACCCGGGCGACCCGGGACGAGGCCGCGGCGTTGCTGGCCCGCGACGACCTCACGCAGGGCCTGCGCCGGGTGGTCACCGACGCCGACGACGACCTGCGCCGGGCGCTGGTGGCACGGACTGCGGTGGCCGCGGTGAGTGGCTGACCCGTGGTGGCCGGACGGGTGCTGCCGGTCACTGTCCGGCCCGAGGTGAGGCTCGCTCGGACTACGATCATGGGGTGACGGACGACATCCGGCGGGTCGGGATCATGGGCGGGACGTTCGACCCGATCCATCACGGGCACCTCGTGGCGGCGAGCGAGGTCGCGGACCGGTTCGGGCTCGACGAAGTGATCTTCGTGCCGACCGGTCAGCCGTGGCAGAAAGAGGATCTTCCGGTCAGCTCCGCCGAGGACCGTTACCTGATGACGGTGATCGCCACCGCGTCGAACCCCCGGTTCCAGGTCAGCCGGGTGGACATCGACCGTGGCGGCCCCACGTACACCGTCGACACCCTGCGCGACCTGCATGCCGTGTACGGCCCGAAGGCCCAGCTGTTCTTCATCACCGGCGCGGACGCCCTGGCCCGGATCCTCAGCTGGAAGGACCTGGACGAGATCTTCGAGCTTGCCCACTTCATCGGGGTGACCCGGCCGGGGTTCGAGCTGACCGACGCCCACCTGCCCGCCGACACGGTCAGCCTGGTGCAGGTGCCGGCGATGGCGATCTCGTCCACCGACTGTCGCGCGCGGGTGATCCGGGGCGAGCCGATCTGGTACCTGGTGCCGGACGGTGTGGTGCAGTACATCGCGAAACGGCGCCTCTACCAGGTGTGATCTGGGTGCTTATCGGGTGGGTCGTGCCGGTCTCGGGCTGAAACTGGCGGGTCGAGATTCCGGGCCGTGTGAGAGGCTTGACGTATCGCACGGTTGATCGAAGGAGAACGGTGACAGTTTCCGAACGCGCCCACGAGCTGGCGATCGCCGCGGCCCAGGCCGCGGCCGACAAGAAGGCTCAGGACATCGTCATCATCGACGTGGGTGACCAACTCGCCATCACCGACGCGTTCCTGCTCGCCGCGGCGCCGAACGAGCGCCAGGTGCTGGCCATCGTCGACGCCGTCGAAGAGGCGCTGCTCGAACTGCCGGAGAAGGCCAAGCCGATCCGGCGCGAGGGCGAGCGCGGTGGCCGCTGGGTGCTGCTCGACTACGTCGACATCGTGGTGCACGTCCAGCACACCGAGGAGCGCGAGTTCTACGCCCTCGACCGGCTCTGGAAGGACTGCCCGACCATCCCGTTCGTCGACCGCGACCTGGCCTCCGCCGAGGCCGGTGCCGGATCGGGCGAGTGACCCGGCTGGTCATCTGGCGGCACGGCAACACCGACTGGAACGCCGCCAGCAGGGTGCAGGGACAGACCGACGTGGCGCTCAACGACCTTGGTCGGGAGCAGGCGCGGACCGCCGCGCCGCTGCTCGCCGCGCTGCGTCCGGATGCCGTCGTCGCCAGCGACCTGAGCCGCGCGGCCGACACCGCCGCCGCGCTGGCCGCCCTCACCGGCCTGCCGGTGCGCTCCGACGCCCGGCTGCGGGAACGCCACTTCGGTCGCTGGCAGGGGCTCCTGCTCACCGAGGCCGCCGAGCGTTTCCCCGCTGAGTTCGCCCGCTGGCGGGCCGGTGACCCGGACCCGGGCGCGGACATCGAGCCCCTCGGTGAGCTGGGCAAGCGGGTCGGCACCGCGTTGCAGGAGGCCGCCGACGAGGCCGCCGGGGGCACGATCGTGATCGCCACCCACGGCGGCGCGGCCCGGCAGGGCTGCGGTCACCTGCTCGGTTGGGAACACGACGTGCTGCGCACCATCGGCTCGCTGCGCAACTGCCACTGGACCGAACTGCGCCACGACCTCGACCGCGGCTGGCACCTGCGTGCGCACAACGTCGGCCCGATCAGCGCGCCGGTCACGCCCGTGGCGCCGGCCGTACCGGCCGCACCGGTCTCCGCCGAGCCGGTCTGACCAGCGATCAGCTACCGTGCCGGGCATGCCCGTCGCGGTCGTGACCGACTCCACCGCCTACCTTCCCGCTGAGCTGCTGCCGGCGTACCGGCTCACCGTGGTACCGCTGACCGTCGTGCTCAACGGTGTCGAAGGGCTGGAGGGGGTGGACACCTCCCCGGCGGACGCCACCCAAGCGTTGACCGCCCGGCGGGTGTCGGTGAGTACCTCCCGCCCCGCACCCGAACAGTTCGCCCGTACCTACCGGGATCTGCTGGCGGCCGGCGCGGAGGGGGTCGTGTCGGTGCACCTGTCGGCCGGGCTCTCCGGCACCGTCGAAGCCGCGCAACTGGCCGCCGCGCGGTTCGACGGCCGGGTGAGCGTGGTCGACAGCCGCTCCTGCGGCATGGGCCTGGGCTTCCCGGCGATCGCCGCCGCCCGGGCCGCCGCGCACGGCGCCGACCTGGCCGGGGTACGGGACGCCGCTGTAGCCGCCGTCGGTCGCACGACCATCTTCTTCTACGTGGACACGCTGGAGTTCCTGCGCCGGGGTGGCCGGATCAACGCCGCCGAGGCGCTGCTCGGTACGGCATTGTCGGTCAAGCCGATCCTGTACATGCCCGACGGCGGCATCGTGCTGCGGGACAAGGTGCGCACCGCCAGCCGGGGTGTGGCACGACTGGTCGACCTGGCCGTGGAGGCGGCCGGCGACGCGCAGGTCGACGTCGCCGTACACCATCTCGCCGCACCGCGACGCGCCGAAGACCTGCTCGGGGCGCTGACCGCCCGGCTCGGCGACCGCCTGCACGACGCGTACGTCTCCGAGGCCGGCGCTGCCGTCGCCGCCCACGCCGGGCCCGGCCTCGCCTGCATCGTCACCCACCGCCACCCGGCCTGACCCGCGGCCCGCCGCTGCCACCCGGGTTTCGACAACTGCCGGGCGAAGGGCGACCAGGCGGGTGCGGTCGGCGGGTGGAGCGGGCGCGGGAGGATGGGACGGGAGAAAGGGGGCGTGCGGTGTCCTGTGTGGTGACCGGAGGCGGGCGCGGCGTCGGGCGAGGGATCGTCGAACGGTTGGTCGGCGGCGGAACGGTCGTCGTGGTGATCGAACGTGACGCGGACGCGGTGTCCTGGGTCCAGCGGCATCCGTACCGGGATCGGCTGGTCACGGTGATCGGTGACGCTGCTGACGAGGGCGTCGCCGACCGTGCTGCCGATCTGGCGGAGCGGGTCCAGCCGATGAGCGGCTGGGTGAACAACGCCGCCGTGTTCCGGGACGCCTCCGTGCACGAGGCTCCGGTCGGTGAGGTGGTCGACCTGATCACCCGTAACCTGCGTCCCGCCGTGGTCGGGGCCGCCACCGCCGTACGCCGTTTCCTCGCCGCCGGAACCGCGGGCGCCATCGTGAACATCTCCTCCACCAGGCGAGCCGCCCGGTGCCGGGGTGCCTGCCGTACGCCACGGCGAAGGCGGCCATCGAGGGGCTGACCCGCGCCCTGGCGGTGGAGTACGGCCAGCACGGCATCCGGGCCAACGCGGTCGCGCTCGGCTCGGTGGCGACCGAACGGCACGAGGCGTTCCTCGCCGCCCAGGAGTCGGCGCACGCCCGGCAGGTCGAGGCCGACCTGGCCCGGCTGCATCCGGTGGGCCGGATCGGTCAGCCGCAGGACATCGCCGAGGCGGTGGCGTACCTGCTGTCACCGGCGGCGAGCTTCGTCAACGGCGTCACCCTGCCGGTGGACGGCGGCCGCGCCGCGCTCGGTCTGGACCCGGAAGCTCGCTGATCCGTCGGCCGACGGAACTGCCCAGGACCCGCGCGGGCGTACACCGGTAGCAGATTCCGGCATGATCAGGGCGTTGTCCACAGTCCACGCGCCATCCACAGGGGAGGGCCGCGGAGTCGGCGCGGCCCGGCCGGTGCGGCCTAGCCTCGCGCCGTGTCCAACGACGAGGAGACGGCGGCCCGGCAGCGACTGTGGCGGCTGATGCCGGAGGCGGCACCGGCCTCGACCCCACCCACACCCCGGCGGCTGATGCCGGAGGCGGCACCGGCCTCGACCCCACCCACACCCCGGCGGCTGATGCCGGAGGCGGCACCGGCCTCGACCTCACCCACACCCCGGCGGCCCCCGTGGTCGACGGCCGGTCCGGAACCCGTCGCCGATCCGGAGCACCCCGCCGGGTGGGGTCGCGCCGCCGGACCCGACGTGGCCCCGGAGGAACCGGCGGCCGAGGCGGCACCGGCTTCGCGGCTGCCGGGGCCGGGCGCCTTCGACCCGGGCCGGCGGGGCGTCCGGGCGCTCGCCGCCGTGGCCGCCCTGGTGGTGCTCGCCGGTGCCGTCTGGGCCTGGCGGTCCCGCCCCCAGGTGGAGCCGGTGGTCACCGTGACCGGCGGCGCCACGGCCACCGACCCGGCGGCTCCGGCCGATGCCGAGCCGACCGCCACCCCCGCCGGGGATCTGGTCGTCGCGGTGGCCGGCAAGGTGCGCCGACCCGGCCTGGTACGCGTCCCGGCCGGCGCGCGGGTCGCCGACGCGATCGAGGCGGCCGGCGGCGCCCTGACCGGGGGGGACGTGGCCCTGCTCAACCCGGCCCGGAAGGTCACCGACGGTGAACTCATCCTGGTCGGGGTACCGGCACCCACCCCACCGCCGGGAGTGCCACAGGCCGGTGGACCGGTGGTGGGCGCCGATCCCGCCAGCGGGAGCCGGGTCAACCTGAACACCGCGACGTCGGCCCAGCTCGAGACGCTGCCCGGCGTCGGGCCGGTGCTCGCCCGGCGCATCATCGAGCACCGCGATCAGCACGGTGGGTTCCGGACCGTAGGCGACCTGCGCCAGGTCACCGGCATCGGTGACGCGCGGTACGAACAGCTCAAAGACCTGGTGACGGTGTGACGGCGCGCGGAACACCCGCAGTCGAGCCGACCGGCAGCGTCGCGGCCACCGTCCGCGCGGGTGGCACAACCGTGACCCGGGCGGCTGAGATGATCGTTGTACCGCAGGGCGCGACGCCCGATCTCCGGCTGGCCGGGCTGGCCGTGTCGGCCTGGCTCACCGCCCTGGCCGGGTTGCACCTCGACGTCCGGCGGACCCTGCTGGTGGCGGCCGTCGCAGCGGGGCTCGCCGTGCTGACGACCCTGCACCTGCTGGGGATCGCCGGCCGTCCGGGTCCGTTCCCGCGGCGCTACGGGTGGATCGCGGTGGCGATCCTGATCGGGGTGCTCTGCGGCGGCGCCGCGACCTCCTCCCGCCTCGCCGTACGCGACGCCGAGGCGCTGCGCACGCTTGTCGACGAGCGGGCCCGGGTCACCATCGAACTGGTCGTCCGGGACGATCCCCGGCCGGTCCGCGGCGGCATCGTGGGGCGCCCGCCCACCCTGCTGGTCCGCGCCAGGTTGGTGACCGTGACCGGCCCGGCGCACCAGCGGGTCACCGCGCCGGCCCGCGTCCTGGTGCTGGCCGACGACCCGGCCTGGCGCGGGCTGCTGCCCGGGCAACGGCTGACGGCCGACGGGCGCCTGGCCGAACCGCGCGGCGGCGACCTGACCGCCGCGGTGCTCACCGCCGACGGCCCGCCCCGACCGCACGGGGCGCCCTCGCCGCTGCAACGGGCCGCCGGCCTGCTCCGGGCCGGCCTGCAACAAGCCTGCGCGCCGCTGCCCGACGAGCCGGGTGGACTGCTGCCGGGGCTGGTCGTCGGCGACACCAGCCGGCTCCCGGACACGGTGGAGGAGGACTTCCGGGCCACCGGCATGACCCATCTCAACGCGGTCTCCGGATCCAATGTGGCGATCGTGGTCGGGGCGGTGCTGCTGTTGGCCCGCTGGGCCCGTGCCGGTCCGCTACTGGCCGCCGGGCTCTGCGGGCTGGCCCTGGTGGGCTTCGTCATCCTGGTCCGGCCGTCGCCGAGCGTGGTCCGTGCGGCCACCATGGGCGCGATCGGGCTCGCCGCGCTGGCCGCCGGTCGGTCCCGGGCGGCGACGCCGGCACTGGCCGCGGCGGTGGCCGTGCTGGTGCTGGTCGACCCCGACCTGGCCGGCGACGCTGGTTTCGCACTGTCGGTGCTGGCCACCGGTGGTCTGCTGCTGCTGGCGCCGGCATGGCGGGACGGACTGCGGCGGCGGGGCGTGCCGCCGGGGGCGGCGGAGGCGTTGGCGGTGCCGGCCGCCGCCCAACTGGCCTGCTCGCCGGTGATCGCCGGTCTGTCGGGTGTGGTCAGCCTGGTCGCGGTGCCCGCCAACCTGCTCGCGGTGCCGGCGATCGCGCCGGCGACGATCCTCGGTGTGGTGGCCGCGATGGTGTCGCCGATCTGGCCGGCCGGCGCCGAGGCCATCGCCTGGCTGGCCCACTGGCCGGCGTGGTGGCTGGTGCTCGTGGCCCGGTACGGGGCCCGGATGCCGGCGGGCAACCTGCCGTGGCCGGGTGGGGTCACCGGCGCACTGCTGCTGGCGGTGCTGACCGTGCTGCTGCTGGTCGCGGCCCGGCGGCCGATGGTGCGCCGACTGGTGGCGGTGGCCACCGTCGCGGTCGTGCTCGGTACGGTTCCGGTGCGGGTGATCGCGCCCGGGTGGCCGCCGAAGGGATGGGTGATCGCGGTCTGTGCGGTCGGTCAGGGCGATGCTGTGGTGTTGCCGGTGGCGGCGGGCCGGGCGATCGTGGTCGACGCCGGCCCGGATCCGGCGGCGGTCGACGCCTGCCTGCGCCGACTCGACGTGCGTCGGGTGCCGCTGCTGGTGGTCAGCCACCTCCACGTCGACCACACCGGCGGCGTCGCGGGCGTGTTCCGTGGCCGGCGGGTCGACCTGGTGCTGACTCCGCAGTGGCCCGAGCCGGCGACCGGACGGGACCTGGTGCACGACGCCGCGGCCACCGGGCGCACCCCACTGGTGGCGGCGCCGGCCGGGTGGCGCTACCGCTCCGGCGTGACCGACCTGCTCGTGGTCGGCCCGCCCTATCCGATGCGGGGGACGCGGTCGGACCCGAACAACAACTCGCTGGTGGTGCTCGCCACGGTCGCCGGGGTACGGATCCTGCTGACCGGGGACGCCGAGACCGAGGAACAGCGGGCGCTGCTGGAGCGACCACCGCCGGGTGGGCTGCGGGCCGACGTGCTCAAGGTCGCCCACCATGGCAGCGCATACCAGGATCCGGCCTTTCTGGACGCGGTCCGCCCTGCAGTCGCTCTGGTACCGGTCGGGGTGGGCAACACCTACGGCCACCCGAGCGAGGTGGTGCTGGCCCGGCTGAGTCGCGGTGGGGCGCGGGTGCTGCGTACCGACACGGACGGGGACATCGCGGCGGTGGTCGGGCCGTCCGGGCTGGCGGTGGTGAGCGGGGGGCGTGGAGTTGGGCCGGACAAAGCCGTGAACCGATACCGATTCGCGGTAAAAACTGTGGAATCAGGTATATGTCTGGATTTGCACTGTGTGCGGGGTCCGCCCGTACACAGCCGGCGACCACGCTGGACCGCACCGCCGAGCGTGCGAATATGGGCGGCGTGACCGCCGCCAGTGCCGCTCCTATTGTGCTCGTCCTCGGCGACGAGGAGCTGCTCGCCACGCGTGCGGTGGCCGAAACCGTCGCCACCGCCCGGGCCGCCGAGCCGGACGTGGACGTCCGCGAGTACCAGGCCGGCCAACTCACCGTCGGCGAGATCGACGAGATGCTCAGCCCGTCGCTGTTCGGCGGGCGCCGGGTATTGGTCCTGCGCTCCGGTCAGGACGCCCGCAAGGACCTGGTCGCGGCCCTGCTGGCGTACGCGAAGCACCCCGATCCGGACGTGCAGCTCGTCGTGCAGCACCTCGGTGCGGCCAAGGGGAAGGCGTTCGCCGACGGACTGAAGTCGGCCGGTGCCCAGATCGTGCCGGCGGCGAAGCTCAAGGGGCACCGGGACCGGGTGGCGTTCGTCCGGGAGGAGTTCCGTCGGGCCGGCGGACGGTGCACCGACGACGCCGCCGAGGCGCTGATCGCGGCGGTCGGCAACGACCTGCGGGAACTCGCCGCGGCCTGCTCCCAGCTGATCGCCGACACCGACGGTCGGATCGGCGCCGACACCGTCGCCCGGTACTACCGGGGCCGGGTCGAGGTGAGCGGCTTCACCGTGGCCGACGCCACGATGGTCGGTGACCTTCCGGGCGCCCTGGAGGCATTGCGCTGGGCCCTGCACGTGGGGGTGGATCCGGTGCCGATCGCCGATGCGCTGGCCGACGGGATCCGTACCGTCGCCCGGGTCGCCTCGGCCGGCAGAGGCAGCCCGTACCAGCTGGCGAGCAGCCTGGGTATGCCGCCGTGGAAGGTCGAACGGGCCCAACGGCAGGCACGCGGCTGGACGCCCGACGGGCTGGTCCAGGCGATGCAGGCGGCGGCCGAGTGCAACGCGGCCGTCAAGGGCGGATCCGACGACCGGGCGTACGCCCTGGAGAAAGCCGTGTTCTCGGTGGCTTCCGCGCGACGGGTCGGCGCCAGGTGAGCGGAGCCCTCCGTGGCTCATGGGCCACGATCCCGGCCGACGAGGAGCGGTACCGTCCGCTCTATGCCCGAGTGCTCGGGCTGCGCTTCGTCAACCCGGGTGGGGTGCTCTGCTTCCTGTTCTTCGAGGGTGCGATCGCACTGGCGGCCCTGCTCGCCCTCGCCGAACTCGTCAGCTGGTGGGCGGTCCTGGTGCTACCGGTGGCGGTGGCCATCATGGTCAAGCTCAACGACCTGGTCGCCGCCGTGGTCGTCCGCTCGGCCGCGGCCGTACCCGAACAGGAACGCGACCGGTTCCGGCGGGAGATCGAGCCGGTCGTCGGCCGGGCCCGGGTCGACTGGTCGCCGCACAGCGTGCCCGGTGTGGTGGTCCGGACGGAACCGGTCGCCGACGAACCGTCCGGCATCGTCGAGCACCGAGCTGTCGAGGAAGGCCGCCACCGGTCGAGCACCCCGGACGAGGGCGACCGCCGGACGTCCGCGCAGCCGCCGGACCTTCGTGCCGCGTCCCGGCCGGAGGGCGACCGCCGGACGTCCGCGCGGTCGACGGAGCGTCGTTCGGGTACCGCCGACCCGGGCTCATGATCGCCTGACGGAGCCGTCGCCCGGTCGGGCGCCGGGCGGAGGATCGAGCCACGCCGGGCCGCCGAGGGGTCGACGTACGAAAGCCCTGGGGTGACACCCCAGGGCTTTCGTCAGGTCTGGGTCGCCAGCTCAGGCAGCGAGCGACGCGGCGCGCTTGGCGATCGCCGACTTGCGGTTCGCAGCCTGGTTGCTGTGGATGACGCCCTTGCTGGCCGCCTTGTCAAGCTTGCGCGAGGCGTCCTGCATGAGGGCGGTGGCCTTGTCGACGTCACCGGCCTCCGCAGCCTCGTTGAACTTGCGGATGGCGGTCTTCAGCGACGACTTGACCGACTTGTTACGCAGCCGGCGCTTCTCGTTCTGCCGGTTGCGCTTGATCTGGGACTTGATGTTCGCCACGCGACAGCCTCGTCTTGATAGCTCGGGTTGGTCAGCTTGTGCGCGCGACGAGCATGCGTCATCGCTGCGCGAAGAGCCAGGTTACCAGGTCGGTCCGGACGGGCCAAAACGGCACCGGGGGTATGCGTCGGGCCGTCGGTGGATCCGCGCTCCGCCGTGCCACCGGATTCCGCCTGTCGGTACGAGGTGCTGCTGGTCCGCGCCCGGCCGTCCCCATGATCGTGCTCGATCCCGGATCGAGGGGCTTCCGGCCGACGGGCAAGCCCCTCGATCCGGGATCCAGTGGTTTCCGGGCGGCCCGGCCCGGCCGCGGCCTGTGCGGAGGCAGCGCGGGCGCGGCCCGGGCGGGGGTGGGGTCCGGGCAGGGGGGGTCCGGGCGGGGGTGGGGGTCCGGGCGGGGTGGGGTCCGGGCGAAGGCGGCCTGGACGGTGCCCGGGCGGGGGGCGGCGAGGGTGCGGTCCGGGCGGGGGTGGGGTCCGGGCGAAGGCGGCCTGGACGGTGGCCCGGGCGGGGGCGGCGAGGGTGCGGTCCGGGCGGGTCAGGTCCAGGACTGGCGGTGGGCCAGCCAGGCGAGGGCCTGCTCGCCGGTCCACCGTCGGTGGGCGGGCAGGTGGGGCGAGGCGGTCGGCGGTGCCGAGGCGGCGGCGGTGAGGTGGTAGCCGGCGAGGGCGGCCAGCGTCACGTCCAGGGCGTCCGGTGGCGCGTCGGCGGCGGCCGGGTGGGCGGCGAAGCGGGCGTCGACGTCCAGCCCGCTGGCGTACCCGGCGATCAGCAGACCGGCCAGGTCGAACCAGGCCGGGCCGTGGCACAGCCAGGTCCAGTCGCAGAACCAGGCAGACCCGGCCGAGTCGATCAGGACGTTGTCCCCCCGCAGGTCACCGTGGGTCAGCCCGGGCGCCGCGGCGGCGTATCCGGGCAGCCGGGACTCCAGGGCGACCAGGTCGGCCAGTCGACCCGCCACCGGTACGGGCAGCGGCGGCACGGGTTCCCGGCCGGCCGCCACCTCGCCCCACCAGAGGATGTCGTCGCGGGCCAGGTCGGCGAGGTGGGGCAGGCCGACGGCGACCAGGTCGGCCGGCGGGTCGGTGAGTGCGGCGGCGACGTCGGCGTACCCGGCGAGGGTGGCGTCCAACTCGGCCGGCCGCCACGGCAGCCGGGGCGGGCGCCCGTCGACCGGCTCCAGGCAGAGCGCGTACCAGCCGTCCTGCCACAGCGTCCAGCGCAGCCTCGGCACCGGCAGTCCGGCGGGCAGCCGGGCGAGGATCGCGGCCTCCCGGGCGTACCAGTCGACCAGGTGCGGTTGCTCGGCGTGGGCCGCGGCCTTGACGAACGCCTTGCCGC
Source organism: Micromonospora radicis (assembly GCF_003583405.1). GTDB lineage: Bacteria > Actinomycetota > Actinomycetes > Mycobacteriales > Micromonosporaceae > Micromonospora > Micromonospora radicis. Next base: position 30,599 of record NZ_QXEC01000024.1, read on the forward strand.
CGTCGGCGGTGCGCAGCACCGCGGCGAAACCCCGGGTGAAGCCCGCGCCGGTGCTGCGGGCCTCGACCACGTCCGCGCCGAGCCGTGCGGACAGGGTGTCCCGGACCGCCGCCGGCAGCGCCGCCCAGCCGGGCCGTTGGGCGGTGGCGTGGTACGGCACGGGCGGCAAAGACGGGTTGCTCACCCGACCATGCTGCCCGGTGGCCGCTCGGCAGCGACACCGCGTGTCGCCGGTCGGCCCGGTGGCGGGCGACGTCCGCGCGCCATGCGGTGGGCGCGGTGATGTCTGTCAGACTGCCAGGCCATGAGGACCGACGACTTCTGGCAGCTGATCGACCGGGCTCGGGCCGGTGGGGGAGAGCCCGACGCCATCGCCGCCCGCGCCGTCACGCTGCTCGCCGCCCACGATCCCGAGGAGATCGTCGGGTACGCCCGTCACCAGCAGCGGGTCCTCGCCGCCTCCTACCGGGTCGACCTCTGGGGCGCCGCGTACCTGATCAACGGGGGCGCCTCCGACGACGGGTTCGAGTACTTTCGCGGCTGGCTGATGGCGCAGGGCCGGGAGGTCTTCGCCCGGGCGGTCGCCGATCCGGACGCGCTGGCCGACCTGCCCCGGGTGCGGTCCGCCTCGCTCAGCGGTGAGGAGTTCGAGTGCGGCGACATGCTGGCCGTGCCGTGGGACGCGTACCGCGGGGCGACCGCCAGCGATCTTCCGGTGGACCGGGTGGCGGCGCGGACGCCGGACCTCAACGACTTCTGGGACTTCGACGACCCCGACGAGGCCCGACGCCGGCTGCCCCGGCTCGCCGCCCTCTTCGTCGAGCCGCCGCAGGAGTGACGGACGCCCGGCCGATGCTCGGCGGGGACGTGGGAGCATAGAGTCAGGCCGGCATGTGCCGGCCTGCTCACGTCAGCCGACCAGAACGGACCGCTGTGCCACCGACGCTCGAATCCGGCGCGAACGCTCCTGGTGCCACCGACCCGGCGCGGATCAGGAACTTCTGCATCATCGCCCACATCGACCACGGGAAGTCGACCCTCGCCGACCGGATGTTGCAGCTCACCGGTGTGGTGGATCCGCGGCAGATGCGCGCGCAATACCTCGACCGGATGGACATCGAGCGCGAGCGCGGCATCACCATCAAGAGCCAGGCCGTCCGGATGCCGTGGACCATCCGCGACGGCGAGCGCACCGGCGAGCAGGCCGTGCTCAACATGATCGACACCCCGGGCCACGTCGACTTCACCTACGAGGTGTCCCGTTCGCTGGCCGCCTGCGAGGGTGCCGTCCTGCTGGTCGACGCGGCCCAGGGCATCGAGGCGCAGACCCTGGCGAACCTGTACCTGGCGCTCGAGAACGACCTGCACATCATCCCCGTGCTCAACAAGATCGACCTGCCGGCCGCCCAGCCGGAGAAGTACGCCGAGGAACTGGCCCACCTGATCGGCGGTGACCCGGCGGACTGCATCAAGGTCTCCGGCAAGACCGGTGAGGGCGTACCGCACCTGCTCGACGAGATCGTCCGGCAGTTCGTGCCGCCGGTCGGCGACGCCGACGCACCGGCCCGCGCCATGATCTTCGACTCGGTGTACGACGTCTACCGGGGCGTGGTCACCTACGTCCGGGTCATCGACGGGCGGATCAGCGCCCGGGACCGGATCAAGATGATGTCCACCGGCGCGGTTCACGAGTTGCTGGAGATCGGGGTCATCTCGCCGGAGATGGTCAAGTCCGAGGCGCTCGGCGTCGGCGAGGTCGGCTACCTGATCACCGGCGTGAAGGACGTCCGGCAGTCCCGGGTCGGTGACACGGTCACCATCAACGGGCGTCCGGCGACCGAGCCGCTCGGCGGGTACAAGGATCCGAAGCCGATGGTCTACTCGGGTCTGTACCCGATCGACGGTTCGGACTACCCGGCGCTGCGCGACGCGCTGGACAAGCTCAAGCTCAACGACGCCGCGCTGACCTACGAGCCGGAGACCTCGGGGGCGCTCGGCTTCGGGTTCCGCTGCGGCTTCCTCGGCCTGCTGCACCTGGAGATCATCGGGGAGCGGTTGGAGCGGGAGTTCAACCTGGACCTGATCTCGACCGCGCCGAACGTGGTCTACCGGGCGATCTCCGAGGACGGGCAGGAGGTCGTGGTCACCAACCCGAGCGAGTACCCGACCGGCAAGATCGCCGAGGTGTACGAGCCGACGGTGCGGGCCAGCGTGCTGACCCCGAACGACTACGTCGGTGCGGTGATGGAGCTGTGCCAGGGGCGTCGCGGCACCCTGCTCGGCATGGAGTACCTCTCCGCCGACCGGGTCGAGCTGCGCTACACGCTGCCCCTCGCGGAGATCATCTTCGACTTCTTCGACCAGCTCAAGAGCCGTACCAAGGGCTATGCCTCGCTGGACTACGAGCCCACCGACGAGCAGGCGTCCGACCTGGTGAAGGTCGACATCCTGCTGCACGGTGAGCCGGTGGACGCGTTCAGCGCCATCGTGCACAAGGACAAGGCCTACGCGTACGGCACCACGATCGCCGCGAAGCTGCGCAACCTGATTCCGCGCCAGCAGTTCGAGGTGCCCATCCAGGCCGCCATCGGCAGCCGGGTCATCGCCCGGGAGACCATCCGGGCGATCCGCAAGGACGTGCTCGCCAAGTGCTACGGCGGTGACATCAGCCGTAAGCGCAAGCTGCTGGAGAAGCAGAAGGAGGGCAAGAAGCGGATGAAGATGGTGGGCCGGGTGGAGGTGCCGCAGGAGGCGTTCATCGCGGCGCTCTCCTCCGACTCCGGGGACGGCAAGGCTCCCGGAAAGAAGTGAGCCCGCCTCGTCGGTTTCCCGCCGCTCAGCACCCTGTGACGAGCTGCGGAAACGTCGAGGCATCGACCGACGACATGATCGCCGGATGTTGCGGCGGGCGGTGGCGGCACTTGCGGCCGGTTTGGAAAATCTGCGCCCAGGGAACTGGCATGCCACGACAGGAACCCGCCGAATGACATCTTCTGGTTAAGGAGAGCGACCATGGAGCTCACCGTCTGGGGCATCATCACCGCGCTGTTCGTCGGTCTGATCGTCGGCGCGTTGGGCCGTCTGGTGGTACCGGGCCGCCAGGACATGCCGATCTGGCTGCACATGCTCATCGGTGTCGGTGCGGCGCTGCTCGGTACCGTGCTCGCCCGGGCCGTGGGCATCGCCACGGCGACGGCCGGTGTCGACTGGGCCGAACTGGCCGTCCAGGTCGCGCTCGCCGCGATCGCGGTGGCCCTGGTCGCCGGCGTCGGCGGTCGTCGACGCGGCATCACCCACCGGTAACACCACGCCTTCTCGCGGGCGCCCGGCCACCGGCCGGGCGCCCGCCTGCGTCTCCGCCTCCCGTCGGCGTCCCGGCGGGTGCCGGCGGGGGTTCGCGCGGTACCGCGGGCGACTGGTCGGCTCGGTTTCCGCGACGCTGTGCGGTGCTCCGCGAACACGTGGGATTCGACCTCGGAAGCGGCGTGACGGAGAGAAAAAGCGGTTTGGGATCTTCGCGGGTCGGGCACTAGGCGGTCACGACAGGAAAACCACAAACGTGGATCGTCTTTGGTGAAGGAGAACGACCATGGAGCTCACCGTCTGGGGCATCATCACCGCGCTGATCGTGGGTCTGATCGTGGGCGCGTTGGGCCGTCTGGTGGTGCCGGGCCGCCAGCCCATGCCGATCTGGCTGCACATGCTCATCGGTGTCGGTGCGGCACTGCTGGGTACCGTGATCGCCCGGGCCTCCGGCTTCGCCGAGACCGCCGGCATCGACTGGCGGGAGCTGATGCTCCAGGTCCTGCTGGCCGCCGTGGCCGTCGCGCTGGTCTCCGGCGTGGGGCGCAGCCGGCGCGGGGTGACGCATCGGTAACCCCCCTGATCGCGAAAGGCGCCCGACCGTCGAGGTCGGGCGCCTTTCGCGTGGTGGAGCAGGCGTCAGGAGGGGGCGCCGGTACTGCGCGAGGCGTCGAGCGGGTGCCCTTCCGTACGCCTCAGCGGAGCCAGGGGATGTTGCGGTTGAGCTGGCCGCGTTCCTTGAGCTCCTTGCGCAGCGGGATCTCGTCGTCGATGTAGCCGTCCCAGTTGATGCCCCAGTAGTTCGCGGTGTGGGTGCCCTCACCGCAGAGCTGGCGCTGGACCGGGGTGCGGTTGGCCCACCACTCGCCGTCGGTGTCGATGTGCAGCTCGTCCAGCGGACGGATCCACCGGTAGGTGTAGCCGACGAAGAGCATCTTGCGGGTGATGGTCGACAGGTTCGTCGACCGCGAGTGCCACTGGCGGCGGTCGAAGATGAACGCGTCGCCCGGCTTGGCGGTGATCTCGACGGTGCCCTCCGGGTCCGGGTTGTGCACCGTGGTGTCCGCCGGGCGGGGCAGCGAGTTCCACAGGTGGCTGCCCGGGATCACCTTGGTCGCGCCACGGCCGGTCTCCGACAGGTCGGAGAGCACGTAGGCGACCTTCAGCGAGAACATCGGCCGGGGCAGGTTCGGGTCCATCGTCTCCGGGTCGGAGTTCTGCCGGTACCCGTCCTGGTGCCAACCCCAGTACGGCTTCTCCGGCTCCAGCGCCGGCGGGGTGACGTCGAGGTGGTTGTGGTGGCTGTAGATGTTCCACCCGGCCAGGCCCCACATGTACGGGAAGGCGATCGGGTGGGTGAGCAGGTCACCGAAGAGCTCGTCGCGCTCGAGGAAGCCCAGCAGGTGCAGGGTGCCGTCCTTGGTGGTGTTGCCCTTGGCCTGCTCCTCGGCGTACACCCGGTCGACGGCGGCCTCCAGGGCGGCCCGGTGGTCCTCGGTCAGGACGTTGCGCAGCAGGAGAAAACCCTGCTCATGGAACTCCTTGCGGTCGACGTCGCTGATCGGTTCGTAGCCGGTCCGGTCGCCGTAGTCGAATGCCACGCGTACCCCTCCCCAAGGGTGAAACCATTTCTGGCACAGGCCGCCGATCGTAACGCGCGTCCGAGGCCGTCGGGGGAGGCCCTCCGTCGATCTCGTCCAGACCGCGACGGAGGGCATCGAGGCAACTACCCGGCGTTACGCAGGGTGGTCGGGCGGGGGGATTGAGGGTTAATTGCCGGATTTTGCGGTTACTGCGGGTAAAGAGATCGGGGTCGCTTACGCGTCCGCGAAGACCTCCGCGACCACCTCGGCCGACCGCTGCGAACCGTCGCCGATCCGGCTCCACGAGCCGCCCCGGTTGGTCCACTCCAGGTCACCGAAACGGACCCGCTTGACCCCGTGGTCGTTGGCGTGCGCGACCAGCCAGTGCGCGTACCGCCAACCCTCCCGCTGGTTGCCCGCCGCCACGGTCAACCCGGTCAGGCTCGCCGTGGTGGCCGAGGCGGTCAGCCCCCAGTCGAGGTTCAACCCACGGGTCAACGCGACCGCCGCGGCCTCACCACGCATCGCCGGATCACCGCCGAAGGTGCAGACCACCGCGCCGGTGGCGTGGCCGAGCAGGGCCCGGGTGAGCACCTCGGACTCGTCGGCCCACTTCTCGTACGCCTCGGGGAAGGCCGACCGCTGCACCTTCTGCGCGGCGTCGGTGACCCGCATGTCCTCCCAGCCGCGCACCTTCTTCAGCGCCGCGTAGAACCGGTCCGCCGCGTACCGCGGATCGCGGATCTCCTCGGGGCTACCCCAGCCCTGGCTCGGCCGCTGCTGGAACAGCCCGACCGAGTCCCGGTCGCCGCCGGCCAGGTTGCGCAACCCGGACTCCTGGTACGCGGTGGCCAGGGCGACCACCACGGCCCGGTCCGGCAGGTCGTGCTGGATGCCGATGGCGGCGATGGTGGCCGCGTTGGCCATCTGGTGCGCGTCCAGGGTGACCTTCCCGTCGGCCTGCACCGTGCAGCTGCGACTGGCCAGCGGTAGCCGCAGCCGCTCCCCGACCTGCCGCATCCCCAGCACGATGCCGATCACGGCGACCAGCACCAGGACCACGAAACCGGCCACGACAACCCGAGTCCGCACCCACACCTCCCGTACGACGTCAGCGCAAAGCGTACGTCCCGCATCGACCGGTCCGGGTCGTCCGACCGGTTCCGGCCCGCGCGCGACGCCCCGCCGCTGTCGGAGGTTCCCCGTCCGGTCCGGTGTTCACCTGTCGAGTTCGGCGACCCAACGCGGCGGCCGCTTCTCGCGGAAGGCGCGGACCCCCTCGACGCCGTCGACGGAGCGGAAGTACCCGGTGGAGAGGGCACCCAACTCGGCCAGTTCGGCCCGCAGGTCCGCGGCCGGTGGCCGGCGCAGCAACCCCTTCGCCCCGGCCACCGCCGTGGGGGCGCCGCGCAGCAGCGAGTCGCGGTACCGGTCCACCGCCGCGTCCAACTCCTCGGCCGGGACCGCGGCGGTGACCAACCCGACCTGCGCCGCCCGCCGGCCGTCGAAGGTGTCGCCGGTCAGGTACAGCTCGGCCGCCGCCCGGGGATGCAGCCGGGGCAGCACGGTCGCCGAGATCACCGCCGGGATCACCCCGATCCGCACCTCGGTGAAGGCGAAGGTCGCCTCGGCGGCGCAGACCGCCAGGTCGGCCGCCGCGATCAGGCCCAGGCCACCGGCCCGGGCCGGGCCCGCGACCTTCGCCAGCACCGGCTTCGGGCACTCCCAGACCGCCGCGAGCACGTCACCCAGCATCCCGGCGGGCACCGTCCCGCTCGCGTACGCCGCCGCCGTCTCCTTCAGGTCCGCCCCGGAACAGAAGACCGGACCGGTGTGGTCCAGCACGATCACCCGGACCGTGTCGTCGGCGACCGCCGCGGCCAGCCCGGCCAGCAACTCGGTCATCAACGGGGTGGAGAGCGCGTTGCGGTTGTGCGGGCTGTCCAGGGTGAGCGTGGTCACCCCGCGGGCCGTGGTGACCCGTACGAGCGCGTCGGGAGAGGTCATGTGAGGGCACACTAGTGGCCATGCCCGGCGTCCTTCCAGCAGGCGAACCCGTCCCCGGCGACGGCACGCTGCCCACGTCCGCCCGCGCCGCCGTCGGCGCGCGGGGCTTCGGGGTGTACGTCCACGTGCCGTTCTGCGCCAGCCGCTGCGGCTACTGCGACTTCAACACCTACACCGCCGCCGAGCTGGGTGGCGGCGCGAGCCGGGACAGCTACGCCGACACCGTGCTGGCCGAGCTGGCGCTCGCCGCGCGGGTGCTGGGTGACGCCCCGCCACGCCGGGTGGAGACGGTCTTCGTCGGCGGTGGCACCCCCACCCTGCTGCCCGCCGACGACCTGGCCCGGATCCTCGACGCGATCGACCGGACCTGGGGGTTGGCGGCCGACGCCGAGGTGACCACCGAGGCCAACCCGGAGTCGGTCACCCCCGAGTCGCTGAAGGAGCTGCGGGCGGCCGGCTACACCCGGATCTCGCTCGGCATGCAGTCCGCCGCACCGGGAGTGCTCGCCGTGCTCGACCGCCGGCACAGCGCCGGCCGGGCCACCGCCGCCGCGCTGGAGGCCCGCGACGCCGGGTTCGACCACGTGAACCTCGACCTGATCTACGGCACGCCGGGGGAGCGGGCCGAGGACTTCGCCGCCTCGTTGGCGCAGGTCGTGGCCGCCGGGGTGGACCACGTCAGCGCGTACGCCCTGATCGTCGAGGACGGCACCCGGCTGGCCGCCCGGATGCGCCGCGGCGAACTGCCGTACCCCGACGACGACGTGGCCGCGGACCGCTACCTGGCGGCCGAGGCCGCCCTCACCGACGCCGGCTTCTCCTGGTACGAGGTCTCCAACTGGGCCCGTACGCCGGCCGCCCGGTGCCGGCACAACCTGCTCTACTGGACCGGCGGCGACTGGTGGGGCCTCGGCCCGGGGGCGCACAGCCACGTCGGCGGCGTGCGCTGGTGGAACGTCAAGCACCCCACCGCGTACGCCCAGCGCCTCGCCGCCGGTGAGTCGCCGGGCCTGGCGCGGGAGGTGCTCACCCCGGCCGAGGCCCGGATGGAGGACGTGATGCTGCGGGTGCGGCTGGCCGACGGTCTGCCGTTGGCGGTTCTCGACGACGTCGGCCGCGTGGCGGCGGCGCGGGCGGTGACCGACGGCCTGCTGGCCGGGCCCGCCCACGCGGCCGGCCGCGCGGTGTTGACCCTGCGCGGCCGGCTGCTCGCCGACGCCGTGGTACGTGATCTGCTGCCCTGACCGTCGAACGGGTCGGCCGAGGTCAGGGCAGCGGGATCAGCCCTTCACGAAGGTGTAGGTCATCGGGTAGCGGTAGAGGGTGCCCTCGTTGGCCTTCACCCCGCCGATGATGCCGAAGATCACCGGCACCACCCAGACCAGCATCGGGACGAAGAAGAGGATGCCGCAGGTGATCGCGGTCAACAGCCAGCTCAGCAGCCCGACGATCGCCCAGGTGAGCTGGAAGTTGAGCGACGCCACGGCGTGCGCCCGGACGACCGGCGACTGCTGCCCACGGGTCATGTTCGCGATCAGGGGGGCGACCCAGCCGAGCAGGCCGCCACCGACGAACACGCCCAGCGGACCGCCGAAGTGGGCGATCAGCGCCCACGTCTTGTCCTCGCTGGTGGCGTAGCCGCCGCCCGGCGCGCCGTAGCCGCCGGTCGGGTAGCCGACACCAGGCGGCGGGTAACCACCGGGCGGCGGGTAACCACCGGGCGGCGGGTAGCCACCCGGCGGGGGGTAGCCGGCCGGCGGCGGCTGGTCGCCGGAGGGAGGCGGATAGCCGCCGGGCGGGGGATAGCCGGCCTGGCCAGGCGACCCGGACAGTGGAGTCGTGGGGTCGTCGCCGGCATCTGGGGGACGAGGTGGTTCAGTCATGGAGGTCACGGTAGGTGCCACCGGCAACGGCGCACCATAGCGACACCGGCAGGTGTCAACCCTCCGATCGGCCCCCGGACACCTCTGCGGTCTTGATCATCGCGTTGCCGGGTGCCCCGACGTAGACTGGCACTCGCTACAGTCGAGTGCCAGAGCGATCCGCCGTCGGCTCGACGCTCGGGGCTGACCTGCGACAGGAGGTGGGAGTGTTGGGTCTCGACGACCGTAAGCTCGCCGTGCTCCGGGCAATCGTCGAGGACTACGTCGCCACCCAGGAACCGGTCGGCAGCAAGGCGTTGGTCGAACGACACCAGCTCGGCGTCTCACCCGCCACCGTTCGCAACGACATGGCCGTGCTGGAGGAGGAGGGCTACATCCGCCAGCCGCACACCAGCGCCGGGCGGGTGCCCACCGACCGTGGCTACCGGCTCTTCGTCGACCGGCTCAGCCGGGTCAAGCCGCTCAGCCCGGCCGAACGCCGGGCGATCGAGCGCTTCCTCGCCGGGGCGGTCGACCTCGACGATGTGGTGCATCGCACGGTCCGGTTGCTGGCGCAGCTGACCCGTCAGGTAGCCGTCGTGCAGTACCCGAGCCTGGCCCGCTCCCGGGTTCGGCACCTGGAACTGGTGCCGATCTCCACCACCCGGCTGACGCTGGTCATGATCGCCGACACCGGCCGGGTCGAGCAGCGGCTGGTCGAGCTGCCCGCCCCGATTCCCGCCGACGACGTCCTCGAACTGCGTCGTACGGTCAACGAGAAGCTGGTCGGCATCCAACTGTCGGAGACCCCGCCGCTGGTGCAGGCGCTCATCGACGAGTGCCCGCCGCACCTGCGTCCGGCCATGACGACGCTCTCCACCGTGTTGCTGGAGACCCTCGTCGAGCGGCACGAGGAACGGATCGCCCTGGCCGGCACCGCCAACCTGACCCGCGGCGGCCTGCTGGACTTCCAGGGCTCGCTACGGCCCATCCTCGAGGCGCTTGAGGAGGAGGTCGTCCTGCTCAAGCTCATCGGTGAGGTGGAGCCGAGCACGTTGCGGGTGCGTATCGGCGACGAGAACCAGATCGACAACCTGCGCGCGGCATCGGTGGTCAGCACCGGCTACGGCCCGGGCGCGACCATCCTCGGGGGGATGGGTGTGCTGGGGCCGACCCGAATGGACTACCCCGGCACCATCGCCACGGTGAGGGCCGTGGCACGCTACGTGGGCGAGCTGCTGGCCCAGAACTGACCAGTCAGGGCCGACGGCGGGCTGCCGCCGCCGACGGCGTGTAACGCGACTAACACGAGGACACGGAACGCAGTGGCCAGGGACTACTACGGAATTCTCGGCGTGAGCCGAGGCGCCTCCGACGACGAGATCAAGCGCGCCTATCGCAAGTTGGCGCGGCAGTTCCACCCGGACGTCAATCCGGATCCGGAGGCACAGGAGAAGTTCAAGGACATCAACGCCGCGTACGAGGTCCTCTCGGACGATCGGAAACGGCAGATCGTCGACCTCGGCGGCGATCCGTTGGCCCCGGGCGGCGGTGGTGCCGGTGGCCCGGGCGGGCCCGGCGGTGCCGGCCCGTTCGTCGGCTTCCAGGACATCATGGACGCGTTCTTCGGCGGTGCCACCGGCGCCGGCCGGGGCCCACGGCCGCGTACCCGGCCCGGCGCCGACGCGATCCTGCGGCTGGAACTGGACCTGCAGGAGACCGCGTTCGGTGTCGAGGCGCCGATCACGGTCGACACCGCGGTGCTCTGCACCACCTGCTCCGGCGCCGGTACCGCCGCCGGCACCCACCTGGCCACCTGCGAGGCGTGCGGCGGCCGGGGCGAGGTCCAGTCGGTGCAGCGCACCTTCCTCGGCCAGGTCGTCTCGGCCCGGCCCTGCACGGTCTGCCAGGGCTACGGCACCACCATCCCGCACCCCTGCCCGACCTGCGCCGGCGACGGCCGGGTCCGCACCCGCCGCTCGCTGACCGTGAAGATCCCGGCCGGGGTCGAGGACGGCATGCGGATCCGGCTCGCCCAGCAGGGTGAGGTCGGCCCGGGTGGTGGCACCGCCGGTGACCTGTACGTGGAGATCCACGAGCGGCCGCACGACGTCTTCTCCCGCAAGGGCGACGACCTGCACTGCCGGGTGACCGTCCCGATGACCGCCGCGGCGCTCGGCACCCGGCTGACCATCAAGACGCTGGACAGTGAGGAACCGGTCGACGTCAAGCCCGGCACCCAGCCGGGCAGCACGCTGCGGCTGCGGGCTCGGGGCGTACCGCACCTGCGCGGCACCGGCCGGGGTGACCTGTACGTCCACCTGGACGTGCGTACCCCCACCAAGCTCGACGCCGACCAGGAGCGGATGCTGCGCGACTTCGCCAAGACCCGCGGCGAGGAGGTCGCCGAACTCAGCAAGCAGGGCGGCTTCTTCTCCCGGATGCGCGACGCCTTCAACGGCCACGCCTGACCGGCGCGTACCGAGGCTGCCGGCTCATGTCCGCTCCGTTGTTCCTGGTCGAGGCGCTGCCCACCGCCGCCGCGATGGTGCTGGACGGCCCTGAAGGGCACCACGCGGCCACCGTGCAGCGGTTGCGGGTGGGCGAGGAACTGCTCCTCGCCGACGGCCGGGGCGGCACGGCCAGCGCGGTGGTCACCGCCGTCGGCCGGGGCGCCCTCGACGTCGAGGTGACCGGCCGGGGGTACGTCGACGCGGCGAATCCCCGGCTGGTGGTGGTGCAGGGCATCGCCAAAGGCGACCGGGGTGAACTGGCCGTGCAGGCGATGACCGAGGTCGGGGTGGACGAGATCGTCCCCTGGGCGGCCGGCCGTTCGGTGGTGCAGTGGCGCGGGGAACGGGGCGTACGGGCGCGGGCGAAGTGGGTGGCCACCGCCCGGGAGGCCGCCAAACAGGCCCGCCGCGCCTGGTTGCCGGTGGTGGCGGGCGCTCCGGACGAGTCCACCCGCTCGGTCGCGCGGCGGATCAGCGGTGCCGCCGCCGGTTTCGTCCTGCACGAGGAGGCGACCGACCGGCTCACCACCGCCGAACTGCCCGACCACGGCGAGATCGTGCTGGTGGTCGGCCCCGAGGGTGGCGTCGCACCGGCCGAGCTGTCCGCCTTCCAGGAGGCCGGCGCCCGTCCGGTCCGGCTCGGCGCCTCGGTGCTGCGTACCTCGACCGCCGGGGTGGCCGCCCTGGCGGTCCTCGCCACCCGCCTGCTGCGCTGGTAGCCCCCACACCATCCCGCGCCACCCGCCCACCCTGCCCGGCCGCACCGCGTCCGCCCCTCGCCTGCGCCGTCCGGCCCCGCTGGCCGCGCCCGAGCTCGCTGGCCGCGCCGCGCTCCGCCGTCGGGTGCCCGACCACCCAGCTCTCCGGGAAGCCGACAGGTACTCCTCTGCGCGCCCTTGCTCTGCTTCAACCCACGCAAGGGTCGGTGGCGTCGTGACCGTTGCGTCCATCGGCGGCGTCGCAACCGTTGCGTCCGGTGAAGCAGAGCAAAGGGGAGTAGGGAGAGGGCGGGCGATGGTGGGTGAACGCAGGGGTAGGGCGAGGGTGGGTGGACGCGGTGAGTGGGCGTGGGCGGCGGGTGGTGTGGCCGGGCGGCGGGTGGGTGACTTGGTGTGGCCGGGTGGGCGTGGGTGAGTTGGCGGCGGGGTGCGTGGTGGGGTGTGCGGTGCGTGGTGGGGCGGGACGCCTCCGGGTTTCCTACACTGCCCGGGTGAGTACTCCTGACTGCTTGTTCTGCCGGATCGTCGCCGGGGAGATCCCGGCCACGGTGGTCCGCGAGACCGCCACCACGCTCGCCTTCCGGGACATCGATCCGAAGGCGCCGGTGCACGTGCTGGTCATCCCGAAGGAGCACTACGCCGACGTGGCCACCCTCGGACAGGGTGATCCGGCGTTGGCCGGTGAGGTGCTCGCCACGGCCGCCGCGGTGGCCGAGGACGAGGGGCTGCTCGGCGACGGGTTCCGGCTGCTGTTCAACACCGGCGCGTACGGCGGTCAGGAGGTGTTCCACGCGCACGCACACCTGCTGGGTGGGGCGCCGCTCGGCCCGATGCTGGCCCGGAGCGTGGCGTGAGCCTGGTCGCCGGCCGTACCGCCGCCGCCGACCAGCTGGAACGGATGGTCCGGCGGGTCCAGGCGCAGGCCCGGGTTCCGGCGGTCGCGGCGGCGGTGAACCGGGCCGACCGGGCGCTGTGGACGTGCACGGTCGGCGGCACCGGCAACGACACCACGCTGGACGAGCAGACCCGGTTCCGGATCGGGTCGGTGACCAAGACCTTCACCGCGGTCCTGACGATGCAGTGCCGCGACGACGGCCTGCTCGACCTCGACGACCCGTTGGCGCGGCACCTCGACCTGCCGGCCCACGGTGAACTGACGGTACGCCGGCTGCTGTCGCACACCGCCGGGCTGCAACGCGAGCCGTACGGCGACGTGTGGGACACGTTGGACGCGCCGGACACCGACCGGCTGGTCGCCGAGTTGGCCCGGGCCGAGCGGGTACTGCCACCCGGCCGGCGTTACCACTACTCGAATCTGGGCATGGCGCTGCTCGGCCGGCTGGTCGGCCGGCTGCGCGGGGCCAGCTGGGCCGAGGTGCTGACCGAGCGGGTGCTGACCCCGCTCGGGCTGACCGCCACCACGGTCTCGCCGGGTCCACGGGCGGCGATCGGTTTCCTGGTCGACGCGTACTCCGACGAGGCCCGTGCGGAACCACCGACCGACTTCGGCGCGGTCGGCCCCGCCGCGCAGCTGTGGAGCACCGCCGGTGACATGGCCCGGTGGGCGGCCTTCCTGGCCGATCCGGCGGCGCTGGACACCGCCGGTCGGGTGCTCGCCCCGGCCACCCTGGACGAGATGCGCTGGCCGGTCACGGTCACCGACGAGACGGTGTGGGCCGGTGGCTTCGGCCTCGGGCTGATCCTGGTGCCGCGGGGTGACCGGGTGCTGCACGTCGGGCACGACGGGGCGATGCCCGGCTTCCTGGCCGGGGTCTACGGCCGGCGCGGCGAGGGTACCCCGGCCGCGTTCGGAGCCGCCGTGCTCGGCTCCTCGGGCACCGCGACGGAGCTGCTGGAGCTGCCGCACCGGCTGCTCGCCGCCGCCGTCGAGCACGACCCGGCCGACATCGCTGCCTGGCGGCCCGGCGAGCCGGCCCCCGTCCACCTGCGCGGCCTGCTGGGCCGATGGTGGGGCGAGGGCTTCGAGTACGTCTTCTCCTGGCACGACGGCACGTTGCGGGCCCGGGGCGCCGGTGATCCGGCCGGGCGCCCGCCGGCCGTCTTCGCGTCGGTGCCGGAGCAGCCGGACGTGTTCCGGACGGTCTCCGGGCGGGAGGTCGGCGAGTTGCTCCGGCTGACCCGCGACGGCGACGGGGTGGTGGTCCGGATGCACTGGGCGACCTACCGGTTCACCCGGCACCAGGAGACCTTCGACCGTTACGACTTCCGTGTCTGAGGTGGCCCGACCTTCGAGTTTCCGCCCCTTTTGTCCGCTGGTGCGGGGGCGGCCGGGCGGCGGAATTGGGCAGCGTGCCCGTGCAGTTGACCCGATACGATGGAGGTAACGTCAGCACGCCGTGGCGACAGACCCGGCGCCGAGATCGAGAGCAGGTGGCGCAGGGCCCCTCGGCCCGACCTATGACCGGCACCCCACCTCCCGGCCCGCCCCGGGTGCAGACCAGGATCACGGTCCCCGACTCGAAGATCATGGTCAACCTGCTGGGCGCGGGTGACGAGATCCTGCGACTGGTCGAGCGTTCGGTGAACAGCGACGTGCACGTGCGGGGTAATGAGATCACCATCACCGGCGCGCCCGCTGACAACGCCGTCGCCGAGCGGCTCTTCGGTGAACTGCTCGAGCTCATCGAGAAAGGCGAGACCCTGACCACAGACGCCGTCCGGCGTACCGTCGGCATGCTCGAACAGGGCGGCGCCGAGCGGCCCGCCGAGGTGCTCACCCTGAACATCCTCTCCCGGCGCGGGCGCACCATCCGGCCCAAGACGCTGGGACAGAAGCGGTACGTCGACGCCATCGACGCGCACACCATCGTCTTCGGCATCGGCCCGGCCGGCACCGGCAAGACCTACCTCGCGATGGCGAAGGCGGTCCAGGCGCTACAGGCCAAGCAGATCAACCGGATCATCCTGACCCGGCCGGCGGTCGAGGCGGGGGAGCGGCTGGGCTTCCTGCCCGGCACGCTGAACGAGAAGATCGACCCGTACCTGCGCCCGCTCTACGACGCGCTGCACGACATGCTCGACCCGGAGACGATCCCGAAGCTGATGGCGGCGGGCACCATCGAGGTCGCCCCGCTGGCATACATGCGGGGCCGTACGCTCAACGACGCGTTCATCATCCTGGACGAGGCGCAGAACACCACGCCAGAGCAGATGAAGATGTTCCTCACCCGGCTCGGCTTCGGCTCCAAGATCGTGGTCACCGGTGACGTCACCCAGGTGGACCTGCCGGGCGGCACGACCAGCGGGCTGCGGGTGGTGCAGGAGATCCTGAACGGGGTGGAGGACGTGCACTTCGCGCGGTTGTCCAGCGCCGACGTGGTGCGGCACCGACTGGTCGGCGAGATCGTCGACGCGTACGCCCGGTGGGACGCCGAGCGGGAGAACCAGCAGGGGCAGGGCGTACACGCGGTGCCCGGGCGTAGTGCCCAGGGCAACCGCGCCGGCCGGCGCCGCTAAGACCGAGGGAAGAAAGTGTCCATCGAGATCGCCAACGAGTCGGGTGTCGTGGTCGACACCGACGCCGTGCTCGCCGTCGCCCGGCACGCCCTGGACGAGATGGGGGTCAACCCGCTCGCCGAGCTGTCCGTGCTGCTGGTCGACGTCGCCTACATGACGGACCTGAACCACCGCTGGATGGGTGGTGACGGTCCGACCGACGTGCTCGCCTTCCCCATGGACGAGGGCAGCGTCGACCACGGTCCAGGTGAGAACGCCGCCGCCGGTGGTGAACCGGCGCTGCTCGGTGACATCGTGCTCTGCCCGGAGGTGGCGGCGAAACAGGCGGCGGCCGCCGGGCACAGCTCCGACGACGAGCTGCACCTGCTCACCGTGCACGGTGTCCTGCACCTGCTCGGCTACGACCACGCGGAGCCGGAGGAGGAGCGGGAGATGTTCGGGCTCCAGGCCCGGCTGTTGTCCAGCTGGCGGTCGACCCGCACCCGGTGATGGATACCTCGCTGGCCGCGCCCGCCACCGGCCTTCCCGATCTGCAACTGCTCGTCTTCGCCGCCGGGCTGGTGGTGCTCGCCGGCCTCATCGCGATGACCGAGGCGGCCCTGGCCGCCGTCTCGCCGGCCCGCGCCGCCGAGCTGGCTCGGGACGGGGCCCGGGGCGCGGCCACCCTGCAGACCGTCGCCGCTGACGTGGTCCGGCACCTGAACCTGTTGTTGCTGCTCCGGCTGCTCGCCGAGTTGACCGCCACCACGCTGGTGGCGCTGGTCGCGGTGGACACCTTCGGGGCGGGCTGGCGGGCGGCGCTGGTCACCGCCGGGGCGATGACCGTGGTCAGTTTCGTCGTGGTCGGGGTGGGTCCGCGTACCCTCGGCCGGCAGCACGCGTACACGGTGGGTCGGTTCGCCGCGCCGCTGGTGCGCTGGCTGGGCCGGGTACTCAATCCCCTCGCGTCGCTGCTGATCCTGATCGGCAACGCGGTCACCCCGGGGCGCGGCTTCCGGGAGGGGCCGTTCGCCACCCAGGTCGAGCTGCGTGAGCTGGTCGACCTCGCCGAGCAGCGGGGGGTCGTCGAGCACGGCGAGCGGCAGATGATCCATTCGGTCTTCGCCCTCGGTGACACCATCGCCCGCGAGGTCATGGTGCCGCGTACCGAGATGGTGTGGATCGAGTCCGGCAAGACGCTCGGCCAGGCCCTGGCGCTCTTCCTGCGTTCCGGCTTCTCCCGGATCCCGGTGATCGGCGAGAGCGTCGACGACGTGCTCGGCGTGCTCTATCTCAAGGATCTCGTCCGGCGTACCCAGGGCGGTGCCGCGGAGGACCGCCAGCTGCCGGTGGCCGAGCTGATGCGACCGGCGACCTTCGTGCCGGAGTCCAAGCCCGTAGACGACCTGCTGTCGGAGATGCAGGCGGCCCGCAACCACCTGGTGATCGTCGTGGACGAGTACGGTGGCACCGGCGGGCTGGTCACCATCGAGGACATCCTTGAGGAGATCGTCGGGGAGATCACCGACGAGTACGACGTGGAACGCCCACCCGTCGAGCAGCTGCCCGACGGCGAGGTGCGGGTCACCGCCCGGCTGCCGGTGGAGGACCTCGGCGAGTTGTTCGACACCGAGCTGCCGCACGACGAGGTGGAGACCGTGGGCGGTCTGCTCGCCCAGTCCCTCGGGCGGGTGCCGATCCCGGGTGCCGAGGTCGAGGTGGCCGGGCTCCGGCTGCTCGCCGAGGGGACCACCGGCCGGCGCAACCGGATCGACACGGTGCTGGTGCGCCGGGCGGAGCCGGCCGACGCGCAGGACAACCCGGGTGGTGGGCCGTCCGCCCTCCGGGGCGACACCGATCGATCAGAGGAGAGGCAGTCCGCCGATGCCTGAGTCACCCGCCGTACCAGCCGCTCGACCCGTCGGCTCCGAGCTGAGCGCGGAGGACGCCAAGCTGGTCATCCTCGCCCGGGGGGCCCGGGGTCGGGTGGGCGCCGTGGAGGGCGCCGCCGTGCGGGACCAGGACGGCCGTACGTACGCGGCGGCCAGCGTGTCGCTGCCCTCGCTGGTGATCACCGCGCTCCAGCTGGCGGTCGCCTCCGCGGCGGCGGCCGGCGCGACCCGGCTGGAGGCGGCGGTGGTGGTCACCGAGGCGTCCACCCTGGACGGTGCCGGGTACGCGGCGGTGCGGGACCTGGCCGCCGACGCGCCGGTGCACCTGGCCGCGCCGGACGGCACGGTGCTGGGCACGGTGACCGAGTGAGCGCCGGTGGCGGCGGGGTGCAGCGGCAGCCGTACCGGGCGGGGTTCGCCTGTTTCGTCGGGCGGCCCAACGCCGGCAAGTCCACGTTGACCAACGCGATCGTCGGGCAGAAGATCGCCATCACCTCGAACAAGCCGCAGACCACCCGGCACGTCATCCGGGCGGTGCTGCACCGGCCGGACTCGCAGCTGGTGCTGGTGGACACGCCGGGTCTGCACCGGCCGCGGACGCTGCTCGGCGAGCGGCTCAACGATCTGGTCCGGCAGACCTGGAGCGAGGTCGACGTGATCGGCCTGTGCATCCCGGCCGACGAGGCGATCGGTCGGGGCGACCGGTTCATCACCGGCGAGTTGGCGGAGCTGAAGGCGACCGTGCTGGCGGTGGTCACCAAGACCGACCTGGTCGACAAGAAGCGGCTGGCCGAACAGTTGCTGGCGGTCACCGAGCTGGGTGAGTTCGCCGAGGTGGTGCCGGTCAGCGCGGTCTCCGGGCACCAGGTGGACACGCTGGTCGAGGTGATGACGCGGTACCTGCCGGAGTCGCCGCAGCTCTACCCGGACGACATGCTCACCGACGACCCGGAGCAGGTGCTGGTCGCGGAGCTGATCCGGGAGGCCGCGCTGGAGGGGGTGCGGGACGAGCTGCCGCACTCGATCGCGGTGGTGGTGGAGGAGATGATCCCCGAGGGGCGGCTCACGAAGATCTACGCCGACGTGTACGTGGAGCGGCCGAGCCAGAAGGCGATCGTGATCGGTCACCGGGGGAGTCGGCTCAAGGAGGTCGGCACCGCCGCCCGGCGGCAGATCGAGGAGCTGTTGGGTACCCGGATCTACCTCGACCTGCATGTTCGGGTGGCCAAGGACTGGCAGCGCGACCCGAAGCAGCTGCGCAAGCTCGGCTTCTGAGCGGCGTCGGGTAGCGTCCGGAAACGGTCCGCCGGATCGGACGTCCGGTGCTTGGCGGCGCTGGTCGGCACCGGTCAGGCATATGGGAAGTTTCACTATCCGGGCGGGACGCTGGCAGTTTCGCGGGTGCGCCCCGGAGGGTAGGTGGGGTATGCCTCTGCCCCCGGATATAGATGCAGGCTGATGCGAAACCGTTACCTGGACCTGCTCCGCTTCCTGGCCATCGTGCGGGTCGTCGTCTACCACGTCACCGGCTGGGCGTCGTTGACGCTGCTGTTCCCGGCGATGTCGGTGATGTTCGCCCTGGCCGGCTCGCTGATGGCGGCCTCGCTGCACCGGTCCGGACCCACCGCGGTCGGCCGCCGGCTGCGTCGGCTGTTGCCGTCGCTGTGGGTGGTGGCGGCGGTCTTCGTGCCGGCGATGCTGCTCACCGGGCTGCCGCTGACGCCGAAGGTGTTGCTCTGGCTCTTCCCGGTGTCCGACCCGCCGGCCAACTACTGGGGTGCGCTGGCGCTCAGCCCGATCTGGTACCTGCGGGACTACCTCTGGTTCGTCCTCGCCTCGCCGATCGCCCTCTGGCTGTTCCGGCGGTTCCCGCTGCCCACCCTGCTCGCCCCGTACTGCCTGCTGCTGGCGATCGAGCTGGGCATCTACCCGAACGCGCCCGGGGTGCTGCGCGAGTTCGGCCTCTACTTCGGCGCCTGGCTGCTGGGCTTCGCCCACCAGGCCGGCATGCTGCGCCGCCTGGCCAACCGGGTACTGGTGCCGACCGTGCTCGTCCTCGCCGGGGTCGGCGGTGCCTGGATCCTGGCCCACCCCGGACCGCGCGGCTACGACCTGAACGACAACCCGCTCGGCAATGCCCTCTGGTCGGCCGCGTTCATCCTGGTCGCGTTGGGTCGGGCCCCGTCGACCGCGCACTGGGTCGACCGCAACGAGCTGTTCGGTCGTGCGGTGACCGTGCTGAACCGCCGGGCGTTGACCGTCTACCTGTGGCACATGGCGTTCGTGGTGGCGCTCACCCCGCTGGTGGACGTGGTCGGCTGGTCGCACCAGGATCCGCTGGGCCTGGCGATCCGGATCGCGCTGGTCTTCCTGCTGGTCGGCGTGGTCACCGCGCTGGTCGGTTGGGTCGAGGACGTGGCCGCGCAGCGGCCCGCGGAGCTGATCCCCGGTGGGCGCCGTCCGGCGTCGTTGCCCGCCGCCCGCCACCACGCGGAGTCCCGTCGCGGCGAGGAGCCCGACCGGACCGCCCGACCGGCCGGCGACTCCCCGCCGGTCGAGGCCGGGCGTGCCGCCGAGGCACCGCCGGTGGGGGCCGCACGTGCCGCCGGAGCACCGGCGGCACGGGTCGGCGAGGGCCGGGAGGACGGCGTACCGGGTCAGCGTGGTCGCGGCGGCCAGGTCAACGCGGAATGACGGTGATGTCGCCGCTGCCGGTCCGCACGTCGAGCACCAGGGCGGCGGCCGGATCGTTCGGCACGGACACGTCCACGTCACCGGAGCCGGCCTGCGACCGGATCTGGTAGGGGCCGTCCGGCACCCGCAGTTCGACGTGACCGCTCGACGCGTGGGCCCGGGCCGAGGCGGGGCGGTCCAGTTCGATGGTGACGTTGCCCGACCTGGCCTGCGCGTCGACCTCGCCACCGAGCCGGGTGGCGTCAATGTCCCCGGAGTTGGCCCGCAGCATCAGGGTGGCGGCGACGTCGTACACCTCGATGTTGCCGGAGCCGCTCTCCACCCGGACCGGGCCGGCGGCGCCGGCCACCCGCACGTCGCCGGAGCCGACCGTGATCTCGACCTGGCCGACCCGGCTCAGGTCGACGTTGCCGGAGCGGGTCTCACCCTGCACCCGCACCCCCTCGCCGGTGATCACCTCGTAGGAGACGCTGCACCGGGGGCCGCACGAGGTGTCCAGCACCAGTTCGGTGCCCTTGATCTCGTACGTGGTCCCCGGCTGGTCGCCCTGGTAACGCACCACCCGCTTGATGCGGACCTGATCCGGGCGGCTGTCGGCGCGGATCACCACGTCACCGGAGCCGGGCAGGAGCCGGACGCTGGTGATCCGGACCTGCTCGGTGGTGTCGTAGTCGAGCCGGCTGAACGAGAGGTTGTCACACCCGGCGAGGACGATCAGGGCGGCGGCCGCGGCGAGCGCCACGCCGGTCCGGCGGATGGCGGCGGGTCGAGCGACGGCGGCGGTCCGGTGCTGAGCCATGCGAGCACGCTACGGCCGGTCCCGGTCGGCGCACATCCGGGTTCGTCGGCACCGTTACCCCGAGCGGACCCTGAAATCCGACCCGGGGTCGGACCGGGGATCCGGCCGGGAGGGAGAATGGCGCGATGGCCGGGTACCGCCGACAGCTCTACCGCGACGACGCGGTGGTGCTGCGTGTCCAGAAGCTCGGCGAGTCGGATCGGATCATCACCCTGCTCACCCGGCGGCACGGCCGGCTGCGGGCGGTCGCCCGGGGCGTACGCCGGACCACCTCGAAGTTCGGTGCCCGGCTGGAACCGTTCGGGCACGTCGACCTGCAACTCGCCGGTGACCCCAAGGGGGAGTTGGGCAGTTCGCTGCACAGCGTCAGCCAGGTCGAGGGGATCGACCTGTACGGCAAGCGGTTCCTCGGTGACTACCCCCGTTACACGGCGGCCAGCGCGATCGCCGAGACCGCCGAGCGGCTCACCCCGGTGGAGCGGGAACCGTCGCTGCGGCTGTTCCAGCTCACCCTGGGGGCGCTGAAGGCACTGGCCGAGGGCGACCACGCCACCACCCTGGTGCTCGACGCGTACCTGCTGCGGGGGATGACCCTGGCCGGTTGGGCGCCGGCGCTGATCGCCTGCGCGGTCTGCGGCACCCCCGGGCGGCACCGGGCCTTCTCCGTGCCGGCCGGCGGCGCGGTCTGCCCGGACTGCCGCCCCCCCGGCGCCGCGCACCCGGCGCCGGCCACCATCGACCTGATGTCCGCGCTTGTCGTCGGTGACTGGCGGGTCGCCGACGCCACCGAGAACCCGGTCCGCCGGGAGTGCAGCGGCCTGGTCGCGGCGCACCTGCAGTGGCATCTGGAACGCGCGTTACGCTCGCTGCCGCTGGTCGACCGGGGCGGCCCGACGACCGCCGCGGCCCGGCCGTCGGGCGGGTCGGCGCCCGAGCGGGCGACGCAGGACGTGAGCAGGGAGAGAACCGAGTGATCCGAGCCAGCAGGTCCGGCCGGCGCGAGCCGGTGCCGCCGACCCCGCATCCGTCGGGTGCCCGGCCACCGGCGTTGCCGGCGGGTGCGGTGCCGCAGCACGTCGCCGTGGTGATGGACGGCAACGGCCGGTGGGCCAAGGACCGTGGGCTGCCCCGCACCAAGGGGCACGAGGCGGGGGAGTTCTCCCTCTTCGACACCGTCGAGGGCGCCATCGAGCTGGGCATCCCCTACCTGTCCGCGTACGCCTTCTCCACCGAGAACTGGCGGCGCTCGCCGGACGAGGTCCGGTTCCTGATGGGGTTCAACCGGGACGTCATCCGGCGCCGCCGGGACCAACTCGTCGACCTCGGCGTACGGGTGGTCTGGTCGGGTCGGGCCGGGCGACTGTGGAAGAGCGTCATCTCCGAGTTGCAGACCGCCGAGGAGATGTCCCGGGGCAACTCGACGCTGACCCTCCAGTTCTGCGTCAACTACGGCGGGCAGGCGGAGATCGCCGACGCCGCCGCCGCGATCGCCCGGGACGTGGCCGCCGGCCGGCTGGACCCGGGCAAGGTCACCGAGAAGACCATCGGGCGTTACCTGTACCACCCCGAGGTGCCCGAGGTGGACCTGTTCCTGCGGCCCTCCGGCGAGCAGCGCACCTCGAACTTCCTGCTCTGGCAGAGCGCGTACGCGGAGCTGGTCTTCCTGGACACGCTCTGGCCCGACTTCGACCGCCGGCACCTGTGGTACGCCTGCGAGCTGTACGCCCAACGGGACCGTCGCTTCGGTGGCGCGTTGCCCAACCCGGTGGCGCCGACCACCTGACGCTTAGCGTCCGACCGAACTGGGTACCACCGCTGATAGCAGCCACTGACGGAGGTGAACCCACATGATCCGCAAGCGCGTTGCCCAGTGGGCGGTGATGGCCGTGGCGGTTCCGGTGGCGGCAGCCGGTGCCCGCCGGCTCAGCCAGTCGCTGGAGTCCCGGCGTGGCCCGTCGCGGGCCAGTCGTCTGCTCAGCCAGGGAGCCGACATGATCCGTCCGCAGAAGGCCAAGCGTCGCCGCTTCTTCTGACCGACGTAACGGCCGCCCGGCTCCCGTTCGCGGGGGCCGGGCGGCCGTCGGGCGCGCGGGGGTGGGTCAGGCTTCGACCTCGGCGCGGTCGGGGGTGGCCCACAGGGTGTGGAAGGAGCCGTCGCGGTCGGTGCGGCGGTAGGTGTGCGCCCCGAAGTTGTCGCGCAGGCCCTGGATGAGGGCGGCCGGCAGCCGCTCGGCGCGCAGCGCGTCGAAGTACGACAGGGACGAGGCGAAGGCGGGCGTCGGCACACCGGCCCGGGCCGCGTCGGCCACCACCCGCCGCCAGCTCGGCACCCCGTCGCGTACGGTGTCGGCGAACCACGGCGCCACCAGCAGGGTGGGCAGCTCCGGCTGCTCGTCGTAGGCCTGCTTGATCCGGTCCAGGAAGCGGGCCCGGATGATGCAGCCGCCCCGCCAGATGGTCGCCGTGCCGCCCAGGTCGATGTTCCAGTCGTACTCGGCGCTGCCGGCGCGGATCTGGTCGAAGCCCTGGGCGTACGCGACGATCTTGGAGGCGAGCAGCGCCCGGCGGACATCCTCGACGAACGCCTCCCGGTCGGCGACCTGCCACTTCTCGCCGGGCTCCGGGAAGGCCCGGACCGCGGCCGCGCGCTGGTCGACGTGCCCGGACAGTGACCGGGCGAAGGTCGCCTCGGCGATACCGGTGATCGGGATGCCCAGGTCCAGGGCGATCTGGACGGTCCAGCGGCCGGTGCCCTTCTGCTCGGCCCGGTCCTGCACCACGTCCACGAACGCCTCACCGGTGGCGGCGTCGGTGTGCGCCAGCACGTCGGCGGTGATCTCGATCAGGAAGGACTCCAGCTCGCCGGTGTTCCACTCCCGGAAGATCTCCGCGATCTCCGACGGGGTGGCGCCCAGCCCGGCCCGCAGCAGGTCGTACGCCTCGGCGATGAGCTGCATGTCGGCGTACTCGATGCCGTTGTGGACCATCTTGACGAAGTGCCCGGCACCGTCCGGCCCGACGTGCTGGCAGCACGGCTCACCGTCGACCTGCGCGGCGATCTTCTCGAAGATCGGCCCGAGTTTGCGGTACGACTCGGCCGAGCCGCCCGGCATGATGCTCGGCCCCCACAGTGCACCCTCCTCACCACCAGAGACGCCGGTGCCGACGAAGTGCAGGCCCTGGGCCCGCAGCGCCTCCTCCCGGCGGCGGGTGTCGGCGAAGTGCGCGTTGCCGCAGTCGATGATGATGTCGCCCGCTTCGAGTAGCGGCACCAACTCGTCGATCACGGCGTCGGTGGGGCCGCCCGCCTTGACCATGATGATCACCGCGCGGGGGCGTTCCAGCGCGGCGACGAAGTCCGCCAGGGACTCCGTGGGGACGAACGTGCCCTCGTCGCCGTGCTCCGCCACCAGCGACCGGGTCCGCTCGGGCGAGCGGTTGTGCAACGCCACGGTGAAGCCGTTGCGGGCCAGGTTCCGGGCCAGGTTCCGGCCCATCACCGCCAGCCCGGTCACACCGATCTGCGCTGTAGCCCGATCCGCCATCTCGTCGCCACCTTCCACCGTCTACCTGTAGTGCTGCGACGGTATCGCGGTCCGGTCCGGCCGTGCGCCGTCCCCCCACGGCTGGTCATCAGGTGGTCGCACAACGCTCGCCGGCACCCGTGGTCGGTGGTGCTGCCGCCAGCCTGGCCGGTGGTGTGACACGAGGTGACCGGCTACGGCGGGCGGATCGTCACCGGCCGCCGCGTGGCTGACCGGCCGGTGCGTCCCGTGTGAACGCAGGTGGGTAGATCTGTTGTCGCTGGAACGACAACAGATCTACCCACCACGGTCGCAGGGTTCAGCCGACCAGCGGGCGGAAGGTGCCGAGTGCGACGCTGACGCCCAGCGCCGCGCTGGCCACCACCGTCGCGGCGACGACCAGCAGCCAGTCGGCCGCACCGAAGTGCTGCCGGCGGGCGACGGTACGCGGCACTCCGGCGTCGAAGCCGCGTGCGTCCATCGCCACCGCCAGCCGGGTGCCCCGGCGGATCGCCCCGACCAGCAGCGTGAACGCGGTGGACACGAACAGCCGCAGCTTCGCCACCGGGTTGCGTCCCGCCTCCACGGCGCGTGCCCGACGGGCCATGACGATCATCTGCCACTCCTGCCCGAGCAGCGGCAGCAGCCGGAACGCCGCCAGCGCGCCGATCGCGAACCGGGCCGGTGCGCGGGCGTTCTGCACCAGCGCGTCGGCCAGGTCGGTGGGATCGGTGGTGGCGAAGACGATCACGCCGGGCAGGGCCACCGCGAACAGGCGCAGCACCAGGCCGAGGGCGGTGAGCAGCACCGTCGAGGTGACCACGACCGGCCCGGCGTCGAGCAGCACCCGGCCCGACCGGTCCGCGGCGAAGAGCACCAGCGTGACCAGGACACCGACGGCGGCGGCCAGCAGCGGCCAGACCCGGCGGAACAGTACCCGGTAACGCACGCCGAACAACGGCAGGACCGCCAACTCGATCGTGATCGCGATGGCCGGTGCGACCGGGTCCAGCGTGGCCAGCAGCGGGACCGCGAACAGCAGCGCTGCCGCCAGCTTGGCCACCGGATTGCGCCGGGCCAGCGGCGCGTCCGGCCGGGCGACCGGTTCGAGGCCGATCATCGGTACCCCGCCGGAGTCGCTGGCGGCGGAGGTTCGGGGGACGGGGCGGTCACGGACGGGGCGGTCGGCGCCACCGGCGGCGCGACTCCGGTGTCCGGCGGGCGGGCCAGGGTCAGGGTCCGGTCGGCCAGCGCGGCCACGAACTCGGCGTCGTGGGTGACCGCCACCAGGGCGTGACCGGCGTCGCGCAGCTCCGCGAACAGGTCCACCAACTCCCGCCAGGTGCGCCGGTCCTGGCCGAAGGTGGGCTCGTCGCAGACCAGCAGCCGGGGCGCGGTGGCCAGGGCGGTCGCCACACTCAGCCGTCGCGCCTCCCCGCCGGAGAGGGTGTACGGGTTCGCCCCGGCCAGCCGGTCCAACCGCAGCCGCTGCAGCAGCTCGTCGACGCGCCGGCGGACCGCCGCCTCGCTGGCACCGGTACGCCGGGGGCCGAGCGCCAACTCGTCGAAGACCGTGCCGGTGACGAACTGGTGCTCCGGGTTCTGGAACACCGAACCGATCCGGCGGGCCAGCGCGGGTGCCCGCCAGCGGTGCGGCGGCGTACGGGCGTCCGCCCCGGCCAGGCCGGCGTCGGCCACCAGTCGCCCGGTGCCCGGCTTGAGCAGCCCGCCGAGCAGCAGGGCGAGGGTGGACTTGCCGGCGCCGTTGGGACCGAGCACGGCCAGCGCCGCACCGGCGCGTACCGCCAGGTCGGTGGCGGCCAGCCGGGGCGGCTGACCGAGCCGGTCGGCGGTGAGCAGCACCTCGCCCGGCGGGTTGCCGGCCCGGCGGGCCGGGACCTGGCGGCCGGGCACCCAGACCCCGTCGGCGGCGAGCGCGTCACCGTGGTCGGTGAAGACGGCATCCGGCGGGCCGTCGACGCGGACCCCGCCACCGGCGTCGAGCACCACCACCCGGTCGACCAGCGGGAGGGCGTCGGCCACCCGGTGCTCGACCAGGATCAGCGTGGTGTCGTCGTCGACCGCGCGGGAGATGGCGGCGCGGACCAGGTCGGCCCCGGCCGGATCGAGGTTGGCGGTGGGCTCGTCGAGCAGCAGCAGGTCGGGGCGGAGCGCGAGCACCCCGGCCAGGGCGAGCCGCTGCTGCTCGCCGCCGGAGAGCGCCGCGGTGGGGCGGTGCCGGTGGTACGGGAAGCCGACCCGGTGCAGGGCCTCGTCCACCCGGGGCCAGATCTCCCCAGCGGGTACGCCCTGGTTCTCCAGCCCGAACGCCACGTCGTCGCCGCTGCGGGCCATGACCAGCTGGGACTGTGGATCCTGGAAGACGATGCCGACCCGTTCGCGGGTCTGCGCCGGTGGCCGGCCGTCGATCTCGATGCTGCCCTCCCGCTCACCGGAGTCCTCCGGCAGCAGCCCGGCCAACGCGGCGAGCAGGGTGCTCTTGCCGGCGCCGGAGGGCCCGAGCAGTAGTACCCGTTCGCCGTGTCGGACCCGCAGGTCCACGCCGCGTACCGCCCAGGCCCGGCGCCCGGCGTGGCGCCAGCCGAAGCCGCGCAGCCGCACCTCGCCCACCTGCCCACCCCCGCTCTCCGTACCCGACCCGTCGATGGCGGCCCGGTGGAGCCGGCCGGACCGGCTCCACCGGGCCAGGGTCAGACCAGGTTCCGCTCGCGGCCGGCGGGGAAGCGGTCCAGCACGCCGGTGCCGGCGAGCGCCCTGGTGAGCGCGTAGCCGCCGGCACCGGCGACCACGGTGGCACTGAGTACGGTGAGCAGCGCGTACGGGATGCGGTAGGTGCCCAGCTCGTACGCGGCGTTCCAGGCGAAGAAGTCGAACAGGGCGGCACCGAGGCCGGTCAGCGCACCGGCGAGCAGCGCCGTGGGCAGTCGGAACGAGCGGTACCGGAAGGCGGCGAAGGCCGCTTCCGCGCCGAGGCCCTGGATCAGTCCCTGCACGATGGTGATGGCGCCCCACTCGGAGCCCAGCAGCGCGGAGACCGTCGCCGCGACCGCCTCGCAGAACAGCGCGGCACCCGGCTTGCGGATGATCAACCCGCCGAGCACCGCCGGCACCAGCCAGACGCCGTACATGACGGCCTGGCTGGCGGGGAAGAAGGCGAAGGTCGGGTCGACCGCCCGCCAGAGCAGGCCCCACGCCCAGAAGATCACGCCGAAGCCGACGGCGATCACCGCGGCCACGACGATGTCGACGGTTCGCCACCGGGTGGTGGTCGATTGACTCATGATTGCTCCCAGTCCGTGTCGAACCAGGTAAGACGCACGCCCGTCCGGCGTCGCCGGACGAAGGCGGGCTGGAGGTGGACCGAACTCCCTGCGCTGGCATTACCCAGATCAGGTTCGAGGGTCTGCGGGCGGACCCGCACTCTCAGCGCTGTGCGCTCCCCTGTCGGAGGTGAAGTTGTCTCGCAGACGCTAGCACCTGAGAAGATCGACAGACAATGTGATCTCCGCAGGTCACGACCGTGCCGTCCCCGGGCCGCTGTCGACCCGCCCACTTCCGTGACATTCGTCGACGTCATCGAGGCTCGGGCGGTAGTCTCGGTCGGCCGATCCGGACGGGCCGAAGGGCGACAGGTGACCACAGCGCACGATCGCGGCGGCCCGACCACAGCGCACGATCGCGGCGCCCCCACCACAAGGCCCGACCAGGCCGGCGAGCGGGGAGATCGGTCGGGTGGTCCGGTGGGCCTGGCTGCCCCGCCGGCCCCGGAGCCGACCGGTACGGGCGGTTCCCGCCGCTGGCTCGGTGACCGGATCGGCTCGGTCGAGGTACTGGCCGCCCTGCTGATCCTGCTGATCATCTTCCGGGATCCGCTGGCCGGCATGCTCGACGACCCGCGCCTACAGACCTGGACCACCGTCTTCGTCTCGATCATGGTGCAGGCGGTGCCGTTCCTGGTCTTCGGGGTGCTGCTCTCCGCCGTGATCGCGGTCTTCGTACCCCGGTCGTTCTGGGCCCGGGCGCTGCCCCGGCATCCGGCCCTCGCGGTGCCCGCCGCCAGCGCGGCCGGGGTGGTGCTGCCGGGCTGCGAGTGCGGGTCGGTGCCGATCGCCGGCTCGCTGATCCGGCGTGGCGTCACCCCGGCCGCCGCGCTGGCCTTCCTGCTCGCCGCACCGGCGGTCAACCCGATCGTGCTGACCGCGACCGCCGTGGCCTTCCCCGGCAACCCCGAGCTGGTCCTCGCCCGCGGCGTCGCCAGCCTGGTGGTCGCCATGGTGATGGGCTGGCTCTGGCTGCGGCTGGGCCGCACCGAGTGGATCAGGATGCCGCGCCGGCCGGAACTGGAGGACGCATCCCGGGGGCGGGCCTTCTGGGGCGCCGTCCGGCACGACGTGACGCACGCCGGTGGCTTCCTGGTGCTCGGCGCGATGGCCGCCGCCAGCATCAACGTGCTGGTGCCCGAGCGGTGGTTGCAACGCCTCGCCGACAACGCCTGGCTGTCCATCCTGGCCCTGGCGCTGCTCGCGGTGCTGCTGTCGCTCTGCTCGGAGGCCGACGCCTTCGTCGCCGCCTCGCTGTCACAGTTCTCTCTTACGTCCCGACTGGTCTTCCTGGTGGTGGGGCCGATGGTCGACCTCAAACTGATCGCCATGCAGGCCGGCGTGTTCGGCCGCCGGTTCGCGCTCCGCTTCGCGCCGACCACCTTCGCGGTGGCCGTACTGGTCGCCGTCGCGGCCGGGGCGGTGCTGCTGTGAACCGGCAGGCGCAGGCGGTGATCCTGCTGCTGCTCGGCGGCGCCGTGATCCGGGCCAGTATCACCGACCTCTACCTGCGGTACGTCAAGGAGGGGCTGCGCCCCTTCCTGATCGCCGCCGGACTGCTGCTGGTGGTCGCCGCGATCATGACCCTCTGGTACGAGCTGCGCCCGTCCGCCGCGCGCACCACCGTTCCGGCGACACCCGTTCCGGGGACGCCCGACCCGGCGGGCGGTGTCGGCGCGGCCCACGGGCACACCCACCACGAGCCGCGGGTGGGCTGGCTGCTCATCCTGCCGGTACTCGGACTGCTGCTGGTCGCCCCGCCGGCCCTCGGGTCGTACGCGGTCAGTCAGGCCGGAAGCACGGTGAGCGCCCCGCGGGAGTCCGACTACCCACCCCTGCCCGAGGGCGATCCGGTGCAGGTGAGCGTCCTGGACTACGCGGCCCGGGCACTGTTCGACCGGGGTACGTCGATCGGCGACCGGCGGGTGCGACTCACCGGCTTCATCGCCACCGGCCCCGACGGCGAGCCGATCCTGGCCCGGATGGTGCTGTCCTGCTGCGCGGCCGACGGACGCCCGGTCAAGCTCGGGCTCACCGGCGACGTGCCGGCCGGGCTGCCCGACGACAGTTGGGTCGAGGTGGTCGGCCGGTACACCGACCGGCTCGGCCGAGACCCGGTCAACGACGCCGAGATCCCGTACCTGGACGTCGAGTCGTGGCGGGAGGTCCCCGTCCCGAAGCAACAGTACGACTGACCGCGCGCACCCCTGGGTAGGCTGCGGAGCATGCAGATCGATGCCCGGGGAATGCGGTTCGAGGTCACCGTCGGCGGTCCGGAACACGGGGAACCGCTGCTGCTGCTGCACGGCTTCCCGCAGCACTCCGGCGAGTGGAACGACGTGTTGCCGACGCTGCATGCCGGAGGTCTGCGCAGCTACGCCCTCGACCAGCGCGGCTACTCGCCCGGCGCGCGGCCGGCGGCCGTCGAGGCGTACCGGCTGGCGGAGCTGGTGGCCGACGCGGTGGCCGTACTGGACGCGCTCGGCGTCGACGCCGCCCACGTGGTGGGCCACGACTGGGGCGCCGTCGTCGGTTGGGCGCTGGCCGCCGGCCACCCCGACCGGGTCCGTACCCTGACCGCCGTCTCCGTGCCGCATCCGGCCGCCATGGCGTACGCGCTGGCCGAGGATCCGCAGCAGAAGGCGCGCTCGGCCTACATGATGCTGTTCCGCCGGCAAGGGGTGGCCGAGAAGACGCTGCTGGCCCTGAACGCCGGTGGGCTGCGCCGGCTGCTGCGTGGGGTCGGCGACGCCGCGCGGACGGCCGCGTACGTCGAACCGATGCGCGAGCCCGGCGCCCTGACCGCGGCGCTGAACTGGTACCGGGCGATGTCCCGGACCGACCTGGCGGCGGTCGGCCCGGTGACCGTGCCGACCACCTTCGTGTGGAGCGACCGGGATCCGGCGATCGGCCGCGCCGCCGCCGAGGCGTGTGCCGGCCAGGTGCGCGGGGACTACCGGTTCGTCGAGTTGGCCGGGGTCGGCCACTGGATCCCGGACCAGGTGCCGACGCCGCTGGCCGAGACGATCCTGGCCCGGGTACGTTCCACCGCCTGACCGGGCTCTTGGCCGGTGGCGGGGTGGGTTACCGAGGAAGCGGAGTGAACATGACGTTGAGCGCCGACGGCTACCTGGCGACGGTGACCGCCACCATGAACCGGGTGGCGCGGAGCCAGCGGGACCAGGTGACCCGCGCCGCCGACCTGATCGCCGCGGCGATCCGGGCCGACGGGGTGGTGCACGCCTTCGGCACCGGCCACTCCGAGGCGCTGGCGATGGAGATCGCCGGCCGGGCCGGCGGGCTGGTGCCGACCAACCGGATCGCCCTGCGCGACCTGGTGCTGCACGGCGGTGCGCCGGTCGACGTGTTGGGGCCGAAACTGGAGCGGGATCCGACCGTCGCCCACCGGCTCTACGACCTCGCCCCGATCGGCCCCGCCGATGTCTTCGTACTCGCCTCGAACTCGGGGGTGAACGGGGCGATGGTGGAGTTCGCCGCCCTGGTACGCGAGCGCGGACACCGGCTGGTGGCGATCACCTCGGCGGAACACTCGGCCCGGATGGAGTCCCGCCATCCGTCGGGCCGTAAGCTCGCCGACTTCGCCGACGTGGTGCTGGACAACGGCGCACCGTACGGCGACGCGACCCTGCCGCTGCCCGACGGCGGCGCGGTCGGCGCGGTCTCCTCGATCACCGCCGCGCTGCTGGCCCAGCAGATCGTGGTCGAGGTGGTGGCCCGGCTACTGGCCACCGGCGACCGTCCACCGGTGTACCTGTCGGCCAACATCGCCGGTGGCGACGCGCACAACGACGCCCTGGAGGCCCGGTACGCGGGCCGGATCCGCCGCGGCTCCTGACGGGCCGGCGCTGGTCGCGTGGTGCCCGGTCCGGCGTGCCTTCAGCGGGGTACTCCGAGCCGGTTTCGGATCGGCGGCCGTGGGGCATCAGCGTTGCCGCCGCCGGGGACTGGCCACCGGCGGCAGCCGTACCCCCGGAGGTCCGCGGTGTCGAAGGAAACCGAGAAGCAGCGGTGGCAGCGCAACTTCGCCGACCTGTTGCAGGAGCTGCGGGTCGCGCAGACCGGCGTGCAGATCCTCTTCGCCTTTCTGCTCACCCTGCCGTTCAGCAACGGCTTCGACAGCACCACCCCGTTCCAGCGCGACGTCTACATCATCGCGTTGCTCGCGGCAGCCGGCGCCACCGCGATGATCATCTCGCCGGTGGCCTTCCACCGGGCGTTGTTCCGCCAGGGCCGCAAACCCGAGTTGGTGCGGTTCGCCCACCGGATGGCCTCTGGCGGGCTGGCGTTCATGCTGGTCGCGATGGTCAGCTCGGTGCTGTTGATCACCGACTTCGTGCTGGCCCGGCCGATCGCCTTCCTGCTCAGCGCGGTGACCGGACTCTGGTTCCTCACCTTCTGGCTGGTCCTGCCGTTCTCCCGGCGTAGCTGGGGCGACGACGACATCGACGACGAGGAGGACCCCAGCGGCCTCGCGAACGGCTGAACGCGGCGGGCGACCCAGCCTCGTCGGTCATCGGCTGGCCGGTTCTCGGCTGGCGGTCACCGGTTGGGCGGTCGAAGGCCGAGGCGGCGCAGCTCCAGCGCCGCCAGACTCTCCATGGTGGAATCGTCGCCGCGCCGCCAGGCCTCGGCGACGTCGGGGTGGATGCCGGCCAGCTTGCCGAGCGGCTGGGTGGCCAGCGCCCGCAGGGCGAGCAGATCCCGTCCGGCCGGGGCGGTGGCCAGCTTCGCCGCCGCGTCGGCCCGGCGCATCCACCGTACGCGCAGCGGCAGCCAACCGAAGACCACCAGCGCGAGCGGGACGAACAGCGCGGTCCCGGTGAGCGCCAAGGCGAGTTGGTCCACCACCTCCTGCTGGTCCCGTCCCGCCTCGGCCAGAGATCGGGCGGCGCCGGCGGCCCGCTCGAACGGCCCGGTCAGTTCATCGCCGACCAGTGGCACCCGGCCGACCTTGCCGCCGGCGTCGGCCAGGTTGTCGGCCAGCCCGCCGCCGGCCCCCTCCAGCTTCTGCCCGGGTACGGCAAGCTTCTGCACCAGGTCGTGCAGCCACATGGCGGCGCGGATCGTCACGTACACCCAGGCGACAACGAGCAGGTCGGTGAGGAACTGGCGGAGCGCGGTCGGGAAACGATCAGCGTAGATCTTCACGCCGCCCAGCGTCCCACGCTCTCCCGCCCTCAGACACCCCCTGCCCCCGCCCCGCCTCGCCCGCCTCCTGCCCACCCGGCGATCTTGCGCTTCGGGTCGCCAGGTTGCCCCTTTCGTGGCCTTTGCCGCGACCGAAAGTGCAAGATCGTGGGGCGTGGGGCGTGGGGTTAGGGGGTGCAGGTGGGGCAGGTGCCGAAGATCTCGAGGGTGTGGCTGACGTCGGTGAAGCCGTGTTGGGCGGCCACCCGGTCGGCCCAGCTCTCCACCGTCGGGCCGGCCACCTCCACGGTCCGGCCGCAGGCACGGCAGACCAGGTGGTGGTGATGGCCCTCGCTGCACCGGCGGTAGAGGTGCTCCCCGCCCGGCGGGCGCATCACGTCGATCTCGCCCGCGTCGGCCAGCCCCTGCAGGGTGCGGTAGACGGTGGTCAGGCCGACCCGCTCGCCCCGGTCACGCAGCATCGCGTGCAGATCCTGTGCACTGTGGAAGCCTTCCACCTCGGCCAGTAGCGCGCTCACCGCCGAACGCTGGCGGGTGTTGCGGACGGCCGCACCACTCTCACTCATGCCGGCCCTCCGCCGCGCTGCGGGTCTCGCTAAGCCCGCTCATGATCCCTCCCCGGCGTGGCTGACCGCGTCGGCCACGATGTGCGCGACATGCTCGTCGACCAGGGCGTACGCGATCTCCCGGCCGCGCCGGGAACCGCGTACCACGCCGGCGCCGCGCAACACCCGCAGGTGTTGGGACACCAGTGGTTGGGCGACGCCGAGCTTGTCCACCAACTCGTGTACGCAGCGTTCCCCGGCGGCCAGTTCGCTGACGATGGCCAGCCGGATCGGCGCGGAGAGGGCGCGCAGCAACTCGCTGGCACCCTCGTACGCCTCGTAGCCCGCTCCGCTGGTCACCGTGCAACGGTAACCAATACCGGTAGCGGGTGTGTGTTCAGGACCCGCCGAGTACCACCTCGTGCGGCTCGGGTGCGGGCGCCGGTTGCGGGCGGCCGCGGCGCAACCGGCGCCAGCCGGCCACGAGCAGGGTGACTGCGACGAAGGAGGCGATCGCGAGGACGACCACCGAGGCGCCGGGCGCGGTGTCGGCCACCGCCGCCAGCCAGATGCCGGCGCCGGCCGCGAACAGGCCGAGCGCCATCGCCGCCGCCATGGTGGCCCGGAAGCCCCGGGTCACCTGCTGCGCGGTGGCCACCGGGACGACCATCAGGGCGCTGATCAGCAGGACGCCGACCGCCCGCATGGCGATCGTCACGGTGACCGCGGTGGTGACCGCGAGGAGCAGGTTCAGCGCGCGTACCGGCAGGCCGGAGACCCGGGCGTACTCCTCGTCGTGGCAGACCGCGAAGAGCGCGGGCCGCAGCCCGATCATGGCGATCAGCACCGCCACACCGAGTACCGCGATGGTGACCAGGTCCTCGCGCGAGGTGGTGGTCAACGCCCCGAACAGGTACGCGTTGAGGTTCGCGCTGGTGCTGTCGGAGAGCCCCACCAGGACCACGCCGCCGGCGATGCCGCCGTAGAAGAGCAGGGCCAGCGCCAGGTCGCCGGAGGTGCGGCCGCGTTCGCGGATCAGCTCGATGGCGACCGCCCCGACGATGGCCGCGATCACCGCCATGATCACGGGGGAGGTGCCGAAGAGCAGGCCCGCCCCGACGCCGGTCAGCGCGACGTGCCCGATTCCGTCGCCGATCAGCGCCAGCCGGCGTTGCACCAGGTAGGTGCCGAGCGCGGGCGCGGCCAGGCCGATGATCAGGGCGCCGAGCAGGGCGCGCAGCATGTACTCGTACTGGAAAAGGCTCACCGTGTGCTCCACAGCCCGGCGGGCTCCTCGGGACCGTGCGGGTGCACGTGGTCGTGGTCCGGCTCGGCGTGGTGCCCGGCCGGGTCGGGCACCGCGCCGTCGTGCGCGATCACCCCCTGGTGTACGACGACCGCGCGGCTGATCAGCGGGCGGAGCGGGCCCAGTTCGTGGGCGACGAGCAGTACGGTGCCGCCGCCGCCGACGAAGGCACGCAGGGCCCCGGCGAACGCCTCCTGGCTGGTGGCGTCCACTCCGGCCGTGGGCTCGTCGAGTACCAGCAGTTCGGGCTCGCCGGCCAGGGCGCGGGCGATCAGGGTGCGTTGCTGCTGGCCGCCGGAGAGGGTGGCGACCGGGTCGTCGGCCCGGTCGGCCAGGCCGACGGCGCGCAACGCCGCGGCGACGGCCGCCCGGTCGGCGCGCCCCGCGGGGCGCAGTACGCCCCGCCGGGCCAGCCGGCCCGAGGCCACCACCTCGGTCACGGTGGCCGGTACGCCGCTGCCCGCACCGAGGCGCTGCGGGACGTACCCGATGCGGTGCCACTGCCGGAACCGGCGGGCTGGCTGGCCGAACAGCGTCACCGAGCCGACGCTGAGCGGGACCAACCCGAGCACCGCCCGGATCAGCGTGGACTTGCCGGAGCCGTTGGCGCCGAGGAGCGCGACCACCTCGCCGGTGGTCACGGTCAGCGAGACGTCACGGAGCACGGGGCGGCCGTCGTAGCCGACCACCCCGTGCGTGACGGTGAGGACTTCAGGGGTCACGAGCAGCTCAACGCCGTCCGCAGGGCCTGCAGGTTGGTTCGCATCACCGAAAGGTAGTCCCCGCCGTTCTCCGCGGACAGGCCCTCCAGCGGATCCAGCACCGCGGTCTCGGCACCGACCTCCCGGGCGATCGTCTCGGCGACCTTCGGGCTGACCAGCGTCTCGAAGAAGATCGTGGTGGCGCCGTGCTCCCGGGCCTCCTCGATGACCGATGCCAGCCGCTGCGGCGACGGCTCGTTCTCGGGGGAGAGGCCGGTGATGCCGATCTGCTCCAGTTGGTACTTCTGCGCCAGGTAGCCGAACGCCGTGTGACTGACCACGATCTCCCGGCGTTGGCAGGTCTTCAACCCTTCGGTGAACTCGGTGTCGAGCTGTGCCAGCTCGGTACGCAGCGCGGCGGCCCGGGTGGTGTAGTCGCCGGCCCGGTCCGGGTCGACGGCGCCGAGCCGCTCGGCCAGCTTGTCGCCGATGGTGGCCAGTCGGGTCGGGTCGAGCCAGACGTGCGGATCCTTCGCGCCGTCCGTCCCCTCCTCGGCGTGCTCCTCGTCGGCGTGGTCCCCGTCCCCGTCCCCGTCCCCGTCCCCGTCCCCGTGGTCGTGGTCGTGGTCGTGGCCGCCGGCGGTGGCGTCCAGCAGCGGCTCGACGCCGGCCACGTCGAACGCCCGGTCACCGGCGTTCTGCTCGATCGCCTCGTCCACGGCCGGCTGGAAGCCGTGCAGGAAGACCACCAGTTCGGCCTCGATGATCTGCCCGATCTGGCGCGGGTTCAGCTCCAGGTCGTGCGGTTCGGCGCCGGGACGGGCCAGGTTGGTCACCGCGACGGCGTCGCCGCCGACGCGCTCGGCGAGGAACTGCA
Organism: Micromonospora radicis; assembly: GCF_003583405.1. GTDB lineage: Bacteria > Actinomycetota > Actinomycetes > Mycobacteriales > Micromonosporaceae > Micromonospora > Micromonospora radicis. Next base: position 66,890 of record NZ_QXEC01000024.1, read on the forward strand.
GGGGGTAGAAGCCGGCCACCACGTCGATCCGGTCCGGGTCGACGCCCCCGCCACCGCCGTCGGTGGCGCAGGCGGTGGCGCCGGCCAGGGTGAGCACGGTGGCCGCGGTGGCGGCCAGGGCACGGGTGGTGGTGCGGAGGGTCATGACATGAACCTTCCGCGATAACGACAATGATTGTCAAAAACGCATGATTGCATGTCTAGAGCAGCTTGACCAGGCCGACGGCGACCAGCAGGGTCAACATCAACAGCCGGATCAGCCGCGTCGTCGGCGTCTGCACCCGCCAGGTGGTCGTCATCAGGGCGGCCAACCCGCCCGCGAGCAGCAGGGTCAACAACCCGCCGAACACTCCCGGGGTGAAGAAGGCGACCAGCACCAGGAGCAGGGTGACCAGGAACACCGTCGTCGGGTTGACCCGGGCCAGCCGGCCGGTGATCCCGCGCTGCGTACGCTGCATCCCACAGACTCTACGAGGAGGAGAACCCGGTGCTCGTGACCAACCGGTTCGTGGTCGACGACGACGAGGCGTCGGACTTCACCGCCCGGGCCCACGCGGCCCTCGCCGCCCTCGCCGCCCGGCCCGGGTACCTGCGCGGGCAGCTGGTCCGGGCGTTGGACGACCCTCGACACTGGTGCCTGGTCACCGAGTGGGAGTCCGTCGGCACCTACCGGCGGGCCCTCGGCGGCTTCGACGTCAAGGTCACGGCGGTACCGCTGCTCGCGCAGAGCATCGACGAGCCGTCCGCCTACGAGACGCTGGCCAACGCCGCGCCCGGTGGCGACGTGGTGCCGGTCGCCAGTGATCGGGCTGCGGGCCCTTACCGCTGAGCCGGCGGGCACTACGCTGGCTTCCATGACCGCTCCCGGACCGGCAGCCCCACCACCACACCCCTCGCTGTCCGGTCAGCAGGCACCCCAGGCACCGGGCGAACCGGGCCGTACCGAGCCGGGCACGCCGCCCCCCGGTGCACCCGCCGCCGCACCCCCGGCTGGCCCCGGCGCCCCCGCGCCCGCTGCCGGCCCCGGCGACGCACCGCCGCCCGGCGGTACCGAGCCGGGTGTGCCGACCCCGCCGGCCGGCCCCGGGGTGACGCCGCCGTTCGCCGCACCGCCCACCGAGGGCAGCCGGTCCCGGCTCTGGCTCGGCCTCGGTGCCGGCGCGCTGGCCCTGGTGCTCTGCTGCGGCGGTGGCGGTGCGGCCGTGGTCGGCCTGCTGATCAGCGGGGTGCAGGCGATCGACGAGCAGGGCCGGACGGTCTCCGGCGACTACTACCGGGCCCTGGCCGACGGTGAGTACGCGCGGGCCTACGACCAGCTCTGCGAGGACGCCAAGCGGCGCGAGTCCCGGCAGGAGTTCGAACGCCGGGCCGCCGCCGAGCCGCAGATCGTCTCCTACCGGGTCGGCGAGGTGGACACCAACACCCTCACCGTGCCGGTGGACGTCACCTTCGCCGGTGGCGGCCAGGAACGCCAGCAGGTCGTACTCGCCCAGGACCAGCAGACCGGTGGCATGGAGGTCTGCGGAGTCAACTGAGCACCCGCAGGTAATGTGCTGGGTCCGGGGCCCGGGCGGTCGTACCGTTGTCCCGGACCGTTCCGACCATCCCACCGCGTCCCCGCCGACCGCCAGTCGGCGTAGGAGGAAAAATGCCAGCCGACCGTATCGACGCCATCGTCAGCCTCGCCAAGCGTCGAGGCTTCGTCTTCCCCTCCAGCGAGATCTACGGAGGCACCCGGTCGGCGTGGGACTACGGTCCGCTCGGCGTGGAACTCAAGGAGAACGTCCGTCGGCAGTGGTGGAAGACCATGGTCCAGCAGCGGGACGACGTGGTCGGCCTGGACTCGGCGGTGATCCTGGCCCGGGACGTCTGGGCGGCGTCCGGGCACCTCGACGCCTTCGTGGATCCGCTGACCGAGTGCCAGTCCTGCCACAAGCGGTTCCGCGCCGACCACCTGGAGGAGGCGTACGAGGCCAAGCACGGCCGCCCGCCGACCTCTCTGTCGGAGATCAACTGCCCGAACTGCGGCAACAAGGGCACCTTCACCGAACCGAAGATGTTCAACGGTCTGATGAAGACCTACCTCGGCCCGGTGGAGAGCGACGAGGGGCTGCACTACCTGCGCCCGGAGACCGCCCAGGGCATCTTCGTCAACTACAACAACGTGGCGAACGCGGCGCGCAAGAAGCCGCCGTTCGGCATCGCGCAGACCGGCAAGTCGTTCCGCAACGAGATCACCCCGGGCAACTTCATCTTCCGTACCCGGGAGTTCGAGCAGATGGAGATGGAGTTCTTCGTCGAGCCCGGCACCGACGAGCAGTGGCACGAGTACTGGCTTCAGGAACGCTGGAACTGGTACGTCGACCTCGGGCTCACCGCGGAGAACATGCGCTTCTACGAGCACCCCAAGGAGAAGCTCTCGCACTACTCGAAGCGCACCGTCGACATCGAGTACCGGTTCCAGTTCGGCGGCACCGAGTTCGCCGAGCTGGAGGGGATCGCCAACCGCACCGACTTCGACCTCGCCACGCACAGCAAGCACTCCGGGGTCGACCTGTCGTACTTCGACCAGACCAAGAGCGAGCGCTGGGTGCCGTACGTGATCGAGCCGGCCGCCGGCCTGACCCGCGCGGTGCTGGCGTTCCTGCTCGAGGCGTACGACGTGGACCAGGCGCCGAACGCCAAGGGCAAGATGGAGGAGCGCACCGTGATGCGCTTCGACCCGCGGCTGGCTCCGGTGAAGGTGGCGGTGCTGCCGCTGTCGCGCAACGAGGCCCTCTCGCCCAAGGCCAAGGATCTCGCCGCGCAGCTGCGCAAGCGTTGGGTGGTGGAGTTCGACGACTCGCAGGCCATCGGTCGTCGCTACCGGCGCCAGGACGAGATCGGCACCCCGTTCTGCGTGACCGTCGACTTCGACACCCTGGACGACAACGCGGTGACCATCCGCAACCGGGACACCATGGGCCAGCAGCGGATCGCCCTGGACCAGGTCGAGCGCTACCTGATCGACCACCTCCCCGGCTGCTGAGCGGGTAAGGAACGGCCCCTCCGCGACGCCTGACATCGCGGAGGGGCCGCTTGCTTACACTTGGGCGGTGACCATGCCAAGTGCTGCCCTGGGGCCGTTGAGCATCGGGCGGCACCAGGTGTGGCCGCCGGTGGTGCTCGCCCCGATGGCGGGTATCACCAACGTCGGGTTCCGGCAGCTCTGTCGGGAGCAGGGCGGTGGCATCTACGTCTGCGAGATGATCACCACGGTCGCCCTGGTCGAGCGGAACCCGAAGACGCTGCGGATGATCGCGTTCGGTGCCGACGAGTCGCCGCGCAGCCTGCAGCTCTACGGCACCGACCCGGAGACGACCGCCGCCGCCGTGCGGATCGTGGCCGAGAAGAACCTCGCCGACCACATCGACCTGAACTTCGGCTGCCCGGTGCCGAAGGTCACCCGGCGGGGCGGCGGTGCGGCGCTGCCCTGGCGCCGACGGCTCTTCGCCCGCCTGGTCCGGGCCGCGGTGGAGGCCGCGTCACCCGCCGGGGTGCCGGTCACGGTCAAGATGCGCAAGGGCATCGACGACGACCACCTGACGTACGTCGAGGCGGGGCTGGCCGCGCAGGACGCCGGAGTCGCCGCGGTCGCCCTGCACGGGCGTACGGCCGCGCAACGCTACTCGGGCACCGCGGACTGGGACGCCATCGCCACCCTCAAGCAGGCCCTCGACGTACCGGTGCTGGGCAACGGCGACATCTGGGAGGCCGACGACGCGCTGCGGATGGTGGCGCACACCGGCGTCGACGGGGTGGTGATCGGGCGGGGCTGCCTGGGTCGGCCGTGGCTCTTCGCCGACCTGGAGGCCGCGTTCGCCGGTCGCGCCGACCGGCGGCTGCCCAGCCTCGGCGAGGTGGCGGCGACCATGCGCCGGCACGCCGAACTGCTGGTCGAGCAGTTCACCGCCGGTGCCCGTAACCCGGCGCGGGGCGAGCGGGACGGCTGCACCGACTTCCGCAAGCACGTCGCCTGGTATCTCAAGGGCTTTCCGATCGGCAGCGAGTTGCGCCGCGCCCTCGCGATGATCGACAGCCTGGCCCAGCTCGACGACCTGCTCGGCAAGCTGGACCCGTCGGTACCGTTCCCGGTGGAGACGCTGGGCCAGCCGCGCGGGCGAACCAACTCACCCGGCAAGGTGTTCCTGCCCGACGGCTGGCTGGCCAGCCGGGATGACGACACCGTCCCCGAAGGCGCCGAGCTGGACGACTCCGGCGGCTGACCCCCCGCCCTCCACCGCCCGCCCCGCTGCCCCCGCTGCCCCCGCCCTCCCCTCCCGATCACAGATCTTGCACTGTGCGTCGGCCTGGCCCTCTCCCTCGTTGATCTTGCACTTTGTGTCGGGGCGAAAGCCATCTTCCTGGCATCTCGGCGACCGAGAGTGCAAGATCTGAGGCTGGGCCGACCCCTGGGGCTGGGCCGACGCCGGGGGCTGGGGCCGACCCCTGGGCTGGGCCGACCCCTGGGGCTGGGCCGACACCGGGGGTGACGATCAGTTCTGGGCGGATGGGGTCGTGCTTCGGTCTGACGGTGCGGACCGGGGTACGGGGACGGGTGGCTGTGCCGGCCAGGGCACCTCGGGGGCGCGGTGGTACGCGATCCCGGCCGCGGTCCAGCGGGGGCCGTGGCCGGCCAGCCGCTGCCGGAAGTCCGCCCAGTCGTGGCGGGACCGGGGTGACCAGGCCAGTTCGGCGATGGCGGGCAGCCGGGGGAAGAGCATGAACTCGACCTCGGCGCGGGTGGTCACCGACTCGGTCCACAGCGGCGCCTCGATGCCGAGCACCGCCTCGGCCGGTACGCCAGCGAGGTGGTCGCCCGGATCCCAGTCGTACGCCCGGGGCACGTCGATCAGGCCGGCCCAGTCGTGCCCGATCGGGGTGTCCGGGGCGTACTTCATGTCCAGGTAGGCGTGGTTGCCGGGGGAGAGGACGAGGCGGGCGCCGCGGCGTACCGCGTCGGCGGTCACCGGGTCGTCGCCGGAGGTGCCCCACCATTGCAGGATCCGGCCGTCGACGTGCGCCGCCGGGGCGATCTGGTGCCAGCCGACGACCGTCTTGCCGAGCCCGGCGACGATCCGCTGTACCCGTTCGACGAACCGGGCGTAGACGTCGGCGGGCACCTTGAACGCCTCGTCGCCGCCGATGTGCAGCCACTGGCCGGGGGTGAGCGTGGCGAGTTCGCCGAGCACGTCGGCGACGAAGTCGTACGTGCGCTCGTTGGCCGGGTCGACGTAGCTGAACCCGACCTCGGTGCCGGTGTACGGCGGCGGTGCGGTGTGGTCCGGCGCGAGTTCCGGGTAGGCGACCAGCGCGGCGTTGGTGTGGCCGGGCAGGTCGACCTCGGGGATCACGGTGACGTGCCGGGCGGCGGCGTACGCCACGATCCGGCGGTAGTCGGCCCGGGTGTAGTGCCCGCCGGGCCCGCCACCGACCTCGGTGGCGCCGCCGACGACCGCCAGCCGGGGCCAGGAGTCGACGGCGATCCGCCAGCCCTGGTCGTCGGTGAGGTGCAGGTGCAGCCGGTTGAGCTTGTACCGGGCCAGGTGGTCGATCAACCGCAGCACGTCGGCGACGGGGAAGAAGTGGCGCGACACGTCGAGCATCGCGCCGCGGTGCGGGTAGCGGGGCCGGTCGAGGATCGACCCGCCGGGCAGCACCCAGCGTTCGGCGACCGGCGTGCCGCTCTCGACCGCGGGTGGGAGCAGTTGCCGCAGCGTCTGTACCGCGTGGAAGAGCCCGGTGGCGGTGCGGGCGCGGATGCGTACCCCGCCGGTGGTGACGGCCAGCCGGTAGCCCTCGGCGCCCAGGTCGGCGTCGTCGGTCAGCTGTAGGGCGATGCCGCCGGTCGGCGTCGCGCCGACGGTGTCGGTGACCGGCAGCGGGTACCCGGTGGCGGGGCGCAGCAGCGCGGCGAGCTGCTCGCCGACGGCCAGCGCGGCCGGGTCGGCGCTGACCCGGATCACCGCGTCGGCGGGCAGCAGGTAGTCGGCGGTGGTGTCCGGCTCGACCCGTTCCGGCGCGGGCACCACGTCGCCCAGCCGGACCGGCGCCGGTGGGGCGATCAGCGCCGCCGCCTGCCGCTGCGCCACGGCCGCCAGCTCCCCGGCGGTACGCCCCACCGCCGCGCCACCGCCGGGCCCGAGGGCGTCGGGTGCGGCGGTCTCGGGTGCGGCGGTCTCGGGGTCGGCCTCGTCGGCCGGGACGCCCGGGGCCGCCGGGACGCCCGGGGCCGCCGGGACGCCCGGGGCCGCCGGGACGCCCGGGGCCGCCGGGACGCCCGGGGCCGCCGGGACGCCCGGGGCCGCCGGGACGCCCGGGGCAATCGGGACGCTCGGGGCAATCGGGACGGTCGGGGCCGCCGGGACGGTCGGGTCGGACGGTTCCGGTGCGGTGCGGGACGGCGAGGACACGACGAAGGCTCCGGGGGTGTATTCGCGGCGGTTGTGGCAATGGTGCGAGGTGTGGTGACAGGGCGTGTCGTCAAGGGTACGGCGAGGTGGGCGGGTGCGTAATGGTGCGTGTGGAAACGTTCCCAGAAACCGTCACGAACGCGGATAGTCGTGTTTGCTGTGCCTATTGTCACCGAATGGTCCCGGGCCCCGCGTTGTTCGCTTAACCTTCGCCCACCGATCGGCACGGCTCCCCGGACTACCGGTGATCGGCCCCGGGGTATCGAGAAACTAAACCTTCGTTAAGTGTCAGTCCGGGCGCGTGGGAGGCTTTGGTGGCAGCGCAGAAGGCAGCGCAGGAAACGGTCGAACGCAAGTACGTCTACGACTTCGCCGAGGGCAACAAGGATCTCAAGGATCTGCTCGGCGGCAAGGGTGCCAACCTGGCCGAGATGACCAACCTCGGCCTGCCGGTTCCACCCGGCTTCACCATCACCACCGAGGCGTGCCAGGCGTACCTCGCCAGCGGGCGGGAGCCGGCCGGGCTGGGCGACCAGATCGCCGACCACCTGGCCGCGCTGGAACGGGAGATGGGCCGGCGCCTCGGCGACCCGGACGACCCGCTGCTGGTGTCGGTGCGTTCCGGGGCGAAGTTCTCCATGCCCGGGATGATGGAGACCGTGCTCAACGTCGGGCTCAACGACCGCAGCGTCGCGGGTCTGGCCGCGCGGGCCAGCGACAACCAGCGGTTCGCCTGGGACTCCTACCGGCGACTGATCCAGATGTTCGGCAAGACCGTCTGTGACGTGCCGGGTGAGGAGTTCGAGCACGCGCTCGACGAGGCCAAGCAGGCCAGGGGCACCACCAGCGACCTCGACCTGGACGCCGACGACCTGCGCGGGCTGGTCGACACGTACAAGAAGATCTTCAACAAGCACACCGGGCGGGAGTTCCCGCAGGATCCCCGCGAGCAGCTCGACCTGGCCATCCGGGCGGTCTTCGACTCGTGGAACGCCGAACGGGCGGTGATCTACCGCCGGCAGGAGCGGATCCCGGCCGACCTCGGTACCGCGGTCAACGTGGTGGCGATGGTCTTCGGCAACCTCGGCCCGGACTCCGGCACCGGGGTCGCCTTCACCCGCGACCCGGCCAGCGGCGCCCAGGGCATCTACGGCGACTACCTGGCCAACGCCCAGGGCGAGGACGTGGTCGCCGGCATCCGCAACACCGTGCCGTTGCAGGAGCTGGAACGGATCGACAAGCCGGCCTACGACGAACTGCTCGACTACATGGCCCGGCTGGAGCGGCACTACACGGACCTGTGCGACATCGAGTTCACCATCGAACGTGGCAAGCTGTGGATGCTGCAGACCCGGGTCGGCAAGCGCACCGCCGCCGCCGCGTTCGTCATCGCCGGTCAGCTGGTCGACGAGGGACTGATCGACCTCGACGAGGCGCTGCACCGGGTCAACGGCGCACAGCTGGCCCAGCTGATGTTCCCGCGCTTCCAGCTCGACCACGAGTTCCAGCCGGTCGCCACCGGGATCGGCGCCTCGCCGGGTGCGGCCGTCGGCAAGGTGGTCTTCACCTCCGCGCGCGCGGTCGAACTGGCCGGTCAGGGCGAGGACGTCATCCTGGTCCGCCGGGAGACCAACCCGGACGACCTGAACGGCATGATCGCCGCCCGGGGGATCCTCACCTCCCGGGGCGGCAAGACCAGCCACGCCGCGGTGGTGGCCCGGGGGATGGGCAAGACCTGTGTCTCCGGCGCCGACGAGCTGGACATCGACGTACCGAAGCGGCGGTTCGCGGTGGGCGGGCGGACGGTCGCCGAAGGCGACGTGGTCTCCATCGACGGCACCACCGGCAAGGTCTACCTGGGCGAGGTGCCGGCCACGCCGTCGGAGGTGGTGCAGTACTTCGAGGGCGAACTCGACCCGGCGGCCACCGGCGACGCGCTGGTCAAGGCCGTACACCGGATCATGACGCACGCCGACGCCAAGCGGCGGCTGGCGGTACGCACCAACGCCGACACGGCGGCCGACGCCGCGCGGGCCCGGCGGTTCGGTGCCGAGGGCATCGGGCTCTGCCGCACCGAGCACATGTTCCTCGGCGACCGGCGGGAGCTGGTCGAGCGGCTGATCCTGGCCCGGGAGGCCACCGAACGGGAGGACGCGCTCGCCGCGTTGCTGCCGTTGCAGCGGGCCGACTTCGTGGAGATCTTCCGGGCGATGGACGGGCAGCCGGTCACCGTCCGGCTGATCGACCCGCCGCTGCACGAGTTCCTGCCGCCGCTGGAACAGCTCGCGGTCGACGTGGCGGTGGCCCAGGAACGCGGCGAGGACGTGGCCAAGGAGGAGGCGCTGCTGGCCGCGGTCCGCCGGATGCACGAGGAGAACCCGATGCTGGGGCTGCGCGGGGTACGCCTCGGCCTGGTCATCCCCGGCCTGTTCGCGATGCAGGTCCGGGCGATCACCGAGGCTGCGGTGGAGTGCGTCCGGCAGGGGGTGCCGGCCTGCCCGGAGATCATGGTGCCGCTGGTCGGCGCGGTCCAGGAGCTGGAGACGGTACGCGCCGAGGCCGAGAGGATCATCGCCGAGGTGGTCGGCGGCAACGAGGTCGAGGTGCTGATCGGCACGATGATCGAGGTGCCCCGGGCGGCGTTGACCGCCGGGCAGATCGCCGAGGCGGCCGAGTTCTTCTCCTTCGGCACCAACGACCTGACCCAGATGGGCTGGGGCTTCTCCCGCGACGACGTGGAGGGCGCCTTCTTCTGGCGCTACCTGGAGTTGGGCATCTTCGGCATCTCGCCGTTCGAGTCGATCGACGCCGACGGCATCGGTCGGCTGGTGCGGATCGCGGCCGAGGAGGGTCGGGCGGCTCGTCCGGGGCTGAAGCTCGGCGTCTGCGGCGAACACGGCGGTGACCCGGACTCGGTGCACTTCTTCGACGCCGTCGGGCTGGACTACGTCTCCTGCTCGCCGTTCCGGGTGCCGGTGGCCCGGTTGGAGGCCGGTCGTGCCGCGGTGGTCACGGCGGGCTCGGACAGCCGCTGAACGGTCCGGGTCGGCGGCCGAGTCGCCGACCCGGCTCCCGCCGGGGCGCGGGCGCCCGGCCGGGCGGGCGTCAGATCGGCCGGGCGTCAGATCGGCCGGGCGGGCGTCAGCTCGGGCGGGCGTCAGATCGGCCGGGCGGGCGTCAGATCGGCCGGGCGTCGGCTCGGGCGGGCGGGCGCCGGCTCGGGCGGGCGTCAGATCGGTGGGCGTCAGATCGGTGGGCGGCGCCAGGTGATGTGCGGGTCGCGGCGCGGGCGCTGGCCGGGCAGGGTGGCCATCGGGGTGCGTACCGCCAGCGGGGCGTGCGGATCCGGTTGGTGCGACGTCGGCGACGGTCGGCGGCAGGCGGCCAGCGCCGGCCCGGCCCGGTGGACCACCCCCCGTGCCTCCTCCCGCAGCACCGCCAGATCCGCGTCCGCGTCGATGATCAGGGTGAGCAGGGCGTCCCGGCCGGCCGGGTAGGTGACCACGCAGCCGGCGGCGGTGTGCACCACGGACTCGTGGAAGGCCCCCTGCCGGACGGTGGCCGCCATCCGGTTGCCGAGACCGAAGCTCGCGGCGGCCAGGGCCGCCAGATGGGTGGCGTCGGTTGCGGGCAGGTCGCTGGAGATCAGTAGGCCGTCCGTGCCGGCGAGCACCGTGCCGGTGACCTCGGGGCGGCGTCGACGCAGCCCGCGCAACTCGGTGCCCATCATCGTTTCCGCGTTCACGAGCGTGTCTCTCCCACCGGTCGTGTCTCCGCCTCAACAGGTGACGTTCCGCGATGGCGACGCTACCCGTGGATGTCGATATGCGCGATCCCGTGACCGTCGGCAATCGGACCACAACTCTCGACTGATCGGAGGATGTGGACCGGTGGGGTGCAGGTCGTCGACGCGCCGTACGGCCCGGCCGGGCGTAACCTGAGCACGCCAGAGGACCGTCGTCGTGAAGGGGTGGCCGGATGGGTGTGCGTGCCGAGCGGTCAGGTCTCGCCGGTCTGCGGTCGGCGGTGCCGGCATGACCAGCGTCTGGGCGAGTCTCACCGTCGACGCCCGGGATCCCGCCCGGTTGGCCCGCTGGTGGGCCGAGGCGCTCGGCTACCAGGTGGTCTCCGAGCAGCCGGACGAGGTGGAGATCCGCCAGTCCGCCGACCGCCTGCCCGGCATCGTCTTCGTGTCGGTGCGCGGCGCCAAGGAGGGCAAGAACCGGCTGCACCTCGACCTGCGCCCGGCCGACCGGGAGGCCGAGGTGGAACGGCTGGTCGACATGGGTGCCCGGCACGTCGACGTGGGTCAGGACGGCACCGACTGGACGGTGCTCGCCGACCCCGAGGGCAACGAGTTCTGCGTGCTGCGTCCACGTGGCGATTGACCACCGGACCGGCACCGACGCGCAGCGGCGGGTGACCGAGCCGGCCAAGGACGCTGGGCACGGCCGGTCGCCGTACGAGCGGGACCGGGCCCGGGTGCTGCACTCCGCGGCGTTCCGGCGGCTCGCCGCGAAGACCCAGGTACACACGGCGGGCACCGACGACTTCCTGCGTACCCGCCTGACGCACTCGCTGGAGGTGGCGCAGATCGCCCGGGAGATGGGCGCCGGGCTGGGCTGCGACCCGGACGTGGTGGACACCGCGGGGTTGGCGCACGACCTGGGCCACCCGCCGTTCGGGCACAACGGCGAGGCCGCTCTCGACGTCGAAGCCGCCGCCTGTGGCGGCTTCGAGGGCAACGCGCAGACGCTGCGCGTACTGACCCGCCTGGAGGCGAAGGTGTACGCCCCCGGCGGCGAGTCCGTGGGGCTCAACCTCACCCGCGCCTCGCTCGACGCGGTCAGCAAGTACCCGTGGCCCCGTCGACCGGGCCGGCGCAAGTTCGGGGCGTACGCCGACGACCTGCCCGCCTTCGAGTGGCTGCGGCAGGGGGCGCCGCCCGGCGAGCGGCGCTGCCTGGAGGCGCAGGTGATGGACTGGGCCGACGACGTGGCGTACTCGGTGCACGACGTCGAGGACGGCATCCACGGCGGCTACCTGACGTTGGAGCCGCTGCTCGCCGACGCCGACGAGCGGGCCGCGCTCTGCGCCGACGTCGCCGCCGTCTACTCCACCGAGTCGCCCGACTTCCTCGGCGAGACGCTTGTGGAACTGCTCGCCGACCCGGTGCTCGCGCCGTTGGCCGGCTACGACGGCAGCCACCGCGCCCAGGCCGCGTTGAAGGCCACCACCAGCGTGCTGACCGGTCGCTTCGTCGCCACCGCCGTCGCCGCCACGACGGCTCGCTTCGGTCCCGGCCCGCATCGCCGGTACGCCGCGGACCTCGTCGTACCCCGGCCGCTGCGGGCCCGGTGCGCACTGCTCAAGGGCATCGCCCTGCGGTACGTGATGCGCCGTCCCGACGCCCAGGGTCGCTACCGCCGGCAGCGGGAGATCCTCACCGAGCTGGTGCGGGCGTTGACCGAGCGGGCGCCGGACGGCCTGGACCCGGTCTTCGCCCCGCTGTGGCGGGCCGCGCCGGACGACGTCGCCCGGCTGCGCGTCGTGGTCGACCAGGTGGCCTCGCTCACCGACCCGGCCGCCGTCGCCTGGCACGGCCGCCTGGCCCGCTGACCGCCGGAGCACCGACTGCCTCCCGTCCGGTGCCTGACCGCCGGAGCACCGACTGCCTCCCGGCCGGACCGGCTGTCTCCCGGCCGGACCGGCTGTCCCGTCCGGCCCGCCCCGGCTGTCCCGTCCGGCCCGCCCCGGCTGTCCCGTCCGGCCCGCCCCGGCTGACCGGCCGACCGGTTCGGACCGGTACCGGCGGGTTAGGTTAGCCTAACTGAATGAGCGAGCGCCCGAAGACTGTGACCTCCGCCCACCTGCTGCGCGCGGAGCGGCCCACCCCGCACGTGGTCCGGCTGGTGCTCGGTGGCCCGGAACTGGTCGGCCTGCCGGTCGGCGAGTTCACCGACCATTACGTCAAGTTCGTCTTCCCGGTGCCCGGGGTCGACTACCCGCGCCCGATGGACCTCGCCACGATCAAGCGCGAACTGCCGCGCGAGCAGTGGCCCCGGCTGCGGGCGTACACCGTGCGGGCCTGGGACGCGGCGGCCGGCGAGCTGACCGTCGACGTGGTGCACCACGGCGAGGCGGGGTTGGCCGGCCCGTGGGCGGCCGCGCTGCGACCCGGTGACGAGGTGCTGTTCACCGGCCCCGGCGGGGCGTACGCGCCGAGCCCGGCGGCCGACTGGCACCTGCTGGTCGGCGACGAGAGCGCGCTGCCGGCGATCGCCGCCGCGTTGGAGAGGCTGCCGGTCGACGCGCCCGCGCACGTCTTCGTCGAGGTCGACGACCCGGCCGACGAGCAGCCGTTGCCCAGTCCCGGGGCGGTACGCCTGACCTGGCTGCACCGCAGTGGACGGCCGGTGGGCGAGGCGCTGCTGGCTGCCGTACGCGATCTGGAGTTCCCGCCCGGCGCGGTGCACGCCTTCGTGCACGGCGAGGCCGGCTTCGTCCGCCAACTGCGCCGCCTGCTGCGGGTGGAGCGGGGCGTGTCGCCCGAGTGGCTCTCCATCTCCGGCTACTGGCGGCTCGGCCTCGACGACGAGGGCTGGCGGGCCACCAAACCCGACTGGAACCGTCAGGTGGAGGCCGACGAGACCCCCACCCCGGCCGCGCCCCGTTGATCATGAGGTTGGCGGCGGACCTGATCTCCGGAAGTGCCGCCAACCTCATGATCAACGCGGTGTTTCAGAGGTACGTGACGCCGGTGAGCCGGGCCGCCTGCGCCCACATCCGCCGGCCGTTGCCCGGATCGAGGGCCTGCGCGCTCGCCCGCACCTCGGTGACCGGGCCGCGCAGCTCCTGGAAGCCGCGCGGTCCGAAGAACTGCCCACCGCGCAGACCGGTCGCCGTCGCGGCGTACAGCTGTGGCCGGGCACCCGCCTCGACCCGGCTGAGCGGCAGGGACATGACCCGGCTCAGCGCCCGCATCAGCCGATTCTGGTCGGCCATCGCGCGGGGGGTCAGGTTGGTGCGGGTCATCCCGGGATGGGCCAGCACGCTGACCACCAGCGACCCGGTGGCCCGCAGGCGGCGGTCCAGCTCCAGGCCGAGGATGGTGCCGACGAGCTTGGAGAGCGCGTACGCCCGGGGCCCCCGGTAGACCCGTTCGGACATCAGGTCGTCCAGGTCCAGACCGCGCCACCGGTGCACGAGCGACGACAGGGTGACCACGCGGGGTTCCTTCCCGGCGGCCAGCCGGTCGAGCAGGAGACCGGTCAACGCGTACGGCCCGAGGGCGTTGATCCCCATCTGCTGGTCGAACCCGTCCACGGTCAACGGGGGTCGCTTGCCGGTCAGGGCCACTCCGGCGTTGTTGACCAGCAGGTCGACCTCGCCGGGAAGGTCCGCCGCGAAGGCCCGGATCGACGCCAGCGACGCCAGGTCCACCTTCCGCACCTCGACCTCCGCCCCCGGTACCGCGCGCCGGATCGCCCCGGCCGCCTCCTGGCCCGCCGCGACGTTACGTACCGCGAGCACCACCGCGGCCCCGTGCCGGGCCAACTCCAGCGCGGTGACCCGACCCACGCCCGAGTTGGCCCCGGTCACCACCGCCCGCCGGCCGTGCTGGTCGGGCATCTGTTCCTCGGTCCAGTTCCGCATGTTCCGGAGGTTAGGCACCGCCGTGGCCGGTCGGAGAGAACCGTTTAACCTGGGACCACCGGACCTACCCGGCGGCCGTACCGGCGCGGCACACTGGCGGGGTGAGCACCGCGTACGCCCGCGAACTGGCGGACTTCCTGCGTAACCGCCGCTCCCGGCTGAGCCCGGAGGAGATCGGCCTGGCGCCCGGCCCACGTCGTCGGGTCGCCGGTCTGCGTCGTGAGGAGTTGGCCCTGATCGCGGGCGTGAGCACCGACTACTACCAGCGGCTGGAACAGGGCCGCGACGTCCGCCCCTCCGACGACGTGCTGACCGGCATCGCCCGTGCCCTCGCCCTGAACGCGGAGGAGACCCGCCACCTGCGTGCCCTCGCCCGGCGCGCGCAGCGGCCACCGAAGCCCCGCCGCCGCACCCGCGAGACGGTCCCGGAGAGCACCCACCGGCTGCTGCACAGCCTGCACACCCCGGCCGTGGTGGTCAGCCGCCACCTCGACCTGCTGGCCTGGAACAGCATGGCCGCCGCGCTCTATCCGGGCATCGGCCACCGCAACGCCCTGATCGACATGTTCACCCATGCCGAGACGTACGGCCGGTGCGTCGGCTGGCGGGAGACGGTGCTCGACTATCTGGGCTTCCTGCGCGCCGCGGTCGCCGCCGACCCGGAGCACCCGCGCGCCCAGGAGATCGTCGGCACGCTCAGCATCCGCAGCGAGGAGTTCCGCCGGCTCTGGGCCCGCCACGACGTACGCGAGTCGGTCCACGGCAGCAAGGTGTTCAGCCATCCGCAGGTCGGCGAGCTGCGCCTGGACTGGGACGCCTACACGCCGCCGGGGCGTACCGGGCCGATCCTGATCGCGTACACCGCCGCACCCGGCAGCGCCAGCGCCGAACGACTGCAACTGCTCGCCACGTACGCGGCGCAGCTTCGTTGACAAGGGGTCCGTCCGCCGCCGTGGGCGTCGGGCGGGGCCCTTCCTCACCCCCCGCACCCGGCCCCCGCATCCGGCAGGGCAGGATGTAACCGGAGGGGGTGACGGCATGTCGGGGCGGATCCGGGACGAGGACATCGCGCTGGTCCGGGAGCGTACCTCCATCGCCGAGGTCATCTCCGACACGGTGACGCTGAAGTCGGCCGGCGCCGGCAACCTCAAGGGGCTGTGCCCGTTCCACGACGAGAAGAGCCCGTCGTTCAACGTCTCGCCGGGCCGTAACGTCTGGTACTGCTTCGGCTGCGGTGCCGGCGGCGACGCGATCAAGTTCTTGATGGACGCCGAGCATCTGAGCTTCGTCGAGGCGGTGGAACGGCTCGCCGCCCGGGCCGGGTTGCAGCTGAGCTACGTGGCGGACGACCGGTCCGCCCCCCGCGCCAGCCGCCCCCAGCAGGGGCAGCGGCAGCGGCTGGTCGCCGCGCACGCCGCCGCGGTGGAGTTCTACACCGCCCAGCTGACCACGGCCGGCGCGCGTACCGCCCGGGAGTTCCTCGCCGAGCGTGGCTTCGACCGGGCCGCCGCCGAACGCTACGGCTGCGGGTTCGCCCCCGAGGGCTGGGATCCGCTCACCCGGCACCTGCGCCAGCTCGGCTTCAGCCACGACGAACTGGTCACCGCCGGGCTGTCCCGCCCGGCCCGCTCCGGCAGCCTGATCGACCGGTTCCGGCGGCGACTGCTCTGGCCGATCCGCGACCTGACCGGCGACGTGATCGGCTTCGGTGCCCGCAAGCTCTTCGCCGACGACGACGGACCGAAGTACCTGAACACCCCCGAGACGCCGATCTACAAGAAGTCACACGTGCTCTACGGCATCGACCAGGCCAAACGGGAGATCGCCAAGCAGGGCCGGGTGGTGGTGGTCGAGGGCTACACCGACGTGATGGCCTGCCACCTGGCGGGCGTACCGACGGCGGTGGCGACCTGCGGCACCGCGTTCGGTGGCGACCACATCGGCGTACTGCGCCGGCTGCTGCTGGACACCGACGCCGTCGCAGGCGAGATCATCTTCACCTTCGACGGGGACGCCGCCGGGCAGAAGGCCGCGCTGCGCGCCTTCGAGGACGACCAGCGCTTCGTCGGCCGTACCTTCATCGCGGTCAGCCCCGACAGCATGGACCCGTGCGAGCTACGCCTGGCAAAGGGCGACCTGGCCGTCCGGGACCTGGTCGCGCGCCGCGAACCGCTTGTCGACTTCGCGCTGCGGCACGTCATCAGCCGGTACGACCTGGACACCGTCGACGGCCGGGTGGAGGCGATGCGCCGGGCCGCACCGCTGGTCGCCAAGCTCAAGGACCAGGAGAAGCGCCCCGAGTACGTCCGCAAGCTCGCCGGTGACCTCGGCATGGAGATCGAGCCGGTGCAGCGGGCGGTACTGGCCGCCGCCTCCGGTCGACCGGACGACCGGCCGACCCGCCCCAGCCGTGGCGAGCCGTCCGTGGACAGCCCACAGTCGATGGTCGAACGCGAGGCGCTCAAGCTGGCCCTCCAGGAACCGGTGCTGGCCGGGCCGATGTTCGACGCGGTCGAGGCGAACGACTACCGGCACCCGGTACACGTGGTCGTCCGGGCGGCGATCGCCGAGGCCGGTGGGGCGGCGGCCGCGACCGGCGGCGCGGTGTGGATCGAGTCGGTACGCGACGCCTGCCCGGATCTCGCCGCGCAGGCCCTGGTCGGCGAACTGGCCGTGGAGCCGCTGCGGATCGACGGCGAACCCGACCCGCGCTACGTCTCGATCACCATGGCCCGTCTCCAGTGGGGGTCGGTCACCGCCCGGATCCGCGAGCTGAAGTCCCGCATCCAGCGGATCAACCCGGTCAACAACAAGGACGAGTACTTCGCCACCTTCGGTGAGCTGCTCTCGCTGGAGCAGCACGCCCGTGCGCTGCGCGAGCAGGCGGCGGGAGGACTGTGATGATCAGATTGTTCCGTCGCCGGCCGAAGCTGCCACCCACCGACCGGCCGCCCCTCGACCGCGACGAACGCGTACTGGCCTGGGCGGCCGTCGGCAACGGCGAGGGCGACGGGGTGGTGGTCGCCAGCAACCTCGGGCTGTGGCTGCCCGGTCGCGGCCACCGGATCGGCTGGCACGACATCGTCAAGGCCGTCTGGTCGGGCCGGGAACTCACCGTCACCCCCGGCGAACAGGTCGCCGACCGCGACGGCTACCGGGTGGTCGCCGCGCTGCCGGCCGAACGCTACCTGCTGCTCGACCCGGGGGAACTGCCCCACCAGGTACGCACCCGGGTCACCAAGTCCGTGGCGTACACCCAGCACCACGCCCTGCCCGGCGGCGCCGGGCGGATCGTCGGCCGGCGGGTGTCCGGTGTCGACGGGCTGACCTGGATGGTCCACTACGACATCGGCACCCCAACCGACGACGACGCGGTGGTGGCCGAGACCGACCGGCTGGTCGCCGCGGCCCGTGCCGCGACCACCCCCGAGGGCCTCTGACCGGGACGCCCCCCGCTCTCTCCTGACGCTCGCGCCCTTTGGTGGCGCATGTTGGTCGTGCCCCTTGGCGGCGTGTGGTTGGTCGCGTCCGTCACCGGCGTGTGGTCGGCGGCTCGTTGATCGCGTTCGTTGGTGGCGTTGGTTGGTGGTGTTCGTTGGTCGTGCTCGTTGGTCGTGCTCGTTGGTCGTGCTCGTTGGTCGTG
>NZ_QXEC01000025.1 GCF_003583405.1 Micromonospora radicis
CCTTGCCCGGGATGCCCGGCTCGCTCGACACGGCGTGGAGACCTGTCGTCGTGGCAGTTCAGTCGGATGCCGATCCGGCGCTCGGACCGACTGCCGGATTTAGGTGGTGATGCGAGGATCCGGTCGGCTGCTCACGTCGGCGCGAGAAGGCGCCGTGCGGCGGCGTGTGACGCGGTCATCCCACCTGGAAGCCGTCCAGGTTGTCGATCACGGCCACCGGGGTTCCCCGCTTCGCGCAGGCGGCGGGTACCGGCACGTAGCGTCCGGGCGGAAAGCCCTCGGTCATCGGCGCCTCTGAGTAGCCGCCACCGCCGCTGAAGGTGTCGCCGACGGTCACCGCACCGGTGCCGGGTACGTCCACGCCGACCCGGCCGTTCGTGAGCAGGGTGACACCGGGCGGCCAGACTATGACGGACTCGGGCTCTCCGGCGGAGCGTACGACCAGACATCCGCCCTCGCCCACGGCGAGCCGGCCACTGATCAGGGCCTGCCGTGCGCCTTCGGCACCGGCGACCAGGGTCCGGAACTTCTCGCCGTGCAGAACCTGAGCCTTTCCGCTGGTCGGAACCGGCTTCGGAGCGGCTCCAGCTGCCGATGGCGTGGCCGACGCGTCCGCTGGTGCCGGCGATGCGACGGGCGCTTGCCCGGCGCTGGGCGGCGGCTCGGTGGACACGGGCGGTGGAGGGCTCTCGGCACAGCCGGCCAGTGCGATCAGCAGGGTCGCGACGATCGCGCCGATCCGGAGCATGACTTAAGTACAACCGATCCAGCAGCGTGATGGTGAGGGCAGAGGCCCGCAACAGCAGACCGGCAGGCCAGATCAGGTACGTCGCCACCAGGCAGGTAGAGCCGTACGCCAGCCGTCACACAACGCGACCTGCCGACTTCGGAGTCCGCCACTTCAGAGTCAGCTGGCTTCTGACCGGCCCGGATCTTCCTCTCGATGTCGAGCAGGCCGAAGGAGCAGTTTGGTCGGCCATCTGCCTGCACCTGACGTGGCACCCGTACGTGAGGAGTCGTGTCACGCCGATCGAGAGGGGCACCACGTGCCGGACGTCGTAGACCGCACGAGGATCGTGCGGGCCGCCAGCTTGCGATCCTTCCGTTCGAGGCTCAGGTCCAGGAAGGACCGGGCGGTGGTCTCGATGCAAGAAGGCGGCATCCGGCAGGCGCAGCGGAATCTGGAGTACGAGCTGTTGGCGGTCAAGAACGGTGGTGGTCTCACCGTCGGTGAGCAGATGGCCATCGACGATCTGGTCCGGCGGCTCGCAGATCACGAACGGCGGCGGCCGGCGTTGACGGCGCCGCTGAATCCGACCGGGCGGCCGAGGAAGGTCGGGGGCCCGGTCGACGCGGCGGAGGGCAAGCGCGCCTATCTGGCCGGCATCGTTGCTGAGTTTCCCGAGCTTCAGCGCTACCACGAGCGGCTGCCGTCGCTCCGGGCGGCGGCGAGCGGCTCGGTCGAGCCGGCCACCGCGGCGCGCTCCCGCTCCGCGGCCGCCGCACTGCGGTCGCCGGACCTCGTCGAGCGCCAGCTGAGGTACGGGCCGGCGCCGGCGGGCGCCTTCCCGACGCCTTCGGCGCGGCGTCGAGCCGTTGCCCGGGCCCGGTAGGGCGGAGCCGGGCCCGGTAGGGCGGAGCCGGGCCCGGTAGGGCGGAGCCGGGCCCGGTAGGGCGGAGCCGGGTCGGGTAGGGCGGAGCCGGGTCCGGTAGGGCGGCGGGACCGGCCAGGTCAGCGGGCCGGGCAGCGCTTCCCCTCGGCGGGGACGGTCAGGTCGATCAGGTACGCGTCGACGGCCTCGGTGATGCAGGCGGTCTGCGGATAGGCGGTGTGGCCCTCACCCTCCCAGGTGAGCACCCGGCCGACGCCGAGCATCTCGGCCAGGGCCGGGGTCTGCTCGTACGGGGTGGCGGGGTCGCCGGTGGTGCCGACGACGAGGATCGGTGGGGCGCCGTCCGCGCGGCCGGTGGGGTAGGGGTCGCTGCCGCCGGGCCACTCGGTGCAGGAGATCAGGCCGACCGCCAGCGCCGGACCGAACAGCGGGTACTGCTGGCGCCACTGGGTCTGCAACTGGCGGATCCGCTCCAGGCTGGGCCGCTCCTCCTCGTCGGCGCAGTTGATCGCGGTGTTGGCGTCGAAGAGGTTGGTGTAGCGGCCGTTGGCGTCGCGGTCGGCGTAGTTGTCGGCCAGGCGGAACACGCCCTGCGGGTTGCCGCCCTCCAACTGGTCGATCGCGCGGGCCAACTCCTGCCAGCCGGATTCGGTGTACAGCGACGAGATGACGGCGTAGAACACCCAACCCGCGGTGGCCTCCCGGCCGTCGGCGGAACGGGCCGGTGACACCTTGGCCTTGTCGATGGCGGAGATGACCGCGGCCCGCGCGTCGGGCGCGATCGGGCAGCGGGCGGCATTGGCCGCGCACCAGCGGGTGAAGTTGTCGAAGGCCCGTTCGAAGCCCTTGGCCTGCCCCTCCGAGCCCTCGATCAGCCCCTGGCGGGGGTCGACCGCGCCGTCGAGCACCAGCGCCCGGACCCGAGCAGGGAACAGCTGGGCGTACGTGGCGCCGAGCAGGGTGCCGTACGAGTAGCCCAGGTAGCTGAGCTTCTCGTCGCCGACCGCCGCCCGGATGGCGTCCATGTCCCGGGCGGCCTGCTCGGTGCCGTACAGCGGCAGTTGGTCGCCGTACTTGTCGCCGCAGCCCTGGCCGATGCGCCTGCCGAGGGCGACCAGGTCGTCGAAGGACTCCTGGCTCTGCGGGTCGGGGTCGAAACCGAAGACGGCGTCGAGGTCGGCGTCGGAGATGCACTCCACCGGGCTGGACCGGGCCACGCCCCGAGGGTCGAAGCCGACGATGTCGAACCGTTCCAGGATGCTGTCGGGCAGCCCGCCGTACTGCTCGCCGAAGGAGAGGTAGACGGCGGTGTCCACACCCGAGCCGCCGGGGCCGCCCGGGTTGACCAGCAGCGAACCGATCCGGTCGCGTTGCTGGGTGGAGCGGGCCCGGATCAGCGAGATGTCGAAGGTCTGGCCCGCTCCCGGGCCGGCCGTGGCGCCGCCACCACCGGACCAGTCCCGTGGCACCTGGACGCGGGCGCACTCGTACCGCATCTGCGGTGCGCTCCGCCCGACCAGTTCGTCGGCCACCTCCGGGCAGGGCTGCCAGTTCGGTGCCGCGCCCGGTGGCGTGGCCTCGCGCTCGGCGTCGGTCCGCGGCGCGAATGCCGGCATGGTGCAACCGGCGGCGATCACCGCGGCGGCGGTCAGGCCGGCCAGGGTGAGCCGCCGGCGGCGGATCCGGTCGGAAGTACGGGTCACGAGCGAGCCTCCGTGATCGGTTCGATCGCCAGGCTACGCGGAGCCGGACCCGGGCCCGACCGCCACCGCCGGATCGCCCCGCAGGACCTGGTCCACGTCGAACCGGACCGGCCGGTCCAGCTGGTCGTACCGGCAGGAGCGCGGGTCACGGTCGGGCCGCCAGCGGACGAACCGGGCGGTGTGCCGGAACCGGTCGCCCTCCATCGCGTCGTACGCCACCTCGACCACCAGTTCGGGGCGGACCGGCTCCCACTCCAGGTTCTTGGTGCCGGTCCACCGGCTGACCCCACCCGGGATGCGTTGGCCCCGCTCGTGGTCGCCGTGCACCCACGGGTGCTCCGCGCCGACGTCGCGGTAGGGGGCCAGTTCGTCCAGCAGCTCGGCACGGCGGGCCATGGTGAACGAGGCGCTCACGCCGACGTGGTGCAGTAGCCCCGCCTCGTCGTAGAGGCCGAGCAGCAGCGAGCCGACCACCGGGCCGGACTTGTGCCAGCGGAACCCGGCGACCACCACGTCGGCGGTGCGGCCGTGCTTGACCTTGTGCATGAGCCGCTTGCCCGGCTCGTACGGCAGGTCGGCCGGCTTGGCGATCAGCCCGTCCAGCCCGGCGCCCTCGAACACGTCGAACCAGCGGCGGGCGGTCTCGGCGTCGGTGGTGACCTGGGTGACGTGCACCGGGGGGGTCACCCCGCCCAGGGCCTGCTCCAGCCGGGCGCGGCGGGTCGGGTAGGGCGCGTCGAGCAGGCTCTCGTCGTCGAGGGCGAGCAGGTCGAAGGCGACGAAGTCGGCGGGGGTGGTCTCGGCGAGCAGCTTCACCCGGGAGGCGGCCGGGTGGATGCGCTGGCCCAGCAGCTCGAAGTCGAGCCGGGGTGCGGCGTCCGGGCCGTCGCGTCGGATCACGATCAGCTCGCCGTCGACCGCGCACCGCGTCGGCAGCTGCCGGCGGGCCTGCTCGACCACCTCCGGGAAGTAGCGGGTCATCAGCTTGCCGCCCCGGCTGGCCAGCTCCACCTCGTCGCCGTCGCGGAAGACGATGCAGCGGAAACCGTCCCACTTGGGCTCGTAGGTCATCCCCGGCCCGGTCGGAATCGACGCGACGCTGCGGGCCAGCATCGGTTCCACCGGCGGATTGATCGGCAGGTCCACGGCGTCAGTCAACCAGACGGCACCGACACCGGTGCGGCAGATCACTGCCGGCGGGTGGGTGGCGTGTCCGCCGATGGTTCGTTCCGGCCGTACCGGGCGGATCAGAGAACCGCAGGTCAGAGCTACTTTCGCGGGATGGCGGAGTGGGTCTGCGGATGCTGTGGGCGCTGGCGGGTCAGCGTCGAGTTGATCCGCGGCCGGTACCTGTACCGGCTGGTCCACCGTTATCCCCGCCGCTTCGGCGGCGGCAGCAACGTGCTCGGCGAGGTGGGTTCGGTGACCGAGTTGGAGGCGCTGCTGCGGCGGCTCAGCCCGGTGAGCCTGGCCGACCCGCGCGAGGCTGCCTGAGGCCGGTCGTCCTCAGAAACGGGCGAACGAGCGGATCGGGGCGCGCGGGCCGAACCTCGGTGCCTGGACGCCCGCGGCCTCCAGCAGCCGGCAGACCCGGCCACGGTGGCCCCGGAACGGCTCCAGCAGCTCCAGCATCCGGGCGTCGTCGGCGCGTGCCTCACCGGCCAGCGCCCAGGCCACCGTGTTCGGAACGTGGAAGTCGCCGACGCTGACCGCGTCCGGGTCGCCGTAGGCGACGCGGACCACCTCGGCGGCGGTCCACCGGCCCACGCCCGGTATCGCCCGCAGCACCCGGCTCGCCTCGGTGGAGTCGGCGCAGCGTTCCAGCCGGTCGGCGGTGGCGGCGGCGCGGCGCAGCGTTTCGGCCCGGCGCTGCTCCACGCCGAAGGGATGGAACAGCCAGTACGGTGCCGCCGCGATCGCCGCCGGCTCGGGCGGCAGCAGCAGACGTACCGGTCCGGGTGCCGGCGCTCCGAAGTGGCGGACCGTGGCCGCGTAGGCCCGGTATGCCTCCTTGCCGGTGACCTTCTGTTCCAGGACCGCCCGCAGCACCCGGTTGAAGACCAGGCCGGTGGCCGGCATCCGCAGCCCGGCGTGCTGCGCGGCGAGCCGCGCCACCACCGGATTGGTCGCGGCGAGGGTGGCGAAGCCGGTCAGGTCGTCGCGCAGTCCGGCGATCGCGTCGGCGCGCTCGACCAGCCACCCGCCACCGGGGCCGTAGCCCTCGGCGACCAGCTCGCCACCGACCGGACGCAGGGCGAGGGTGGCCGGTCCGTCCGGGGTGCGGGCGGCCCAGAACAGCGCGTCGGCCACGATCCGGGCGCACGGGTCGTACGGGCTGAAGGTCAGCGGTCGGACCGACGCGACCAGGCGGAAGCCGGGCGGTGGACGTAACGTCCTGCTCGCCGTGGGGTCGGTGTCGGTCACGGCCTCACTCTGCCACTCCGGCCGCCCGCCCGACGATCCGACTCGTTTCCGGCGAGTGCCCGGACACTTCCCGGCTAACTTCCGTTCAGGTGCCCGACCAGCCGAACGGCCAGGATTAATCGGTCATGTCACTCGTGTAACGCCCTTATCGGGCGCAGTTTCAGAAGCGCCGAACGTAATGCCCGGCGTCTTTACTGTTCCGTCGATGAAGCCGCTGCTAGGGTCCGTCCTGCGCAGGCCCGGCACTCCTGCGCACCACGGGGAGCTGTGCAGAAGGGCACGTACGGATGACGACTGCAATGCATGGTCTGTCGGGCAGGGCCCATTCGGGCATTCCGTTTCGCGGACGTCGTCACTGATCCGGTTGCCAGTCTTGGTGACCGTCCGAACTCCACGGCCTGTCCAATGATCGCGTTGCGTGCGTACCGTCTGCTTCCGTCCGCCGTCCGGCGCCGGCTGTTGCACCTCCTTCCCGCGCACCGTCGGCTCAGCCTGGTGCGCTCCCTCACCCGGTCCCGCCCGGCGCCCACCGCCCATCCGGTCGGCGCGCGGGTGACGGTCACCGACGACGGTGTCCGTACCGAGGCCGAGGTGGTCGCGGCGGCGACGCCGTTGCAGATGTGGCACCGCAACCTGACGGCCGTGACGTCCGCACTGGACTCCGCCGGCATCGAGTACCACTGCCTGCGCAACGACGACTACCTGCGCAGCTCGGTGGCGGTGCTGGCGGAGCAGCGGGACGCGGTACGTCGGCTGGTCCGTACCGCGCCGGCACTGGCCGGTGCCCAGGTGCGTACCGTCGAGGTGCAGCCCGGACGAAACCAGCCGGACCTGGCGCCCACCGAGGTGACCCAGGTCTGGTTCCCGGTCACCGACGTCCGCGCGGACGTCGTGCTGGGCGCCCGGTTCGCCTGCGAGATCGAGCTGTGGACCCGGGTCGGCGAGGTGGTACGCGCGCCGCGGCACAACGCCGTGATCGACGAGGCGCCGGCCCGCGCCGAACCGGTCCGCGTCGCCGCCGCCCTGCTCAGCCACTTCGTACCCGAGGCCGACGACCACACCTACGGCACCCGCCGCGACCTCGCGGTCCGCGCACCGGACCGGGTGGGTTTCCCGATCGACGCGGTCTTCACCTGGGTGGACGGCTCGGACCCGGAATGGCTGGTCCGCAAGCAGCAGGCGCTGGGCGGCCCCGACGACCCGCGGCACGCGGTGGCGGCGAACACCTCGCGGTACCACAACCGTGACGAACTGCGGTACGCGATGCGCGCGCTGCACAGCTTCGCGCCCTGGCTGCGGAAGATCTTCCTGGTCACCGACGGTCAGCTGCCCAGCTGGCTGGATCCGCGTCATCCTATGATCACGGTGGTCACGCACGCCGAACTCTTCGCGGACCTGGGCGGGCTGTCGTCGTTCAACTCGCACGCCATCGAGTCCCGGTTGCACCGCATCGACGGGTTGGCGGAACACTTCCTCTACCTCAACGACGACGTCTTCCTCGGCCGACCGCTGCTGCCGACCCACTTCTTCCACGCCAACGGGATCGCCAAGTTCTTCCTCTCGCCCGCCCAGTTCGGCCTGGGTGAGGCGAAGTCCAGCGATCCGCCGGTCAACGCGGCCGGCAAGAACAACCGCCGGCACATCCAGCGGCAGTTCGGCGTGACCATCACCCAGAAGATGAAGCACACCCCGTTCGCCCTGCGGCGCAGCATCATGGCGCAGATCGAGACGGTGCTGCAGGCGGACGTGACCGAGACGGCACGGCACCGGTTCCGTCACCCCGGTGACCTGTCCATCCCGTCGTCGCTGCACCAGTACTGGGCGTACCTGACCGGGCAGGCGGTACCGGGCGACATCGAGTACGAGTACGCCGACCTCGGCCATCCGTCGACTCCCGCCCGCCTGGCCGAACTCTTGGCCCGCCGGCACCGTGACGTGTTCTGCCTCAACGACACCGACTCCGATCCCCGGGCGTTCGCCGAGCAGGAGCGGATGCTCGCCGACTTCCTACCCCGCTACCTGCCGTTCCCCGCGCCGTTCGAGCTGCCCGACGACGAGGTGGCCGAGCGTCGCAAACTCGGTGCCAGCGCCCTGTGGCGCGACCGGGGCAGGGACCGGACCGGTGGACCGGTCGACGCGGCGACGACGCCGTCGCTGCGGATCAGCAGGCAGGTGGATGCGACCACCGTGCCCGCACTCCGGGTCGGTCCCCGACTCGACGCGCCCACCCTGCCGTCGAGCCGGCGTGCCACCGGCCGCGTCGACCGCGGGTCCGGCGGTCTGCCGGCGGCCACAGAGTCCGCCACTCGCCAGGGGCGGTCCGAGGGTGACTGACCCGTCCCACCCACGGATCGCATCATCGACCCTGTCGGTCGAATCGACGAAGGAAGTCCTGTGAACCCGACGCTTCCCCGCTCCGCGCCGCTCCCGGCACACGTCGCCGCACCGAGCGGCAGCGACGTCCGCGAGGTGCTGGTGGACGGCGCGCGCCGTCGTGCCCACGCACACGGGGATCTCACCCCGTTGGGCGCCCGGCATCGTAACGTCGCCGCGGTGACCGGGGCGTTCGAGGCGCACGGCGTGGACCACTTCCTCGTCCGAGGTATGGACGACCGGACCCCGGTGATCGGGGTCAGCGAGAGCGACCGGCTCTCCGCTCTCGCCGCGTTGGAGAAGCTCGGGCTCAACGCCGCGTGCTACGTGAGCCAGGTACTGCCTCGACCACCCATCACGGCTGCGCTGCGGGACGCGGCCGAGCCGGCGTCCTGGACCGATCTGTACACCGCCAAGGCGATCAAGCTGACCTGGTTCCGAGCGGATCCGACGCTGAAACTGGTCCTCGGCCAGGCGTACGGCTGCGAGGTCGAGTTCTGGCAGCCCGATCCCGCGGCCGGTGTCCTGCGGGCCCCACGGCGCAACCGCATGATGTTCGCCGTCTCGATGGCCGGGGTGCCGGTCGAGGCCGGTGCGCACAGGTTCACCCGGCTGGCGGCGCCGACGACGCCGGGCCCTCGCCTGCGTACCCGCCGGGAGTTCGACCTCGCGCTCCCGGACGACATCGACTTCCCGATCGACGTGGTCTACACGTGGGTGGACGGCGCGGATCCGGACTGGCAGCGACGCCGGGCCGAGATCAAGGGCGAGGCGTTCCATGCCGAGGCCGCCAGCGAATCGCGGTACATCAATCGGGACGAGCTGAAGTTCTCACTTCGATCGCTGCACCTCAACGCCCCCTGGGTGCGCAACATCTACATCGTGACCGATCGGCAGCGCCCAGCCTGGCTCGACCTGAGCGCGGGCAACATCTTCCTGGTCGACCACAAGGACATCTTCCGCGACCGAAACGCCCTGCCGACGTTCAACTCGGTCGCCATCGAGACCCAGTTGCACAACATCGATGGCCTCGCCGAGCACTTCCTCTACCTCAACGACGACATGTTCTTCGGTCGGCCGTTGGCGCCCCAGACCTTCTTCCTGGCCAATGGCAACACCAAGTTCTTCCTGTCCCAGAACCGCGTCCCGATCGGTCCGATCACCAGTCTCGACACCCCGATCGACGCCATGATCAAGAACAATCGGCGGCTCATCGAGGAACGTTTCGGCCGGACCCTGACCCAGGGCAGCCAGCACGTGCCCTATCCGCTGCGACGGAGCATCCTCGCGGAGATCGAGCGAGAGTTCCCGGCGGAGCACGCGCGGACCGCACACAGCCGGTTCCGCAGCGCCACCGACATCATCATCACCTACTCCCTGTACCACTACTACGCCTTCATGACCGGTCGGGCGCTGCCCGGGCACGTCAACTACGGCTACGTGCAACTCGCGGTGCCGGATCTCGTGGCGCGACTGCGCCGGGCCGAGGCGCGCAGGGACTGGGACACCTTCTGCATCAACGACGCGTTCTCGACGTACGACCAGTTGCAGCAGCAGATGACCGTGCTCGAACCGTTCCTGGAGGCGTACTTCCCGGTACCGAGCCCGTACGAGTTGGTGGGACGGCCGTGAAGTTCTCGTTCCTCGTCCACAACTTCTACGGTGTGGGCGGCACCAACCGCGCGGTACTGAACCTGGCCAGCGCACTTGTCGACGACGGTCACGAGGCGGAGATCGCGTCGGTCTTCCGGCGGGTCGACCGCACGATGTTCGACGTGGACGAGCGGGTCTCCATCGTCCCGCTGGTCGACCTGAGGCAGCGGCAGCGTGACCGGTCCGCACCACAGTTGCGGGAACCCTCGCTCCTGATCCCGAAGTCCGAGGAGTTCTATCCGCAGTACAGCCGGCTGACCGACGAGCGACTGGTCAGGTACCTGCGCCACACCGACGCCGACGTCGTCGTCGGCACCCGGCCAGGGCTCAACCTCGTCGTCGCCCGGCATGCCCCGGAACACGCGGTCCGTGTCGCGCAGGAACACATGACGCAGGATCTGATCGACGACGCCGTCAAGACGGAGATTCGTCGCTCCTACGCCCGGATCGACCTGGCGTACACCGTGTCGAACGCCGACGCGGACGCCTTCCGGACCGGCAATCCGGTTCCGGGCACCGAGATCAAGGCGCTGGCCAACAGCGCACCGCGAAGCTCCATTCCGCCGGCCGACGGACGGAACCGGACCATCGTGGCGGCCGGCCGCCTCGATCCCATCAAGCGGTACGACCGGCTGATAGCGGCTTTCGCGTACGCGGTCCGGGACTGCCCCGGATGGCAGCTACGGATCTACGGCGACGGTGAGCAGCGACCGGGGCTCGCCAGACTGGTCCGCGAGTTGGGGATGTACGGCCAGGTGCTGCTGATGGGCCGTCGGGAGGACATGACGGCGGAATGGGTCAAGGGGTCCATCGCTGCTGTCTCCTCCGCCCGGGAGTCGTTCGGGATGACCATCGTGGAGGCCATGAGGCTGGGTCTGCCGGTCGTCAGCAGCGACTGCCCGGTCGGGCCGCGCGAGATCATCACCCACGGCGAGGACGGCCTGCTGGTGCCGACCGACGACTTCGACGAGTACGCCCGCGCGCTGCGGACGTTGATGCGGGACGACGACCTCCGCATCCGAATGGGGGCGATGGCGGTGGCGAACTCCGCCCGCTTCGATCCGGCGAACCTGGCGAACGAGTTCGTCCGGGACTGCTCGCGGGTGCTCTCCGCCCGGCGCGCCGGCCTGCCTCGCTACCCCAGCGGACGGAAGCTGCTGCCTCCGGAACTGACCCGATCGGTGAGCCGTAGCGGCGAGTTGCTGCGGGAGGTGGGTCTGGCGCGGGCCCTGGCCGACCCGGTTCTGCGGGGGATAGCGGAGAACGACCTGACCCGACGCGCGAGCATGGGTGCCCTGGTCCGGCTGGCCCGAGTCCGACGTGCCCGGAGCACCAGTACGCGTCTGCAGGCGGCGATCAGACGACGGGTCTCGGCCGACGCCGACGCCCCGGTGGCGGACTGCGTGGTGACACCCGATCTGGGACTGCGCCTCACCCTGGATCTGACGGCAGGTTCCGGCGACGACGTGTCGATGCTGCTCAGCAACCGCGACACCCGAGACGTGGTGCGTGCGGCTCTCGTCCCGTCGGCTGACGGAACCCGGGCAGTGGGCACCCTCGACGCCGCTGCCCTGTCCGAAGGCCGGTGGAACGCCTACCTGGTCGACGGGAAGCGGGTCCGGCACCGGCTGCGCCCGCGACAACTGGACAGCCGGATCCTCTGCTCCGCCGAGGCGACGCTCGTCCGCCCGCGCGGGGGAGTGGCGGTCCAGGTGCCCTACCAGACCGTCGACGGGTTCCTGGCGGTACGCAGTTGGGTGCGGCCGGTACACGCGGAGGCGTCTCGACTCGCCCTCGACGGCGAGGCGGTACTCGTGGAGTTCGTCTGGTACGGACCCGGTGTGCCGGACGCCGCGGTGCTTCATCGGCGCGGCGACCCGACCCTGTCGATGGACCTGCCGACGACCTCGGCGGTGGACGGCACGGTGTCCGTGGCGGTGCCGTTGACGGCGCTGGCCGACCTTCGGTTGAGCCGGCACGAGAAGTGGGACCTCTTCCTCCGGTACGGCGACGACGAGGTCAGGCTGGGGCGTTTCGCCGACGACGTGGTCGACAAGAAACGTACCTACAGTTACCCCGAGATCCACCTGCCCGACGAGACCACCCTGGACCTGGTCGAGGAGGATCCGGCTCCGATGCTGCGGATCTGCCCTTACTACACGATCGACAGCGAGTTGTCCTTCGCGGTCGTCGATCGGCCCTAGCCACACCACAGAGGAGCGCGGTTCGTGACCGAGTCCGGGCGAGTCCAGTCGGAAGAGATCCCCAAGGCGGTGGCCGAGCCGTCCGGGCTGGTGGACGTCTATCGGCGGGTACTGAGCCCGCAGACCCGGCGCGCCATCGCGAAGAAGATCAGTCCGCGTACCCGGTATCAGCTCAAGCAGTGGGTCGCCCGGGCCGCCCAGGACACCCAACTGGCCGCCCGTCGCGGCGAACGGCTGGCCCGGCGGCAGCCCGAGCTGCTGGCCGGCGACGACCGGGCGGTGGTGGTCGCCGACCAGGCGCCCCGGATCGCCCTGGTCGACCCGAACGTCACGCCCCTGCGGGTGCGGACGGCGAACCTGGCGGCGGTGACGGCGGCACTCGACGCGGCCGGCGTGGCGTACTTCCAGGTCCGGGGCGCCTCCCACCGCACGTCTGTGGTGGCGGTGGACGCCGTGGACCGTGATCGGGTGTACGCCGCGCTGGCGACCGCCTGCGCACGCGTGCCCGGCTATGTCACCGAGGTACGACCGGGGGAGCAGCCGCCGGGTGCGGGATTCGAGTCGAAGTCGTGGAAGCGGCTGGCCGACGCCGGGGTGCTGCGGCTGACCTGGTACCGGACGGACCCGCGCCACCGGCTGGTGCTGGGCCAGGCGTACGGCTGTGAGGTGGAGTTCTGGCAGCGGCAGGGGGCGGCACTGGTGGCGCCCCGACCGAATCCGGTGGCGGAGCAGGTGGACGCGGCTGCCCCGCCGGTGGAGGCCGCCGAGTCACTGTTCACCGCGCTGGCGCCGGTGACCGCCAACACGACGGTCCGGACCAGGCCGGAGTTCGCGGCGCCGCGCCCGGTCGACGTTGGGTTCCCGGTCGACGTGGTCTACACCTGGGTCGACGGTACCGACCCCGCCTGGCTCCGTCGGCGGGCCGCGGTGACCGGCGTGCCGTACCACAGCGAGGCAGCGAATGCGGCACGGTTCCTCAGCCGCGACGAGCTGCGCTACTCGCTACGGTCGCTGCACCTCTTCGCACCCTGGGTGCGCCACGTCTACCTGGTGACCGACGACCAGGTGCCGTCGTGGCTGGACCGGTCGGCGCCGGGCATCCAGGTGGTGAGCCACCGGGAGATCTTCGCGGACCCGGCGGTGCTGCCCACGTACAACTCGCACGCCATCGAGAGCCAGCTGCACCACATCGACGGGCTCTCCGAGCAGTTCCTCTACTTCAACGACGACGTCTTCCTCGGCACCGAGGTGCTGCCCTGGGACTTCTTCCTGGCCAACGGGATCGCCAAGTTCTTCCCGTCGCCGGCCCTGGTGCCGCCCGGCGCGGCGACCGCCGAGGACATCCCCTCCTCGGCGGCGGGCAAGAACAACCGGGCCCTGATCGCCGAGCGCTTCGGCACCGTGCTGACGCAGAAGATGAAGCACATGCCGCACGCGCTGCGGCGCAGCGTGCTGTACGAGATCGAGGAGACCTTCGCCGCCCGGCACCAGCAGACCGCGGGCAGTCGCTTCCGCGCCATGACGGACATCTCGATCGCGTCGTCGTTGCACCACTACTATGCGTTCCACAGCGGGCGGGCGGTGCCGGGGGAACTGCGGTACGCCATCGCCGAGTTGTCCCATCCCGACACCCCCGCCCGGCTCGCCCATCTGCTGGCCCGGCGGGACCGGCACGTCTTCTGCCTGAACGACGCGTTCTCCACGGAGGAGGACCTGGCCGCTCAGCTTAGGATCGTCACGCCCTTCCTGGACACCTACTTCCCGGTGCCCAGTCCGTGGGAGAAGGTCTGACACGACGGTGGCCGGCCGCGCCCTCACGGGTGCGACCGGCCATCCGGCTGACGGTGGGTCAGTAGTCGTAGTCGGAGTCCGAGCTGTCCGACTTGGTCTTCGACGGCGGGGCTACCGCCTTCGGGGTGCCCTTGGGCAGGCACTCCAGGTTCTTGCTGCCGTCCGGGTTGACCACGAACCAGGTACCGCCGACGCCCTGGCCCTTCCACTGGCCGGGCTTCTTGTCGCCGATGTAGGTGTAGAGCGGCCAGCCGTCCAGCGTGATCTGCCGGGTGCCGTCGGGTCGGGTGACGGTGCCGACCGCGTCGTCGGAGACGCCCTTGAGTTTCGGGTTGCCGTCGGTCAGGGCCGGCGGCCACACCTCGGCGCACTGGTCCTCGCAGTTGGTGGCCGGCGGGTCGTTGCTGTCCCGGTCGAAGCGGTACAGCAGGAAACCGTCCTGGTTGACCACCGCGCTGCCCATCCGGGGGAACTTCTTGCCGGTGAGGCTCTCGGTCAGGTCGACCCCGTCGGGCAGCGGGGCGTCGTTCTCGGCTTCGGCACCCGGTGACGCCGACGCGCCCGGCTCAGCGCTGGCCTCGGGATCCGCGGTCGCCGTGGGGTCGGCCGCGGCGACAGCGACCGGCTCTGCCGCGCCGGGGTCCGCTGCGTTGTAACCGGCGGGCGCGCAGGCCGTCAGTGCGACCATGGCGCTCACCGCGACAACGACGGTCCGCTTCATCTCTGCCACGTGCCCTCCTCATACTTGACAAGTCACCGAGAAGTACGGGGTTGGGGCTGTCAAGGTTGAAGTCGAAACGGTGGCTCATTTCACAACTCGTCGATTGAACCGGACCCCGCGACCGTTCGTGTGGGCCGTACGCCGGCCGTACGCCGGCCGTACGTCACCGTCACCGTCGGCCGGGCCGGGACTCGCCCGCACCGCCCGGAAACGACGCCGACGTCGAAGGCCCGCCTCGGATCGAGGCGGGCCTTCGAGGTGCTGAGGTACGTCGGCGGTCAGTTGGCGGGCACCGTCACCAGCGGCGTACCGACACCCTTGCTGTCGACCTGCTCCACCTGGAAGTGCTTCACATCGTCCAACTTGGACGACGTCGCGGCGGACAGGGCCAGGCGCTGCGGATTGCTGATCGTGCCGTAACCGTCCGGCGGCACCGCCCAGCTGGAGATGATCTCCGTGCTGGCGTCCTTGCGGACCACCACCAGCCGGCACTCGCGGGGGCCGGGCAGCTTGGCCAGGGTGAAGGCCACGTTCGTGCCGAAGTCCTTCGAGTCCAGGAAGAAGGTCGCCTGCACCCCGGTCTCCGGGTCGGTGGCGTTGACCTGCTTGCCCTCCTGCTCGGTACCGCCCTGCCCCGGGTCACCGGGGTTGCCCGGGCGGCTGTTCGGTGGCTCCAGCGTGCCGAGGGTGGGCCCGGCGACCGGCGGTGGCGCGGTGCCACCGTCGGCCAGGTTACTGAACACCACCCCGGTGACCCCGCCGAAGACCACCACGGCGGCCGCGGTCGCCAGGATCTGCCGGAACCGTGCCCTGCGGCGGTGCGTACGCATCGCCACCAGGGTGCGGTCCAGCAGGATCGGATTCGAGTGGGTCTGCTCCAGCGCCGTCACCGACTCCGCGTCGATGTCGGAGAGCAGCCCGACCACCGGCACCATCGTCTCCAACTCGGCGGCGCACGCCCAGCAGGAGGCGAGGTGTTCCTCGAACCGCTCCATGTCCTGGGCGTCCAGCACGCCGAGGGCGTACGCGGCGACGTCCATGTGGTCAACCCGACTCATTCCGTCACCCCCCGTTCCTGCAGAGCTGTGCGCAGCGCGCGCAGCGCGTAGTAGACCCGCGACTTCGCGGTGCCCAGCGGCAGTCCGAGTTCCTCGGCCGCCTCGGGCACCGTCCGGCCCCGGAAGTACGTCGCCACCAGGATCTCCCGGTGCGATTGACTCAAGGTACGCAGTGCGTCGGCCACCGTCATCGAGCGCAGCACCCGGTCGGTGCTGTCCGACTCGGCGAAGGCCGTCAGATCCCGGTCGTACGTCTCGGCCGGGCGGGCCTGTTCGCTGCGGTGCTCGTCGATGGCGATCCGGCGGGCCACCGTCACCAGCCACGGCCGAAGCGACCCCTGTCCCTGCGTGCCCAGCCGGTGCGCGTTGCGCCAGGCCCGAAGCAGCGTCTCCTGGACGATGTCCTCCGCCCGCTGCCGGTCACCACCGGTCAACCGCATGACGAACATCAGCAGCGGGCCGGCGTGCTCGGCGTACAGCGTGCGGATCAACTGGTCGGAGTGGGCGGCCTCGGTCGTCGTGGCCTGGTGGCGGCCAGGGGCGGGTCGCGGCGTCACCGGGCTATTCTGGCGAGACGTCGCGCGGGAGTCGACCCCACGGTCGGACGTGGTCGGCCGCGACTGGGATCGGGCGGACATCCAGTCCACCCGCACCCGGTCGCCTTGCCAACCGACCGCCAGTGCATGCATGCAGACCTCCGGATGTCCATGGACAGAAGCCGTCCCCCCACGGGCATGGCTGCCGAGTAGTACGCAGGGCCCCGCCGAACGGATCAACGGCGGACGGAAAAAATCCCCGGCGGCGGCGGTGTGGAGTCGGTGGCGTCGCTGTCGTGCACCGCCGTGGCGCCGCCGACGAAGCGGTCGAGGTCCGTGTCGGCGAGCACCCGCCCGGGGAACCAGTCGCCGGCGGCCCGGCGGGTCAGCGCCGCCACGGGCGGTTCCTGCCGGCCCGCCACCAGCACCAGGTTGCCGTAGCGGCGTCCGCGCAGCACGGCGGCGTCGGCGACCAGGCAGGCGCGGGGCAGTACGGTGCGGACGGTGGCGACCTGGGCCCGGGCGTAGCGCAGCGGTGGACCGTCGGCGAGGTTGGCCAGGTACCAGCCGCCGGGGCGCAGCACCCGGGCCGCCTCGACGGCGTACTCCACGGAGGTCAGTCGGGCCGGCGTGCGGGCACCGGCGAACACATCGGAGACCACCACGTCGTAGCCGGCGTCCCGGGTCGCGGCCAACACCGCACGGGCGTCACCCACCCGCACCTTGAGGCGGGCGTCGGCCCGCCACGGCAACGCCCGACGGACGAGGTCGACGAGGGCGGCGTCCACCTCGACCACCCGCTGGATGGAACCGGGACGGGTGGCGGCGAGGTAGCGGGGCAGGGTCAGCGCGCCGCCACCCAGGTGCAGCACCCGCAGTGGGGTGCCGGCGGGTGCGATCAGGTCGAGCGCGGCGGCCAGCCGGCGGACATACTCGAACTCCAGGTGGGTCGGGTCGGTGAGGTCCACATGCGACTGTGGCGCGCCGTCCAGCGACAACGTCCACGACCCGGGCCGGTCCGGATCCGGCGCCAACTCGGCGAGCCCCGTGTCGACCTGCTCGGTGATCCGGTCGGTGTCGCGGCGGCGGCCCATCAGCGGGCGCTCCCAGCGGCGGTGCGGCCCATCAGCGGGCGCTCCCAGCGGCGGCGCGGCCCATCAGCGGGCGGTCCGCGCGGCGGCGGTCAATGCGCGGTGCAGCAGCCGGGCGTCGCCCAGCCGGGAGCGCAGCAGGCGTTCCAGCCCGGCGATCGGCACCAGGTTCTGCGGTGCCCGGGGATCCTTGTACGGCGTGGAGGCGAACCGGGGCAGGGTGACCAGGGACAGGTCGGCCAGCCGTACCGCCTCGGCGATCTCCAACTCCGCCGAGCACTCGATCCGGACGATCCCGGCCCACGGCGCTCCCGCCGCCACCGGCAGCCGCAGATACCACGACCAGCCGCCCCAGGCGGTGCCGAGGCGGAACACCGGCGACCGGTGTCCCGGCGCCAGGCCGGTGACCACTGCGGTGAGCCGGGCGTCCAGGTACTGGCTGTGCTGGGTCTTGATGTAGCCGAGGGTGCGCGGCAACTGCCGCCGGTTGCGCAGCGGCCCGTCCACCACCAGCAGGTCGTCGTCGCCGCGGGCGGCGTCGGAGACCGCCACCTCCAGGGCGGTCAGCGGGCCCTGCACCGCCGCCGGCAGCTTGGCCAACTCGCCGCTGCCGCCGACCCGGTGCACCGGGTACCGGATGTTGCCGGCCACCACCTCGGCCGCCGACGGGCTGGCGGTGAACAGTCCCCGGCCCACCTTGGCGCCGGCCAACTGCGCGGCCCCGCGCTCCAGGTCACAACGCACCACCCCGGCCGCGTACGAGGCGGCCAGGCCGGGGAAGGAGGTGCCGTCCTCCTCGGCCGTCCAGACGCTGGCGTCGATCCGGCGTACCCCGTCGACGAGCAGCACCACCGCCGGGGCCCGTACGCCGGGTCGCGGGCCGATCGCCCGCCAGTCCACCGCGGGCAACTCGACGTCGGCGTCGACCTGGGCGCTGCTCGGCGTGGCGGGGCCGGCGGCCGACGCCTCGAACGAGGCTCCGTAGGCCGGATCCCAGGTGTCGACGAAGAACCGGCTCACCGCTGCGGCCCCCTCACCGGCCGGTCCGCTCGACGCGGGCCGACCGGGCGTCCTTGCGCACCTCGAACCGTACCGGGATGCGTTCGGCCAGCGCCGGCACGTGGGTGACCACGCCGACCATCCGGTCGCCCCGGGCGGCCAAGTTCTCCAAGGTGGCGGCGACCGTGTCCAGCGTGGCCGCGTCCAGCGTGCCGAAACCCTCGTCCAGCACGATCGATTCCAGGCTGGCCGCGGTGGTCGACATCCCCGCCAACTGCTCGGACAGGGCCAGGGCCAGGGCCAACGACGCCTGGAAGGTCTCACCGCCGGACAGGGTCCGGACGCCCCGACGCAGGCCCGCGTCGTGGTGGTCGACGACGAAGAACTCACCCTTGTCGTGCACCAGGTCGTACTGGCCGCCGGAGAGTTCCCGCAGGATCCGCGAGGCGCCGTCGACCAGCAGGTCCAGCGCCTCGGCCAGCAACCACCGCTCGAAGTTGTTGGCCCGCAGGTGCCCGGCCAACGCCCGGGCCACCTGGGCCTGCCGCTCGTGCTCGGCCCGCTGCTCGCGCAGCCCGGCGGCCTGCTCACGGCGCTCGACGAGCCGCCGCAGCTCGGCCTCGGCCCGCTCCACCGCGACTGTCGCGGCACGTACCGGATCGTCGGGAGCGGGCAGCCCCGCGTCGGCGAAGAGGCCGTCGATGCGGGCGGCCACCGCGCGCGTCGCCGCCTGCGCGTCGGATGCCGACGTCGCCAGGGTGGTCCGCCGCGACCGGCGCTGCCGTGCCTGCTCCTGCGCCCACTCGGACAGGGCGGTCCAGGCGGCGGCCAGGTCGTCCCGGTCGGCGGCCGGCGGACCGAACCGGGCCAATCCGTCGCGGGTGCCGTCGAAGTGCCGCCACGCGGTACGCAGCCGCTCCTGCGCCGCGTCCACGGTGCCCCGGGCCCGGCGCGCGGCGTCCCGACCGGCCCGCACCGCCGTGGCCGCGGCATCCAGCGCCGCCCGGAGCCGGGTGTGTTCGTCAAGCCGTTCGCGCAGCGTCTGCACGCTGGCCGCGTCGGCGAGGAGTTCGTCCAGTGCGGCCAGCCGGGTCCGCAGGCCGTCGTGTTCGGCGCGGGCCCGCACCAGGATCCGGTCCAGTTCCCGCGCCGCCGCGTCGCGCTCGGCCACCAGCCGCTTCGCGGCCTCGCTGGCCGCCCGCGCCGACTTCCCGGCAGCCACCGCGCGGGCCACCGCCGAGCCGGCCGGCACCGCCGGCACCCGAACCACCACCTGCTCGCACACCGGACAGGAGGCCCCGTCGGTCAGGTGCGCCCGCAACGCCGCCGCCTGGTCGGCGGTCTTCGCCTCCTCGTGGGCCTGGAAGGCCACCGCCAGCTCCGCATCGGCCCGCTCGGCCGCCGCGGTCGCCTGCGCCAGGGCCGCCACCGCCGCGTCATGGTGAGCACCGGCCGCCTGCACCGCGGCACGCAGCTCGTCGGCCTGACCGGCCAGCTGCTCCCGGTCGCCGTAGGCCCGCAACTGGAGCCGAAGGGCGCTCTCGTCGCCGAGGGCGGTCAGTTCGCCGCGCAGCTTCTCCTCGCGCTCCTCGGCCAGCGAGACCGCGTCGACCGTCGCGTCGGCCGCCGTCCGAGCGGAGGCCACCGCCCGGGTCAGCTCGGCCGTGGCGTCCGGCGCCCGGACCGCGTCCAGCACGGCCAGTTCGGCGTCGAGGGCGGTCAGGGCGGCGGTCACCTCCCGCGCCGTCGCCCGCGCCGCCTCCAGCTCCGGTACGGCCGCAGTCACCGCCTCGGCCAGCTCGGTCATCCGCTCGACCTGGCCGATGGCCAGGTCGAGGGTGGCGTCGTCGACGTCGGCGAGCCCGGCGAGCAACTGGTCGACCGCCTCCAGCTTCGCCTCGGCCTGCCCGGCCCGGGTGGTGGCCCGTTGCTGCACCTGCTCGTAGACACCCAGGCCGAGCAGGTTGACCAGGATCTGCTGCCGGGTGGCGGGCCGGGCGTGCAGGAAGTCGGCGAACTGTCCCTGTGGCAGCACCACGCAGCTGGTGAACTGCTCGTACGGCAGGCCGACCGCCTCCAGCACCGCGGCGTCCATCTCGGCCGGGGTGCCGGCGACGACCTCGCCGAGGTCCTCCGGGCTGAGCCCGGTGTCCAGCTTGCCGGCGTCGAAGCCGTCCGGCATCAGCTGCAATCCGGCGCCCGCGGTCTTCACGTTGCCGCGGCCGTCGCGGCGCACCACCCGGGTGGCCACGTAGCGGGCGCCACCGGACTCGAAGACCAGGCGAACCCGTGCCTCCGTCGCCGACGGCGCCAGCGCGTTGCCCAGCCCGCGGGTGCCACCCCACCGCGGCACCGTGCCGTAGAGGGCGAAGCAGATCGCGTCGAGCACCGTGGACTTGCCGGACCCGGTGGGCCCGACCAGGGCGAAGAAGTCGGCGTCGGTGAAGTCGATGGTGGTCTCTTCGCGGAACACCGTGAAGCCGGCCAGGTCCAGACGCATCGGCCGCATCAGTGTTCGACCTCCTCGAGCAGCTCGTCGAAGAGGTGCCGGACCTCGTCGTCGGCGTGCCCCCGGCTGTCCAGGTAGTCGGCGAAGAGCTGGCGCGGCGAGCGGCCGGAGCGCTGGGCGACGCGGGTGCCGCTGCCGGGCGCGGGCACCAGTTCCGGGTCGATGCGGATCTCCAGCGCCCGGGGCAGCAGCTCCTGTACCTCCTCGCGCAGCCCGGCGCGGGGCTGTTCGCGGACGTACACCCGCAGCCAGCCCTCCGGTGGGGTGATCTCGGCGAGTTGGGCCAGCGTGCCGCGTACCGTGCGCAGGGCCGCCGCGGCGGCCACCGGCACCTCGCGGACCTGCGCCGCGGTACGCGCACCGACCTCGACGACGGTCACCGACGGGACGTTCTCCTGCTCGCCGAAGTCCACCGCGAGCGGGGCACCGCTGTAGCGGATCGGGCACGGCCCCTGCACCCGCTGCGCCCGGTGCAGGTGACCCAGCGCGACGTAGTGCGCGGTGCCGGGGAAGACCGTGGCGGGCACCGCGTAACCCATGATCGTGTGCGCGTCCCGCTCGCCGCCGCCGGTGGCCGCGCCGACCACGGTCAGGTGGGCGGTGACCAGGTGCACCCGGTCGGGTTCGGCGAACCCGTCGGTCAACCGGGCCAGAATCCGGCCCAGGTGATCGGCGTAGGTCTGGGTGCTCTCCGCGGCGGTCAACTCGTACATCTCCACCGCGCGGATCGCGTACCGCTGGGACAGGAACGGCAGCGCGGCCAGCCGCCAGCGTTCCCCGCCGGCCGTGACGCCGTCGATGACGTGCTCGGCCGGATCCTCCCGGACCGCGCCGCGCAGCGTGATCCCGGCGGCGTCGGCCCACGGCCGCAGCGCGTCCAGCGCCGCGCCGTTGTCGTGGTTGCCGCCGACGGCCACCACGTCCGCGCCGGTACGCCGCAACGCGGTCAACGCCCGGGTGACCAGCCGGGTCGCCTCCGCCGTGGGTGCGGCGGTGTCGTAGAGGTCGCCCGCGATGACGACCAGATCCGGCCGCTCCTGCCGGGCGATGTCGATCACCTCGGCCAGCACCTGCTTGTGCTCCTCGGCCCGCGACTGTCCCTTGAGGACCTTGCCCACGTGCCAGTCGGAGGTGTGCAGGATCTTCACAGTGCCTGCCTTTCGTTCGCGACTGCGGGGCTCCGCTTCGCTGCACTCCTCGCGCTCACTGGTCAGCCCTCGTCGCTGCCTAGAACGGGATGTCGTCGTCGGCGCCGCCGCCGGAGCCCACCACCGCGAACGGGTCGGCGGACTGGGTGATCGACCGCAGTGTCTGCGACGGGGCCGCACCGGCCTCGGAGACCCGGGTCGCCCAGGCCGGAAAGGGGAACTCCAGGCAGAGCGGCACCGGGATGTCGGGCTGGTTGACGAACATCGTGCCGGGCTTGGCCAGCAGCGCCCGCTGCCGTTGCGCCGGCGGAAGGAAACCGTACTCGGGGCGGGACGCCTCGGCCGGGTCGAGTCGGCCGACCACCCGGACCGCCGAGTTGGTGACGATGCGCCGCTCCACCTCGCTGGCGGTCTGCTGCGCGCCGACCAGGATGACGCCGAGCGAACGGCCCCGCTCGGCGATGTCGAGCAGCACCTCCTTGATGGGGGAGGAGCCCTCCCGGGGGGCGTACTTGTTCAGCTCGTCGAGCACCACGAACAGCAGCGGCTTGGCGGTGCCGGCCTTCTCCTTGCGCTCGAACTCGCTCTTGAGCGTCACACCGACCACGAACCGCTGCGCGCGGTCCGGCAGGTTGTGCAGGTCGACGACGGTGACCTGGGCGCTCTCGGCGGTGTTGATCGAGTGCGGGCGGCGGGTGGCAAGGTCACCGCGGATCAGCCGGGCCAGGTCCTTCTTGCTGCCGATCAGCCGCCGGGCGAAGGCGTTGACGGTGCCCAGACCGACCGCGCTGCCGGCCCAGTCGCCGCGCGTCTCGTCGTCGCTGAGCTGCTCGACGATGTGGTCGACCAGGTCGCCGTAGCTGCCCAGGCGCACCCCGTCGACGCTGACCCCACCGTCGGCGGGTTGGGCGTACCGGGCCAGGTGGGCGGCGACCGAGTGGACCACCATCGTGTACTGCTGGCGCTCGTCGTCGGCGTCGGCGAATACGTACGGCAGGAGCCGGTCGGCGCAGAACTCCGACAGCGTCCAGTAGAAGCTGTCCACCCCGGTCAGCCGGCTGCTCACGTCCGGTGTGCCGGAGGAGTCGCCGACCCGGGGCGGGGCGTAGACCCGGACGTCGGGGAAGGCGTCGGCCACCAGACCGAGCCGGGCGTACGCGGCCCGGGTGGCGTCGTCCAGCCGGGTGTTCGGATGGTCGAGGAAGAGCAGGTCCTCGCCCTTCACGTTGAAGATCAGCGCCTTGGCGTTGACCGCGTCGCCGCCGAGCTGGCCGGAGCGGAACACCGAGTAGAGCAGGAAGGTGGCGAAGCTGGTCTTGGTGGCCACCCCGGAGATCCCGGAGATCGACACGTGTGCACCCCGGGTGCCGTCGAGGAAGTCGGCGTTGAGGTAGACCGGCACCCCGTCGCGGCCGGTGCCCATCGGGATGCGGCGCTCCATCCGGTCGAAGTGCAACGCCCGGGCCCGGGCGTCGCCCTCGGCCCGGTGCACCACCGCGCCGGGCTGCGGCGGCACGTAGAACTCCGGGTCGACCCGGGTGGTGGTGATCTCCGCGGCCTCCTGCACCTGGGCCGGCAGCGTGCCGTCGGCGATGGCGAACACGTCGGAGTCGAACTGGGCGCCCTCGTGGCGCGCCCGGACCTGGGTGACCACCCCGGCGATGGTCACCGGCTCCCGGTCGGGCAGCTCCCGTCGGGTCACCACCACGTCGTCGAGTTGCAGGTAGCTGCCGGGGGCCACCGCCGTCCAGAACTGCAGCGGGGTGGCGTCGGCGGTGCCGAGCACCCGGCCGACACCCTCGCCCGGGACGTCGAACCCCTGTTCGGTCATCGGGCGGCTCCTCCTCGGCTGGCCATCGCGGTCCGCACGCCCTGCATCCTGCCCGAGGAGTACGACAGGTCGCCACGCGACGCGGCGGAGACCACGTCCCGGCTGCGCGCCGACCACGTACCGCCACGCCATGTCCACGGATCGTGCCGGTGGCGGCGCCGGTCCCGAGCCGCGACGGCGCCGTCGCGAGTCGGTTCGCCGGGCTTTATCGGCCGGGCTCCGGCCGGCGCAGGTCCGGGCTGAGCCGGCCGGCCAACTCCCGCACGGCCGCCTCGTAGCCCGGGTCGGTGTGGTACGGCCAGTGCTGGTTGATCGGCGGGGGCACGGTGTCGTCCGTCGACACGGTGACGGCCTGCGGATCGCGCAGCCGTCGGTCGACGCTGCCGGCTGGCCCGGTGACCTCGGGCTGCTGACCGGGCCGGTGCGCGGAGAAGACCGGACCGCCGATCGGGTCGGTGTCCCGCCACAGGTTCACCCACCGCCAGCCGACCCGGTCGCCGACCTCGCAGAGCACCCGGTCGCCGAGGAAGGCCGGGCAGAGCCGGGCGTAGAGCCGGTGCAGCGGGCTGCCGTGGGTCAGCAGCGCCACCCGGGGCACCACCTCGGGCGGGAGTTGGAGCAGGGTGGCGGCGGCCAGCACCGAGCCGTGCGAGTGCCCGGAGAGGATCACCCCGCCCTGGTCGGCCAGCGCGGTGACCCGCTTGGCCAGCTCCGGCACCGCCCGTTCGGCGTAACAGGGGGGCGCGAACGGGTGCACCGTACGCGGCCAGAAGGTGCCCAGATCCCAGATCACCGCGACCGTGCGCCGGGTGCCCTCGGACCGGTAGGACAGCAGCCCGATCACCAGGATCCCGGCCGCGACCAGCCCGATCACGTAGATCCCGATGTCGGTGGCGTACGCCAGGTTGGTGGTCGCCGTGCCGTCGGTCCGGGCCAGCCGCCGACTCAGGTCCGACGGCCCGATGCCGACCAGGTCCAGCGCGACCGTCGCCACCCCGATCAGCGACAGCACCAGAAACACGACGAAGACCGGTCGCAGTTGCTCGACGACCGCGGCCCGGGCGACGACCTCGCGGACGGTGCTGCGCCGGGGCACCGCCTCCGGTGGCGGGTCCGGGAAGTCCCGCCGGACGATCCGCTCGGCGAGCCGGCGACGGCGTCGCCGGCTGGCCAGGATCCGCCAGATCGCGACCGCGGCGACCACCATCACGGCGGCCAGGCCGGCGAGGGCCGCCCAACGGTAGGAGACCGGTGGTTCCAGCGGTGGGGCGCCGGGCTCGTTCGGCCGGGCCGGGTTCGGGATCTCGCCCCGGTCCAGGAAGTCGGCGACGCGGTAGACGAGGGCGGCGGAGAAGCCGTACGCGGCGGCGATCGACGCGGCGGCGAGCACCGGGGTGGCCAACCCGCTCAGCAACGACGAGTGGCGTTCGTGGCTGCGGCGCCGTTGGTGGACGGTGGTGACGACCAGCGCGACCAGCAGGGCGGCCTGGGCCGCGACCAGGCCGGCGACCGCACCCTCGTAGCCGGGCAACTGTCCCTGCGGCGGTTCCGGCTCCAGCGGTATCGCGGTGTA
Source organism: Micromonospora radicis (assembly GCF_003583405.1). Classification (GTDB taxonomy): domain Bacteria; phylum Actinomycetota; class Actinomycetes; order Mycobacteriales; family Micromonosporaceae; genus Micromonospora; species Micromonospora radicis. The sequence goes on from NZ_QXEC01000025.1 coordinate 25,228, forward strand.
GCCGAGGGCCAGCAGGGTCAGCCCGATGGCGGCGAGCCGCAGCGGACGGACGCCGCGCAGGTCGACCGGTCCCCGACCGGGACCCTCGGACGAGGCGCGGGCCGGTAGGCAGAGCAGTACCACGCTGGCCGTGAGCAGCAGCCAGGCCAGGGCGAGGAAGACGTAGCCCACCACCGTCGGGCGAAGGTGGATCTGCGCGCCGAGCAGGAGGGTGGTGAGCGTGCCGAGGCCGATCGCGAGGTGGATGGCGCGCAGTCGTTGCACCACGAGCGCGTCGTTCCAGAAGCCGGGCCGGTCGATCCGGTCCTCCCCGCCGCTGGTGCGGTCCTGTCCGCGTGCGGCCGGGAAGGCCTCGAACGCCCGGGCGGAGCGTTCACCGAGCCACCAGAGCAGCCGCAGCGCGCCGATCGGCACCAGCGCGAGGATCGCCAGCCGCGGGCCGAGCGGCATGTCGGCCAGCCAGCCCAGATAGCCGCGGTGTCGGACGCAGGGGTGGTAGGGGGTGCACTGCCAGCCCACCAGGTCGATGCTCACCCCCACCACGGACAGCACGTACGCGGCGGTCACGGTGGCCGCCAGCAGCCTGCTCAGCGGGCCGATCAGGCCACCGGACCCGCCGGTCGCCGGTCGGGTCCAGACCGTGAGGTTGGCCAGCATGAACGGCAGCAGGAACAGCAGGGACAGGGTCCGTACGGTGGCGCCGGCGGTCAGTGCACCCCAGCGGTACGCCTCCACCTTCAGCCCGCCCGGCCGGTCGCTGATCCCGAATCCGGGCCGGGGCCGGTAGAAGCCGGCGTTGTCGTCACCGGCGACCCGGATCACCACCGGGTGGTCCAGCAGCGCCTCGGCGGAGGTGCCCGAGACCCCGTGTACCCGTAGCTCGACCACCTCGTGCGTCAACGTCCCGCCTCCCGGCCGTTGCCGATCCCGGTTCACGGTAGGGAGCCGACCTGGGCCGGTGCGGGTCGTTTCGGCCGCTTTCCCCCGGCCGGGGTGGGCGTCAGCGCCGGGCGTAGCGGAGCAGCAGCGTGCCGTCGCCCGCGTGCAGGACGTGGCGCAGCGGCAGTCGCCGTACCGGACCCGGGTCGCCGGCGGTGATCCGGCCGGGGCCGGCGCCGGCGAGCAGCGGGGCGACCGACAGGCAGACCTCGTCGACCAGGTCTTCGGCGGTGAGCGCGCCGAACAGTTGCGGCCCGCCCTCGCAGAGCACCTGGCCGAGGCCGCGTCGGCGCAGCTCGGCGAGGCCGGCGGCCAGGTCGACCCGGTCGTGGCCGCAGCGCACCAGGTCGGCCACGGCGGTCAGGCCGGGTGGTGCGGGCGTCGGGTCGCGGGTGAGGATCACCGGGCGGACGGGCGCGTCGGCGAAGGCGGCCTGGGTGGGGTCGAGGTCGAGGGTGCCGGAGACCACCACCAGCGTCGGGTACTCGGCCAGGCCGTGCGCGCGTCGCCAGTCGCGGCGGCGGGCGTCGAGGCGAACCGCACGGTAGCCCTCGTGTCGCAGGGTGCCGGCGGCGACCAGCAGCGCGTCACAGAGCATCCGCAGCAGACCGAAGACCCGCTTGTCGGGTTCCCCGGAGAGCCCGGCGGAGTACCCGTCGACACTCACCGCACCGTCGACACTGGTCACGAAGTTCATCCGCAGGTGCGGTGCGTCGGCGCGGCGGTAGTGCTCGACGAGGGCGGCGTCGTCGAGCGGTCCGGGGGACGGGGCCGGCCAGAGGGCGGAAATCGGCGCGGGCGCGGTCATTCGCTGGCCGGACCGGTGACCGGAGGGGTGGGTCGGGGGGTACGGTGCTGGCAGTCGCACCAGTTCCGGCCCGGGCAGTCGTCGTGCCGCCGCGTCCGGCACGCTCGGCAGATCATGCTCGCAGCCTATGCCGAGGAGGATGGGGACAGGATGCCACGTCAGATCTTCCAGTTGCGGATCTCCCTGTCCGGGGTCCGTCCGACGGTCTGGCGCCGGGTGCTCGTGCCCGGCGGCTACACCCTGGACCGGGTGCACCGGGTGGTGCAGCACGCGATGGGTTGGCGGGACTGTCGCCTGCACTCGTTCGAGATCGACGGCGTGCAGTACGGCGAGCCCGACCCCGACGGCGAGTTGGCCGTGCAGGACGAGCTGGACGTCCGGCTGGACGCGGTGCTGGGCAAGGGGAGCCGGTTCCACTACATCTACGACTTCGGCGACTGGTGGGAACACGACCTGCTGGTGGAGGACGTCTTCGTCGCCGACGCCGACGAGCGTTATCCCACCTGTCTGGACGGCGAGCGGGCCGGGCCACCGGAGGGCGTCGGCGGGCCGCAGGGGTACCTGCTGGTGCTCACCGCGCTCGCCCACGCGGACCATCCAGAGCACTCGGCGATGCGCGAGTGGGTGGCTCCCGGCTTCGATCCGGCGGCCTTCGACGCCGGGCGGGTCGCCACCCTGCTGCGCCACTTCTGCTGACCAACGCCTTGTCGCCGGCCGGCCCGCCGGCGGGTGTCGGGCGCCTTCCAGGCGTGTGAAGCAGTCTCGCGGTAACGATCTGGGAACGCTCCCAACGGCCTATTGACACTCCTGACACGTCCCGGCAATCTCATGGGAGCGTTCCCAGGATGGCGTGGATCACATCACCCCCGGGCGCCGCGCCGACCGACCCGGTCGGTGCCGGCAGGCGCTGCGGCACCCCCCACCACACGTAAACCAGCCTCACCACTGAAAGAGGGGTCAGGATGAACCTCACCACGCGGCGTACCCGCCTGGCGGCGGGCGCCCTGGCGGCGATCACCGCCGTCGGTGGCCTCGCGGCCTGCAGCAGCGACGACAGCCCGGCGGAGGGCGAGAAGCCCGCCAAGCTGGTCGTCGACACCTTCGGCGAGTTCGGCTACGACGACCTCGTCAAGGAGTACGAGCAGCAGACCGGCATCAAGGTCGAGCTGCGCAAGACCGCCCAGCTCGGCGATTACCGGCCGAAGCTGGTCCGCTACCTGGCCACCGGCAAGGGCGCGGCCGACGTGACCGCGCTGGAGGAGGGCATCCTCAACGAGTTCAAGGCCAACCCGGGCAACTGGGTCGACCTCACTCCGCTGGTCGCCGACCACTCCAAGGAGTACCTGCCCTGGAAGTGGGAGTTGGGCAAGGCGACGGACGGCAACAAGTTGATCGGCCTGCCCACTGACGTCGGCAGCCTCGCGGTCTGCTACCGCAAGGACCTGTTCCAGGCGGCCGGCCTGCCGACCGAGCGGGACGAGGTGGCGGCGCTCTGGCCGGACTGGAACGGCTACCACCAGGCCGGCCAGAAGTACAAGCAGGCCACCGGCAAGGCCTTCGTCGACTCGATCACCGCGGTCTCCAACGGCGTGCTGTTCCAGCAGGGCAGTGACCTGTTCTACGACAAGGAAAACAACGTCATCGCGGACAGCAGCCCTGCGGTGCGGACCGCCTGGGACACCGCGACCTCGATGGTGGACATCTCCGCGAAGGCGACCACCTGGTCGCCGGAGTGGTTCGGTGGCTTCAAGCAGGGCACCTTCGCGACCACCTTCTGCCCGTCCTGGATGCTCGGCATCGTCCAGGAGAACTCGGGTGAGGAGAACAAGGGCAAGTGGGACGTGGCCACGGTGCCGGGTGGCGGCGGCAACTGGGGCGGCTCGTGGTTGGCCGTGCCGGAGCAGAGCAAGTACCCGGCGGAGGCGGCGAAGCTCGCCGAGTTCCTGACCAACGCCACCAGCCAGGTTGCGGCCTTCAAGAAGTCGGGCCCGCTGCCGACCAACCTGGAGGCGCTGAAGAACGAGGACTTCCTCACCTACACCAACGAGTACTTCAGCAACGCGCCCACCGGCAAGATCTTCGGCGAGGTCGTCGAGAAGATCCAGCCGGTGCACCTCGGACCGAAGCACCAGGCGGTGAAGGAGAACGCGTACGAGCCGGCCATGCGGGCCTTCGAGGGTGGCCAGGCCACCAAGGAGAAGGCCTGGGAGCAGTTCACCAAGGACGCAGTGACGCAGGGTGCCTTCTGAGTGAATCCTGATACCGGTGGCGTTCGGGGACGGGGCCCGAACGCCACCGGTCGGTCCCCATCCGGGTAGCCCCTGCGCGCCGGCTGCCCGGGCCTTGCCGGCAAAGGAAAACAAGTCATGAGCCTCTCGGCCACGACGGCGCCGCCGTCGCCCGCACCACCGCCTCCCGACACAGCGCCCCGGCGGCGGGGAAGCCTGCTCAATCGCCTGGATATCAAGTACTCGCCGTACCTCTACATCGCGCCGTTCTTCCTGATCTTCGGCGTGTTCCAGCTGTACCCGATGACGCGTACCTTCTGGATGTCCCTGCACGACTGGGACATGATCGGCGAGCACACGTTCATCGGGTTTGACAACTACACCGCGCTGATCTCCGACGAGTACTTCTGGAACGCGCTGGTCAACACCTTCGGCATCTTCGCGCTGTCGACGATCCCGCAGCTGCTGCTGGCGCTCTTCCTGGCGAACCTGCTCAACCGCACCATGCTGCGAGCCAAGACCTTCTTCCGGATGGCGATCTTCGTCCCGAACGTGGTCTCGGTGGCCGCGGTCGCGATCGTCTTCGGCATGTTGTTCCAGCGCGACTTCGGGCTGTTCAACTGGCTGCTCAGCACCGTCGGGGTGGACCCGATCGACTGGCGCAACCAGACGTGGAGTTCCTGGACGGCGATCGCCACCATGGTCAACTGGCGGTGGACCGGTTACAACACGCTGATCCTGCTCGCCGGCATGCAGGCCATCCCCAAGGACCTGTACGAGGCGGCCGCGATCGACGGGGCCAGCCAGTGGCGCCAGTTCTGGCGGATCACCCTGCCGATGCTCAGGCCCACCTTCCTCTTCGTGGTCATCCTCTCCACCATCGGTGGCATGCAGCTCTTCACCGAGCCGCTGCTCTTCGCCAACGGCAGCGTCATCGGCGGTAACCAGCGGGAGTTCCAGACGCTGGCGATGTACATGTTCGAAAAGGGCATCTACAACCTGAGCACCGCCGGCTACGGAGCCGCGGTGGCCTGGGCCATCTTCATGATCATCATCTTGGTGTCGCTCGTCAACTTCCTACTCGTCCGCCGCTCGGCCAAGTGAGGAGAGATCACCAATGATCTCGGCTTCCCAGCGCCTGTGGCGCACCAGTCCACTGACCTACGTGGCGCTCGTGCTGGCAGCGCTGTTCTCCATCTACCCGCTGTACTACATGGTGGTGATCAGCACCCGCTCGCTGGACGCGATCAACGACGTGCCGCCCCCGATGGCCCCCGGCGAGTCTTTCGGGGACAACTTCGGCCGGGTCCTCGACAACGACGCGGCCAACTTCGTTACCGGTCTGATCAACTCGATCATCGTCTCCTCGGTGGTCACCATCGCGGTGGTGCTCACCGGCTCGCTCGCCGGCTTCGCCTTCGCCAAGCTGCGCTTCCGGGGGCGCAACATCCTGCTGCTGTCGATCATCGTCACCATGATGATTCCGACCCAGATGAGCATCATCCCGCTCTGGGGCATGATGCAGACGTTCGGCTGGTACGATAGCCTCTACGCGGTCACCGTGCCGTTCCTGGTCACCGCCTTCGGCGTGTTCATGATGCGGCAGTACGCCACGCAGGCGATCTCCGACGAGCTGATCGAGGCCGGTCGGGTCGACGGCGCCAGCACCTTCCGGATCTACTGGAACATCGTGCTGCCCGCGCTGCGTCCCGCCGCGGCCGTGCTCGGTCTGCTCACCTTCATGGAGCAGTGGAACTCGTTCCTGTGGCCGTACGCGATCCTCAGTCCGGAGAACCCGACCCTGCAGGTCTCGCTCTCCTTCCTCTCGTACGCCTACTACACCGACTACTCCCAGGTCTTCGCCGCCACCGCGGTCGGCACCCTGCCACTGATCCTGGTCTTCATCCTCTTCGGCCGTCAGATCATCGGCGGCATCATGGAAGGTGCCGTCAAGTCGTGAGCAACCCCGCCACTCCGCCCGCAGTCGGCGTCCTCGACGGGCGCGCGCCGTTGACCTTCCCGCCCGGCTTCCTCTGGGGCGCGGCGACCGCCGCCTACCAGATCGAGGGCGCGGCGGCCGAGGGTGGGCGTACCCCGTCGATCTGGGACACCTTCAGCCACACCGAGGGCCGCACCGTCGCCGGGCACACCGGCGACGTGGCCTGCGACCACTACCACCGGCGCGCCGACGACGTGCGGTTGATGGCCGAGCTGGGGTTGAAGTCGTACCGGTTCTCGGTCTCCTGGCCGCGGGTGCAGCCGGGCGGTTCGGGACCGGTCAACGCCGAAGGCCTCGACTTCTACCAGCGGCTGGTCGACGATCTGCTGGCCAACGGGATCGAGCCGTGGCTGACCCTCTACCACTGGGATCTGCCGCAGGAACTCGAGGACGCCGGCGGTTGGCCGGCGCGGGACACCGCCGCCCGGTTCGCCGACTACGCACAGTTGATGGCCGACGCGCTGGGTGACCGGGTGAAGTACTGGACCACCCTCAACGAGCCGTGGTGCTCGGCCTTCCTCGGCTACGGCTCCGGGGTACACGCCCCGGGTCGTACCGACGGGGCCGCCGCGGTCCGCGCCGGGCACCACCTGATGCTCGGGCACGGGCTGGCCGTGCAGGCGCTGCGTGCGGCGCTGCCCGACGCGCGGCTCGGGGTGACCGTCAACCTCTATCCGGTGACCCCGGCCAGCGACTCGCCGGCCGACGTGGACGCCGCCCGGCGCATCGACGGCCTGGCCAACCGGTTCTTCCTCGACCCGCTGCTGCGCGGGGCGTACCCGGACGACCTGGTGGCCGACCTGGTCAAGGTGACCGACTTCGGGCACGTGCAGGACGGCGACCTGGCCACCATCGCCACCCCACTGGACCTGGTCGGGGTGAACTACTACAGCCGGCACGTGGTGGCCGCGCCGATCCCCGGCGAGGAGCCGGAGCGGTACTGGCGGTCGCCGTCGAACTGGCCGGGCAGCGAGGATGTCCGGTTCGTCACCCGAGGCGTACCGGTCACCGACATGGACTGGGAGATCGACGCCCCCGGTCTGGTGGAGACCCTGCGCCGGGTGCACGAGGAGTACACCGACCTGCCGCTCTACGTGACCGAGAACGGGTCGGCGTTCGTCGACGCGGTGGTCGACGGGCAGGTCGACGACGCCGACCGGCTGGCGTACTTCGACGCGCACCTGCGCGCCTCGCACGAGGCGATCGAGGCGGGCGTGCCCCTGCGGGGATACTTCGCCTGGTCGCTGATGGATAATTTCGAGTGGGCCTGGGGTTACACCAAGCGGTTCGGCATGATCTACGTCGACTACGACAGCCAGACCCGCATTCCCAAGTCCAGCGCCAGGTGGTACGCGGAGGTGATCCGACGCAACGGTCTGGCCGCACAATAGGGCGACGGCCAGCCAGTAACGGGCGGCCCGGCACCAACGCTCAACCAGGTGCCGGTGCCGCCTGACGTCGGAGGAGCAGACGATGACAACGCAGCGCACCCGGTCGCTCGGGCGCCCGACCCTAGACGCGGTCGCGGCTCGCGCCGGCGTCGGCCGCGGGACGGTCTCCCGCGTGGTCAACGGCTCTCCTCAGGTCAGTCCGGAGGCCCGGGCCGCCGTCCAGCAGGCCATCGCCGAGCTGGGGTACGTGCCGAACCGGGCCGCCCGGGCGCTGGTCACCCAGCGGACCGACTCGGTGGCCCTGGTGGTCAGCGAGTCCGGGGAGCGGATCTTCGCCGAGCCGTTCTTCGCCGCCATCGTGCGGGGCATCAGCTCGGCCCTGCTGGAGACGCCGTTGCAGCTCTGGCTGGCCATGGCGCAGTCACCGCTGGAGCGTGAACGGGTCGAGCACCATCTGACCAACCAGCACGTCGACGGCGTACTGCTGCTGTCGTTGCACGACGACGACCCGCTGCCGACCCTGCTGGAGGAGCGCGGCCTACCCACGGTCCTCGGCGGGCGTCCGGCGCGGATGCTGCACCCCGACGCCCAGCCCGCCTCGTTCGTGGACGTGGACAACGCCGGTGGGGCGCGGCAGGCCGTGCAGTACCTCGCCGGGCGGGGGCGGCGGCGCATCGCCACCATCGCCGGGCCGCAGGACATGGGCGCCGGCCTGGCCCGGCTGGCCGGCTACCGCGACGCGGTACGCACCGCCGGGTTCGGGATCAACCCCGACCTGATCGCGTACGGCGACTTCAGCGAGGAGAGCGGGGCGGCCGCCATGCGGCAGCTGCTGGACCGCTGCCCCGACCTGGACGCGGTCTTCGTCGCCGCCGACCTGATGGCCTTCGGTGCCATGCGCACCCTGCGGGAGGCCGGTCGCCGGGTGCCGCAGGACGTGGCGGTCATCGGCTTCGACGACGCGCCCATCGCCCGGCAGGCCGACCCACCGTTGACCTCGGTGTTCCAGCCGGTGGAGGAGATGGGCCGGCAGATGGCCCGGCTGCTGGTCGCCCGGATCCGGGGCGACGAGATCGCCGCGCCGCACATCGTGCTCGACACCCAGCTGATCGAGCGCGCCTCCGCCTGACCCGCCCCGAGGTCTGGGTACGAACGCGTCCCCGGAAGGGCGTTTTCGTACCAGGACCGCAGGTGGGAGGGGAGTTTGACCCTCGGGACATGCCGCCGCAACAGGGACGAAATGGTCAACTGCCAGGCTGGGGGTCAGCCTGCCGGCCATGTCGTCGGCCCGCCGAGCGGAGGGTTCAGATGTTGCTGCGCGTTCGGGTCACCCTGCCGGACCGTCCCGGCACGCTCGGCCAGGTGGCTCGCACCCTCGGGGTCTCCGGCGCGGACATCGTCCAGGTGGTCGTGCTGGAACGACTCGGCGGCCGGGCGGTCGACGACTTCACCGTGGTCTGGCCCGGCGCCGCGCGGGTGGAGCGGCTGCTGGCCGGCCTGGCTGCCATCCCCGGGGTGCGGGTGGACGGGGTGTGGCGGGCGATCGGCGCGCCCACCACCACCGGTCAGGACGCCGAACTGCTGGCACAGGTCGCCGCCAACCCGGCCGACGGGCTGGCCACCCTGGTCGACGCGGTACCCGGCCTGCTCGCCGCCGAGTGGGCGGTCGCGGCGGTGGTACCGGTCGACTGGGCCTCCCGCGTCGGTGGTGGTGGGGCGACCGTGGGCCACGCCAGCTGGCGCACCCCGGTGCCGCCGCTGCTGCCGGAGGTGACCCCGCTGCGCGCCCGTTCGATGACCATGCCCGACGGCGGCCACTTCGCGGTCGCGCCGTTCGGTCGGGCGGGACTGGTCCTGGTGGTGTCCCGCGACTACAGCGAGACCCTCGCACCGGCGGCGTTCCACTCCACCGAGGTGGATCGGCTGGCCCAGCTGGTCCGGGCCAGCGCGGTGATCCTCGGCGACCGGCTGGACCTGGTCGGCCCGCCGGCGGTCAGCGCCAACCCGTGATGCCCTGAGCAGCTGTGACGCAGAACGCAGCGCCGGTGGCGGCCCGACACGGTGGGGCAACCGGCCGGCAACAGCCGGGGGAGAGGCTGGGCCGGAAGGGAGGCAACGATGACGCTGTGGCGGATCCGGGCCACCGTGGACGACCGACCGGGCTACCTGTCGGTCCTCGCGGCGAGCCTCGCGTTGCGCGGAGTCAACATCCTCACCGTGCAGGTGCACACCACCGAGCACGGTGCCGTCGACGACTTCCTCGTCGACGCACCGGACACCATCGACGAGGCGGACCTCGTCGCCGCGGTGGAGCGGGGCCGGGGTCGGGACTGCTGGGTGGCGCGCAGCGAGGCGCGTGGCCTGGTCGACCAGCCGACCCGGGTGCTCGGGTTGGCCACCCGGCTGGTCCGTGACCCGGACGCGGCCGGGGAGGTGCTGCGGACCGCGCTCGGCGCCGACGAGGTGACCTGGCGTCCCGCGCCGGTCGCGGCCCGATCCGGTATCGACGACACGACGATGCAGCTGACCGATCCCAACGGCGGGTCGTACACCCTGCGTCGCATCGCACCGAGTTTCACCCCGGCGGAGTACGCCCGGGCCCAGGCGCTGCTGGAACTGGCGGCCACCGCGGCCCGCCGGGCCGTCGAGCAGGTCACCGTGGTCCTGCCGGACGGCGCCGAACTGACCGTACGCCCGGCGGTCGCCGACGACCTGGCAGGCGTGGTCGAGCTGCACGAGGCATGCTCGGCGCGTACCCGGCAACGCCGCTATCTGGGCGGGGCGGCGCTGCCTTCGCCCGCCCGGCTGCGTCGGCTGCTGGAGCCGACCCGGGGGCTGACCCTGGTCGCCGTGACGACCGGCTCCGCCGGGGCGGGGGAGTCGGTGGTGGCGATGGCGAACCTGCTCGCCGAGGGCGACGAGGCGGAGCTGGCGCTGCTGGTCCGCGACGACTGGCAGCGGCGTGGGCTGGGCTCGACGCTGTTGCGACGGTTGACCCGGCAGGCCGAGTCGTCCGGCTACGCGGCGATGGTGCTGCACGTCGAGGCGGACAACACCCCGATGCTGCGTACGCTGCGTCGGCTGTCCCGGCCGACCACCGTCGAGTTGGACGCCGGACTGTTGACGTTGACCGTGCCGCTGGTCGCCGAGGTGGCGACTTCGGTGGAGCGCCCCGGCTGACGGCCGGGACGAGACGACCGACCTCCGGTGCGGAGGACGGTGAGGTGGGCAGGACTCCCGGTGCGGGGGTCCTGCCCACCGCCTGTTGACCGCCGGGTCGGTACCCGCCCGAACTCTGGGCGGACGGGTGCGCCAGCCGGTCTGGGAATGCGAGGACGGCCGCCGGAGGGACACCGGCGGCCGTCCTCTGGGTGGTGGTAGGTCAGCTGGTGAAGGTGATCCGGTCGCGTCGGCGACGCAGGGCCAACAGGGCGGCACCGCCGCCGATCAGTGCGAGGCCGGCCAGGGCGATGCTGGTCACGGCCGCGCCGGTGAGCGGCAGGTCGCCACCGCCCGGGTTGCCGGGCGGGGTGGCCGACGGCGCCGGAGTCTCCGAGGGCGACGGTGACTCGGAGACCGAGGGCGACTCCGACGGGGACTCGGAGGGCGCGGGGGACTCCGAGGCCGTGGGCGATTCGGAGGCCGTGGGCGACTCGGACGGCGATGCCGAGGGTGACGGCGAGCTGCTCGGTTTCGGCGAGTGGGAAGCCGTCGGCGTCGGTGACGGCGACTGCAGGGTCGGCGTGCCGGCGCAGGTGTGGCTCAGGTTGAACCGGTCGGCCGTGCCGCTGATCGTGGCGCCGCCGTCGACGAGTGTCCAGCCCGCCGGGGTGAACAGGTAGGCGTGGATCAGCCGACCGCTCGCCGCGTACAGCGCGTCGGGGTAGGCGTCGCCACTGTCGGGCACGGTGACGGTGACCGTGCCGTGCCCGTCGTCGAAGGTGAGGGTGAGCTTCTCGAACCCACCCGCGGACGGTCCGCCGGGCAGGACGAAGTGCCAGCCGTCGTGGTCGGCGGGGCGGCCCGTGAACCGCTGGTCGCCGCACTGCTGGGTGAATCCGGCCGCCGTGGCGTCCCGGTGGGCCGAATGGAGCGGGATGTCGCTGCTCGCCCAGGCCGGCGCGGCCAGGGCGAGGATGGTGGTGGCGGCGACGCTGGAGACAGCTGCCCGCGCCACGCACCGGCGTTGTGCCATGAGTCTTCCTCCGAGATCGGTCGAGGTGACGGCACATGTTCGCACCCGCGGCCGCCGTCCTGATCTCAGTCGAACGGCCTGACCTGTGGGACGGGAGGACTCGATGCCGGGCCGGAGAGTGCGGCCGGTGTCGTCGGCGGGCGTGTCGGTGTAACGCCGACGGGGTGGGTGGCGCTGGGCTACCCCCGCCACCCCCGCTACCCCCGCCAGCGCCGCCACGACCATCACCATTCGCCGTCCGGCAGATCAACTACGCGCTCGGCGACAACCCGCGCAACTCCAGCTACGTGATCGGCTTCGGCGCCAACCCACCGAAGAACCCGCACCACCGCACCGCGCACGGCTCCTGGTGGGACAGCATGACCGTGCCCGCCGAGACCACCGAGACCACCGAGACCACCGAGACCCGGCACACCCTCAACGGCGCCACCTGCACCGTCGCCTGACGCCGGACCGCCGCCCGGTCACCGGCCGGGCGGCGGCCGACCACCATCAGACCGCCCGGTGGCATCATCTGTCGTGAGCGTGATTTCACACAGAAATATTTATTGCTGTGTGAAATCACCACCATGGGAAGTGGTTGTCGCCGGCCGCGCCGCCTGTGCCGGCGGGCCGACGCTCCCAGTCAGGGCAGCTCGTCGGCGAGGAGGTCCATCAGCAGGCCGTCGTGCCAGCGGCCGTCGGCACCACGCTCGTACCGACGCAGCAGGCCGACCGGGCGGAAGCCCACCTTGGCGTACGCCCGGATCGCGGCGGTGTTCGACGCCGCCGGGTCGATGGTGAAGCGGTGGTGGCCGTGGGCGTCGACCAGGTGCCGGACCAGGGTACGGATGGCGTCGCCGCCGAGTCCGGCACCGCGTACCGCCGGGTCGAGGAAGATGTCCAGGCTCGCGTGCCGGTAGTCCGGGTCGTCCTCGGCGAACCACTGGATCGCGCCGACCACCCGGCCGCCATGCTCGATGGCGTACACGGTCAGGTCGTCGTCGGCGAGGTCGGCGGCGACGGCGGCGGCCAGGTCGTCGTCGCCGCGCCACCAGCGGCGTACCTCCGGTTCGGCCCGGATCGCGGCGAGGGCGGGCACGTCCGCGTCCGTCGCCGGTCGCAACACCACCGTCCGTCCCCGCAGCAGCATGCTCAGCCTCGCAACTCGCCGTGCTCCACACAGATCGCCGACCAGCCGACCGGCAGCACCTGCACCTTCATCCGGCGGCGGCAGTGCGCACAGTAGCGGGGTGGCTCCAGCGCACGCGCCGCCGCGCAGCCGTCGTGCGGACCGGACGCGGCGGCCTCGCCGCACCGGTCGCACCACGGCCCGGCGGGCACCGGCTGTCGGTCACCCGCCCGCGTCGCGGCGTCGCGCATCGCCGTCACAGCATCGCCCTCACAGCATCGCCCTCACAGCGTCGCCGAGAGCGCCTTGACCGGCATCTTCAGGTCGTCGAGCAGCTTGAGGTCCTCGGTGGCCGGCCGGCCGAGGGTGGTCAGGTAGTTGCCGACGATCACGGCGTTGATGCCACCGAGCAGCCCGTCGCGGGTACCCAGGTCACCCAGGGTGATCTCCCGGCCGCCCGCGTACCGCAGGATTGTGCGCGGCATGGCCAGCCGGAACGCGGCGATGGCCCGCAGCGCGTCCTTGCCCTCGACCACCGGCCGGTCACCCAGCGGGGTGCCCGGGCGGGGGTTGAGGAAGTTCAGCGGCACCTCGTGCGGGTCCAGCTCGGCCAGCTGGGCGGCGAACTCGGCCCGCTGCTCCACCGTCTCGCCGAGGCCGAGGATGCCCCCGCAGCAGACCTCCATGCCGGACTCGCGGACCATTCGCAGGGTCTCCCAGCGCTCCTCGAAGGAGTGCGTGGTCACCACGTTCGGGAAGTACGAGCGGCAGGTTTCCAGGTTGTGGTTGTAGCGGTGCACGCCCATCTCGACCAGCTCGTCGACCTGCTCCTGGGTGAGCATGCCCAGCGAGGCGGCGACCTGGATGTCGACCTCGGCCTTGATTGCCGCGACCCCCTCGCGCATCTGCTTCATCAGCCGGGCGTCCGGTCCACGCACGGCGGCCACGATGCAGAACTCGGTCGCCCCGGTCGCGGCGGTCTGCCTGGCCGCCTCGACCAGCGAGGGAATGTCCAGCCAGACCGACCGTACCGGCGAGGCGAACAGCCCGGACTGGGAGCAGAAGTGGCAATCCTCCGGGCAACCGCCGGTCTTCAACGACACGATGCCCTCGACCTCGACCTCCGGACCGCACCACCGCATCCGCACCTCGTGGGCGAGTTGGAGCGTGGCGGTCAGGTGCTCGTCGGGAAGGTTCAACACCGCGAGGACGCCGGCCTGGTCGAGGCCGACGCCGTTCTCCAGCACCTGGGTCCGGGCCTGGTCGAGGATCTCTGGCATGGCTCGTACCCTACAAGGCCGGTCAGCGGGCGGAAACGAGCGCGGGCGGGCCGCCTCGACGGCGCCGCCGGAGCGCGCGGCGAGCCGTACGGCGCCACGCCGGGGCACCCCGTACGGGTGGTAACTTCGCCCGGCGGGAACGCCCGACCGGCGGGGTCGTCCGACCGGACGACGACGGCGCAACGGGTGGGAACCGGCAGGAAAGGGACGTGGCGGTGGCGGACTGGCTGGCGGCGCTGGACCGCCGTGCCGAGTTGCGGGCGAAGGCGGGGCTGACCCGCCGGCTGCATCCGCGTACCGCCGATGACGCCGTGGTCGACCTGGCCGGCAACGACTACCTGGGGTTGTCCGCGCATCCGGAGGTGGTCGCCGCCGCGGCGAAGGCGCTCGCGGAGTACGGGCTGGGCGCCACCGGCTCGCGGCTGGTCCGCGGCTCCACCGCCGCCCACCACGCCCTGGAGGACACCCTCGCCGGGTGGCTCGGCACCGACCGGGCCCTGGTCTTCTCCTCCGGTTACCTGGCCAACCTCGGCGCGATCCGGGCCCTGGTCCGCCCCCGTACGCTGCTGGTCTCCGACGCGCACAACCACGCCAGCCTGATCGACGGTTGCCGGATCTCCGGTGCGCAGACGGTGGTCACCCCGCACGCCGACGTGACCGCGGTCGCGGCGGCCCTGGCGGCGGCCCCCGGCCAGCCGGCGGTCGTGGTCACCGAGTCCGTCTTCTCCGTCGACGGTGACCTGGCCCCGCTGACCGAACTGCACGCGGCCGCCCGCGAACACGGTGCGCTGCTGCTGGTCGACGACGCGCACGCGCTCGGCGTGACCGGTCCCGCCGGTGCCGGTGCGGTGGCCGCCGCCGGGCTGGCCGGCGAACCCGACGTGGTGGTCACCGCCACCCTGTCCAAGGCGTTGGGCGGTGCCGGTGGGGTGGTGGCGGGCCCGGCCGGGTACGTCCGGCACCTGGTGGAGACCGCCCGGACGTTCATCTACGACACCGCCCTGCCACCGGCGGTGGCCGCCGGGGTGCGCGCCGCCGTCGAGCTGGCCCAGGCCGGCGACGACCGGCGCGCCGAACTGGTCGAGCGGGCCGCCCACGCGGTGCGTCGGCTGCGCGCCGCCGGTCTCGACGTGTCCCGTCCCGACGCCGCCGTCGTCTCGGTCACCGCGCCCGGCCCGGAGGCGGCAACCGCCTGGGCCGCCGCCTGCCGGGACCGGGGTGTGGCGGTGGGTTGTTTCCGGCCACCCTCCACCCCGGACAGCCGTTCCCGGCTGCGGCTGACCGTCAGTGCCGGACCGTCGCGGGCGGAGTTCGACCATGCCCTGGAGGTCATCGTGGAATGTGCGCCATGACGGATCAGTGGCGGGGACCGGTGCTGGTCACCGGGACCGACACCGAGGTCGGCAAGACCGTGGTGACCGCGGCGATCACGGCCGCGGCGCAGGCGGCCGGGCTACGGGTCGCGGTGGTCAAACCCGGCCAGACCGGTACGGCCGGCGGTGTGCCCGGCGACGTCGAGGCGATCACCCGGCTGGCCGCCCCGATGACCGGCCGTACCCTGGCCGCCTTCCCCGACCCGCTCGCCCCGCTGGCCGCCGCCCGGGTCGCCGACCTGCCGCCGCTGGAGCTGTACAACGCCGTCGACGCCATCCGCGAGGAGACCGACAAGCACGACCTGGTGCTGGTCGAGGGGGCCGGTGGGCTGCTCGTACCGATGGGGCTGCGCCCGTCGGGGGAGCCGTGGACGGTAGCCGACCTGGCGGTGTCGCTGGGCGCACCGGCGGTGGTGGTGGCCCGCGCCGGCCTCGGCACCCTGAACCACACCGCGCTCACCCTGGAAGCCCTCGACCGGCGGGCCGTACCGGCCGGGGTGGTGATCGGCGCCTGGCCGGTCGAACCGGAGCTGGTGCACTGGGCCAACCTCAGCGACCTGCTGCCGAACCTGCTCGGCGCCCTGCCGGCCGGTGCCGGTGCGATGGACCCGGGAGTGTTCCGCCGCTCCGCGCCGGGCTGGCTGACCCCGGCCCTGTACGGCGTACTCGACGACTGGCGCGCCTGGGCCGACGAGATCAGCTGAAGCACTCCGGCGTCAGCGGCGGACCACGAAGGCGTCCGGCATCCGGAAGGTGAGGTTGTCCGGGCACCAGGGGGCGCGCACCACCCGTACCCCGGCCAGCAGCGGTGCGGCCTCGGCCACCAGCGTGCCGGCTTCCATCCGGGCGAGTTGGTCGCCGACACAGCGGTGTACGCCCGCCCCGAAGGCCAGGTGCCGGCGCGATCCGCGTTGCCCCGGCCGGAACTCGTCCGGCGACTCCACGGTCACCGGATCGCGTCCGGCCCGGGCCAGCCACAGCACCAGGCTGGTACCGGCCGGCACCGCGGTCCCGCCCAGCGTGGTGTCGACGGCGGCGACCCGGCGCCAGGTGACGATCGGCGGTTCCAGCCGCAGCCCCTCCTCGACCACGTCGGCGACGTGCACCGAGCCGTCGCGCAGCCCGGCCAGCACCGCCGCTTCTCCGGTGAGCCGGTGCATCAGCAGGGTGAGGAACTGTGAGGTGGTCTCCTGCCCGGCGACCAGCAGGAAGAACAACGCGCCGACGACCACGTCGGGCGGGTGCCCGGCGGCCCGCAGGGCTGCGGCCAGGCCGCCGCCGGTGGCCGCGAACTCCCGCAGTACCCGGTGGAAGCGGCCCACCTCGGCGGCGAGCAGCTGCTGCCGGTCGGGGTCCAGCGGCGCCCAGAACAGCTCCAGGGCCGCGCGGGCGAACGCCTTCACCGCCGCGACCGGCGCGTCGGGCAGCTCGACCAGCCGGGCCAGGACCAGCAGCGGCAGGTCGGCGGAGAGGCCCGCGTGCAGGTCGACCGGTGCGCCGGTGTCCAGGGTGGCGGTCAGCTCGGCGACCCGCTGGCGGACCAGCGCGGCCAGCCAGTCCCGTTGGGCGGCCACCCGGGTCGGGTGCAGGGCGTCGGCGACCAGGGCACGGATCCCCGGATGGCTGGCGCCGCCGTTGTTGGCCAGCGTCGGCGGCAGCCGGAACCGGTGCGTGGCGAGGATCCGCAGCGCGGCCACCGGCATCGGGGTGACCGCGTCCAGCGCGTTGTCCGGCCGGAACGTGACCGGGTCGGTGAGTACCTGCCGGACCAGCGCGTGCCGGGTCACCAGCAGGTGTTCGCCGCCCACCCGGTCGGCGACGCGGGCCACGTCGGGCCAACCGGACACGCCGCGGTCGGCTTCGGACACGCCGCGGCCGGCCCCGGCGTCGTCGGTGGTCGCCCGGACCTGCTCCCAGCTGCGGAACAGCACGGCGTCACGCTAGTCGGCCGCTTTGGGGCGCCCCGCGCGCAGCTGCCACACGGTGGTGCGCTTCACCCGTACGCTCTCCAGCGCCTCGGTGACCGGCACGTCGTACGCGGCCAGTTCGTCGAAGCGGTCCCGCGGCAGGAAGGCCCGGCCGGGATCGCCGACCAGCACCCGCGCCCCGTCCCGGGCGGCGCGCAGCAGGAACCGCAGCACCCGGTTGGCCATCGCCGCGCTGTAGAACACGTCACCGGCGAGGACCACCTCGGCGTCGCCCGCGTCGGCGTCCAGGATGTCGCCGAGTTCGGCGTCGACGCGTACCCCGTTGGCGTCGGCGTTGAGCGCGACGGCCGCGACGGCCAGTTCGTCGACCTCCACCGCGCGCACGGCGGCGGCACCGGCCCGGGCGGCGGCGATGGCGACCAGCCCGGATCCGGAGGCCAGGTCGAGCACCCGCCGGCCGGCGACCAGCTGCGGGTGGTCGGTGACGTGGCGGGCGAGCCCCTGGCCGCCGGCCCAGGCGAAGGCCCAGAAGGGCGGTGGGCGGTCGGTGCTGAACTCACCCTCGGTCAGCTCCCACAGGCCGATCGGCTCGTCCGCCTGGTGCAGCCGCACCTCGGGTACGAACGCGACGGGCGTGAGTCGGGCGTGCAACTGGACGAAGGCGGTGGAGAGTGCGGACACCCGGTGATTGTCCATCGGGCTCGCCGACGGCGTGTCGCGGGTGTCGGGTGACCGGTTCAATACCGTCTGTGAAAAGGGGCATCTCGCTTCACAGTACGTGCGAACACGCCCGTCTACCGGGTGGTCTCCGGCGCTCCTAGCGTTGCCAATGGAGACGACCAACGGAGGACAGATCGTGAAGAGGCTGTGGCGCGGGACGCTACGGATCGGTGTGGTGCTGGCCTGTCTCACCGGAGTGGACATCGCCCTGGCGACACCGGCGCAGGCGGCGTTCGCCACCGAACTCAGCGGTGTGCCCGACCAGTTCACCGCCGGCGGGCGGGTGGCGACGGTCTCCGCGGTGGTGTCCCGCACGGACCAGGGGGGCTGCCTCAAGGTGCGCTGGTCGATGGTGCTGGCGGTGCAGGGGCTGCGGCTGGACCAGGTGCGGGTGGACCGGATCGAGGAGACCGGATCGTTCCCGGTGGAGGTCCGTGTCGACGGTGACGCGGCGCGGTTGACCGACCGTCAGCTGGACCCGGGCACGCTCTGCCCGGGCCGTACGGTGACTGCGCAGTACCGGATCGCGATCGTCGGGGAGGTCGACCAGGGCCGGATCAGCCTGGCCGCCGAGGCGTACGACCAGAACCTGCAACTGTTGTCCCGTCAGGCGGCGACGCGGGAGGTGGTCGGCCGGCGTGCCGCGGCACCGCCGACGACCGCGGCGCCGACCCCGAGTTCGGTGCCGACGGTGGACCCGGCGGAGGAGCCGGCCGAGGTGCCGACGGTGGACCCGGCCGACGAGGAGACCGACGCGACCGACGACGACGCCGGGGCCGGGGGCGGGGCGGCGGACCCGCCGGCCGCGGGTGCGGCCGGTAACGTCACGCAGTCCGGCACCGGGATCGGCCTGACCGAGGCGGCCTTCCTCCTCGGTGGTCTGCTGCTCTTCCTCGGCGTCGGCCTGTTGATGCGGCTGCGGCAGTTGACCCGCGAACCGGAGGTCGCCGAGGGGGTCGCTACCGCCGCGGGGGTCGCTACCGGCCCGGTCGCTGAGTGGCAGGGGCCGGGCGGGGAGTGGGAGCGCCAGCCGGACCGACGGCGGTGGCGTACCGTGCCCCGCTGAGCGGGGGCGGACCGGCCCGGTGGTGTCACGGCGCCCAGTCGGGGTCGCGGCCGAAGGCGGCGATGAGCCGGTCCTGCTCTCCGGCGGCGGTGGAGACGTCCACCTCGGGGCGGACCAGTCCGTTGCGCTGGTAGCTGTCGACCTGTCCGCTGAACCAGCGGGCGCACTCGGCGACCGCACCCGGGTCCAGTCCCGGGTCGGCGCCGATCGCCACGGCGAGGTCCCAGCCGTGGACCAGGTGTTCGGCGATCAGCTGCCGCAGATACTCCTCGGCCGGGGTGTCTCCGGCCGACAGGTGCACGGTGCCGTCGAGGGCGCCGGGCCGGTTGGCGGCCAGTTCGGCCTGTGCCGCCGCGTCCCGGGCCGCCTCGGCCGGGTCGGCGCCCAGCTGGTCGCCGTCGTACCGGTCGCCGACCTCGGCGATGGTCCGACCGGCGAGCAGGGCGACGCTCCACCGGTCCTCGCCGACCACGTGGTTGACCAGGGTGCGCACGTTCCATTCGGCGCACGGGGTGGGCGCCGACCACTGCGCGGGGTCGACCTGTCCCACCCGGTCGGTGAACTCGGCCACGCTGCGCCGGTACGTCTCCAGCAGGTCCATGGCGTCATTGTCGCGGGCGGCGGCGGGGGTGCGGAGCGGTTCGCCGCAGGCGCCCGCGGGCTCAGTCCAGCTGTGCGGGGTCGAGCCCGAGTTCGCGGGCGGTCACCAGGCGGATCCACTCGGCGAACTGCCGGCGGGAGATCACCCGCTCGTGCACCGCCAGCTGGACCGCCAGGCCGTCCATCACCGCGCTGATCCGCCAGGCCGCGCCCGCCGGGTCCGCGCACTCGAAGACGCCGTCGCGGACCCCGTCGGAGATCACCGTGGCGAGGTCCTGCCGCCAGCGCAGGTCGAGCTTGCGGGAGACCTTCTCCAGTTCCGGGGTACGCAGCGACTCGGCCCAGCCGTCGATCCACATCGACCAGGACGTGGGCCGCCCGGCGGGGGTGTAGAGGCGCAGGATGCGCCGCAGCTTGGTCAGCGGCGGGGCACTGGACCGGGTCACCGCGTCCAGTCGGGCCAGATCCTGCTCCACGGCGTACGCGAACGCCTGGGCGAGCAGCCGTTCCTTGGTGGCGAAGTGGTAGAAGACCAGTGCCTGGCTCACGCCGGCGGCCTGCGCCACATCCGCCGTGCGGGTGTTCGCCAGCCCGCGCTCCACGATCACGTCACATGCGGTGCGCAGCAGGGCATCCAGGCGGATTTCGGCCGCACGTCTCGTCACGTTCGTCACCGTAGCCCATCGAAACGGATACGGCCTGTCACCAAGGCCTAGTTGATCTGGCTCGCGACAGTCAGAAGGCGGACAGTTGCCTCGGGTGAAGGTCCGTCCGTCGACCTTTCACATTCCTGGCCCGCGTTCTTTGGGCGAGTCCCGGCAGGTCAAGCCGCCCATCCTCCTAGGAAGATCTAAGCGGGGTGGTCCGGGACTCGCCACGGGCGTACCCGATTTGGCAACCGTTCCCCGACTCGGCTAAAGTTCTCATCCGTCACCGGGAACACTCGGGGGCATGCGGACGTAGCGCAGTTGGTAGCGCATCACCTTGCCAAGGTGAGGGTCGCGGGTTCGAGTCCCGTCGTCCGCTCGGAGCTGCCGCCACGCGTGACGGGGGCAACCTCGGTGGGGTGGCCGAGAGGCGAGGCAACGGCCTGCAAAGCCGTGTACGCGGGTTCAAATCCCGTCCCCACCTCGGTAAAGAGCAAGGGCGATTGGCGCAGTGGGAGCGCGCTTCCTTGACACGGAAGAGGTCACTGGTTCAAACCCAGTATCGCCCACCAGTTCGATGATCAGTTGAAGCCCGCTACCGGTGTTCCGGTGGCGGGCTTCCTGTCTTGCGCGAGCGGCGTCAGGCTGACCCTGGCCCCGATCAGCTCCGTCGGCCGCCGGTCACAGCGGCGGCGCCACGTCCCGACGCTCCTCGACCCGGCGGTACTGCGCGGGCTCCTCGACGCGGCGGTACTCCGCCGGCTCCTCGGTGGTGGCGACCACCTGCCGGCGGCGCCCCCAGACCAGCTGGGTCATGATCAGGCCGACCACGCCCGCCGCCATCAGGATCCAGCCGACCACCGTCAGGTCGAGACCGCCGATGCTGGCGTTGACCGCGAAGGTGAGGATCGCGCCTACCGCGAGCAGAAAGATGCTGGTTCCGATACCCATGACAGCCTCCTTTTCCCAGGGATGCGGTGTGCTGTCGAGAAGGGTCTGTACCCCGCCGGTGACCGGCGCAACCACCGACGGTGTGGGGCCGGCGCCCCGGGCGATCTTGCCATCGGGTACAGTTGGCCCGTCCCCGGCGGTACGCGGGGCAGGCGGACGTAGCGCAGCTGGTAGCGCATCACCTTGCCAAGGTGAGGGTCGCGGGTTCGAATCCCGTCGTCCGCTCGCGATCCATCCACACCCTCGGGGTGTGGCGGTCACCACGGGCGATTGGCGCAGTGGGAGCGCGCTTCCTTGACACGGAAGAGGTCACTGGTTCAAACCCAGTATCGCCCACCAGAGATCCACGGCCCGGCCGGCGCAGCGCGATGGCGGCGAGTTGCTCGGCCTGGGGCAGCTGTTCGGGTCCGGTCAGGTGGTGGGCGGTCGCGTGGTGGCCGTCCTCGGTCAGGGCCCGCACCGCGACCGCGACGAGGTCGGCCTCGTGTACCCGGGCCCGCCGCGCCTGTGGGTGGAACCGGTGCAGCATGGCGTAGCTGTGGCGCCCAGGCGAGGGTGTCGGCGGCGAACCCGCTCGCCCGGAGGAGGGTGCACTGGGCCGCCGAGGCGGCGAGGAGCCCTTCCAGGTGGGCGTGGGAGCCGAGGATGCCGCCGTCCGGCTCGGGGCCGGGTCGGACTCGCCCGTCCCCGCCCCGACCGACCATGTTGATCATGAGGTTGCCGGCAGGGTAAGCGCTTACCGCAACCGGCAACCTCATGATCAACACGACCGGGGTGGGGAGGGAGGGGAGGGAGGGGGAGGGGGTCAGGTGTGGAGGGTGAGGGCGAGTAGGCCGCGGTCCAGGCCGACCAGCAGGGTGTCGCCGACGGTGCAGCAGGTCAGCGCCGGATGGTGGACGGGGATCGTGCGTACGGACCGCCCGGTCATTGGATCCCAGATCCGTACCGTGCGGTCGCGGCTGGTCGAGGCGAGCAGATCCCGACCACCGACCCGCACCAGCGCCAGACCGGTGACGGCCGCGGTGTGCCCGTTGAACCAGCGGACCGGCTGGCCCCACTCGGCGTCCCACATCCGGATCGTGCTGTCCGCGCTGGCCGACACCAGCATCCGCCGCCCGGCCACGGTGATGCCGCACAGGGCGTTGACCTCGTCCTGATGGCCTTGCTGGGTCCAGACCGGAGTGTCGGCGCCACCCCACAGCATCAGGGTGCCGCTCTTGTCCGCCGAGGCGAGCGCGACCACGCCCGGCCACTCGACGGTCGCCAGGGCGGTCACCCAGGCGTGCGTGACGTGCCCGAGCAGCACCCCGAGGGCGGCGCCGGTGCGGGGATGCCACAGCCGGATGGCCTGGTCGTCGCCGGCCGAGGCGATCAGCAGCCGGCCGTCGACGACCAGGGTGCAGACCGCCGCGACCTCGCCGTAGTGGCCGCGCATCTCACCCACCTGTGTGCCATCGGTCAGCTCCCACCAGGCGACCGAACAGTCGTCCTGGGCCGTGTAGAGCAGTGGCTCGTCGTCGTCGGCGACCACGCACAGCGCGTTCACCGCCGCGGTCTGGAACTCCAGCAACCGCTCGCCGGTGTCGACGTCCCAGCGGATCACCTGGCCGTCGGTGCTGCCGGAGGCGACCCGCGCCGGCCCGGCGCCCGGCACCCGGCACAACGTGTTCACCGGACCGAACCGGTCCTGGGCGGCGACGGTGTCGGGCTGGCCACCGGCCGGATCCCACAGGCGTACGGTGCCGTCGTCCCCGGCGGTGGCGAGCATCCGGTGTGTCGCGGTGCGTAGCTCGCAGACCGCGCGGATCCAGCTGGCGTGCCCGCGCAGGCTCGGCCGGCTGCTCCAGGTCGAGACCTCCCAGAGCCGGATCAGGCCGTCCTCGCCGGTGGAGACGAGCAGGCGGCCGTCGGCGGTGTCCACGGTGCACAGATCGGTGACCGGCCCACCGGTGTCGAGAACCCGCACCGGTTCGCCGGTCAACGGATCCCAGAGCCGCACCGTGCCGTCGTAGCCGGCCGAGGCGAGCAGCGTCGCGTCGGGGGTACGGACCGCGTACAGGGTGGTGACCCAGCCGTCGTGACCGGCCAGGGTCAGTGTCGGCGCACCGGCCGCGGTCGGTTCCCAGATCCGGATCAGGCCGTCGTAGCCGGTGGAGGCCAGCAGGTGCCGACCACCGGCCGGCACGTAGGTCACGGCGGTCACCCAGCCGGCGTGGCCGGTCAGGACGTACCGCTGGGCACCGGTGACGGGATCCCAGACCCGTACCGTCCGGTCGTCGCCGGCCGAGGCGAGCAGGTCACCGTCGGGCAGCGGGAGGACACAGATGTTGCGTACCCAGTCGTGGTGTCCGAGCAGTTCGTGGCGGCGCTGGCCGGTCCGCGGCTCCCACAACCCGATCGTGCCGTCGTGGCTGGCGGTGGCGACCAACACCTCACCGGCGCCGGTGCGTACCGCGCAGACCCCGCGGATGGTGTCGTCGTGGCAGTTGAAGACGGCCTCGGCCTGGTTGGTCAACGGATCCCAGAGCCGGACGGTGCCGTCGTCGCCGACGGAGGCGAGCAGCCGTCGACCGTCGACCTCGACGGCGGCGACGTCGTAGACGGGCTGGAGGTGTCCGTCGAGCACGCTGCGTTCCTGCCGCGGTGGGGTGTCTGCCCACCGGGCCCGGTACGGTGCCCGATCGGCGGTGATGCCGCTGCCCAGACCGTCGAGGCAGTCGACGACCGAGAAGAGCGCCGCCCGCTCGTCGGGTGGCGCCGCGACCGCCAGCGGGGTGCGTTGTAGCAACCTGGCCCGGGCCTGCGGCAGCGGTGCGGTCGGTGGCGGTTCCGCGTCGACCACCATGAGCAGCCGGTCCAACTGCGCGTGGAGCAGGTAGTCGTCGTCGGCGAGGAGGTGTTCGACCATCCCGGCGCGGGCAGCGTGCTGGGGCAGCGACCGGAGCAGGTAGTCCGGGGCGTCGGCCCAGCCCGCGTCGCGGGCCAGGTCGAGCCAGGCCGAGACCAACCTGCGCTGGTCCTGGCGCCGATGCCCCCGGGCGTCGCGGTCGGCCAGCAGCGCCTCGTTGAGGGCCTGGTGGAACAGGCGGTACGCGGGCTGTGCCCCGCCGCCCGTCTCGACCAGGAAGTTCGCCGCCGAGGTACGGGCGAAGCCGCCCAGCTCCGCCTCGCTGACGGTGCCGCCCAGCGCGGTCACCGCGGCCTGCCACAGTGGCAACGGAAGCCCCGGTGTCTCGGCGTACGCCAGGGCGGTCAGCGCCAGCCGCGCGGAGGTGGTACCCGCCGTCGGTAGCCCGGCGAGGTAGGCGTCCAGTGCGTGGGCGACGGTGGCGGTGAAGGAGACCGAGGCCGGGTCGACCGGCGCGGTGTCGCGCAGCGCGTGTGCCCGTGCGACCAGGCCGGCGACGAGGAAGTTTCCCTTGGCCAGCGCGGCGATGCGCCGGGCGAGTGGGCCGGCGGCCCCGGGCTCGGCGTACGGGTTGGCGGGTCGTTCGGCGCCGAGCAGTTGCAGCGTCGCCTGCGCGTAGTTGACCAGGTCGGATTCGGCGAAGTACTCCGGTGCGTCGAGGTCGATCAGGTCGGCGTCCTCCCCGAAACGGGCGATCAGGTCGCCCTGGTCGTCGCTGCGCCGGGTGCCGACGACCACCCGGACCCCGTACCGGCCGCAGTCGCGGGCCAGCGGCAGCAGGATGTCGTCGACGATCCGTCGGGCGTGGCCGGGATCGGCGGCCTCGTCCAGGGCGTCGACGACCAGGGTGAACCGGGCGGCGCGCCGGTGCAGCCGGTCGCGCACCGCCGAAGCCAGGTCGGCCGGGTTGGCCGGCAGGTCGACGGCGGCGGCGCGGGCGATCTCGGTGGCCACCTCGATGGCGGTCTTGCCCTTCACGTGCACGGCGCAGGAGACGGAGCCGACCGTGGCCCGTACCGCGACGTCGTCGACGGGGAGGGCGGCCTGGATCTGTCGGTCGGCGGTGGTGACGATCCGGCCCAGAGCGGCGGACTTGCCCACCCCGGGGGAGCCGGTGACCAGCAGCGGCCGGATGACCGGAGTCGCCTGGTCGAGCCAGTCGACGATTCGGCGCAGTGCCCTGGTGCGGCCCCGGAACCGGGCGCCGCCCTCGGTATCCACCGCCACCCCGCGGGCCCGGGGCAGCCAGTGCCGACCGGCCTCCCCGTCGGTGTTCAGGGTCCAGCCCCAGGCGGACAGGGCGGTGTCGTCGGCGTCCGCGACCCGCCACGCGGACAGCATCCGCAGCTTCATCTCGGGCAGCTGCTCGTCGGCGTGGTGCAGGGTGACGGCCTGGCCCTTGCCCGTGCCGTCGGCGGAGACCACGACGCCGATCACCGCCTGGTACTCCGGTGACCAGACGGCGCCGCCGCTGAACCCCTTGCCCAACTGGCTACCGGCAGCACTGTCGATCATGATGCGTCCCCAGCCGCCGATCTCGGTGACCGTGCCGGTGGCCGGGGTACCGCCGGGTACCCCGGTGGGGAAGCCGTACGCCCAGAACGGCCGGTCGACCAGGGACCGGGGCTCCAGGCAGCGCAGCCGGGCCGGTGCGACGGTGACCGGCACGGGTTCGACGAGTTCGAGGACGACCAGGTCGACGTGCGCGGACCGGTGCCCGTCGTGCAGGCACTGGCGGACCCGGCGTCGGTCGAAGTAGCCGACCCTGGACGCGCGGGGGAAGGCGACCGAGAGGTCGTCGTGCAGTTGGCCGTCGGCGGCGAACGCGACGTGGTGGCAGGTGAGCACGAGGTTCGCGTCGATGACGATGCCGGTGCCGACCGGGATGTCCGGGTTGCCGTCGCGGTGCAGGGCGACCGCCCACGGGCTGTCGTCAGGGGCTGCTGTCACGGGCCACCGCGTCCGTCAGCGCCGCGGGCCGGTGCCGTTTGCCGGGGCTCCGTCGGGGGACCAGGCGAGGGTGACCTCGAAGTTCGCCTCGCCGGTCGTCTTGGCGACCACCCAGTTCGCCGTGCCGGTCGCCTTGATCCCGAAGCGCACCTCGACGGCGTCCGGGGAGACCGCCTTCACCTGCTCCAACAGTTCCTTGGCGGCGGCCACCGCCGGGGCGGCGGACTCCCGTACCCAGCCGGCGACGTCGCCGACGCCGGCGGGTTGGAAACCGGCCGGTGGGTCGACCTCGATCAACGCGACGGTTTTGTCGTCGACCTGGTAGCGGACCACCTCAGACTGCACCGGTCACCTCCGTGGCGTTCCCGAAATGGGCAGGAGCGGCAGGGCGTCGGGCAATTCCCTCCGGCCGCCGCTCGCCGATCAGTCATGCTGCCCGCTGTCCTTGCCGCTTGGCAACGGCCGAATGCCTGATCAGCGCCGCCCGCTCCGTACAGGTGTTTCAGTCGGGCCGTCCACGCTGGACCGCTGAAGATCCACTCAACCTTGCTGTCGGTTTTCGGCAGCCGGATTGGTGACCTTGCGCTTGCCGGACACCGTCGGCAGAATCGGCCCGGGCGCGAGGCCGCCCCCCTTGCTCGACCACCCCTCCGAGTTTCGATCATCACCGTGAACGTGGTGAAAGCTCGTGCCACAGAGGAGCATCCGCATGCCGGAAAAGGAACTGACGCTCGTTGACCGGTGCATTCTCATCACGTTAATGATCAAAGCAACTCCGTTGCCGCAGACGTACATCACCAAGGTCGCCGGAATCGGCATCAAGCCGGAGCACCGCCGTAAGCTGATCGCCGCCGAGCTGATCGAGGTGGCGGAGAAGCCGATCACCCTGAAGCTGACCGACAAGGGTTGGCATCGGGCCGCCGAGGAGTTGGGCGGGGAGCCGCCGAAGGGTGCGGGCGCGGGCGGCGGCACGCTCTACGTCGTACTGGACTTCCTGCGCCGGCTGATCGACCACTCCGGCACCCGGGCCGACGACCTGTTCCGGTTGCAGATCAAGGCGGACGACGTCGCCTCGGCCGTGGCCGCACCGGCCCCGCACCCCGCCCCGGCGGCCCCGCACCCCGCCGCGCCGGCCCCGGACTCCGCCGCGCCGGCCCCGCACTCCGCCCCGGCGGCCGCGACGGGCCCGGTCGAAGCGGTGACCCGGGTCCGGCAGGCATACCACGAACTGGCCGCCGGCCCCGGCGCGTACGTCATGCTCGCCGACCTGCGTACCGCGCTGGCGGACCTGTCCCGCGCGCAGGTCGACACCGCACTGGTCCAGCTCAACCGGGAACGCAACGTCCACCTCGTGCCGGAGTCCAACCAGAAGGTGCTCAAGCCGCAGGAGCGGGCCGCGGCGGTGAGCATCGGCAACCAGGACAAGCACCTCATCGCCATCTCGTCATGACCAGCGACGAGGAACGGCGGGCGCTGACCGCGTTGCGGTTCAACTGGGCTCCGACCCCCGACGACGTCTGGAAGCCGGCGCCGTTCCACGTGGCGGCCCTGCACCACGACGTGCTGCGGACCGTGCTGGACAGCTTCGCCGAGGCGGACCGTAGCGCCGACTCCAGCCCGGTGGGCGTCGCGGTCCTCGGCCAGCGGGGCACCGGCAAGACCCACCTGCTCGGCACGGTACGACAGGAGGTGCAGCAGCGCGGCGGGTTCTTCTTCCTGGTCGAGCTGTTGGAGGCGCGCGCGTTCTGGCACAGCACCGCGATGTCGATGCTGGCGGGCCTCGCGCGACCGATGCCGGACGGGACCACCCAGTTGCGTACCTTCCTGCGCAAACTCGCCGACCGGGTCGACGCCCCCCGGGCGGTGCGGCGCGCGGTCACCGGTGAGACCGAACTCAGCCGGCCCGCCCTCGACGCCTTCGTCGACCTGACCCGTAAGGCGAACCGCCAGGTCGGCACGGAGTGCCAGGACACGCTGCGGGCGCTGGTGCTCTACGCCGGTGAGTCCGCCGCCCTGGAGGACGTCGGCTACGACTTCCTCTCCTCCAGCGACGAGGAGGAGCCGGGCACCCGGACCGCCTGGGGACTGCGGCGTAACCGCCGGGCACCGCAGGAGGTGGTCCGGGACGCGTCGCGGCTGCTGGCCATGGTGGCGCCGACGGTGATCGCCGTCGACCAGATCGACCTGATGGTTGCCCAGTCGGTCAAGGCGACCACCCAGGAGGTCCGCGGCGAGATCGACTGGCAGACGTCGTTGCTGCTGGAGCAGGTGGCCAGCGGTCTGATGGCGCTGCGGGAGACCACCAAACGTTCGCTGTCGGTGGTGTCCTGCCTGCCGCAGACCTGGCGGGACGTGAAGGAACAGGCCACCGACACCGTCCAGGACCGGTTCCGGGAGGCCGCCCCGCTCAAGGAGATCCCCTCCGTGGCGGTGGGACGGGAACTGGTCGAGAAGCGGTTCGCGGTGCTCTTCGAGGAAGTCGGCTTCGTGCCGCCGTACCCCACCTGGCCGGTCCACCCCGACGCGTTCACCGAGGTGGTCGGGTTCACGCCACGCGAGCTGCTGCGCCGCGTCGACACGCATGTCCGGGCCTGCCTGGCCGACGGCGAGGTACGCGAGCTGCGGCATCTGCTGCACGCGACCGGTGACCCGGTCGGCGCCGGCCCCGGGGCGGCCCCGGTCGGTAGGCCGAGCGCGGCGCGGCTGGCCGACGAGTTCGGCAAGATCGATTCTCGGTACGCGGAACTGATCGCCGCGGCGGATCCGGCGCCCGCGCTCAGCCAGCAGTACGAGGACGTGCGGGTTCCGGAGCTGCTGACAGCCGGGTTGACCGCGTGGATCGGTGCGCAGGACGACGCCGTCGAGGCGTTCAGTCTCGATCCCATCCCGTTGGGCGGGAAGCCGGCCCTGCACGCCCGGCTACGGCACAGCCTCGACGAGGAGAGCGAGGACGAGGAGCACTGGTCGTTCCGGGCGATCTGCGCACCGCACCACATCGCCGCGCTCAACCGGATCCGCAACGCGGTCACCGCCGCCGGGCTCACCGAGGGCATCGCCAAGCGCAAGCTGTTCCTGTTGCGCAGCGCGGACTGGTCGGGCGGGGCCCGTACCCGTGAGGTGCTGGCGGCCTTCAAACGCGCCGGCGGCGAGACGATCGCCTTCCCCGCCGCGGACATCCGCCGCCTGGCCGCGCTGGAGCAGCTCATCCGGTACTTCGGCCTGGAGACGCTGCGGCCGTGGTTCGCCGACCGCCGACCGGCCGCCGAGATCAGCTGCCTGCGTCAGGCGCTGGGCGGCGACCGCAGGGACAGGGGGACCGCCGTTGCGATCGCCGTCCCGGTGACCGGTGCCGGTCCAGCGACGGACGCCGTCCCCGGGACACCGGTCCACCGCGACGCGGGCCCGCCGACGGTGCCGGTGCCGAACATGCCGACCACACCGCCGACCGTGCCGGTGCCGTCGCTGAGCCCGCCGGTGCCGGTGCCGAGCCCGCCGACGCCGTCGTCGCCGAACCCGGCCGCCGGGCCGGCGCCGGCGGTCGAGTCGGTGCCGGTCTGGCCGACCGGGTCCGACGTGCGCGGTCGCCCGGCGGCCGGAATCGACCCGGAACAGCTGGACCTCGGTGCCGTCCCCGGTCGACCCGAGCCACTGCGGATCGGCCTGGAATCGCTGCGCCGGCACACCGTGATCTTCGCCGGCTCCGGCTCCGGTAAGACCGTCCTGATCCGGCGGCTGGTCGAGGAGTGCGCGCTGCGTGGCGTCTCCGCCATCGTCCTCGACCCGAACAACGACCTGGCACGGCTCGGCGACGCCTGGCCGGCGGCGCCCGGCGGGTGGGGGCCGGCCGACGCCGACCGAGCCGCGACGTACCTGTCCGGCACCGAGGTGGTGATCTGGACGCCGGGTCGGCAGTCGGGCCGCCCGTTGGCGTTCCAGCCGCTGCCCCGCTTCGCCGACGTACTCGACGACCCGGACGGGTTCACCGCCGCGGTCGACGCCGCCGTCGCCACCCTCGCCCCGCATGCCCGGGTGGACGGTGGCACGGACAAGGCCCGGCTCGGTCGGGCCGTGCTGCGCGAGGCGCTGTACAGCTACGCCCGGACCGGCGCCAACGACCTGCGGGCGTTCACCGAGCTGCTCGATGACCTGCCCGACGGGGTGAGCCAGCTCGCCGGTGCGCCGAAGCTGGCGGCGGGCATGGCGCAACTACTCAAGGCCGCCCTGATCAACGATCCGCTCTTCGGCGGCGTCGGCACCCCCGTCGACCCCGGTGAGCTGCTCACCCCGGCGCCGGGGCGGCGGGCCCGGATATCGGTGATCAGTTTCGTCGGGTTGCCCGACGACCCGCAGCGGCAGAGCTTCGTCAACCAGTTGCAACTGGCCCTGTTCACCTGGATCAAGCGGCATCCGGCCGGGGACCGGCCGCTGGGCGGGCTCTTCGTGATGGACGAGGCGCAGACCCTCGCCCCGTCGGGCACCGTCACGGCCTGTACGCAGAGCACGCTGGCGCTGACCTCGCAGGCCCGCAAGTACGGGTTGGGCCTGGTCTTCGCCACCCAGGCGCCGAAGGCGCTGCACAACCAGATCCCGGGCAACGCGGCCACCCAGTTCGTCGGTCTGTTGACCGTGCCGGTCCAGATCGAGGCGGCCCGGGAGGTGGCCAGGGCGAAGGGTACCGACGTCACCGACGTCGGCAAGCTGCGTACCGGGCAGTTCTACGCCGCCGTGGAGGGGGGCCGCTTCGTCAAGATGCAGGCGCCGATGTGTCTCAGCCACCATCCACGTAGCCCGTTGACCGCCGAGGAGGTCCTCCAGCGGGCGACCACCCCGCCGGCCGGACGCTGACCGGCCTCGGCTGGTCACGCCCGCGGGGCGGTCCCGGCGGTCGAAGGCAGGGCGCCCGGGGGCGCCGCAGGCGCCGGGTCGGGCGGGGGCAGGGCGAAGCGCCAGCCGTGCGCCCGCAGCGGCGCGATGACGAGGTCGACGGCGTCGACGGTCTGGCTGCGGTCGCCGCCACCGTCGTGCAGCAGTACCACCGCACCGGGCGTGACCCCCTCGGTGAGCCGTCGGGTCAACTCGTCGGTGCCCGGTGGGTCCCAGTCCGTCACGTCGAGCTGCCAGCCGATCGGGCGCATGCCCAGGGCGGTCGCCACCGTCGGGGTCTGCCCCCAGTTGCCGTACGGGGCCCGGAAGTAGGACACCCGGCTGTGCGGTACGGCCCGTCGGATCACCGCGTTGGTCTCCAGCAGGTCCGAGGCGATCCGGCCGGGTGTCCACGTGCTCATGTCGTCGTGGTGCATGCCGTGGTTGCCCAGCGCGTGTCCACCGGCGATGATCCGGCGGACCAGTTCCGGATGGTGCGCGACCTGGTCGCCCTGGAGGAAGAAGACCGCCCGGACGTCGTTGGCGGCCAGCACGTCGAGCAGGCGTGGGGTGTGCACCGGGTGGGGGCCGTCGTCGAAGGTGAGGCAGAGGACGTGGTCGGTGCCGACCGTCGTCTCGGGGCGTACCGCAGTGCCCGGCCCGGACAAGACGTGGTGCGGAGGATGGGTGCGGGGTGACATCGGACGGCCCCCTCCTGGGCAGATCGGTCCTCGCCGGTCAGTGTTCGAGGTAGGTGACGTGGTCGAAGTCGGCGTAGCTGCCGTCGCCGCCGATGTCCTGCACCCAGAGGCCGAGCATCGCGCCGGTGAAACCCCAGGCGGCCGGTTCACCGTCGACGATCTGCGCCGCGTGTTCGTCGGAGAGGACGGTGGCGTCCAGGTCGATGGGCAACTGCCGCCAACCGGCGCCGAGGTCGTAGGCGAAGCGCAACGCCGGGCCGTCGAAGGTCACCCGGAGACCGACGGGTCGCGCGCCGTCGGCGTCGACGGTGAGTTGCGGGTACGCGGTTCGCCGGCCACTGGCGCAGCTGAGCACCTCCAGCACCAGTCGCCCGTCGTCGGCACGGGTCAGGTAGAGGTAGTGCCAGTTCTGCGTGTTGTAGTAGCCGGTGATTCCGGCCAGGTGGCGGTGGTCGCCCGGGTCGAACTCGACGACGGTCTCCAGCGAGCAGTGGCTCGCGCCGACCGGCCGGGCCAGCAGACTCGGCGTCTGCTTGCCGACCGGCGACTGGCCGCCGTGTAGGCGCAGGTGCGACGGGCGGGACCGCAGGTCGACCCAGTCGTCGGTGGCGGGCCGGCGAAGGGTGGACCATCCGGCGGCCAGCACCGGCTGGTCGAAGTGGTCGGTGGCCGGCTGGGCGGGCCAGGGGTGGGCCGGCAGGTCCGGCGCGGGGACCTCCTCGGCGGGTATGCCGCCGGCGATCCTCGGCCAGTCGCCCGGCGACCACTCGACCTTCTGCACCGCGGTCTCCCGGCCGAGGACGCAGCTGCCCAGCGGGGTGTAGGGGCGCCCGACCAGGTGGGCGAGGTACCACTCGCCGTGCTGGGTGCGGACCAGGCTGCCGTGGCCGGCCTTCTGTAGGGTGAGATCCGGTCGACCGACCGAGGTGAGCAGCGGGCCGGCCGGGTCGACCTGGTACGGGCCGAGCAGCTCGCGCGAGCGGGCGACGGTGACCTGGTGTTCCCAGCTGGTGCCGCCCTCGGCGGTGACCAGCCAGTACCAGCCGTCGTGGCGGTAGATGTGCGGTGCCTCGGTCACGCCGACCTCGGTGCCGGTGAAGATGGTCCGCGCCGGGCCGACCAGTTGTCGGCGGGCCGGATCGTAGCGTTGGATCTCGATGCCGCCGAAGCGGTTGCGGCCCGGTCGCCAGTCGGCGCTCATCGACAACAGCCAGGTGCTGCCGTCGTCGTCGTGGAACAGGGCGGCGTCGAAGCCGTGTGCGTGCAGCCGCACCGGGTCCGACCAGGGGCCGCTGATCGTCGGGGCGGTGACGAGGAAGTTCTGGGCGTCCCAGTAGCCGCTGGCGAAGCTCGACACGTCGCTGTAGACGAGGTGGAACAGCCCGTCGTGCCAGGTGAGATCCGGCGCCCAGATCCCGTTCGAGTCGCCGCAGCCGCGCAGGTCGAGCAGGCGGCGTTCGGTGACGATGCCGCCGAGGTTCCGCCAGTGCACCAGGTCCTTCGAGTGGTGCACGCGTACCCCCGGGTACCACTCGAAGGTCGAGGTGGCCAGGTAGTAGTCGTCGTCGACGCGCAGGATGGACGGATCCGGGTGGAAGCCGGTGAGCACCGGGTTACGGATGGACCGGGCGGTCGTCACGGCTGCGACTTCGGTCGACATGTGTGTCTCCTTCAGGATCATGTCCCGGTGTATTTCCGGAAATCTCCGCGTCGATATCCGGGAATTGGCCTCACGTTATCGGCTCGGATCCGCTTGCGACAGCCCTCTTGACCGGGCGCGTCGACGCGTCGTAACGTGCCCGCCATCAGTTGAAAATACCGGCCTCGGGCCGAAACTTTCGGGGCCGATGGTGCGCCGGTCGGCCCCTCGGCGCCGCTTCGGGTACGTCACGCGCTTCGAAGGGATGCACCATGACAGGGCACCTCTCCCGCAGGTCGTTGCTGGCTCTGGCGGGGGTCGGTACCGGCGCCCTGCTGACAGCCGGCTGTGCGGACGGGAAGTCCGACGTCTCCGCCGGACCGCAGACGATCGACTGGTGGCACATCCAGAACACCGAGCCGATGTTGCCGGTCTGGGCGGAGATGGCGCGGCTGTACGAGACGCGGCACGACAACGTCACGGTCGAGGTGCAGCCACTGGAGAACGAGGACTTCAAGGCCGCTCTGACCAAGGCCACCCGGGCCGGTTCGTCGCCGGACCTGTTCCAGTCCTGGGGCGGCGGGCTGCTGCGCGAACAGGCCGAGGCGGGCCTGGTCAAGGACATCACCGCGCAGGTGCAGCCGTGGATCGGTCAGCTGTTGCCGGCGGCTTTGCAGCCGTACACGGTGGACGGTCGGATCTACGGCGTTCCGTTCGACATCGGCATGATCGGCTTCTGGTACAACCGGGATCTCTTCGCCGAGGCCCGCATCACCTCACCGCCGAGCACCTGGGCCCAGTTGTTGGCGGCGGTACGCAAGCTCAAGGCCGCGGGCATCGTGCCCATCGCCCTCGCCGGCAAGGACAAGTGGCCGGGGCACTACTACTGGGCCTACCTGGCGATGCGGATCGGTGGTCTCGGCGCGTTGCAGCACGCGGCCGAGGACGGGAACTTCGACACCCCCGACTTCGTGGCGGCCGGCCAACGGTTCCGCGAGCTGATCGAGCTGCGCCCGTTCCAGCCGCGTTTCCAACGCGCCGAGTACGGCTCGGCGGGCGGTCAGGCCGCGGCGATGGGCAACGGCGAGGCAGCCATGGAACTGATGGGGCAGTGGGCGCCCTCGATCCAGGCCTCCTCGTCGACCAGCGACCGTGGCATCGGCGGTCAGCTCGGCTTCTTCACCTTTCCGGTGGTGGAGGGGGGCAAGGGTGAGGCGACCGACGCCTTCGGTGGCGGTAACGGGTTCGCGGTCGGCCGGGACGCTCCACCCGCCACGGTGGACTTCCTGCGTACGCTGCTGCGCTCGGAGAACCAGCGGCGGGCTGCCGAGACCGGTGCCGTGCTGCCCACCAACCTGGCCGCCGTCGGTCGGATCAAGGATCCGAACAACCAGGTGGTGGCGGCCCACCTGGCCGTCGCGACCGGCTTCCAGCTCTACCTCGACCAGGCGTTCCCGTCGGCGGTCGGCCAACAGATCAACGACAGCGTCGCCCAGCTGATCGAGGGCTCCAGGAGGCCGGAGCAGATCGTCAAGGACATCACCACGGTGGCGAAGCAGAGCCAGTGACGACAGGGAGGCCCTCGGTGGCTGCCAACGACAATCGCACCGTGACCATCGCCGCGATCGCCCGCCTGGCCGGGGTGTCGGTGCCGACGGTGTCGCGGGTGATCAATGGTCGTTCGGATGTGGCGCCGCAGACGCGTCAGCGGGTGGAGGAGTTGCTGACGCGGCATGGGTATCGGCGTCGGCCGCCGAGTATGCGGGCGAGTTCGGGGTTGGTGGATCTGGTCTTCAATGATCTGGACAGTCCGTGGGCGGTGGAGATCATTCGGGGTGTGGAGGATGTCGCCCACGCGGCGGGGGTGGGTACGGTCGTCTCCGCCATCCACCGGCGTAGCTCCTCGGCCAAGCAGTGGCTGGACAACATCCGGACCCGTTCCACCGAGGGCGTCATCTTCGTGACCTCCACCCTCGAAGCGCCGCAGCAGGCCGAACTGCGCCGGCTCAACATCCCCGTGGTGATCGTCGACCCGGCCGGCGTACCGGCCCAGGACGCACCGACGATCGGTGCCACCAACTGGGCGGGCAGCCTGCGGGCCACGGAGTACCTGATCGGGTTGGGGCATCGGCGGATCGGGTTCATCGCCGGTCCACCGCAGTTGATGTGTGCCCGGGCCCGGATGGACGGCTACCGGGCGGCGCTGGAGGCCGCCGGCATCCCGGTGGACGACCGGCTGATCCAGGCCGGCAACTTCTACCACGAGGCCGGGTTCTCCGGCGGGGTGCGGTTGCTGGGGCTGGCGGACCCGCCGACGGCGATCTTCGCCTCGAGCGACCAGATGGCGTTGGGGGTCTACGAGGCGGTCCGGCAGCGCGGGCTGCGGGTGCCCGGTGACGTCAGTGTGGTGGGCTTCGACGACCTGCCGGAGGTGCGCTGGTGCTCGCCGCCGTTGACCACGGTGCGTCAGCCGTTGGCGGAGATGGGCATGCTGGCCGCGCGTACGGTGCTGCGGCTGGCCAAGGGCGAGAAGGTGGAGAGCCCGCGGGTGGAGTTGGCCACCGAACTCGTGATCCGGGACAGCGCCGCACCGCTGACATAGCAAACTATCGATAGTTTTCCGGAAGTTGTTGACCCTGGTATCGGCGGCAGGCCACGATGGCGATGGTCGATGCCTTCGCTGAGGGCGTCGATCGGGCGGTCGCCCGCCGTGCCCGCGGCCCCGCCGAACCCAGCCCGCGCCGACCGGACAACTGAGCGTCCGGCCGGCGCGGGCACCCGGCGTTCTGCCCTCGGCAGATCTGCTGAGGGTGAACCCGACCCGGCCACCCCGGACAAGGGGGGCATGGTGGAGCCCATGCGGATGCTGATGCTGGGCGGGACGGGTTTCGTCGGCGGTGCGGCGGTCGCGCAGGCCGTCCGTCGTGGCTGGAACGTCACCGTGTTCAACCGGGGGCGGCACGGGGCGCCTCCGGCGGGCGTACGACAACTGCTGGGTGACCGGAGCACCCCCGACGGCCTGGCCTCGCTGGCCGACGGCGAGTGGGACGTCGTCGTCGACACCTGGGACGGCGCGCCACGGGCGGCCCGGACGACGGCGCAGGCCCTGGCCGGCCGCGTCGGCCACTACGTGTACGTCTCCAGCGGGTCCGTCTACGCCCCGCCGGTGGCGACCGGCGTGACCGAGCGGGATCCGGTGGTCGACGCCGACCCGGACGCCACCGACGGCGAGTACCCGCAGCTCAAGTCCGGCGCCGAGCGGGCGTTGCGGGAGACGTTCGGTGACGGCGTACTGCTGGCCCGCGCCGGGTTGATCCTCGGCCCCGGTGAGGACATCGGCCGGTTGCCGTGGTGGCTGCACCGCGTCGCCCGGGGCGGCGACGTGTTGGCGCCCGGCCCCGCCGACCTGCCGTTGCAGTACGTCGACGTCCGGGACCTCGCCACCTTCCTCCTGGACGCCGGTGCGGCGTGCCGGAGCGGCCCGGTGAACGTGGTGAGCCGACCGGGACACGCCAGCATCCGGGAGCTGCTCGACGCCTGTCTCGCCGTCACCGGCGCCGACGCCCGGCTGCACTGGGTCGACCCGCACCGCCTTCTCGGCGCCGGCGTGGTGCCCTGGAACGACCTGCCGATCTGGATCCCGCCGGAGCACGAGTGGCGCTGGATGCAGCACCTCGACGTCAGCCGCGCGTACGCCGCCGGGCTGACCTGCCGGCCGGTGGCCGACACGGTGGCCGACACCTGGTCCTGGCTGCGGCGGGTCGGCGCGCCCCCGGACCGGGCGGGCCGCCCGGCCCGGCCGCCGGTCGGCCTGCACCCCGACCGGGAGGCCGCGCTGCTCGCCGCGCTCGGCGCGATCCGGGCCGGGTGAGGCCCGGACCGGCTCGGGCGCGTGGCGGGTGGGACGCGTGGCGGCGGACGCCCGTGCCCGGTGCCCGGCCCTATGAGTGCTGGGGCACCGGCAGGTCCAGCACCTCGTCGACCACGCGGCGGGGGGTGGGCCGGCCGGGCTGGCCGTACCCGATCCGCATCACCATCTGCGGAGCGCCGAAGCGACCCAGCGACACCCGAAGCTGCTCCCGGGCCGTCGGCACCTCGATCGGCTGGGACAACATCGACACCGACAGGCCGGAGTCGGTGGCGGTGAGCAGCACCCGCTGCAACGCCTGACCGGCGACGACCTGGTCGACGGCGGTGTTACCGGCCGAACCGAGCACCGCGACCAGCGGCTCCGGCTCGAAGTCCCGGCCGGGCGCCCGGTGCAGGCCGCCGAAACCCCGGGACGGCAGCAGATCCTGCGGCTCGGCCAGCGGCCCACCGGCAGCCGCGGGCACGCCGTCGGGTGCGTCTGCGGGGCGTACCCATGCCTGCCGTTCGGCCCGGTAGGCGGGATCCCGTTCGAGTACCCGATGCGCGCTGTGCGCGATCTCGGCGAAGGCGTTCACCGCGCTGACCCCGATCAGCAGTTCCAGCCAGCAGTGCTCGGCGCGGGCCGCGTCGCCCAGCCGCCAACGGGCATCCGCGGGAACCGGGTCCGGCCAGAACGGGGCACGGTTGCTGAACCGGCGGGGTACGGCCGCGTACAGGCTCTGCTCGGTCGGGGTGGGTCGGCGCGGCACGTCCGGCAGCAGCCGGGCCACCACGTCCGGTTCCGCCGGGTACGGGCGCAGTCGCACGGTTGCCGGAGCACCCGCCACCGCCAGGGCCAGGCGCAGGTTGAACAGCGCCGCCCCCGCGGCGATCCGGGCCCCCCAGCCACTCGGGTCGGTCGCCGGCAGCCGGCGGGCCGGGTCGACGAGTACCTCGATCCCACCGTCGCGCAGTCGGAACCGCCACGGCTGGACGTTGTGCAGGGACGGTGCGCGGATCGCGTCGGTCGCCGCGGCGCGCAGCTGCTCGGCGGTGTAGCCGGTCTCCATGGTCCTGCCCCCTCACCCTCGCCGGTCACACCCACGGTGCCCCGCGACCACCCCCGCCCAGCAGGGCCACACGTCCCGAACCCACCCGGCACCCCGTCCCCTCCTCCCTCCCCGCGGTGCCTCCCGCCCCGCGTTCCCCGCGGTGCCTCCCGCCCCGCGTTCCCCGCGGTGCCTCCCGCCCAGTTTCCGTCGATCATGGAGTTTGGGTCACCCTTTAGGTAGCTTATATACCTTTTGTCGCGACCATTACTCCATGATCGACGGGTCCAGGGGTCAGAGGGTGGTCCGTAGCAACTTGATCTGATCTAACGTGTTGGGGCTGGTCGTCGCGGTGGTGGTGGCCTCGGCGGCTGCCCCTTCCCCGTTGATCTAGGGCGCGCTACGGGGACGCACTGCGTAGGCTCGATTCTCGAGCGATTTCGTCGCCTGTGCGCAGGTCGTGCTCGCGGCAGTCTGGATGCTGCTGTTCCGCGCGCAGTCGGGCACCTTCTTCCGGCCCGGGTCGCAGCGCTGGGTGATCACAATCGGCGCGGCGATCGGCGCCCTGCTCACCGTCGGCGTGTTCGTGTTCTTCACGTTCGGGGAGTTCCCGTCGCCCACCGACGGCATGGACACTCTCGGGCTGTGGATGGCCAGCGGGCTGGGCTGCCTGGTCGGCGCAGCGCTGCTCGGGGTCATGTTCGTGGTGCACCGGCTCGTCGATCGCGCGACGAGCGCGCAGACGGAGCTGGACGGCGTGCTCTGATGGCCATCGTGGTCGAGATCGACGTGCTTCTCGCGAAGCGGAAGATGTCGGTCGGGGACTTCGCCGACGCAATCGGGCTGAGCCTGGCGAACGTGTCGGTGCTGAAGAACGGCCGCGCGAAAGCCGTGCGGTTCTCCACACTCAACGCGATCTGCGAGGCGCTCGCCTGCCAGCCCGGTGACGTCCTGCGCTGGGTGCCCGACGACGGTGGTGCGCGGTAAGGCCCAGATCTCCACCCGCCCCGCCGTGGGCCGTGGCTGCCATCCAGGCGAACGCGGTGGCCCGCCGCCCGCGGGGGCGGCGCGAGACGCTTGGCCGGTGGCGACTTCAGGGCTCATGGCTGAGGGCATGAGGCGCGGTGCGGGGAGCACAGGGCGCGGTGCGGGGAACGCGAGGCGCAGGGCAGCGGGGGCGGCGCGGGGCAGGGCGCGCGGCAGGGCGCGGGGTGAGGGCGCGGGGCGCGGGTGAGGGCGCGGGGTGAGGGCGCGGGCAGGGCGCGGGGCAGGGCGCGGGGTGAGGGCGCGGGGCGCGGGTGCGGGCGGGTGCGAGGGGGTGCGGAGGGCGGCGGAGGGTGTGGGGTTGGGGTTGGGACCTTTGGCCCGTGCGGTGGGTGGGGGTGGGCGGGTAGAAAGGGGAGATGATCCGGGTGTTCCTGCTCGACGACCACGAGGTCGTCCGTCGTGGTCTTGCCGACCTGCTGAGTGCCAGTGGCGACATCGAGGTGGTCGGTGAGTCCGGCTCCGCTCAGGAGGCGGCCCGCCGGATTCCCGCGCTGCGGCCCGACGTGGCGATCCTCGACGCCCGGCTGCCTGACGGCAACGGGATCGACGTGTGTCGGGACGTCCGGGCGGTGGACTCCTCGATCAAGGGGCTGATCCTCACCTCGTACGAGGACGACGAGGCGTTGTTCGCCGCAATCATGGCGGGCGCCTCCGGGTACGTGCTCAAGCAGATCCGGGGCACCGACCTGGTCGACGCGGTGCGGCGGGTGGCGGCCGGGCAGTCGCTGCTCGATCCGGCGATTACCACCCGGGTGTTGGAACGCATCCGTAGCGGGGTGGAGCAGCCCCGCGAGTTGCAGTCGCTCACCGAGCAGGAACGGCGGATCTTGGAGTACGTTGCCGAGGGGCTGACCAACCGGGAGATCGCCGGCAAGATGTTCCTGGCGGAGAAGACGGTCAAGAACTACGTCTCCAGCGTGCTGGCCAAGCTGGGTCTGGAGCGGCGTACCCAGGCGGCGGTGCTCGCCACCCGCCTGCTCGGCAAGACCCACTGACCGTCGGCCAGGGGCTGACTGCTGGTCGGGACTGATCGCTGCCCGCGGTCTATCGCCGGCTGGGCCGTCGCGCCGGCTGGGCCGTCGCCGTGGGCCGGATGGGCGCGCATGCCTGTTGCTTCCCGGCCTCGCCACACCCGTACCAGCGCCGTTCAAGGTCACGCTCGATGCAGGATCGAGTTGCTACGAACCGCTGAGGATGCAACTCGATCCCGGATCGAGCACGATCTTGGTGTCGGGTGTCGGGTGTCGGGTGTCGGGTGTCGGGTGTCGGGTGTCGGGTGTGGCGAACGATCAGTCGCGCAGCGGGATCGACCAGGACAGTTCGGTGCCCTGCGGTTCGGCCGGACGTACCTCGAAGGTTCCGCCGTGGCGTTCCGCGCGCTCGCGCAGGTTCACCAGACCACCCCGGGCCTTGGCCGGGTCGCAGCCGACGCCGTTGTCGGTGACGACGACGGTGACCTGGGCGGCGTCCACGGTCACCGCCACCGACACGGCCGACGCCTCGGCGTGGCGTACCGCGTTGGAGAGGGCCTCGCGAAGCACGGCGGTGAGATCGGGACGGACCGCGTCGGGGACGGCGCTGTCGATCGGTCCGGTCAGTTCCAGCCGGGGCCGGTAGCCCAGCGACTCGGCAGCCACTTCGACCGCCTCGGTGATCTCGGTACGCAGCGCCGCACTGACCGGGCTGCGTAGCTCGAAGATGGTCCGGCGGATGTCCTTGATGGTGGCGTCCAGGTCGTCGACGGCGGCGTTGACCCGCTTGGCCAGTTCGGGACGGCCGGCCAGCGGCACCGCGCTCTGCAACTGCAGGCCGGTGGCGAAGAGCCGTTGGATGACCACGTCGTGCAGGTCCCGGGCGATCCGCTCGCGGTCTTCGAGGACCACCAGCTGTTCGCGTTCCTCCTGACCGCGGGCGCGTTCCATGGCCAGCGCGGCCTGCCCGGCGAAGCTGCCCAGCAGCACCACGTCGTCCTCGGTGGCACCACGGTGGTCGGCGTGATGGGCGATCACCAGCACGCCGTGCAGGGTGTCGGCGGTGGCCAGCGGGGAGATGACCGCCGGACCGGTGTGCAGTACCGCCGGCCACGGGGCGGCGTGCGCGAGGTCGTCCACCGAGTCGTGCCGGCCCTGCGTCACCGGACCGGCGAAGCTGGTGTCGGCGGCCGGCAGCACGGTGCCGACCAGCGCCCGGGCCTGGGCGCCGGCGCCGTCGACGACCTCCACGGTGAAGTGGTCGGCCAGGTCGTCGTAGAGCAGCACCAGGGCCAGCTCGGCCTCGGCGACCTCCCGGGCGCGGCGGGCCACCAGGGTCAGCGCGTCGGTGCGGCGTACCTCGCCGAGCAGCAGCGCGGTGATCTCGGCGGTCGCGGAGAGCCACCGTTCCCGCCGGTGGGCCAGCGCGTAGAGCCGGGCGTTCTCGATGGCCACGCCGGCCGCCGCGGCGAGCGCCACGACGATCTCCTCGTCGTCGTCGGTGAACTGTGCGCCGCCCTGTTTCTCGGCCAGGTAGAGGTTGCCGAAGACCTGGTCCCGGATGCGGACCGGCACGCCGAGGAAGGTGTGCATCGGCGGGTGGTGCGGCGGGAAGCCGTAGGAGCGGGGGTGCTGGGTGATGTCCGGCATCCGCAGCGGCTTCGGCTCGTCGATGAGCAGACCGAGCACGCCCCGACCGTGCGGCAGGTCACCGATCCTGGCGTGCAGCTCGGGGGAGATGCCGTGGGTGATGAAGTCGTGCAGCATCCGGTCCGGGCCGACCACGCCGAGCGCGCCGTACCGGGCGCCGGCCAGGTCACAGGCCGACTGCACGATCCGTTGCAGGGTGCTGCGCAGGTCCAGGTCGGTGCCGATGCCGACGACCGCGTCGAGCAGGGCCCGGAGCCGTTCCCGGCTGGTCACCACCTCGCCGACCCGGTCCAGCATCTCCTGGAGCAGCTCGTCGAGGTGGACCCGGGACAGCGGGCTCAGCCCGAGCGAGGGTGGCTCGTGCCGGGGGTTCGGTGCGCCGACGGTCACCCGGCGATGCTATCCGGCGGGCCGCCGGAACGGGTACGCCGTGCGGGAGGGCCGCCGCCGGTACGCCGTACCGGCCGGTCAGCCGTCGACCGCGGAGGTGTCCACCACCTGTTCGCGGGGCAGCCGCGGGGTGTGCGGCGGGCCGGCGTGTTCCGGGTCGGCGACCCCCAGCCGCAGCACCAGGTACGGGTGGCCGAGCCCGGCCAGCACCTGGCGCAGGATCTGCCGGGTGCCCGCCACCTCCACGACCCCGCTCAGCGGCACCATCGAGACGCCGAGCCGGGTGGCGAGCAGCCACGCCGCCGAGAGCGCCTCACCGGCCCGCAGCCAGCTGAGCGGTTCGTCGTCGTCGCCGTAGAGCACGCCGTACGACGCGGCCTGGTCGTGACCCGGACCGGCCGGCAGAGCGCCGGGGCGGCCGAAGTCCCGACCCGGGACGGTGGTCTGCGCGGGCTGGTCCAGCAGCACCTGCGGGGTGAGCCCGGTGCCACCGGCGCGGCTGGTCCAGTAGTCCAGTTCCGCGCGTAGCGCGGTGTCCTCCGCCTCCACGTTGGCGGCGTGCGAGGCGGCGGCGGCCAACTCCAGAACCTGATCCCGGTCGAGGATCTCCAGCCGGGCGCC
The DNA here is from genome assembly GCF_003583405.1 of Micromonospora radicis. Lineage (GTDB taxonomy): Bacteria > Actinomycetota > Actinomycetes > Mycobacteriales > Micromonosporaceae > Micromonospora > Micromonospora radicis. The sequence goes on from NZ_QXEC01000025.1 coordinate 68,102, forward strand.
CTCGGCGGTGGTGGCCGCCGCGATCGCGGCGAGGTTGTCGGCGCTGACCGGCTCGTCGCTGACCGGCCGGCGGTCGGTGTGCCGTACCTGCATGCACTGGACCATCCGCATCGCGTCCGGGTCGACACCGGCGGGTCGCGGGTCGGCCAGTCGGGCGAGCAGCTCGGGCGTACCCGGCTCGGGTAGCCGCTGGACGTCGGCCGTCCACCCCTCGGCGGCCAGCGCCAGCCGGGCGTGGTGCAGCGCGGCACCGCAGCTGAGCGTGACCAGTTCACCCGACGGGTCGGTGGCCGCCAGCTGGCGGTCGCGGACCATGCGCAGCTCCAGCGCGTCGGGCAGCACCCGCCAGCGCCACGGCTGGGTGTTGTGCACCGACGGTGCGTGGCCGGCCATCGCGGCGGCCTCCGCGAGGGCGGTGGTCAACGGGCGGTGGGTAGCCGGCGTCTGGTGGCTCATCGTCACGACCTTTCCGTATGTCCCCATCGTGCCGCACCTCGGTACGACCGTGGGGCGGTCCAGTTCATCCTGGGCCATCCCACGCCCGCCCGCACGGCCCGCCGGTCCCGCCGACAGGGGTACTTGGGCCCGGATTCCCGCGGACCGCCGACGGGATGCCCGAGGGGTTGGGACGATCCGCAGGTGAGGTCGCAGCCGGCTGGAGCGGACCGCGGCGCGGACGAGTGTGTGCCGGAGCGGCCGGTACGAGCGCGACGCCTCCGCTGGCGGCTGTGGGCGCCGTTGACCGGACTGACCGCCGCGGTGCTGCTCGGGGCGGGTCTGTGGCTGTCCGGGCGGACCGGCGCCGCGGACCTGGTGTGGGCGGCGGTGACCCTGGTCGCGCTGCTGCCCGCCGCCGCCTCGGTGCTGCGTGACCTGTGGCGGCGCCGGTTCGGGGTGGACGTGATCGCGGTCCTGGCGTTGGCGGGCGCGCTGGGCGTCGGGGAGTACCTGGCCGGTGCCGTGATCGCGGTGATGCTGGCGACCGGACGGACGCTGGAGGCGTACGCCCAGCGTCGGGCCACCCGCGACCTGCGGGCGCTGCTGGAACGGGCACCGCGCACCGCGCGGCGGCGCACCGCCGACGGCGGGGTCGAGGTGGTGCCGGTGGATCGGGTGGCGGCCGGGGACCGGCTGCTGGTCGGGCCCGGTGACGTGGTCGCCGTCGACGGGATCACCGAGGCACCCGCGACGCTGGACGAGTCGGTGGTGACCGGGGAGTCCCGGCTCGTCGAGCGGGCGGCGGGCCAGCCGGTGGCCAGCGGTGTGATCAACGCCGGCGCCGGGTTCGGCCTGCGGGCCACCGAGAGCGCGCAGCGCAGCACGTACGCGGGGATCGTCCGGCTGGCCCGGGAGGCGACCGCCCGCAAGGCGCCGACGGTACGCCTGGCCGACCGCTACGCCGCGGCCTTCGTGCCGTTCACCCTCGCCCTGGCCGGGCTGGGCTGGGCGTGGTCGGGCGACTTCATCCGGGCGGTGGCGGTGCTGGTGGTGGCCACCCCGTGTCCACTGCTGCTGGCCACGCCGATCGCCATCGTGTCCGGCCTGTCGCGGGTCGCCCGGCGGGGTGTGCTGGTGCGCGACGGCGGGTCGCTGGAGGTGCTCGGCCGGGCCCGCACCCTGCTGGTGGACAAGACCGGCACGCTCACCGCCGGGCGTCCCCGGGTGGCGCGGACCCTGGCCGCCCCCGGTGGTGACCCCGACGAGGTGCTGCGGCTGGCCGCGTCGGTGGAGCAACTGTCGCCACACGTACTGGCTGCGGCGCTGGTGCGGCAGGCCGGCGACCGGGGACTGCGGCTGAGTACGCCGACGGAGGTGACCGAGGAGCCGGGCCGGGGTGTGCGCGGGCGGGTCGACGGACGGCGGATCCGGGTCGGCCAGCTCACCGGGGAAGCGCCGCCGTGGGCGCGGTCGGGCCCCGAACCGGCGGGCCGGTCCGTGGTCTGGGTGTCCGACGAGACCGGGCCGATCGGCGCGGTGCTGCTGGAGGATCCGGTTCGTCCCGACGCCCGCCGGGCGGTGGACCGGCTGCGTACGGCTGGGCTGACCCGGATCGTGATGGTCACCGGGGACCGGCCGGAGACCGCCCGTCAGGTCGCCGACGCGGTGGGTGTGGACGACGTACTGGCCCGCTGCACACCGCAGGAGAAGGTCGCCCGGGTACGGGCGGAGGCCGACCGGGCGGTGACCGTGATGGTCGGTGACGGGGTGAACGACGCACCGGCGCTGGCCGAGGCGAGCGTGGGGGTGGCGATGGGGGCCACCGGGGCGAGCGCCTCCGCCGACGTGGCCGATGCGGTACTGACCGTGGACCGGCTCGACCCCCTCGCCGACGCGGTCGAGATCGCCCGGTACGCCCGCCGGATCGCGGTGCAGAGCGCCACGGTCGGGATGGGGTTGGCGGTGCTGGCGATGGGGTTCGCGGCGGCCGGTCGGCTGCCACCGGTCGCCGGTGCGTTTCTGCAGGAGGGGATCGACGTACTGGTGATCGTCAACGCGCTGCGGGCCCTGCGCGGTGGCCCACGCGGCCCGGTCGACAGCTGACCGGCGGCGGCTGACCGGCGGCGGTGCCGGCCCCGGGTGGGCCGGCACCGCGCGGATCAGCGTTCCCTGACCACCGCGACCGGGCAGTGCGCGTGTTGGATGAGCTGTTGGCTGACCGAGCCGAGCAGCATGCCGCGCAGGCCGCCGCGCCCCCGGGTACCGACCACGATCAGCTGCGCGTTGCGGCTGGCGTCGATCAGCAGACCGGCGGGCGCGGCGGCGGCCGCCTCGACGGTCACCTCGACGTCCGGGAAGGCCTCCCGGTAGCGGCTCAGCTGCTCGTCCAACTCGGCGGCGTGCTCGGCGAGTACCGCGTCCCGGTCCGGCGCGTCGCCCGTCCACTGCTCCCGGCCGGGCTGCCAGGCCCGCACCACGTGCAGCGGCACCCGGCGCAGGCACGCCTGCTCGACGGCGAACCCGAGAGCCAGCAGTGAATGTTCCGAGCCGTCCACGCCGACCACGACATGCCCGGCCCGGGTGCCGCTGGGCGCGTCCCGGCGGACCACCACCACCGGACAGTGCGCGTGCGCCGTGACGCTGACCGCGGTGGAGCCGGCGAGCAGGCCGGCGAAGCCGCCGTGGCCGCGGCTGCCCAGCACCAGCAGGCCGGCCTGGGTGGAGCACTCCTCCAACACCAGGGCGGGCGGACCGTCGAGTACCTCGCCGCCGACCGTGAGGTCGGGGTGCGCGGCGGCGGCATCGGCCGCCGCCTTGCGGACCAACTCCTCGACCTGTTGGCGGGCCTGCTCGTCGGGCCACATCCCCGGAGTCATGCCGGGACCGATCCAGCCGGCCACGGTGAGCCATTCGAAGACGTACGCCAACCGCACCGCGCGGCCGTCGCGGTGGGCCTGCGCCAACGCCCACTCCAGGGCGGCTGCCGCGTCCGGCGAGCCGTCGTAGCCGACCACGATCTGCGCGTCACCCATGCCGCCCCCTCGCTGGCGCTCGCTCATGACGTCGCTTCCTCGCCGCGGACCCAGCGCCACTCGGCCACCCGGGGGTCGTCCTCGCCGTACCGGCGGGTGTAGTCGCGGCAGGACTGCCGGGCGTCGGTCATCTCCTGCCGCAGGTGGGCGGCGCGGGCGGCCAGTCCGGGCACCCGGTCGATCACGTCGATCACCAGGTGGAAGCGGTCCAGGTCGTTCAGCATCACCATGTCGAACGGCGTGGTGGTGGTGCCCTCCTCCTTGTACCCGCGCACGTGCAGGTTGTGGTGGTTGGTACGGCGGTAGGTCAGCCGGTGGATCAGCCACGGGTAGCCGTGGTACGCGAAGATGATCGGCTTGTCGCGGGTGAACAGCGTGTCGAACTCGTTGTCCGGTAGGCCGTGCGGGTGTTCGCTGGCCGGCTGGAGCCGCATCAGGTCCACCACGTTGATCACTCGTACCTTGAGTTCGGGCAGGTGCTGGCGCAGCAGGTCGGCCGCCGCCAGGGTCTCCAGCGTCGGTACGTCACCGGCACAGGCGAGCACCACGTCCGGCTCGTTGCTGTCGTCGGTGCTGGCCCAGTCCCAGATGCCCAGCCCGCGCCGGCAGTGCTGGACGGCCTCCTCCATGGTCAACCAGTTCGGGGCGGCCTGCTTGCCGGCCACCACCACGTTGATGTAGTGCCGGCTGCGTAGGCAGTGGTCCATGGTCGAGAGCAGCGTGTTCGCGTCCGGCGGCAGGTACACCCGGACCACTTCGGCCTTCTTGTTCATCACGTGGTCGATGAAGCCCGGATCCTGGTGCGAGAAGCCGTTGTGGTCCTGCCGCCACACGTGACTGGAGAGCAGGTAGTTCAGCGACGCGATCGGCATCCGCCAGGGGATGCCCCGGGTCACCTTCAACCACTTGGCGTGCTGGTTGACCATCGAGTCGACGATGTGGATGAACGCCTCGTAGCTGGTGAAGATGCCGTGCCGGCCGGTCAGCAGGTAACCCTCCAGCCAGCCCTGGCACAGGTGCTCGGAGAGGACCTCCATCACCCGGCCGTCGGGGGAGAGGTGGTCGTCGCCGGGCACCGTGCCGGCCACCCAGGCCCGGTCGGTGACCTCGAAGGCCGCCTGGAGCCGGTTGGAGGCGACCTCGTCCGGGCCGAAGAGCCGGAAGGACTGCGGATTCGCGGCGATCACGTCGCGTACCCACTTGCCGAGTTCACCGGTGGCGCCGGTGACCGTCTCGCCGGGGTGGGGCACCTCGACGGCGTAGTCGCGGAAGTCCGGCAGGGTCAGGTCCCGCAGCACCTGGCCGCCGTTGGTGACCGGGTTGGCGCTCATCCGCCGGTCGCCGCACGGCGGCAGGGCGGTCAGCTCGGCGACCGGCGCGCCGGTGGCGTCGAAGAGTTCCTCCGGGCGGTAGCTGCGCAGCCACCGTTCCAACTCGGCCAGGTGCGCCGGATTGTCCCGGACCGCGGACAGCGGCACCTGGTGCGCGTGGTACGTCCCCTCGACCTGCTTGCCGTCGACCTGACGGGGGCCGGTCCAGCCCTTCGGCGTACGCAGGACGATCATCGGCCAGCGCGGGCGTTCGACAGCGCCACCGGAACGGGCGCGACGCTGGATCGCGGCGATCTCGTCCAGCGCGCGGTCCAGGGTGGCGGCGAGCAGTTCGTGTACGGCGGCCGGTTCGTCGCCGGCCACCACGTACGGCTGGTAGCCGTAGCCGCGCATCAGGTCGAGCAGGTCGGACTCCGGGATCCGGTCCAGCACCGTCGGGTTGGCGATCTTGTACCCGTTCAGGTGCAGGATGGGCAGGACCGCGCCGTCGCGCGCGGGGTTGAGGAACACGTTGGACAGCCAGCTGCCGGCCAGCGGCCCGGTCTCCGCCTCGCCGTCGCCGATGACGCAGGCGACCAGCAGGTCCGGGTTGTCGAAGGCGGCGCCGTACGCGTGGCTGAGCGCGTACCCCAGCTCGCCGCCCTCGTGGATCGAACCCGGCACCTCCGCCGCGACGTGACTCGGGATGCCGCCGGGGAAGGAGAACTGGCGGAACAGTCGGGCCATGCCGGCCTCGTCGCGGCCGATGCCGTGGTACCGCTCGCTCCAGGTGCCTTCCAGCCAGGAGTTCGCCACCAGGGCGGGGCCGCCGTGCCCGGGTCCGGTGATGTAGATCGCGGAGAGGTCGCGGGCGACGATGACCCGGTTGAGGTGTGCGTAGATCAGATTCAGGCCGGGGGAGGTGCCCCAGTGGCCGAGCAGTCGGGGCTTGACGTGTTCGGGGACCAGCGGTTCGCGCAGCAGCGGGTTGCCGAGCAGGTAGATCTGCCCGACGGTCAGGTAGTTCGCCGCCCGCCAGTACGCGTCCAGCCGGCGCAACTCCTCATCGGTCAGGGTGCTCTGCGGGTCCAGGGCGGTGTCCATACTGAGTCAGCCTCTCGCGGGTCGGTGGATCCTGCATCCGCAACACGGGTTTCCTCCTTCAGCTTCGCGGGATCGGTGACCGTGGATCAGGGCCGTTGGTCCCGACCACCCGGGTGTCACGACCCGGTGTCGCCCGGCGGGCCGGTGACGCCGCGGACCACGATCACCGGGGACGGGGAGTGGTAGAGCACGGACTGGCTGACCGCGCCGAGCATGCCCCGCCACGGCTCGTCGCCGCGCGCGGCGACCACGGTCAGCTGGGCGGAGCGGGACTGGTCGATCAGTACCGAGCCGGGGTCGCCGCGGACGACGTGACACTCGCCGGTGGTGCTCGGGCGGTCGGTGAGGTACCGCTCCACGAGCCGGTGCAGCCGTCGGGTGGTCTCCTCGATCGCCGCGTCCGAGTCGACCACCCACACGGCGAGTAGCCGGGCCTGGTGCTCGATCGCGCAGGCGGCGGCCCAGGCCAGCGCGAGTTCGGCGGAGGCCGAGCCGTCCACCCCGACGAGCACCGGCCCCGGCGGCGGTGGCTCCCGCCGGGCGATCAGCACCGGACACTCGGCCCGGGCGGCCACCTGCACGGCGGGACTGTCCGCGGGGATGCAGCGGTTGCAGTGGGCCATCCCGCCGTCGCCCACCGCGACCAGGAAGGCCGCCTCGGACTTGCGGACGAGGTTCGACACCGCGGATCCCTCGGCGATCTCGGTGGTGATCGGCACGTCGGGTTCGGCGCGCCGGGCCGCCTCGGCCGCCTCGGCGATCAGGCGTTCGGCGGTGTCCCGTGAGCCGGAGACCGCGGGTGCGTCCATCGCCGCCCAGTTGAACGAGTGCAGCAGGTGCAGTCCGCGGCCGTGCGCGGCGGCCACCCGCGCGGCGAGGCGGGCCACCGGGGGCGCGTCGTCCGGGCCGACGCCGACGAGTACCGGCGCGTCGCTGGCTGCGGCCATCCGGCTCACCCCCGCAGCTGTCGCCCTGACCTGGGTCTGAGGCTAGTCGCGGCGGTACGGCCCCGGAGCGGGATCGCAACTGTTCGGCATGGCCTGTTGCTCGGCATCCTCGCCGACGCCGACAGCCTGGCGGTCCGGGTGCTCCGCGACACCGGAGTCACCGCCGACGACCTGCGGGCGCGGATCCGTCGGCACACCGAGGCCGGTGGGACGGGCCTGGCCGAGGCCGACGCCGCCGCCCTGCGCGAGATCGGCGTCGATCGCGCCCTAAACCTCGTCGTGGGTGGTGGGCGGGTGAATCTGCCCACCCGGGCTCCGGGTCGCCGAACCCCGCCCGATGCCGCACACTTGCGCCGTGGAAGCTGGACGGCAGGCACGGCCGCTGCGCAGCGCGGTGGTGGTCAACCCGGTCAAGGTCGACGACCTCGACGCGCTGCGCCACACCGTCGACGGCACGCTCACCGCCGCGGGCTGGCCCGAGCCACTGTGGTACGAGACCACCGTCGACGACCCCGGGCGGGGGCAGACCGAGCAGGCCCTCGCGGCTGGCGTCGACGTGGTCTTCGCCTGCGGCGGCGACGGGACGGTACGGGCCTGCGTCAGTGCCCTGGCCGGCACCGAGGTGGCGCTCGCCGTCCTGCCGCAGGGCACCGGCAACCTGCTCGCGGCGAACCTGGGCCTCTCCACCGACCTGGCCGCCGGGCTGGCGGTCGCCGTCGAACGCGGGCGGCGGCTGCTCGACGTCGGCGAGGTGGACGGGCAGCACTTCGCGGTGATGGCCGGCATGGGCTTCGACGCCCAGATGCTCGCCGCGACCAGCGAGACGACCAAGCGACGGATCGGTTGGCCGGCGTACGTGGTGGGGGCCGTGCGGCACCTGCGGGACCGGCCGATGCGGGTATCGATCCGGCTGGACGACCAGCCGCCGTTGCGGCGCCGGGCCCGGTCGGTACTGGTCGCCAACGTCGGCCGGTTGCAGGGCGGGGTGACCCTGCTGACCGAGGCCGAACCCGACGACGGCTACTTCGACGTGGCCGTGCTCAGCCCGCGTACGCTGCCGCACTGGCTCGTCCTCGGCTGGGCGGTGCTGCGCCGCCGTGACCGGGTTCCGCGGATGGAGGAGTTCCGCGCTCGACGCGTCGTGATCACCAGTAACCGGGCGCAGCCCCGGGAGCTGGACGGTGACCTGATCGAACCCGGGCCCACCCTGCGGGCGGAGATCCGGCGGCGGGCGCTGTGGCTGTGCGTACCGCGGCCGGAACAGGCGCCGGACCTCACCGAGGACGCGGCAGCCGCCGCCGAGCGGGGTGAACGGCTCGTCGCGAACAGCGGTTCCGGTGAGCGCGAGGAGTGAGCTTGCGAGCCCCGCAGTCGCGAACGAGCGGTGAGCGGTGAGCGCGAGGAGTGAGCTTGCGAGCCCCGCAGTCGCGAACGAGCGGTGAGCGGTGAGTAGCACAAAGCTGGTGCCGGAGACCCGGCTGATGTCCGACGAGCAGCTCTGCGCCGACCATGCCTGGCAGACGCTGCGCCGGGAGGGCGGCTGGCAGTTGCTGCGCGACGCGTTCACCCGGTTCCGGTACGGCGACGGGTTCAGCCACTCGCGGGCCTTCGCGTTCCAGCTCTGTCTGGCGGTGGTGCCGTTCCTGATCGCGTTGACCGGGTTGATCGCGGAGCTGGGCGCGGCCGAGGGCGGCGAGGTGGTCGCCGACACGGTGCTGGCGTTGACTCCGGGCGCCAGCGAGCAGGTGGTCGCCGAGCTGCTCGGCGACGGCGACGGCGCGGGCGCGGAACGGGCCGAGGACATCGGCGAGGTGGCACTCAGCCTCGGCCTGATCACCGGCCTGGTGGCGTTGACCAGCACGATGGCGCAGATCGAACGGGGCGCCAACCGGATCTACGGGGTCGAGCGGGACCGGCCGGCGCTGCGGAAGTACCTGCGCGCGGCGGTGCTCGCCGTCACCGCCGGCCTGCCGGCCCTGGCCGGGTTCCTGATTCTGGTCGGCGGTGGACCGATGGGCGACTCGGTGCAGCGGCACTACGCCTGGGGTGAGCTGGCCAGCACGGGGTGGGGCGTGGTCCGCTGGCCGCTGAGCCTCGGGCTGACCGTGCTCGCCGTGGCGGTGTTGTTCCGCCACGCGCCCCGGCGCCGCCAGCCCGGCCTGTCCTGGCTGCTCTTCGGCGCCGGGATCGCGACCGCGCTGTGGTGGCTGGCCAGCCTGCTGTTGGCCGGCTACGTCCGGTTCAGTGCGGACTTCGGGCAGACCTACGGCGCGTTGACCGGGATGATGGCGTTGCTGCTCTGGGCCAACCTCACCGGGATGGCGTTGTTCGGTGGGCTCGCCTTCGCCGCGCAGTTGGAGGCGGTGCGCATCGGTGTGCAGGAGCCGGCCCAACCGGACCTGTGGCAGCCGGAGGCGCGCCGCGACGACCTGCTCGACACCGGGGAGATGACCGCCCTCTGACCGGCCGGGTGTACGCCGGACATCGATCGGGTACAGCGGCACGCCAGAGGCGAAGGAGGCTGCCGTGGGCGCGGTCAGGAACGTACTGCGTCGACCCCTCGGGCACTTCACCGAACGTACGCTCGCCGGCCTGGCGCTCGTACTCGGTACCGGGGTCGGCTTCGGGCTGGTACTGGTGTTGGTCCGGGTGCGCTGGTCACCGCTCTACGACGTCGACCACGGTGTGGCGCGGTGGCTCAACGACCAGGTGGCACCGATCGGCCCGCTGGTCACCGTGCTCAACGCGATCACCGATCTCGGCGGTCGGCCGGTCATCGTCTGGCTGGTCACCGTCGCCGTGTTGGGGCTGCTGATCCGGCGGCAGGGCCGGCTCGCCGTCTTCCTGATCGTCACCGGGGCGGGCGCGTTGATCCTCGACCCGACGCTGAAGACCCTGGTCGACCGGTTGCGGCCCGAGGTGGCGGTGCCGATCGGCACGTACGCGGGGCAGAGCTTCCCCAGCGGGCACGCACTCGGGTCGATGGTCGCCTACGGTGCCATCCTGCTGGTGTTCCTGCCGGCCCTGGCGCCCCGCTGGCGACGACCGGCGATGGTCCTGGTCGGCACCGTGGTCTTCCTGATCGGCTTCACCCGGGTCGCGCTCGGTGTGCACTTCCTCTCCGACGTGCTCGGTGCCTGGCTGCTCGGCGCGGCCTGGCTCGGTGTCACCGCGTACGCCTTCCGGTTGTGGCGGCTGGAGCGGGGGCGGCCCGCGACGCCGTTGGCGCAGGGGTTGGAACCGGAGGCGGCGCACGAGGTGGCGCCGGCACCGGACGAGAAGAAGCTGTTGCCGCACGCCCGCGCCGGGGTCGCCGAGATCGCAGTGGGCTGGGTGCTGGTCTTCGGTCTCCTGTACGCCTTCGGGATGTTCGTCAGCTACCACGCCGAGGGCACCTTCCTCGCCACGCTGGACGAGGCGGTGCCGAACTGGTTCGCCGAACGCGGCACTCCGGCGCTGGACGAGCTGAGCTGGTGGTGGAGCAAGGTCGGCGACACCCATGCCATCCTGCTGGTGTCGATGATCTTCTGCCCGCTGGTGCTGGCGATCTGGCGGCGCTGGCGACCGGTGCTCTTCGTGGCGCTGGTGATGTTCGGTGAACTGACCCTCTTCCTGACCACGGCCGCGGCGGTTGACCGGCCGCGCCCGCCGGTGGAGAACCTGGACGGTCCGATGCCCACCTCCTCGTTCCCGTCCGGTCACATCGCGGCCAGCCTCTGCCTGTGGATCGCCATCGCGGTGATCGTGCTGCCGCGTACCGACCGCTGGTGGCGGTGGCTGTTCGTGGTCGCGGCGGTGGTCATGCCGGTCGGGGTGGCGGTGTCCCGGATGTACCGGGGCATGCACCATCCGACCGACTTCATGGGCGCGCTCATCCTGACCGCGGCGTGGATCGGGCTGCTCTACTGGGTGGTCCGGCCCAACGAGGACGTCGACGAGGGCAACCAGCCGGCCATCGAGTCGGAGGACGTGGACACCCTCGACGACGAACTGGCCGAGGCCGGTCGGCCGGGCTGAGCGGCGGGGTCGACCGTGCTGCGGGTGATGAGCTGGAACGTCCGTAACGGGGGGCGGGACCGGGGTGGCCCGGATCGGCGCGACGCCCTGGCCCGGGTGGTCGCCGAGCACCGACCGGACGTGCTGGCCGTGCAGGAACTGCGCGATCGGGACGTGTCGGCCTTCGCCGACCGCCTCTGCCTGCGGCCCCACCTGGCCGGCAGTTGGTTCGGGCAGCCGGTCGCGGTGCTGGTCCGCCCACCGTGGCCGGTGCTGGCCGCCGCACCGGTGCGACGGCCGTTCCACCACGGCGCGCAGCGGGTGACCATCGGTACCGACGCCGGTCCGTTGACCGTGCTCGGTACCCACCTCCACCCGCACACCGGTGCCCGGCGTCGGGTCGAGGCCGGGTGGGCGGCCGCCGCGCTGCGTCCGGCCCGCGACGGCCTCGCGCTGCTCGCCGGTGACCTGAACACCCTCGACCCGTACGCCGACCACGTCGAGCGGGTCGCCCGACTGCCCGCCGCGTACCGTCGTCGGCACCTGCGCCGGGACGGGCGGACGGTGGACTCCCGGGCGGTGTCCCGGCTGCTCGCCGCCGGGCTGGTCGACCTGGCCACGGCAGCGGGCCCGACGGTGCCCACCGGGTACGGCGGGGCGGAGTTCGCCGACATGCGCCTGGACTACCTGCTCGCCACTGCCGCCCTGGCCGGGCTCCTCGACACCGTCCGGGTGCTGCGCACTCCCGACACCCGGTACGCGTCGGACCACTACCCCCTCCAGGCCACCTTCGCCCTGAACCCGCCCCCACCCCTACCGCGTTGATCAAGAGGTGCTGGTCGCGGTGGCCGGTCCGGTGCGCCGGAACCTCTTGGTCAACTCCACCGGAACGGCGGTGTGGCCGGTGACGGCAGGGGGTTAGCGTGGCTGGCTGTGATCGAAGCTGGTGACGGCAGGTCGTCGGCGGTGGGGCTCGTCGCGCGGGGCATCGCGCTGGTGGTGGTGTTGCCGGTGCGGCTGGCCTGGGAGCTGCTGGCGGCCACCGGCAGGGGACTGTACCGCTGGATCCTCGCCCCGACGGCGCGGTTCGTGGTCCGCTGGCTGTTGCGTCCCCTCGGGTGGCTGCTGCGGCACCTGATCTGGATTCCGCTGCTCTGGCTGACCCGCGCGGTGCTGTGGTCGTGGCGGACGTTGGTCTGGCTGCCGTTGACCTGGCTCGCCGACGGGCTGGTCCGGCTGTGGCACCGGGCCCTCCGGCCGCCGATGCGCTGGTGCGGGCAGGGCCTCGGGTGGCTGCTGCGCTGGTGCGGCCGGGGGCTGGCCTGGCTGGCCCGCACCCTGGTGTTGGTGCCGCTCTACTTCCTGGTGTGGGTGCCGCTGGCCTGGCTGGTCCGGGTGCTCACCCCGGCGGCCCGGCGGTTGGGTGGCTGGCTCGTGGCGCTGGCGGCCCAGTTGGCCGGCGCACTGCGCTGGGCCTGGCGGGTGACGGGTCGTTTCCTGTGGTGGTGTTGGGTGCGGACGCTGCGTCCGGTCTGGCGGGCGGCCCGTTGGGTGTGGCGGCACACGGTGCTGCCGGTGGGCCGGGGGATGCGCGCCGCCTGGCGGGCCACCGTCGTACCGGCAGGCCGGTGGCTGCGCCGCAGCGTCCTCGATCCGGCCCGGCAGGCCACCCGCGAGGTGCTGGCCACTCTCGGCCTGCGCCGCTGACCAGCCGCGCCGCCGGTCGGCGGGCGATGCCGGTCGGCGGGCGCCGCCGGGCCGGC
>NZ_QXEC01000026.1 GCF_003583405.1 Micromonospora radicis
CCCCCGCTCAGTTCCCTGTCGCGAGGAGCCCGAGGATCCGCTTCTCCAGGGCGGGGGCGTCCAGGCCGTACATGCTGAGCAGCCCCGGGTAGGGGCCGGTCGCGATGTGGGTGTGCGGGAGACCGATCGCGTCGGTGCGGATGCCGAGCGGCCCGACACACTCGGCGACGGCCGCAGACAGGCCGCCGCGTACGTAGTGTTCCTCGACGGTGATGATGTGGCCCGTGCGCCGCGCAGACGCGCCGATGAGGTCGGCGTCGATCGGCTCGACCGTGGGCATACCGATGAGTTCCACCCGGATGCCACGTTCGCCAAGACGATCGACCGCGGCGATCACCTCGGCCGTGATCTGACCGGTACTGACCACGGTGGCCGCATCGCCCTCCCGGATGGTTCGGCCGATCCCGATACGGAACTCACCCGGCGCGAACAACTCGGGGATCGACGGGCCACCGACGCGCATGTAGACGGGGCCGTCGTGGGCGAGCATCGCGTCGACCGCACCGCGGATCTCGCCCGGATCCTGCGGTGCCAATACGACGACGCCTGGGATCATTCGTACGAGCGCGTAGTCCTCCAGCGAGTAGTGAGTAGGCCCAAGATCGGAGTAGGTCATACCGCCGTTACGCCCCACGATCTTGACGTTCTGGGCCATATAGCCGACATCGTTGCGGAATGCCTCAAAGTTGCGGTTCGTGACGAACGCGGCGATCGCGGCGAACACGGGGACGAAGCCGGTCGTGGCGAGCCCCGATGCGACTCCGGTGACGCCGTGTTCCTGAATGCCGAATTCGAGGTAGCGCTCAGGGTGGCGGGCGCGGAATTCTCCGAAGCCCGACGAGAGTCCGCTGTCGGCGGAAAGCACGACGATGCGCGCGTCCTCCTCCGCTCGGGCCGTGACGGCCGCGCCGAGAGTCTTACGCGGATCGACAAGTGCGGCACTCATCGTACGACCGCCAACGACTCGCGCCGTGCGGCGTCAAGCGTCGCGCGGAGTTCCTCCTCCGCGGCATCCAGCTCGGCCTCCGATGGTTTCCAATAGTGTGAGGCCACGGTGTTCTCCAGGGTCGAGATGCCCTTCGCCTTCACGGTGCGGGCCACGACCGCCGTGGGCACTGTGGCCGCCGGGTTCAACCCGTCGAACACATCGAGGATCTGCGCCATGTCGTTGCCGTCGATCGTGGTGACGTTCCATCCGAAGGAGCGGAACTTGTCGTCGATGGGTTCCATCCCCATCACTTCTCGCGTCGGCCCGCTGATCTGCAGGTCGTTGACGTCGACGAACGCGACGAGGTTGCCGAGCCGGTGATGTGCCGCGATCGACGCCCCCTCCCAGTTCGCGCCCTCCGGAAGCTCGCCATCGCCCAGGATCGTGAACACACGTGCCCCAGTTGTGGCCAGGCGGGCGCCGAGCGCCATGCCGGCGGCGATCGACAGACCATGCCCGAGCGCACCGGTGTTCGCCTCGACGCCGGGGAGCTTGTGCATGTCGGGGTGCCCGGCCAGTCGACTGCCGAGCCCGCCGTAGCTGTCGAGCCAACTCTCGGGGAAGAACCCACGTCGGGCGAGGACGGCGTACTGGGCCATCGCCTTGTGGCCTGCGGAGAGCAGGAATCGGTCGCGCGTGGGTGCCTCAGGGTGGGTGGGATCGACGCGCAGCGCTCGGAAGTAGAGCGCCGTGACGATGTCGATGCACGACAGCACTCCGCCGAGGTGGCCGGATCCCCCCGCACGCAGCATCCGCAGCACGAGCAGGCGCGCGTGTGCCGCTTCCACCCGTAGCCCGGACGCGTCGAGTCCGCGTTCGTCAGGCATTTTCGAGCCGCTCGAGTTCGGCGAGCTTGGGCGCGCTGCGGTCGTTCTCGACGTAGGCCGTCCCGAGATACTCCGCCAGCAGGAGCTTGGCGAGTTCGGGGCCGGTGACCTGCGAACCCATCGCGATGAGGTTGGCGTTGTTGCTCAACTGGGCGCGCTGGGCCTGGTAGGTGTCGGTGACGAGTGCACAGTGCGCGCCGCGCACCTTGTTGGCCGCGATCGAGACCCCGATTCCGGTGCCACACAGCACGACTCCCCGGTCGACCTCGCCGGCGACGACCGCCTTCGCGACGTCCACAGCCGTGCGGGGGTAGAGCGGATCATCCGACCCCAGATCCCGCGCCTCGTGTCCGAGCGCCTCGGCATACGCCATCAGCGTGTTCTTCAATTCCCCGGCGTTGGGGTCACTGCCGAATCCGACGATCATCCCAGGCACTCCTCCCACTCGTATATACATGTGTATATCACACGCCGTGCGATCACGATGCCTGCACGGTGGTGACGAAATCGAGAACGTCACCGGCGAGTTCCTGCGGACGTTCCAGGGCTGCGAAGTGTCCCCCGCGCTCGTGATGGCGCAGATGCACGAGGTGATAGCGGCGCCGCAGCCACTCGTCGGGGATCGCGACGGCGACCCCCATCTCCCGCGGGAAGCGCGCGTATCCGACCGGCACCTGCACCGGGCGGCTCCAGTCGAGCCCTTCGGGGCCGGCCGACTCGAAGTAGAAGTTCATCGCGCTCGCCGCGGTGTTGGTGACCCAGTAGAGCATGATGTTGGCCACGACGGCGTCGGCGTCGAGGTCGTGCAGGACTCCGCCGGGGCTGTCGGACCAGGTCTCGAACTTCTCCAGGATCCACGCCGCGAGTCCGGCCGGGGAATCGGCCTGACCGACGCCGAGCGACATCGGCTTGGTCTCCTGGATGCCGAGGTAGCCGGTCTCCCCGGCGTAGCCGTTCGCCGCCTCCGTGAAGGCCGCGATCTCCGCGGGGTCGCCGTCCTCGGGTGGCAGGGCGAGCGCGAGGTTGAGGTGCAGGCCGATGACGTGCTCGGGGTTCCGTTGGGCCATCGCGGTGGTCACCCGGAAGCCCCAGTCGCCGCCCTGGAGAAAGTACCGGTCGTAACCGAGTTCGTCGGTGAGCAGGGCGGTGAAGGCGTCCGCGACGCGGTCGACGTTCCAGCCCTCGTCGGTGGGTTTGCCGCTGAATCCGTACCCGGGTAGTGACGGGATGATGAGGTCGAAGGTCGGGCCGTCGGCCGGTGTACGCGCCGTGAGGATGTCGACGACCGCGCCGAACTCCAGGAACGAACCGGGCCATCCGTGTACGAGCATGAGCGGGAGACTGCCCTCGGGGCCCTTGATGTGGAAGTAGTGCAGGTCGACTCCGTCGACGCTCGTCACGAACTGCGGGTACGCGTTCCACCTGCGTTCGACGGCGCGCCAGTCGAAGTCCTGACGCCAGTAGCGGAGCAGTTCCTCGAGTTCCGCCAGGTCGACACCGCGTGAGCGCGGAGCCCCCGGAAGGGGCGGAGGAAGACGGGTCGCGTCCAGCCGCCGATGAAGGTCGGCGATGACCTCATCGGAGATCTCGATGCGGAATGTGCTGGTCATGGCGTTTCCCTTCTGCTTCTGGTCCGGGTGGCTCGCCGTCGGGTGGTGCAGGGCTCGCCGTCGGGTCGTCCGGCTCGTCGGTGAACGCCCACGGCAGGTGGCGGCGAAGCGCGAGAGCCACCCCGTCCTCAGTTACCGATGCGGTGGTGAAGTGGGTGAGCGCGCGTACCTGTGGGGGAGAGTTGCCCATCGCGACGGGGTGGCCGACTACGCGCAGCATCGGCAGGTCGTTCTCGTGGTCGCCGATCGCGAGAATCCGATCGAGTGGAACCCCGTACCCTTCGGCGATCAGCGCGAGCGCCGAACCTTTGTCGGCTCCCGGCGCCTCCAGGCCGAAGGCACCGCCGGACGACCGGGCGAGCTCGGACGTTCCCGCCCACGACGGCAGTTCCCGCCGTACCCGGACGGTGATCCGCTCGGCTGCGATCTCGTCCGCCGCGATGAAGACAAGCTTCACGACCGAGGTGCCGGCCAGTTCGCGGACGGGATCGGCGATCAGCCGCGCGCCCACCCGCGTCCACCGCGCCTCGGGCGTGCTGCCCGGCTCGTGCAGGTGGCCGGCGACCGGGAAGACGGAGAGGTCGTCGACGCCGTAGAACATGACATCGAGGTCGAACCGCTCGGCGATCCTCACCGCCCAGGCAATGGCATCGGCGGGGAGGGTCGCGCGGCGCAGGATGTCATGGTCGTCCCGGACTACTGCGCCGTTGGCCGAACCCAGGACCGGTTCGGCTGCCAGCACGTCGCGGTAGGGGGTCATCATGGCGTGGGTACGCCCCGAGACGAGCACGACCGGCACGCCCGCCTCCCGAACCCGCCGGACGGCATCGACGACGGCGGGGGCGATCCGGTCGGAGCGGGGCGAGTCGATCAGGGTGCCGTCGATGTCGAGGGCGACGAGGCCGATCCGGGCAGGGCCGAGCGGAACCGTTCCCGCGTCGGCGACAGCACTCGCTGGGCCCTGCCCGCCCATCAGTGCGACACCTGCGCGAAGCGGATTCCGCGCGGTATGAACAACGCGACGAGCAGGCCGCAGAGCGTGGCCCCCACGAGCATCCCAAAGGCCACCTGGTAGCTGTCGACGGTCGGGGCACCCGTGGCCGGATCGGCGTACGCGGTCAGTGCCAAGCCGTACAGCGCGGCGCCCAGCGCCTGACCGATCGACGCGAACACGATGTACAGCCCGGTTGTCGCCGCCGCGCGATCCTTGGGCGCCTCGGCGGCGATGAGTGACGTGCTCGCGATGACGAGCGCGTGCACGAAGTAGCCGAACAGCGCCGTCACGATGACGAACTCGACGATGCTGCCGTGGAAGAAGTAGAAGAACACGTAGGTGAGGAAGATTCCCGCGCCGGGCAGGAGAATGCCCGTGCGGGCCGTCACCCGGCCGAGCAGGGACGGGGTGAGCCGGGCGGCGAGCCATCCGAACAGCGAGGACGGGATCATGACGCAGGCGGCCATGACGGGGCTCAATCCGAACCCGTAGCCGGTCTCGGCTGGCGTCATCATGAACGTCAGCACGAGGCTGAACAGCGTGAGGGTCGCGAGCGTGGAGAACAGGAACTGGGTGAAAGCCGGCCACAGCTTGCGGGAGAAGGCGATGCGTAGGTCGACGAGCGGGTTGGGGGCGCGGAACTCCCACCCGATCCAGGCGGCGATGCACACGACACCGAGCGCGAGGGTGAACAGGAACTCCGGTGAGCCGCTGCCCCAGACGAGCACCTGGTTGAGGGCGATCGTGAGCGCCGCGAGGCCGACACCGAGCAGCCCGATCGCGGGGATGTCGTAGTCGCGTAGCGGCACGCGGGTGCGCGGCTGGTCGACCTTGGGCACGAGCAGGAGCACCGCGACGAAGCAGGCCAGCAGCAGAGTGCCGCCCGCCGCGAACGCGATCCGCCACGAGAAGCCGAGCGTGAGCAGCGCGCCGCTGAGGATGAAGCCGACCGATGTCGCCGTGGCCTGGCCGGCGATGTTGATGGCGATCGCCTTGCGCTGGTCGGGTTGGGTGAGGTGTCGGGCGACGATCGCGAGGGTGAGCGCGGCGGTGGCGTTGCCGAACCCGGTGAGGAATCGCCCAGCCAACAGCAGCGGCGCGGTCAGGGCGGCAGCCGAGACGAACCAGCCGATGACCACCAGGACGAGCGTTCCCACCAGCACGCGGCGGTGGCCGAGGATGTCGCCGAGCCGGGCGATGAGCGGGGTGCTCACGGCCGACGCGATCGCCGAGGCGAGGATCGCCCAGGACACGGCCGAGGGGGCCAGCCCGAGATCCGCGCCCATCGGACCATAGAGGTTGACGGGCATGAAGAAGGCGATCTCGCTCATCGTCACGAGGAGCATGAAGGCGATCGCCATGCTCAGGCCGCGGGGCAGCCAGGGGATGAGAGCGGGGGACGCAGCAGGCGAGGTGGTGGTGCGGTGTGTCGTATCGTCGGTGTCGAGCGTCATGGCGGGGGTCCGTTCTGTCCGTGCGAAGGGCGCACTCGGCCACGGGGACGCGCAGTCGGCGCATTCCCGTGACAGGTGCGGGTTCGGGTCAGTAGCCCCCGGTGGAGTTGGCGCCGCCGTCGACGGCGATCGCCTGGGCGGTCACGTACGAGGAACGAGCGCTCAGCAGCCACGCGGCGGCATCGGCGATCTCCTCCGGTGTCCCCCAGCGGTGCATGGGGTTGGACTTGCGGTAGACGGCTTCGAGTTCGGGGCTCGCCTGGAAGTGCTCTGCCATCATCGCGGTGGCGATGACGCCGGGGCAGATCACGTTGATCCGTACGTTCTGCCGGGCGTAGTCGGCAGCCGCGGCCTTCGTGAGGCCGACCACGCCGTGTTTGGCGGCCGTGTAGTCGGCCATCCCGGGTACGCCGATCAGGCCCGCCACGGAGGCGATGTTGACGATCGACCCGCCGCCGACCTCGAGCATCCGCTCGATCTCGTAACGGACGCAGAACGCGAGGCCCGTCAGGTTCACGCCGAGGTTGCGGTTCCACTCGTCGGTCGGGATCTCGGCGAACGGATGCATCTTGCTGTCGATGCCGGCGCTGTTGACCGCGCCGTCGAGGCGTCCGAAGCGCTCGATCGTGAAGTCGATCGCGGCCTTGACGGACTCCTCCGAGCTGACGTCGCAGACGATCGAGGCGGCTTCGCCGCCCTGCGCCTCGACGAGGGCGACGGTCTCCTCGAGGCCCTTCTCGTTAAGGTCGACGACGACGACGCGGGCACCGTCGGCGGCGAAGGTCAGGGCGCAGGCCCGGCCCATGCCGGAAGCGCCACCGGTGATGAAGGCGACCTTGCCTTCCAGAAGTGGTGTGGTGGTCATGATGATGCTCTTTCGGGTCGGGCTCACGCCGCCGCAAGCGGCAGTGCGGGAGCGGAGTAGACGTGCTCGGAGAGCGTCCGGGCGGCGCGCTCGTAGAGGGCGCTCGCCTCCCGGTAGGCGTCGGCCGTCGACGGATCGGCCTCGACGACGCGGTTGACCTTGGCGACGGTCTGGGCTGCCTCCGTGTGATCGGCGTAGACACCCGCGCCGATCCCCGCGATCGCTGCGGCACCGAGACATCCGGTGTACTGCGGTGGGCACTGCGTGAGTTCCAGGCTGCGGCCGGTGACGTCAGCGATGATCTGCAGCCACAGCGGCGACTGACTGCCGCCGCCGGTGGTCCGCAGGATCGGCGGGGACTCGCCGACCGCCGTGTCGACGAAGCCGATCGCCTCGGCGAGGTCGAACGCGGTGCCCTCCAGCACGGCACGGACGACGTCGTCGGTGGTGTTCGTGAAGTCGAGGCCGATGAGCGTCGTCCGCGCGAACGGGTTGCTGAGGGTGCCCCAGAAGTGGGGCAGGAAGGTCACGCCGTTGGCGCCGATCGCACTGCGGGCCGCGCGTGTGTTGATGCGCTCGTAGATGGCCTGCTCGTCGGTCGCGTCGATCGCGTCGCCATAGCAGATGTTCTCCTTGAGCCAGCGGTAGCTGGCGCCGAAGGAGGGGCTTCCCGTGCTGACCTTCCAGTCGTCGAAGCCCGCCGTCGTGATCGTCGTGGTCGGGTCGGGAATGTCGATGAAGTGCGGGGTGCGCTTGATGACGATTCCGGTCGTGCCAAGGCTCAGGACCGAGACATCGGGGTCGAACCCGTTGAGGGCTACGGTCTGGGCGACCGAATCGCTGGAGCCGACGTAGATCCGGGTGCCCTCGACGAGGCCGCTCTGCGCGGCGACGTCGGCGGTGACGGCGCCGACCGGGGTGCCGGGCGCCAGGAACGGAGCGAAGATCGCCGGTTCGATGTCGAAGGCTGCCGCCAGGGAAGGGTCGTACCGCCGGCGCTCGACGTCGTAGATGTTGGAGAAGGCCGCCTCGTCGTCGGTGTCGGCGTAGCCGTCGTAGCCCAGCGCCCGGATAACGGCCGAGTGACCGGAAAGCCCGACCTTCTGCACGCGGTCGAACTCGGCCGGGTACAGATCGCGCAGGGCGAGGAACTGGGTCAGCCAGATCATCGGTGCCCGATTGATCCGGAAGAAGTCGTCGAGCGACAGACCGGCGGCCTCAAGTCGCTGGCGCGCTTCGCCGTAGTAGCGGCCGGCGCGGCCGTCCATCACCGACATCATGTGGAAGGGCATACCGCCGTCCCGGTCGAACATCGTGAGCGTGGCGGGAACCGCGACACTCACGCCCTCGATCTCCCGTGGGTCCACGCCCTTCGCGATCGCGTTGCGGATCGAGGTGTAGAGGGCGGTACGGAGATCGTCGTCGTGGTAGACGAGCTGACCAGGCTGGGCGGAGCGGGCGATGAAGCTCGCCGAACCGCCCGCCACGAAGCTGCCGTCGGCCTCGAAGACACCCGCGCGGATACCGCTGGAGCCGACGTCGATGCCGAGGAGGTAGCGCTTTGTCATGGCATCCCCCTCACGCCTCGATCAGGACGATGACGATGTTGTTGGGATCGCGCAGTGACATCGCGCGCGTCGGGCCTACCGGGCCGTCGGGCAGCACGCCGGCAGGGATGACGATCTCCTCGGAGATGAACCGCGCGCCCGCCTCGCGGAGTCGCTCGCGCGTCCCTTCGAAGTCGTCCACCAGGAACTCTAGGCGAGCGAACCCGACGTGGTTGACCTCTTCGTACGCTTCGTGGTTGGCGTAGGGCGGGTAGTTCCACAGAAACGTGTCGATCCAGGGGCCCGTCGACTCGGTCCCCGGCACCGCCATGAAGATTCCGGCGATGTCGAACTGCTTGACGGCAGGCATGGCGTACAGCGTGGGCAGCTTCTCGGTGACGAGAGCGTTGATGTAGTCGGCGATGACGGGGTCGGGCGAGTCGATGTTGTCGCGGCTGAACATGATCCCCTTGTCGGGGAACTGCGAGTTCTCGCGGGTCGTGAGGCCGAGCAGGCCGGTGTAGAAGGCGAGCGTCTCGTGGATGTCGCGAGCGTGGATGCAGCGGTGGGCGATGGTTACGGCCATGGCGGGTATGCGCTTTCTGGAGGAGGGCGCTGGTCAGCGGGCCTTGATCTGCATCATGACCCCGTCGGGGTCGAGTGCCGAGATCAGGCGGGACGGCTTCGGGGGGTTGGCGGAGTTGCCGGCGCCGAGCCATTCGAACTCGTCGGCGTAGAACTTGGCCCCGCGAGCGATCAGCCGCTGGCGAACCCCGTCGAAGTCGTCGACCTGGAACTGCGTGCGGACCAGCCCGACGTGGTTGGAGGTCGGGTACGCGTTGCGGCCGACGGGCGCCGGGGTCCGCCACTGGAAGAGGTGGATGAGGGCATCGCCCGGCTTCCCTTCCGTCTCGGCGAGGTACGCCTCGCGGAAGGCGACGGGACCATCGACGCCGAACAGGGCCGGGTAGACGTTGTTCTCGAGATCTGCCTGGAGTGCGGCGTCGCGTTCGGGCGTGACGTCCACGAACCCGAAGACCTGTGTGTAGAACTCGAGCGAGACATCGAGGTCGGTGCAGTTGATCGTCTGCAGGTAGATGCGACTGATTCCCACGTGCGGCTCCGTTTCTGCCGACAACAGCGTCTTCGAGGTGTCCTGGGTGTTTCCGCTGTGCTACCGGGACTCGACTTGTGTCATGCAGGCTACACACGTATAGTCATGTATAGCAATAGTCATCTCCGCTCCTCTCGGCCTCGAGACGGGCCCCGCATTCCCAGAAAATCCGGAGGCCACCGTGCCCCTCGCCGAAACGCTCGACCTCGTCCGAGCAGCACAGGCCGGCAAGTACGCCGTACCCGCCGTCAACATCGTCGACGAGCTCTCCATCCGCGCCGTCGTGTCCGCCGCGAGTCGGGCCGGGTCGCCCGTGATCTTGCAGACTTCCGTCAAGACGGTGAAGCTCAGCGGCGCCGCCGTGATCTCCGCGATCGTCCGCGCCGTCGCGCAGGACGCGGACGTGCCCGTCTCACTGCACCTGGACCACTGCCCCGACCCTGCCGTGGTGACCGAGGCGATCGCCAACGGATGGTCGTCGGTGCTCTACGACGCCTCCCACCTCGACTTCGACGAGGCGCTCGCCACGACCCGTGCCGTCACCCTGGAGGCACACGCGGCGGGGGTTTCGGTGGAGTCGGAAATCGAGAACATCGTCGGTGTCGAGGACGGCGTCGGCAGCGACCTGGCCCTGCACGGCTACACGATCGAGCAGCTCGTCGACGCGGCAGAGATCACCGGCGTCGACATGCTCGCCCCGGCGTTGGGCACCTCCCACGGGCTGTACACGTCCGAGCCAACGCTGCAGTTCGCGCGTGCCCGCGAACTGCGTGGTCGCACCGACCTCCCCGTCGTCCTGCACGGCGGAACGGGTCTTACCGCCGACCAGTTCCGGGAGTTCATCGACGCGGGCATTGCGAAGATCAACATCTCGACGGCGCTCAAGCGCGCCTACATGGAAGGTGCCCGCGATCACCTCGTCGAGGCGGAGCGGACGGGCAAATGGGAACCCACGGCGCTGTTCCGCGCGATCGACGAACGCATCGAACCGATGCTCACGGAGCACATGGAGATGTTCGGCTCGGCGCAGCATGCCCGCCTCGTCACGGAGACGGCCCGATGACCGCATCGCGTGCGCTGCTGCTCGACTGTGACGGCGTACTCGCCGAGACCGAGCGCGATTCACACCTGCCCGCCTTCAACCACGCGTTCAGCGAGCTGGGCATCCCGGTGCAGTGGACGGCCGAGGAGTACGGTCCGCTCCTGCGCATAGGCGGCGGAAAGGAGCGCATGCGTACGCTCGTGACCGAGCACCCGGAAGCGGGGCTGCCGACCGACGCCGCCGAACTCGACGCCGTCATCGCCCGACTGCACGCCGTCAAGACGGCGGAGTACGTCCGCCTCGTCACGCAGGGACTGCCCGGGCGGCCCGGCATCCGCCGGATCGTGGCCGAGGCGCTCGACGCCGGGTGGCAGGTCGCCATCGCCTCGACCTCGGCCCTGCCCAGTGTCCGCGCGGTGGCAGACAGCGTGCTCGGATCGGACCTCGTCGAGCGACTGAGCGGAATCTTCGCCGGTGACATCGTCGCGAACAAGAAGCCGGCCCCCGACATCTACCGCTACGCCCTGACCGTGCTCGGACGCTCGCCCCAGCAGGCCGTCGTCGTGGAGGACTCACAGTCGGGCGCGGCGGCTGCTGCCGCCGCCGGTATCGCACACGTCGTGACCGTGAGCGCCTACACCCACGAGGACGACTTTCCCGCAGCCACCGCCGTCCTCTCCGACCTCGGTGAGCCCGGGCGGCCCGCCACTGTGCTCGCGGGTGACCTGGCCCTGCACGACGGCATCGTAGGGCTTGCCACGCTCGAAGCCGTACTCGTCGGGTAGGCCCACTGTCCGGGGAGGCCAGTTCGCCCCCGTCCGGTCCGGGTGCCCCGCCGGGTGGTCAACGTTCGTACTGGAACTCGAGTCTGATGCGGTCGCCGCGAAAGTAGATCCGCGCGAGCTCGAACGGTCGACGGTCGGCACTTGAGATGGTCTGCTCCAGCAGGAGCAGCGGCGCACCCGGGCTGACGTCGAGCTGGGCGGCCTCGGCTCTCGGCGCGGGCACCGACACCAGGGTCTCGGCGATGAACGACATCGCAAGGCCGAAGTCCTCCTCGAGCACGACGCACAGTTGCCGCTCCGAGAGTTCCGCGGTGACGAGGTCACGGGCACGCTGCTCGGGGATGTACGACTCGTGCAGGCTGATCGGCTGGTCGTCGACGAACCGCAGGCGCCGGATCCGCACGACCCGGTCGGTGACGGGGAGGTCCAGCCGTTCAGCCACGGACTGGGGCGGCTCGACAACATCGATGCCGAGTACCACGGTGCGCGTCGCGTATCCCTGCTGCTCCAACTGCTCCCGGATCCCCAGGTACGCGGGGGATCGGGTACTGATCTTGCGATGGGCGACGAAGGTGCCCTTGCCCTGCACACGGTAGAGCAGATCCTCGTCAACGAGACGGTTGAGCACCTGGCGCACGGTCATTCGGCTGAGACCGTACATGGTGTTCAGCTCGTTCTCGGACGGGATCTTGCTTCCCGGTGCCCACTCCCCGGACGCGATGCGCTCGCGCAGGATGTCGCCCAACTGGGCGTAGAGGGGCACCGGCGAGTCTCGGTCGAGCATCGTAGCCATGACACGAGCCTCCTCGGGGCAGTCTGAATGTCTATCCCACGATATACATGTCCACGCCAGCGGCCACGCCTGCCGGTCGGGCACCTCGCCATGCAGTTGAACCGGTGTAGACAAGGCCGGAAACGAACGGGCCCGGTCAGGTGGCGCAGCACAGGGCAGGCCACCATCGATACCTGGGTGCGACGCTCCGGGCGCCATCCGCTGGTAGCGGCACAGCCTCTATGAACGGAGCGGTTAACCCACACTTCACCTCGATCAGGCCAACAGCCAAGATCACAGCGAAATGCCTGCTGAAGATCGGTGTGATGCACGACCTGCCGCCGATCATCGAGCAGCAGTGTGGGGCGATCGTGTGAGCACACCTGTGAGCACGATGATCAGAAAATCGGCATTGGTCGATGACCAATGCCGATTGACCTGCGGAAACAAGGGTGGAGCCGAGGGGACTCGAACCCCTGACCCCCACACTGCCAGTGAACTAGCCGGGCTGCCGGGGGGCGCCGGACAGTGCCAGCCCGTGCCAGGGATGCAGGTCAGGGGCCAGGCAATCGGCCGGGCCATGCCAACCGATACCGGGTCTTCCCGGACCGTCCGTGAGACGGTTGTGAGATATCACGGCGCTCCACCTTGGGAGAGGCGTTGGAGTTCAAGACCAGCGCCTCTCCCTCCACCGGTGATGCAGATCACGGATTGCCCTCTAAATCATCGACACCGTGGGGCTTCTTCCTTGGGTCACTGTCGCTGCTGGTAGCACTCATGAGCCAAGCCCCGGCGTAAATCATGACAAGTCGCGAGTCAGTAGCTGTTCGCTCACCCAGTCCTGCGGTGCGGTGAGTTCGTCGCAGGCCAGCATGTCGAGAAACTGCTCCTGTCCGGTTCTCTCCGCCTCCTCGTCCTGCGGCGACCACGCGAACGGGTTGTCGTTCAGCATGAATATCGCGTGCTTCGCGTGGAGTTGGTCGTCGGTGAGGAGCAGCCGGGGGCGGTCCGGAAGCTCACGTGCGAACCGTTGGAGTTCGGGGCAGTCGCGGGCCGGCTGGGTGACCGCGACGATGTCGTACGGTGCCCGAAGTGCTTCCGACAAGACGTCCAGCGACTCAGCCATACGCTGGTCCGCTCCCGCGATACGGCGCTTCACCTCGACGGGTACGAGGCTCCCGTCGGCGAACAGTAGGACGACATCGGCTTCCCCGATGTTCCTGTCGCCGTCGAAGAAGTTGACCCCAGGATGCGCTCCGACGAGGCCGTGTCGCTCGAAGAGCTGATCTAGTGCCGCATCAGGCAACGTTCGCCCTGTTGACTACCTCGCGTAGGCGTTCGTCGGCGGCGTTCTTGTTCCGCCAGATGATGTAGCGGCGGATCATGCTGCCCTGCTGCTTGTGGCTGGTGTGGTCGGTGCCGTCGAGGGTGAAGTAGCGCAGGGCGGTGAATTGGGCCTCAATGCGGTTGAGCCAGGAGCTGTTGGTGGGTGTGTAGGCGAGTTCGACGTTGTTGGCCGTGGCCCAGTCGCCGACCCGGGTGTCCTTCTTCGTGGTCAGGTGCGGGGAGTAGTTGTCGAGCACGATCGCGATGCGGGTCTGCGGCGGGTGCAGGCTGCGCAGGTAGCGGCAGAACTCCAGGAACCGTGTGCGGGTCTTCGTCGGCTTGATGTGGCCGTAGAGCTTGTCCTTGCCCAGGTCGTAGGCGGCGAACAGGTGCCTGATCCCATGCGGTCGGGTGTAGGTCGCCCGCCTGCGGGGCCTGGGCTCGCGGTCAGGGTCCTTGTGCCGTCCACCGCGCTCGGCCCACTGCCGTCCAGGATGAGGTTGGAGATTCAGGGGACCGAACTCGTCCAGGCAGAACACGACCTCGGGCTCGTCGTCCTCCGCTATGACCTCACCGTCAGCGATCGCGTAGAGGTGCTCGACCCGGGCCTTCTTGGCGGCGTAGTCCGGGTCGCGGGAGGTCTTCCAGGTCTTCACGCGTTGAAACGACACGCCCTCCTCGCGGAGCAGGACCCGCAGGCCCTCGTGGCTGATGTCGTCAACCACCCCCTCAGCGACCAGGAAGTCGGCCAGCTTGGCCAGGCTCCAGGTCGAGAACGGCAAGCAATTCGTGTTCGCGGTCAAGGAGAACCGACGGGCACTGTTCGACACCCTGAACGCGCTGTCCTGGGCGGACACGCCGATCGCCCACAGCAGTGTCGACACCGGACACGGACGGATCACCCGCCGCACCATCCAGGTTCTGCCCGCCCCACCCGATCTGCCGTTCCCGCACGTCAACCAGGTCTGGCTGATCGAACGCTACGTCACCGACACCACCGGCCGGCACCTGTCCGCCGTCGCTCAACTCGGCGTGGCCAGCCACACCCCTCACCAGGCCAGACCCGCCGACCTCGCCGGCTACGTTCAAGGCCACTGGGCCATCGAAGCCCTGCACTGGATCCGAGACACCTACTACCGCGAAGACCACACCACCGTGCGCACCCGATCCGGACCCCGCATCCTCGCCTCGCTGCGTAACCTCGCCATCAACGCGCTACGCCTGGCCGGCCGCCCTGACATCACCGAAGCCACCCGCTGGGCCAGCCGTCACATGACCAGACCATTCGCCATCCCCGAACCCACAAAGTGATCTTGAAACGGCCGTGCTGATTGAGGCCGTGACCAGCAGTTACACCAACACGCAATGGCCCTGGGGGTCCAAGTGGCCGACCTGCGGCTCTTGTCGCCACTCGGGCTCCTACTTCATCTGGCTGTTTCAAATGGGTCAATCTCCCCCAAATGACTGTCGGAGTATCTCCTTTCGGAAAAAATTACAGGCATTGACGTAGTCAACCACTCGCTGTGAATTGCAGGTTGCACTCGGTCACCGAAGTTCAATCGACGGGGAAGGGTCCTATCTTGTCAAAACCTGCATTTCGGCTGGTCAGGGTTCTGGCGGCAGCCTCAGTGACTGCTTGCGTGACTTTACTCATGACCCCCGCGTCGGGTATCGCCGCACCGGCCTCGAGTGACAGTTACGACTGGGAGTCGGCAACCGTGGCGCCCACCGAGAGGCAATTGGCGGCGGGCATCGCCGACGTCCTGAAGCGCACGCCGGGCTCCCGTCAGATTGGTCCGGCGGAAATCGAACTAGCCCCCGGGCTGATAATGCAGCTGCCGCCAGCTAACGGCGGGGCGCGGGGGGCAGAAGCAGACCCGCCGTGCCCCAGCCTTTACATGTGCGCCTACGCGCACCGACAGTACACTAACCCCAGTCTCAACTTCACGGTGTGCGGCCGGGAATGGAACTTGGGCAACTACGCCTATCCGGGCGGCGGTGTGTGGAACGACAAGATTTCGTCCATCAACAACAACCAGAGTAGTGGGACCTGGTCGTACTTCTACGACCACGTGGGCAACAATAATTGGGACAGAATCTTGTCAGTTGCTGCTGGCACTCGGCGAGCCAATCTGGCGCTAGACGCCGCTGAGTCGGGCGGAGGGAACGCTAACGACAGGATCGACGGCGTGCATGTCTGCGGCCCCGTTCCTTCTCCCTGGAAGCCGAACTGGCCGTAACGTAGCGGCACATCAGGCGTGTCCGGAGAGTTTCTCCGGGCACGCCTGATCTGTCCGCTAACTTGCACGAGTGCTCTCAAGAGCCGGAGTAGGCGGGACAGGGTAAGAGGAGCCTGTCTCGGGAGCTTGCGGCGACGAAGTGCTCGGGCGTACGGGAGCCACCTGAAGACCGACAGACCCGCAGGTCTCGGGAGCGTTATTAAACTTATCGCCATCTATGATATAGATTAGCTTTCCGGCCGGCGGCTGAATTGGCTCCTGTGTCGAAGGGGTCGGCCCGCCGATCACGCACGAGAATAAGCTTTGCGGCGCTTCTTCATCGAAGACTCGGCGCCAGATCCTGCGACACGCATCAACTGGTTCTTCTCCTTCCTCAAGGCCGGTTTCCGCCTGACTCTGAAGGCCTTCTGTCGAACACACAAAGGCCGAATCGGAGGCCGGCAGGTACTCGGGCGAGGCAATTGGCGCATCGTAACGGGCGATTGCCGCCGTAGCCCCACCAACAAACACTACCCCCAACGCCGTGGCTGCAAGCGTGGCGCGGAGCGAGGGCCGACGCCGCTTGGCGGATCTTTGTCCTGTCGTCAGCACGTCTTTCAATACTGCTTTTCCGTCCGTCCCGCGGGCATATCCGTTTGATAGATCCGGCCTTGACCCGCGGAGGAGCCTTTCCACCTGATCGTTCGAGAGTTTCAACGCGCTGCTCCTGTTTGAGATTGACCTGCATTCGAATGAGTAGTCGATCCACTTTGGGTGATCTTCAATCGAATTATTTCCGCAAAACGACGTTTCGCTCGGTGCAAGCGAACCGCAAGAGCCGCTTGACTGCAGCCCGCCGCGATCGCCGCATCGCGTCCCGCCAAGTCATACCAGTAGCGAAGCAGCAGGACTTCGCGATCCGCCTCGCTGAGTCTGCCCAGGGCAGCTACCACCTCGCGCTGCTCGACGATACCGTCCGCATGGTCAGCGAGGCCCTCGCCGGGGAATTCCTGTAGGCGCTGGTGCAGCGCGACCCAATCAGCGACTTGCCGTTTTTCGGTGGCAATAACGCGCCGTGCGACACCAAATAGCCATGGGCGCTCCTCTCCGGGACGTATAGAGTCGAGCCGACGCCACGCCACTGCAAAAACCTCACTCACTACATCCTTAGCAGCTTCAGCGGTCACCCGATGACTGGCATATGCATAGATCGCGTCCCCGTGGCGAAGGAACAGGTCGGTCAGTCGCTGTCGATCCGCTGCTACGGCAGCGCGTGTATGTTCGGCGGGCACCATGCCTCCAGAGATGCGTCTACCCGTACTTGTTCGAAACCCCGGAGTTTCTTACACCCAGCGACGTGTCCCAGGACTATGGTGGTAGTTGCCCCGCCACAGGGCCGGCCCATCCGGCATCCCGGTCGACGGAAGCCGCCTGCGAGCTACCAAGCCGGGACTACAGAGGTTGAAAGGCTGGCGGCTCAGCCCGCTTCTTCCGTCCGGTCACATCGTCCAGTGTCGCCGTCATCACGGCACCTCCTCACCTTGGGCTTCCCCCTGAGACGTGGACACCCTGAGACTGGACGTTGGTCCAGAGGAAGGGGTGTCCCCGTTGGGGCGTCCGATGCCCCTATGGTCGTCAAGCGGCGGCTGGTTGGAGCATCGTGAAGATCTCGCGGGCGACGTATCGCTTCAAGCAGCGGATGGCTTCGCGGCGGGTCTTGCCTTCTGCGAGACGCCGGTCGAGGTAGTCGCGAGTCCGTTGGTCCCATCGCAGCCTGGTGATCACGATCCCGTAGAGGGCAGCGTTCGCTTGACGGTCGCCGCCTCGGTTGAGGCGGAGCCGTTGGGTCTTGCCTGATGAGGCTTCGACCGGACTGGTGCCGCAGAGCGCGGCGTAGGCAGCTTCGTGCTGCATCCGTTCGGGATTGTCGCCGGCGGCGATGAGCAGGGCGGCGGCGCTGTCCGGTCCGACGCCTTGCCGTTGAAGCAGCTCTGGCGTAGTTGCGGTGATCGTCTCGGTGAGCTGGCGCTCCAGGTCGCGGATCTCGGCGGTGAGCTGGTGGATGCGCTGGGCAAGGAGCCGCAGGGTGTGGACGACCGCCTTGGCGGTGATCGAGGCCGTTGCCGCTGGGAGCGGGAGTTCGGCGCAGCGGCGGAAGAGTGTCTTGGGTCCGAGCCCGCTCAGCGCCTCACGTAGCGAGGGGTCGGCACCGACGAGGACGGCTTTGAGCTGGTTGATTGCTTGAGTACGGGCTTTGTTCGCGGAGTCTTTGGCGAGCTTGAACAGGCGCAGTGCTTCCACCGCACCGTTGGTCGTCTTTGCCGTGATGGTTGCCCGCCCGGACAGGACCGCTCGGGCGGCGGCTTCGGCGTCGATCGCGTCAGTCTTGCCGCGTCGGCGACGCGTGGCTCGGTCGGGCTGGTTGACCTCGATGACCTTGATGCCGTGGTCGTGGAGGTGCCGGGTCAACGCGGCGCCATACGAACTGGTGCACTCGACGCCGGCACGCTGCACCGTGCCGTGTGTCCGGGCCCAGGTAAGCAGTTGTTCGTAGCCAGCCGCGGTGGCCGGGAACGTTCGGGTGCCCAGGAGTACGCCCATGGTGCTGACCGTAGCGGCGACGTGGACATCCTTGTGCGTGTCGATGCCAAGGACGACTTCACTGTCCGAGCCAGATGAGACGGCACGGGTGTGGACTGCTGCCTTGAGCAGGTCGGTCATGCGGCGGGCTCCTCAGGAGTTGGCGGCGTTGCTCGTCGCCGGGCCCGCTGGGATGGTCAGGACTGTGACGGTGCCTCATGCGGCAAGGCCCCTATCGGGACACACCCCGCCGGCCCGGCGGCGGACAGCACCGCCCTTGGCCGCAGCCGACAGATCGGACGCAAGGCAGGAAGCCAATCGAAGTACGGGTCAGACCACGGCCAACGACGATGCCGCACCAGTCTCACAATCGAAGTACACGGAAGAGTTTCAGCGTGACGCGGTCGACCTGGTCCACTCGTCGGGGCGGCCGATCAACCAGGTCGCCCGTGAGCTGGGGATGAGTCACGAGACCCTGCGGAACTGGGTTCGTAAGCGGGATCGGCAGACCGGTACGGGTACGGCTGCCTCCGGTGACGGGGGTGTCGGTGGCGGACAAGGACGCCGAAATCGCCCGTCTGCGGCGTGAGATGGCTGAGCTGCGGCAGGAGAAGGAGATGCTGCGCAAGGCAGCCGCCTATTTCGCGAAGGAGATGGATCGGTGACCAGCCGCTTCCGGTTCATCTCCGCCCACCGCGCCACCTTCGGCGTCAAGCGGCTGTGCCGAGTCCTGGCGGTGTCCCGCTCCGGGTTCTACCGCTGGACCGGCAGCGAACCCGCCCGTCAGGCCCGCGCCGCCGCCGAGGACGCCCTCGCCGCACAGATCACCCAGGTTCACGCCGACTCCGACGGCACCTACGGATCCCCTCGGGTGACCGTCGAGCTACGCGCCCAAGGTGTGCGTGTCAACCGCAAGCGGGTCGAGCGAATCACGCGGCAACGCGACGTCGTCGGCCGGCACCTTCGCCGCCGCAAACGCACCACCATCCCGGACCCGGCCACCCCGCCGGCGCCGGACCTGCTCGGCCGCGACTTCACCGCCACCACACCCGACCAGCGCTGGTGCGGCGACATCACCTACCTGCGCGTCGGCGCCGGCTGGCTGTATCTGGCCACCGTCATCGACATCGCCACCCGCCGACTGATCGGCTGGTCGATCAACACCCACATGCGCACCAGCCTGGTCATCGACGCCCTCGACACGGCCGTCGCCGCCCGCGGCGGCCGCGTTGACGGCGTGATCTTCCACAGCGACCGCGGGCAGCAGTACAGCAGTGCCGACTTCACCGACGCCTGCCAACGGCACGGCATCCGCCGCTCGATGGGACGCATCGGCTCGTCGTACGACAACGCCCTGGCCGAAGCCTTCTTCGCCACCTGCAAGCGTGAACTCGACGTCGACCACCGACGCTGGACATCCGAGGCCGACGCCCGCCGCGACGTGTTCCGATGAATCGCCTTCTACAACCACCGACGCCGCCACTCCGCACTCGGCTACCTCAGCCCCGCCGACTACGAACAAACCCTCACACCAACTACACTCCACCAAGTCGCGGCGTAACCCGGTGTCCACATCCCAAGGGGAACCTCACTCCGTGAGAACAAGATCCGTTGGGCCGGACTGGTTTCGACGGACGTGGCCGATCAGAGTACGCAAGGGGGACCGAGAACCTACAACCCGGATCGTCACTGTGGGCGTTAGAGGCCGATCGGGGGTAGCCCGTGGATGCCGGTCGCCGTCACGGTGGCGTCGTCGATAGCACTCGGGTCGATGCTCCAGCGACCGGCCATCGCCATCACATCGGGCTCAGACGGCGTCGTTTCGTACCAGGCTGTCCACTCATCGTCCGACCAGTGTTCCCACCCCGGCTCCATGCCCCGAATGCCGATGCCCAACTCGGCCTCGTGCCTCCGTACCCCGGCTAGCCGGTGGATCTGGTAGCTGCCGCTCGCCGACACCTCCGACCCCCAGCTCAGACCGCGACACCGAACGGCAGTGATCACGGCCCGCAGCCCGGCAGGACGGCATCGGACACGGTACTCACGGCTACCCAGGCGTTGCCACACCAGCACAGATTCGATGTGGTGCTGTGCCTTGCTGACGGTCTCGGACCCGGCAAACTTCGACGAGCCGGGCGGGCCAACGGGCCGACGCAGCCACTACCACCAGGCACATCGCTCCGGAAGAAGGACGGTTCGCGGCTGCCCCGACGGCTGGGGCAGGCCATCCCAGGAGGCCCAACAGCCTTCACCTCGTGAGACGAGGTGATACGCGAAGCCAGCGACATTCACAAGCATCGCTTGAAAATGCCGCTGGCCTGCGGTTTCGGGTGGAGCCGAGGGGACTCGAACCCCTGACCCCCACACTGCCAGTGTGGTGCGCTACCAGCTGCGCCACGGCCCCTTGCGGTCGCGCCCGGTCGCCCGGGCACGGAGAGAACTATACACACACCCCTCGGCATGGTCATCTCGCGGGGTGTCGCGCCCGTCGGGTCAGTTGAGCGCCACATCCGGCGGGAAATGGGCCACCGCGGCCATCATGCCGCCCTGCCGGCGCAGCACCATCGGCCACAGGTCGTCGGGCCGCTCGACGAAGGCGTCGCCGGGCAGCGCCTCCAGCACGAACCAGGAGCCGTCCTCGACCTCCTGCTCCAGCTGCCCGGTCCCCCAGCCGGCGTACCCGGCGAAGACCCGGATGCTCTGGACGTTCTCCCGCAGCCGATGCGGATCGACCGACAGGTCCAGCGTGCCGACCGCGCCGGAGACCTGGTGGAAGCCCTTGAGCCGGCGGACCGGTTGGCGCATCCGGGCCAGGCAGATCGCCGAATCGGGCTGCACCGGGCCGCCCTCGAACAGCACCGCCGGGTGTCGGGCCAGGTCGCCCCATTCCCGCAGGACGTCCGCCACCGGCACCTCGGTGGCCCGGTTGAGCACCACACCGAGCGCGCCACCGGGCTCGTGGGCGACCAGCAGCACGACCGTACGGTCGAAGTTCGGGTCCTTCAGCGCGGGCGTCGCCACCAGCAGCTTCCCGGTCATCGACTCCGTAGCCTGCCCGCCGATCGCCTGCCCCTCTCCCTGCATCAGGCGCACCCACCAGCCGCGCACCGGCGGCGGAACCGGTCACCCGCAACGACGGCAGGCCCCACCGGTGCCGTCCGCGCTGTCATTGCCATGCCTGGCACCATAGCCTGCGGCCCGGACCGTGGCGACGGTCCGATCGTCGGCTGATCGACAGCAGTGGTCGGTGTCCGCACAGGGCGGGCAGGTAGGGGTGCCCCGGACCGGCGGTGGACGAACCCGAGCACCGGCGAATGGCCTTTCTTCCGCAAGTTGCCCGGCTAGATTCAGTGCGATGGCAACGGTCCGCGACACCACCTACGACCTCCTCCGCGCGCTGGGCTTGACCACTGTCTTCGGCAACCCCGGCTCGACCGAGGAGCCCTTCCTGCAGGACTTCCCCGACGACTTCCACTACGTGCACGCGTTGCACGAGGCGTCGGCGGTCGGCATGGCCGACGGGTACGCCCAGGTCACCGGCCGGCCCGCGCATGTCAACCTGCACACCGCACCGGGTACCGGCAACGCGATGGGCAACATCGTCACCGCCTGGCACAATCGCACCCCACTGATCGTCACCGCCGGTCAGCAGACCCGGGAGATGCTGCTGCTGGAACCCCGGCTCACCGCCCGCCGCCCCACCGAGCTGCCCCAGCCGTACGTCAAGTGGTCGCACGAGCCGGTCCGCGCGCAGGACGTACCGGCGGCGCTGATGCGGGCCTACGCGAGCGCGGTCCAGCCGCCGGCCGGGCCGGTCTTCCTCTCCCTGCCGCTGGACGACTGGGTGCAGCCCGCCGACCCGCCGCCACAGGCCCGCACGGTCGCCACCCGGTTCGCCCCCGACCCGCAACGGCTGCGTGACTTCGCCACGACGCTGGCGAACAGCCGGTCACCGGTGGTGGTGCTCGGCGCCGCGGTCGACCGGGCCGACGCCTGGGGGGCCGCGGTCGCCCTGGCCGAGCGGCTGGCCGCGCCGGTCTGGTCGGCACCGGCACCGGAGCGGACCGCCTTTCCCGAGAACCACCCGCACTTCCAGGGGGTCCTGCCCTTCGCCGCCGGCCCGCTGGCGGAGCGGCTCCGCGGGCACGACACGGTGCTGGTGGTCGGCGCACCGGTGTTCCGCTACTACCCGCACGTACCCGGCGATCCGCTGCCCGACGGCGCCCGGCTGCTGCACGTCACCGACGATCCCGACGAGGCGGCCCGCGCACCGGTCGGCGACAGCCTGCTCGGCGACGCCGGGCTCACCCTCGCCGCCCTGACCGAGCTGGTGCCGCCGGTGGACCGCCGACCGCCACCGCCACCGCCCGAGCCGGCCCCGGTGGAGGACACCATCCCGCTCAGTGCCGACGCGCTCTTCGCCGCGCTGGCCCGGTACTGGCCCGAGGACGGGGTGCTGGTGCAGGAGTCACCGTCCAACCTCTCCGCGCTGCGCCGCCGGCTACGGTTCACCCGCCCCGGGTCGTACTTCACGATGGCCAGCGGCGGGCTCGGCTACGGCCTGCCGGCGGCCGTCGGCATCGCGTTGGCCCAGCGCGACACCGGCCGGCACCGGCCGGTGGTCGCGGTGATCGGCGACGGCTCGTTCCACTACTCCGTGCAGGCACTGTGGACCGCCGCCCAGCTGCGCCTGCCGCTGGCCGTCGTAGTCCCGGTCAACCAGCAGTACGCCATCCTCAAGGCGTTCGCCGAACTCAAGAACACCCCCGGCGTACCGGGACTGGACCTGCCCGGACTGGACCTCACCGCGATCGCCCGCGGCTACGGCTGTGCCACGACCGTCGCCGACACGCCCGAGCAGTTCGGCGAGGCGCTCGGGACGGCGTTGCGGGCGGAGGGGCCGACGGTGCTGCCGGTGCCGATCCGCACCGACATCCCACCGATCCTCTGAGCTGGCAGCCGCCGCCGGCGGTCAACCGGTGGCGAGTCGCAGCGGGGCGCCGCTGAGCGCGTCCAGGACCAGCCGCGTGCCCACGGGTGCCGCCAGGGTCACCTCGACCGGATGCAGGTTGAGCATGTCGTCGCAGCCGTCGGTGGGCAGGACGACGGTGCCGCCGACCACGATCACGTGGTCGTGTTCCTGCACCAGCGGGGTGATCCCGGTGTCGCAGCTGCCCACACCGAGCCGGTAGGTGATCGTCGTACCGTCGGCGGCCTCGATGTCCTGGGCGCTCACCAGATCCCGCAGGGTCGGCGCGGGCGGGGTGTGCGGCTCGGGCACGGCACCGACCGCGCCGGGTACGACCGCCACCCGGGCGACCATCGCACCGATCTCGGCCACGGTGAACAACCACGCCGGCACCTGCGCCGATCCCCGGGTGGTGTGCACCGGCGCGGTGCCCAGCTCGACCTTCGTGACGGTCAGCGGTGCGCAGGCGCCCTGCGGCCGGCTGCTCACCGCCGCGTCCGGTCCGGCCGTGGCCGGCGGCGCGGTGGCGGGTTCCGCTTCGGGGCAGGCTCCCTGGCCCCCCTGGTTCAGTTGCCGGTACGCCTCGGCCGCACTGATCAGCGGCAGCTCGGTCGAGCCGTCCAGGAAGCGCGCCGTACCGTCGGCGGGCCGGGTGTCGGGCAGGGTGACGACGGTCCGGTACCAACCGTCCTGGAAGGCGGCCTCGGTCGCCGGGGTGAAGTCGGGCTCCCCGACCAGCACGGTGGGATCCTGTAGCGGCGTGTACCCGCTGGTCCACGTCCCGCCGGGCGGCCATGCCCCGGCGATCTCGGTCGCCCGTCGGTCGAACGCCGCCTGGCGCTGCGCTGCGTCGGGCGGGGTGCCGACCGCGCCACCGGGCCCGAGCGGCTCGGTGGCCGCCGGGGCGCACCCGGCCAGGATCATCATCAGGGGCAGGCCCAGCAGGGCGGCTGATCGACGCATACCGGTTCGGACGGGTCGCCACCGCGGCCGGTTCCGCCCACCGCGGCCGGTTCCGCCCACCGCGGCCGGTTCCCGGCTGGAGACGACTGTGCGCCCCGGTCGTCCGACCGAGGCGCACAGTACGGGTGGTGGAGGTGCCGGGAATCGAACCCGGGTCCTTCGCCGCCTTGTCAGGGCTTCTCCGAGCGCAGCTCGCTGTGCCTCTACTCGGCCCCTCCGATCACGCGAGCGAGTCGGTGTGACGGGCCCAGTCGCTGATTGATCTCGCCGCACGGACCCCGCGACCGGGTCCGGTTGGCCAGCCTTCTAGCTGATGCCGGCTAACTGGGTCGAAGGCGCTCCCAGGCCGACAGACTTGCTACTCGCCTCAGGCGGCGAGAGCGAAGTCAGCGCGATTGTTCTTGGCGCTTATTGGTTTCCGACGAACGATTCTCGAGACGACGTCGGCTTCCTCGGCTCGCTTCCCCTGCCGCAACGTACGAAGTCGAAACCAGTCACCCCCTCGACAGGCCGCCGAATCTCCGGCGGCTCCGACAAGCGTAACGCCTGCCGCAACCGGAATCATCCCGGTGCCCGGTCGCCGACCGGACGCAAGGAAAATCCGGACAAATCAGTCGTCCATCCCTTTACCTCGCCGGCCCACGACTCGCTGGATCTCCCGGTCGGCATCCCGCTTGGCGAGGTCCTGGCGCTTGTCGTACGCCTTCTTGCCCTTGGCCAGGCCAATCTCCACCTTGGCCCAGCCGTCGGAGAAGTAGACCTGCAACGGCACCAGGGTCAGCCCGCTCTCGCGGGTCTTGCCGATCAGCCGGTCGATCTCCAGCCGCTTGAGCAACAGCTTCCGGGTCCGCCGGGGCTCGTGGTTGGTCCAGGTGCCCTGGGTGTACTCCGGGATGTGCATGCCGTGCAGGTACAGCTCACCGTCGCGCTCCTGGGCGAACGCGTCGACCAGCGACGCCCGCCCGGCACGCAGCGACTTGACCTCGGTGCCGGTCAACGCCATGCCCGCCTCGTAGGTGTCGAGGATGGCGTAGTCGTGCCGGGCCTTCTTGTTGGAGGCGACGACCTTGCGCCCCTTCTCCCGTGGCATCGCGGCACCACCTCCTCTCCCGTGCGCTCCCGACCGCGACCGGCCGCGAAGCGGATGTGCCCCCCGCCCGCGAAGCGGAGATCATGCTACCCGAACGACAAGGGCCCTCCGCCGCCGTTTATTCCGGCGTCGCAGGGCCCTCGTCGCACCGAAGCTAGACCCGCAGGTAGAACCGGAGGGTGACCCAGGCGGTGACCGCGCTGATCAGGCCGCCGACCCCGGCCATGATCGGGAAGGTCAGCAGCACCTCACCCCAGCTGACCGGGGCGAACAGCCCCTGCAGGGCGCTCAGTGCGTCGTCGAAGAGGAACTTCTTCAGCGCGACCAGGGCACCGAGGCCGAGCACCGAACCGATCAGGCCGGCGACCACCGCCTCCAGCACGAACGGCGCCTGGATGAACCAGTTCGAGGCGCCGACCAGCTTCATGACCGCGACCTCGCGCCGCTTGCTGTACGCGGCGACCTGGATGGTGTTGGCGACCAGCAGCAACGCGGCGACGGCCATCGCGACGGCGGCGGCCAGCGCGACGTTCTGCCCGGCGGTGAACAGGTTGAAGATCTTGTCGAGCACCTGACTCTGGTCGACCACCTGGTCGACCCCCTCGGCCGAGGCGTACTGCTCCGAGATGGTCTTGTACTCCTCCGGGTTCACCAGGTTGAGCCGGTAGGACTCGGGCAGCTGGTCCGCCTTGACCGCGCTGAGCAGGTCCGGGGAGTCGCGGAACATCTCCTGGAAGCGCTGGAACGCCTCGTCCTTGTTGACGTAGGTGACCTGCGAGACCAGCGGGTCGGACTCCAGCCGGGCGCCCAGCGCGACCCGCTCATCTTCGGAGATGTCGGTCTTCAGGAAGACCGACACCTGGATGTTCTCGAAGTAGAGCTCCTTCATGTCAGCGACCTTGGTGTAGATCAGGCCGCTGGCGCCGAGCATGGTCAGTGAGACACCCAACGTGATGATCATCGCGATGGTCATCGTCACGTTGCGCCACAGTCCGACCAGTACCTCGGACAGGACGTATTTCATCCGCATCGGGATTTTCCTCCGGCTCTCCGGCGTGAGGTGTTAGTCGTCAGATCGGGGTGCGGTGGGTCGGCCTCGTCACCCGTAGACGCCGCGGGCCTGGTCGCGAACGATCCGGCCGCTCTCGATCTCGATGACCCGGCGGCGCATCTGGTTCACGATGTTGGAGTCGTGGGTGACCATCACGACGGTCGTACCGGTGCGGTTGATCCGGTCCAGCAAACGCATGATCTCGATGGACGTGTCCGGGTCCAGGTTTCCGGTCGGCTCGTCGGCCAGGAGGATCAACGGGCGGTTCACGAACGCCCGGGCCACCGCGACACGCTGCTGCTCACCACCGGAGAGCTCGTGCGGGTAGCGGTGCTCCTTGCCACCGAGGCCGACCAGTTCCAGCACCTCCGGCACGACCCGGCGGGCCACCGCCTTGGTCTTGCCGATCACCTCGAGGGCGAAGGCCACGTTCTCGTACGCGGTGCGGTTGGGCAGCAGCCGGAAGTCCTGGAAGACGCAGCCGATCGAGCGGCGGAAGTGCGGACGCTTCCAGGACCTCATGGAGGTGACGTCCTTGCCGTTCACCACGACGCGACCCTTGTTGGGGGTCACCTCGTGCAGCAGCATCTTGATGATCGTGGACTTGCCGGAGCCGGATGGACCGATGAAGAAGACGAACTCGCCCTTGTCGATCGACACGGACACGTTGTCGAGCGAAGGCCGCGACGCCTTCGGGTACGTCTTCGTCACTTGCTCAAGCTGAATCACGGGTGGTGAGTCTACGCGGTGTAACGGTCGTGCCAAGTCCTACGCCCCGCCGTTGCGGGACATGTCATTGATTCAGCACGTCACGTCGAGATCGATGACGCACTCCGCCCACGATCGATCACGCACCGTCGCCGGCGAGTTGCTGCTGCTTGCGCCAACGGATACCGGCTTCGATGAACGGGTCCAGTTCGCCGTCGAAGACCGAGGTCGGATTGCCGGTCTCCTGCTCGGTACGCAGATCCTTCACCATCTGATAAGGGTGCAGCACGTACGACCGCATCTGGTCGCCCCACGAGCCCGCCGCGTCGGTCTTCAGGCCCTGCAGCTTGGCCTGCTCCTCCTGGCGCTTGCGCTCCAGCAACCGGGCCTGCAGCACCCGCAGCGCGGACGCCTTGTTCTGCAACTGCGACTTCTCGTTCTGGCAGGTCACCACGATGCCGGTCGGGATGTGCGTGATCCGCACCGCCGAGTCGGTGGTGTTGACGCTCTGCCCACCCGGCCCGGACGACCGGTAGACGTCGATCCGCATCTCGTTCTCGGGGATGTCGATGTGGTCGGTCTGCTCCACCACCGGCAGCACCTCGACCCCGGCGAAGCTGGTCTGCCGGCGTCCCTGGTTGTCGAACGGGCTGATCCGGACCAGGCGGTGGGTGCCGGACTCGACGCTGAGGGTGCCGTAGGCGTACGGCACCTTGACCGTGAAGGTGGCCGACTTGAGGCCCGCCTCCTCGGCGTACGAGGTCTCGTACACCTCGGTCGGGTAGCCGTGCCGCTCGGCCCAGCGCAGGTACATCCGCAGCAGCATCTCGGCGAAGTCCGCCGCGTCCACGCCACCGGCACCCGCCCGGATGGCCACCAGGGCCTCCCGGGAGTCGTACTCGCCGGAGAGCAAGGTGCGGACCTCCATCTCCTGGATGGCCTTGGCCAGCCCGGTGATCTCCGACTCGACCTCGGTGAGCACGCCGGAGTCGGACTCGGCCTCGGCGAGTTCCAGCAGCACGTTCGCGTCGTCGAGCCGCGAACGCAGGGAGCCCAGCTTGTCGATCTCGCCGTTGACGTACGACAGCTGCGAGGTCACCTGTTGGGCCCGGGCCTGGTCGTCCCACAGGTCCGGGGCGGACGCCTCCTGCTCCAGGCGTTCCTTGTCCGCCCGCAGGCGGTCGAGGTCGAGCACCGCCTCGATGTTGCGCAGGGTGGCGTCGAGTTCCTTGAGCTGTTCGGCGTAGTCGGCAGCGGTCACGACAGACAAGACTACTGCTCGGGCGAGGAGTGAGCTTGCGAGCCCCGCAGTCCCGAGCCAAAAACACGCCGCTCGGGCGAGGAGTCGGCTCGTCAGCCCCGCAGTCCCGAGCCGAGAAGGGGGTGGTCAGCTGCTGACCGGGGCGCTCTTCAGCCAGGACAGGGCGGCCTTGTGGTACGCCACGGCGAACTCCAACGCGCTCGCGTCGTACGTGTCGCCTTCCTTGCGGGCGTTCTTGGCCTGCTCGCGGACCCGCGCCAGGGCTTCGGTGTGGTACTCGTTCGCGGCCGCCTGGAGGCTCTTCAGCTGGCTCGCGGAGTGCAGCTGCCCGAAGGCGATGCGCAGGGCGATCGGGTTACGGATGGTGTCCCGGCCGGGATCCTCGGCCAGCCAGCGGGAGAAGGTCCGCTTGCCGGCGGCCGTGATCGCGTACGGTTGGCTCATCCGCGGCCCGGGCTTACCGAGCCGGACGAGGCCCTTGTCGGCGAGCACCGGTAGCTCCCGGTAGACCTGACTGCGGGTCATCGACCAGTACGGCGCCAGCCGGCGCTCAGCGGCGGCCATCAACTGGCCACCTGTCATGGGACCCTCGTGGAGCAGCCCGAGCAGGGCCGCCGCCGTGGGGTTGACTCCGGATTCCGCCATGCCCCTTACGCTGCCACTTTGCCGCGCCGCCGTCCAGGATTTCACCGTTTCGCCACCCATTGGGGTTTCCTATGTGCACTGTCGGCGCGCGACGGTCGGCGTCGGGCCTACGTACCGCGGCACGCCACTCCGGTCAGCGGCGCCGTCAAGAAGGGACCTTCCTGTGCACCGGGCGTCAGGAAGGGCCCTTCCTCACCGCTCAGCCCATGTGGGGGTAGGTGTGGTCGGTCGGCGGGACGAAGGTCTCCTTGATCGTCCGGGGGGACATCCAGCGGACCAGGTTGTGCCAGGAGCCGGCCTTGTCGTTGGTGCCGCTGGCCCGGGCGCCACCGAAGGGCTGCTGCCCGACCACCGCACCGGTCGGCTTGTCGTTGATGTAGAAGTTGCCGGCCGCGTACCGCATCTTCTCGGCCACCGCGTCGACCACCCGGCGGTCGGTGGCGAAGATCGACCCGGTCAGCGCGTACGGGGCGATCGACTCGGCCTGGGCGACCACCTCGTCGAAGCGGGCGTCGTCGAAGACGTGCACGCCGAGGATCGGGCCGAAGTACTCGGTGGTGAACGTCTCGTGCGCCGGGTCACCGCACTCGAAGATCGTCGGCCGGACGAACCAGCCGACCGAGTCGTCGGCGGTGCCACCGGCGATGATCCGGCAGCTGCCGTCGCCGGAGATCAGTTCCAGCGCCGCGGTGTGCCGGGCGAACGCCTTGTCGTCGATGACCGCGCCGCCGAAGTTACGGAAGTCGGTGACGTCGCCGTAGGCCAGCCCGTCCGCGGTGGCGGCCAGCCGGTCGCGCAGGCCGCTCTCCCACATCGACCGTGGCACGTACGCCCGGGAGGCCGCCGAGCACTTCTGGCCCTGGTACTCGAAGGCGCCCCGGATCAGGGCGGTGTGCAGGGCGTCGACGTCGGCGCTGGGATGCGCCACCACGAAGTCCTTGCCACCGGTCTCACCGACCAGCCGGGGGTAGCCCCGGTAGCCGGCGATGTTCTCCCCGACGGTGCGCCAGAGCTGCTGGAAGACCTTGGTGGAGCCGGTGAAGTGGATGCCGGCCAGGTCGGGGTCGGCCAGCACCACGTCGGAGACCTCCTCGCCCCGGCCGGTGACCATGTTGATCACACCGGGGGGCAGGCCGGCCGCCTCGAACAGCCGCATCGTGAAGTGTGCCGCGAACTGCTGGGTGGGGCCCGGCTTCCAGACCACGGTGTTGCCCAGCAGGGCCGGCGCCGAGGGCAGGTTGCCGGCGATCGCGGTGAAGTTGAACGGGGTGACCGCGTAGACGAAGCCCTCCAGCGGCCGGTGGTCGAACCGGTTCCACACCCCGGGCGAGGACATCGGCTGCTCGGCGAGGAGCTTGCGGGCGAAGTACACGTTGAACCGGAGGAAGTCGATGAACTCACAGGCCGAGTCGATCTCGGCCTGCACCGCGGTCTTCGACTGACCGAGCATGGTGGCCGCGTTGAGGGTGTCCCGCCACGGGCCGGAGAGCAGTTCGGCGGCGCGCAGGAAGATCGCGGCCCGCTCCTCGAAGGGCAGCGCGCGCCAACCCGGTGCCGCCTCCTTGGCGGCCCGGACCGCCGCCCGGGCGTCGTCGTGGGTGGCGTGCCCGGTCACCCCGAGCACGTGGGCGTGCTTGTGCGGCTGCACCACCTGGATCTGTTCGCCACCGGCCATCCGCTGCTCACCCGCGATGGTCATCGGCAGGTCGATCCGATCGGCGGCCAGTTCGACGAGCCGCCGCTGGAGCCGCGCGGTGTCGGCACTACCCGGCTGGTAGGTGCGTACCGGCTCGTTGTGCGGCTCGGGTACGGAGAACACGGCGTCCATCAGGGCTCCTGGCGATCTCGACGGCGGTGACGAAACCGGTCCCGCGGTGGCGGGACCTCGGGCAATCCTCCCACGCTCAGCGTCGGCCGAGCACACCACGGCCGCCCGGGAACCAATGATCTAGAGGTTGTTGGTCTTGTTCGACACCGATTCGTACCTTCACGGCACGAAGTGCCGAAGGAATGCAGGCCGCAGTGGCG
The DNA here is from genome assembly GCF_003583405.1 of Micromonospora radicis. GTDB lineage: Bacteria > Actinomycetota > Actinomycetes > Mycobacteriales > Micromonosporaceae > Micromonospora > Micromonospora radicis. The sequence continues at coordinate 30,839 of NZ_QXEC01000026.1, forward strand.
GCGCGCGGGGTTCGATCCCCGGGTCGGGGCGGCCGCGTACGCTGGGTTGCCGGTGACGTACCGGGCCGGGTCGACGGGCCTGGCGGCGAAGGGGAGACGATGAGCAACCAGCCCGGCGGGCCGACCGTCGTGCCCGCTGACCGGTCCCAGAGCGTCGATCCGGCCGACGGAGTCGACACCTCGGCTCGGCGGCCACCGCACGCTCCCGGCAGCCTCGGGCTGGCGATACTGGCGGTCGGCTGGCTGGCGGCGATGCTCTGGTCGACCCGCGAGGCGATCAACTCGGCCACCGCCGGGGTCACCGCAGTGAGCCTGTCGGCCTTCGCGCTGCCTGGCGTGATCTCGGCAGCCCTGGTGGCCGGTGCCGCAGTGGGGCTGGCCGTCGCCGAGCCGGTCAGCCGGCGGGGCGATCGCAGCACCCTACGGTTCGCGGTGGCGATCGGCGCCGGCCTGGTCGTCGGCCTGGCCACCGCGCTCACCATCGACCTCAGTTACGTGGGCAACACCACCACCCGCACGATCGCCGGCACCGCCGCCGCGGCGGCGGTCATCGGCGGCGCTCTGGCCGGTTCCCGCAGCGGGGCGGTGGTCGGTGCCGTCGTCTCCGCCGCGCTCGGCACGCTGGCCTTCGTGGTGGCGTTCAGCGTGGCCCGCGACCCGCTGTTCGACCTGTTCGGGGCCGGTGACAGCCAGCAGTCGCTGGTCACCGCGGCAACCTGGGTCTCGCGCACCGAATCGCTGCTCGCCGGTCTCCTCGCCGGCGGCTTGGCGTTCGGCTACCTCACCTGGGCTCGCCGACGGGCCGCCCGGCGCGGCACCGACGGGGCCGGACTGCGCTGGCCCGCGTACCTGGTCGCCGGGGCGGGCCCCGGGCTCCTGCTGCTGCTCGCCGAGGTGATCATCCGGGTCGGTGGGCGGTCCCTGATCGACCTGGCCGCGGCGTTGAGCGAGGCGGACGCGATCGCCCAGACCTCGCTGGGCACCTCACGGGTGGACAACGGCATCTGGGTGCTGTTCGTAGGCGCCCTGACCGCCATGATCGTCTTCGGGCGGACCCTCACCCCGGCGCCCGACCCCGACGAGGCCGAGTCCGGCCCGACCGAGTCCGGCCCGACCGAGTCCGGCCCGGCCGAGTCCGGCCCGGCCGAGCCCAACCCGACCGGGGGCGACCTCCGCTGAGTCGGCCGCCGGTCACTCCGGGCCGGCGGCGGCCCGGAGCAGCACGTCCAGCTCGCTCGGGTCGTACCACTCCAGCTCGTGGTCCTCGGCACCGTCGACGGTGAACTGGGCGTCCGGGTCACCCGCCAACGCCTCCGCCACCACCTTCGCCGCGGCAGCGACATCCGCCACGGCGTCCGCCCCGTCGACGTGCAGGGCCGCCACGGCACTGGCGGGTACCGGCCCACGCAGCTCCACCACACTGGAACCCAGCTCGCCATCGCCACGGCCGAGCACCGACACCGGGAGGTCCACCGACACCACCACCCGCCGACGCGGTGCCGCGCTGTCGTGCCGCAGCAGTTGCAGGGCGTCCTGGGCGGCACGGGTGAAGGCGACGTACTCCAGCTCCTCCTCGTCACCCTCCGCGTACCACTCCCGCAGCATCGGGGTCACGGCGTGCGCCTGGGCCGCCGTGAGGCCGTGCTCGGGCAGCCGGGCCAGCATCGGCACGGTCGCCGGCAGGTACACCCGGACTAGCTCGTCGGTCACCGTTGGTCTCCCCCGCTCTGTTCCCCGGCCGGCGACACCGCCGGCCGGCCGCACGGTCACGCCGTACGCCCTGACCGTCATACACCCCGTACCCGCTCCGGCGAAAGTTCCGGCGCCACCGGGTGTGTCCGACGACCGGCAGTTGCCGGACCGGTGTTTGCGTTCACGTCAGTCCGTGATGGCAAACTGAGGCAAACGACGCCAACCTGGGGAGTTTAGGTGGAGCCGAGGTTCCTGCTGCTGTCCGACGTGGCCGCCGAGCTGAACGTGTCGGACTCGCAGGTCTACCACATGGTACGCAGCGGCGAACTCCCCGCCATCAAGATCGGCGGGCGGGGTCAGTGGCGGGTGGAGCGCCCCCGGCTGGAGGAGTACATCCAGCGCAAGTACGCCGAGACTGCCGAGTGGGTACGCACCAATCCGCTGGCCGAGCGCGATCCCGAGTAGCCGCGGGCACCCTGCCGACCATTGACCAACGACTCTCCCTTGCTCAACAATGAGCCTTACCCGGAAGCAAACGAAGGCAAACGAAGGCAATCTCGGGTATCCGCGAGAGTGAGGGCAGGGATGATCGACCGTCGCCGACCTGGACCGAGCCGACCGCCCGTACGGCTGCGACCGGCACCCGCGTTCGACCCGCCCTGCGTCGACGAGGGCGACGGCGCCTGGCCCCGCCCGAGCGACGACCAACTCACTCTCGACTTCTTCGGCGCCCAGCAGCGACCCGCACGGCGCGAGCCCGACCGCGCTTCCGCCCCACGCGGCGCGTCACGTCCGGCGCCCGCCCGCCCCAGGCCCTCCCGCCAGCTACCGCCGGGCGCCCTGGCCACCGCCACCCCGGTGGCCACCCAGGTCGCCCACCGCTTCGTCGCCAACTGCCTGGAGGTGTTCAACGGTTTCCGGGCGCCGGTGCAGCTACGACACCAACTCGATCCGGCCCGTGCCGCGCTGCTCCTGCCCGAGTTGGCGCGGGCCACCGCCCGGGGTGGGGCAGCGCGGGCCACCGCTCGGGGTACGGCAGCGCGGGCCGCCGCCCGGGGCGGTTCGCGACATCGCTCGGCCCACCCCACGCTGCGACTGCGCCGCCTGCGCGTCTGCGAACTCCACTCGACCGCCATCGAAGCCGCCGCGGTGCTCACCGGAGCCGCCGGCACCAGCTGGGCGATGGCGGTACGTCTGGATCACCGGCGCGGCAGCTGGCTCTGCACCGACCTTCGCGTCCTCTGAACCCGCACGGCGCACGCCGGCAGGACCGCGCCGATCCTGGGTCGCGACATCGTTGCTTTTATCCGGGATCGTTACGTTTATCCGGGATCGGAAGATCGGCACGAGCGGGTGACACACTGCGGTGCCGCGTGATTGCACAGAGAAATAATGATTTCTGACTGCAATCACGACGGACCACACGATGCCCGCCGGCCGGGGCCGGGGAATACACCATGCCGCCGAATCAGCGAAGGCCGATCAGAGAGGCGATCGCCCCTCGGCGTTACCGCGGCCAACCCGACGCGGCCAACCCGACGCGGCCAACCCGACGCGGCCAACCCGACCCGGAAAGCCCGACGGTGGCCGACGCGGGCAGCCCGCGTCGGCCACGCTCGGTCGAGCCGACGGGTCGGTCAGCTGGCCGAGGTGCCGCCAGGGGCGCCGTGGCACCGCTTGTACTTGCGTCCCGAGCCGCAGGGGCACGGCGCGTTCCGGGACGGACCGTTGCTGGCGGCCGCCTGCCCGGTGACCGCCGCCTGGCGGGCCGTGCTGGACGCCACGCCCGGACCGCGCTGGGCACCGGCGGGGCGGTGACCGGCCGACCGCTGGGGAGCGCTCGGGGCCGTCCCACCGGGTGCCGCCGGGGCGGCCGGGGCGGGGCCACCGATGCCGAGCGCCGGGGCCTGCTGGTCCTCGCGTTGCACGGCGACCGCGCCGGCTCCGGCCTCACCGTCGATGGTCGGCGCGGAGTACTGCAACCCCTGCTGCTGCGGCGCGCGGCCCAGGCCCTTGGCCCGGATCTCCACCGGCTTGTCCAGCAGCTGGACCTCCTCGGCCTCCGGCTCCGGCTCGTTGACCTGCACGTCGAGGTTGTATAGGAAGCCGACCGTCTCCTCCTTGATGCCCTCCATCATGGTGGTGAACATGGCGAAGCCCTCGCGCTGGTACTCCACCACCGGGTCCCGCTGGGCGTACGCCCGCAGTGTGATGCCCTCCTGGAGGTAGTCCATCTCGTAGAGGTGCTCACGCCACTTGCGGTCGATGACCTGGAGCAGCACCATCCGCTCCAACTGCCGGGTGCCCTCGGCGCCGAGTTGCTCCTCGCGGCGGTCGTACGCGGCGTTCGCGTCCTCCTTGAAGCGGGAGATCAGGAAGTCGGCGTCGAGGCTGCCCCGCGATCCGCCGGCCTCCTCCTCCATCTCCTCGATGGTGATGCCCACCGGGTAGAGCTGCTTGAGGCTCGTCCACAGCTGGTCGAGGTCCCAGTCCTCGGCGTAGCCGTCCGAGGTCGCACCCCGGACGTACGCTTCGACCATGTCGTCGATCATGTTGCGGACCTGCTCGGAGAGGTCCTCGCCGTTGAGTACGCGCAGCCGCTCGGCGTAGATCACCTGGCGCTGCTTGTTCATGACCTCGTCGTACTTGAGGACGTTCTTGCGGATCTCGGCGTTCTGCCCCTCGATCTGGGCCTGCGCGCTCTTGATCTGGCGGGTGACCATCTTCGACTCGATGGGCACGTCCTCCGGGATGTTGAAGCGCTCCATCACCGCCTCGACCGCACCGGAGCGGAACCGCTTCATCAGCTCGTCCTGCAGGGACAGGTAGAACCGCGACTCACCCGGGTCGCCCTGCCGGCCGGAGCGACCGCGCAGCTGGTTGTCGATCCGCCGTGACTCGTGCCGCTCGGTGCCCAGCACGTAGAGGCCACCGGCGGCGGCCACCTCCTCGGCCTCGGCGTCGCAGGCCTGCTTCCACTTCGGCAGGACCTCCTCCATGGCCTTGTCGTACTCCTCGGCGTGCTCCTCCGGGTCGAGGCCGCGCTGGCGCAGCTCGCTCGCGGCGAGGAACTCGGGGTTACCACCGAGCAGGATGTCGGTGCCCCGGCCGGCCATGTTGGTGGCGACCGTGACCGCGCCCTTGCGACCGGCCTGGGCGACGATCTCCGCCTCCCGGGCGTGGAACTTCGCGTTCAGCACGGAGTGCGGGATGCCCCGGCGGCGCAGCAGCTGGGAGAGGATCTCGGAGTTCTCCACCGAGACGGTGCCGACCAGCACCGGCTGCCCGGCCTGGTGCCGCTCGGCGATGTCCTCGATCACCGCGTTGAACTTGGCCTTCTCGGTCTTGTAGATGACGTCGGCCCGGTCCTGCCGGACCATCGGCCGGTGGGTCGGGATGGTCACCACGCCGACCTTGTAGACCTTGTTGAACTCGCCCGCCTCGGTCTGGGCGGTACCGGTCATGCCGGAGAGCTTGTCGTAGAGGCGGAAGTAGTTCTGCAGGGTGATGGTGGCCAGGGTCTGGTTCTCCTGCTTGATCTCCACCCCCTCCTTGGCCTCGATCGCCTGGTGCATGCCCTCGTTGTAGCGACGACCGTGCAGGATGCGGCCGGTGAACTCGTCGACGATCAGGACCTCGCCGTCGCTGACGATGTAGTCCTTGTCGCGCTTGTACAGCTCCTTGGCCTTGATGGCGTTGTTCAGGTAGCCGACCAGCGGGGTGTTCACCGACTCGTAGAGGTTGTCGATGCCGAGCCGGTCCTCGACCTTGGCCACGCCCCGCTCGGTGACGGCGATGGTGCGCTTGGCGTAGTCGACCTCGTAGTCGCCCTCGCCGTCCTTGCCGGACTGCAGGCGGGCCACCACGGCGGCGAACTCGCCGTACCAGCGGGCGGAGTGCTCGGCCGGGCCGGAGATGATCAGCGGCGTCCGGGCCTCGTCGATCAGGATGGAGTCGACCTCGTCGACCACGGCGAAGTTGTGGCCGCGCTGGACCAGCTCGTCCTTCGACCAGGCCATGTTGTCGCGCAGGTAGTCGAAGCCGAACTCGTTGTTCGTGCCGTAGGTGATGTCGCACTCGTACGCCGCGCGGTGCTCGCTCGCCGGCCGGTTGGGCAGCACCACGCCGACGGACAGGCCGAGGAACTGGTGCACCCGGCCCATCCAGGCGGCGTCCCGCTGGGCCAGGTAGTCGTTGACCGTGACCACGTGCACGCCCTTGCCGGACAGCGCGTTGAGGTACACCGGCATGACCGAGGTCAGGGTCTTACCCTCACCGGTCTTCATCTCGGCGATGTTGCCGAAGTGCAGCGCCGCGCCACCCATCACCTGGACGTCGTACGGCCGCTGGCCGAGCACCCGCGCCGCCGCTTCCCGACAGACCGCGAACGCCTCGGGCAACAGGTCGTCAAGGGTCTCCCCCTCGGCGAGCCGCTCCCGGAACTGTTCGGTCATGCCGCTCAGTTCCTCGTCGGTGAGGTTGACGTAGTCGTCCTCGATCGAGTTGACGGCGGCGGCGATCGCCTTGAGGCGGCGTACCATGCGCCCCTCGCCCGCGCGGAGGACCTTTTCCAGAATCGACACGGATCAACGCTCCCCTAGACAGTCTCGAACCATCGTAGGCGTTCCATCGGGCCGATGGTCACTGGTGGCGGCGGTCGGCCACCCCGAAACCGACATAACGCTCGGCTGGCCGGTCCGGACGCTCGTTTTCCGGTTACGCCGTGGGCGAACGATCCGGCACGATGGGTCGGGTGGAGCCTGTGGAGATCATCGAGGACGGTCTGGTGTTACGGCCGTGGCGCGCCGAGGACGCCGACGACGTGCACCGCGCCTTCCAGGACCCGGACATCCAGCGCTCGACCAGCATCCCGCATCCGTACCTACCGGAACACGCGCGGGCATTCGTCGCCAGGCGGGCGCAGCGGCTGGAGGCAGGCACCGCCGCGCCCTTCGCGGTCTGCGACGCCGCCACCGGCGACCTGCTCGGCGGCTGTGACCTGCACACCATCGACCGGAACCGCGAACTCAGCGAGATCGGCTACTGGACCGCGCCCTGGGCGCGCGGTCGCGGCGTCGCGGTACGCGCGGTCCGGGCGCTGGCCCGGTGGTCGTTCGCGGAACTCGGGCTGCGCCGGCTGGTCTGGAGTGCCGCGACCGGCAACCACGCCTCGCGGCTGGTCGCCCTGCGCTGCGGCTTCCAGGTGGAGGGACGGCTACGCGCCGCCGAGACCGAACGCGGCCACGAGTGGTTCGGCTCGCTGCTGCCCGGTGACGTACCGGCGCCCGGCGAGGTCGGCCCCGCCGGGCCGGACACGCTGGCGGCCCGCCGGGCGGCCGTCTTCGGCCGGCCGCAACCCACCCTCTTCGCCTCCGCCGGGGCGCACGAGCTGCGGCTCCGCCCGATGGAGGAAGGCGACCTCGACGCGGTGGTGATCGCCTGCCAGGATCCGGACACCCAGCGGTGGACCACGCTGCCGCAGGAGTACGATCGGCCGGCCGCCGAATCGTTCCTGAGCCACTGCCGGGACACCTGGGCCGGCGGCACCGCCGCCTGCTTCGTGATCGCCGACAGGCAGGACCGCTACGCCGGCTCGATCGACCTGCGCCTGAGCGCCACCGACCCACTGCTGGCCGACGTCGGCTTCCTCACCGCGCCACACGCCCGGGGCCGGGGCTACCAGCCGGCGGCGCTGCTCGCACTCTGCGCCTGGGGATTCGCCGCGCTCGGACTGGCCCGGATCGAGTGGCGGGCCAACGTCGGCAACGTCGCCTCCCGCCGGGTCGCCGAGAAGGCCGGCTTCACCGTCGAGGGCGTCGCCCGCAACGCCCTCAACCATCGGGGCACCCGGGTCGACGCCTGGGTCGGCGCGCTGCTCGCCGAAGACCTGACCGGAGCCGGGCAGGGCACGCTCGACGGCGGGCAGGGCACGCTCGGCGGCGGGCAGTTGATCACGGGCGAGGTGGCGGTGTGAAGCCGGAGACCATCGACGCGGAGGGCCTGCGGCTGCGCCCGTTCCGCCCGGCCGACGTCCCGGACGTCACCGCCGGCTGCGCCGACCCGCTCACCCAGCGGTTCCTCGACGGACTGCCCAGCCCGTACACCGAGGCCGACGCCCGGCGGTGGGTCGCCGAGGGCGCGCCGGCCGCCTTCGCCGGTGGTGGGGCCGCGTACGCCGTCGCCGACCCGGCGACCGATCGGCTGCTCGGCACCGTCGGGCTGAGCAACCCGGTGCCGCAGCGGAACCAGGCCGAGATCGGCTACTGGGTGGCACCGTCGGCACGCGGCCGGGGCGTGGCCGGGGCGGCGACCCGGGCGCTCGCCGGCCGCGCCTTCGCCGACGGCTTCGCCCGGCTGGAACTGCTCGCCCACGTCGAGAACTCGATCAGCCAGCGGGTCGCGCTGGCGGCCGGGTTCCGGCCCGAGGGGGTACGCCGCGGCGCCGCCCCGGTACGCGGCGGCGGCCGCCGGGACCTGACGGTGTGGGTACGCCTCGCCGACGACCCGCCCGGACCGTACCCGCGCCCGCTGCCGGACCTGCCCGACGGTCGGCTCACCGACGGTGTGGTCGTGCTGCGGCCGCTGGAGCCGGCGGACGCAGACCAGATGTACCGCCTGCACACCGGCCCGGACGTGGCCGCCAGCCGGGTGCCGCCGGGCGTGCCGACCCGCGAGGAGATCGACCGCCGTGGCCTGGCCGCGGCGAGTCAGTGGCTGACCGGTACCGCCGCCTCGATGACCATCCTCGACGCCGAGTCGGACGCGGTGGCCGGCAGTTGTGCGTTGATCTACGACCAGCCCGCCACCGGTCAGGCGATGCTCGGCTACAGCCTGTTCCCGGACTGGCGGGGCCGCGGCTACGCCGGTCGGACGGTACGACTGCTCGCCCGGTGGGGCTTCGACCGGGTCGGTCTGGCCCGGATCTGGGCCGGCACCCTGCCGGAGAACGTGGCCTCCCGACGGGTGCTGGAGCGGGCCGGTTTCCGGTACGAGGGACAGCTGCGCGGGCGGCTGCCCGGCGGGTCCGGCACCCGGGCCGACTCCACCGTGTACGCCCTGCTGCCCGGCGACCTGACGCGGTGATGCGCGCAGCGGCCCACCGGACGACGCGGGCCGGGACGACAGTCGTCCCGGCCCGTGCCGGTCAGATGTCCAGCGAGATGATGCCGTAGTCGTAGGCGTGCCGCCGGTAGACCACGCTCGGCCGGCCGGATTCCTTGTCCTGGAACAGGTAGAAGTCGTGACCCACGAGTTCCATCTGGAAGAGCGCGTCATCGACGGTCATCGGCTCGGCCGGGTGGACCTTCTCCCGGGCGAGGTGCCACGGCTGGTCGTCGTACTCGTCTTCCTCGACCCGCTCGGCGACGGCGGTCGCGGTGCCGGCCGACGTGGCCAGGGCGGGCAGGTCGGTCACCGGTAGGCCGGCGGTGGCGGCGGCGACCGACAGCGGAGCGTGCCGGCCACGGTGTACGCGGCGGCGGTCGGCGGCGCGGCGCAGCCGGGCGTCCAGCTTGGCGATCGCGGCGTCCAGCGCGCTGTAGAAATCGCTGGTGCAGGCCTCGGCCCGGATTACCGGGCCCCGGGAGAAGCAGGTGATTTCCACCCGCTGGCAGTGGTCGGCCTGGCGCGGATTGCGCTCATGAAACAGTTCGACCTCGGCACGGATTAGCTTGTGGTCGTAGCGTTCGATCTTCGCGAGCTTTTCTGCTACGTGCACTCGGTAATGGTCCGGCACTTCAACGTTACGGCCCTTGACCACGATGTCCACGTGACCTCCCTTGTTCGGACGGTCTTTGATCCGAGAACTCCGGTCGCACGTCCGGGGAGGGGTCCCGCTCGGCGTCGACCGGTCAATACGGCTACGCCTCCTCTCACCGCCGGGGGTGGGTGGGATAGCTCTCCTACCCCCGACAGGCAAACGCTAACTCCTGTTGGCCCGACAGTCACCCCCAGTTGCCAAGACCACCAAGGAATTTCCACCGCTCACACACGAAGGGGTGAATTGGAAACACGATGGGTCACCGCTGGTGCCTTTTCTCGGTCGCCGCCAACACCGCCGCCACCGACGGCGACAGTCCGTTCACGTTCAGCGTCCGGCTGATGGCGGCGAGGGTGGCGCCGGTGGTGACGATGTCGTCCAGCAACACCACCGCCGTACCGGACGGCACCGGGCCGGTCCCCGACCGGATCCGGAAGGCGGCCGAGGCCGCCGCCGCCCGGCCGGCGCTGTCCAGCGTGACGGAGTCCGGCCGTGGTGCCGCGCGTACCGGCCGGCGCACCCGCACCGGCCAGCCCGCCGCGCGCAGCCGGTGGGCACAGTGCCGGGTCAGCCGACCGAGGTGGTCGCCGTAGCGGGCGCGAGCCGCCGCCGCGGTGTCCGGCACCGGCACCAGCACCACCGGCCGCGGCGGGCCGATCGCCGCCGCCACCACCTCGGCGAGCAGCGCGCCGAGCGGCCGGGCCAGGCCGTGTCGACCATGGTCCTTGTACGCGAGCAGGGTCTCCCGCAACGGCCCGGCGTACCAGCCGAGGGCGTGGCAGGGCGGTAGTCCCGGTGGGGCGGGCGTGGGGCGTACCGGCCGGGGCCGCAGGGCACCCAGCACGGCCACGCACTCCGGGCAGACGCCGTGCCGCAGGCCGGACCGCTGTCGTCGACAGCCGGCGCACTCCGCGGGCAGCACCAGGTCGGTCAGGTCCGACCACAGCCCGCCCAGCACGGCTGCTCAGTAGAGGAAGAAGGGCGCGGTGGGATCCCCGGCCGGTGGTAGGGCGACGTCCTGGACCTGCTCCCGCACGATCCGCTCGAACGGGCTGTTGCGGTAGATCACCCCGTTGGCCTCGTACATGAACGCCCCGGCCAGCGGAGAGTACGGCGTGGCCGGGTACGCGGCCAGGTGGCTGACCGATGCACCGGCGTCGTCGCGCAGCCGGGTCTCCAGCACACCGTCCACGCTGACGTCGTGGATCGCCGGACGCCCGGCGGTACCGGCCACCAACAGCCGGCCCTCCGCCCACCATTCGACCGCCGTCAACCGAGTCAGGGAGGTGACCAGCCGACGGGCCGGACCGACCGTGGGCACCCCGCCCTGCCAGCTGATCGCGGCCACGTACAGCGCGCCGTCGACGATCAGGGCGATCCGGTGCCCGTCCAGCGCGGCGGCCACCGCGTCGACCCGCCCCGGCAGACCGAGCTGCACCGGCCACATCGCCGCCTGCTCGTCGAAGCGGTACAGCTGGCCGTCTGCGATCACCATGCCGAACAGCTGGTCGCCGTCGTTGCGCAGCCAGACCGGCCGACCGAGCGCGGCGTGCACCGGGCCGGGGGTGAAGTGCTCCACCGTGCCCCGACCCCGGCCGACGCTCAGCCGCTGGCGGCCGTCCCCGGTGGCCACCACCAGGGCGGCCAGGATGTCGTCACCGGCGCGCCGCAGTCCGGCGGAGACCACGTTCCGGTTCGCCTCGGCGGCCACCGGGACCGCGTCCACCGGCTCGTTGGCCACCGCGAGCGCGTGGATCGCCCCCTCGTAGACGCAGAACCGCCGCGCCCCGTCCGGCCAGTCCAACTGGTTGGCCGACCGCTGCTCGCCCAGGTCGACCAGCCGCCGGGACTGGTTGAGAATCTTGATCTCGACGGTGCCGTCCAGCTCCGACAACGACCAGGCCAGCTGGGTGGCGAACTGGTCCAGCCGGGTGTCGTCGGCGCCGGGCATGTCGAGGTTGACCTCCCACCGGCCGTCCGAACCGGTGGCGTTGTTGATCATCTCGGTCCGGTCGGGCAGCCCGGAGACGCCGACCCGCAGCCACTCCGAGGGGCCGGCGGTCAACCAGCGGACCACCTCGCTGACCCGCCGCTCGGGCGGGACCGCCGAGGAGAGGTAGCGCTGGTCGGGCACGAGCCGGTTGCGTTCGGAGTTCCAGAAGTAGATCGACTCGGCCTGGTAGTAGCGGCGCAGCGCGTCGTCGCTGAGCAGCAGCACGTTCGGCGGGTTGCTGACGTAGAAGCCGGCGTCGTCCTGGCCGGCCGGGCCGGCGTTGACCAGCTGGAACTCGTACGTCGTCTCGGTGGCCAGCGGCGGGACGAGCATCCCGTTGGCCCGCAGCAGCCCGACCTGCTGCACGGAGATGGTGACCTTCATGCTGTCGACGTCCGGCGCGATCACCGGGTTGTCGGTGAGGCGGACCACCGACAGCGCCACCTCGCTGCCCTGCTTCGCCTGCAGCCGACCGCGGTCGGCCACCGCGATGAACTGCTTGACCCGCTCGTACGCCCGGTCCGGTTCGCCCGCCGCGGCGGCCAGGAAGTTGCGCACGAACGCCTGGGCGTCGCTGCCACTGGCCTCCCGGTTCGGCGGCTCGCTGCCCCGGCCCAGCGACCAGCTGGTCTCCGCGGCCGGACCGCGCCGCTCGATCTGCACCTCGGACCGGTCGGGGATGCCGCACCCGACCACCCCGGTCAGCAGCAGCACGCCGCCGAGCGCGCCACCGAGCAGACGTCCCCTCACGAGCCCACCTCCGCCCGCCGTTCCGGCACCGGGCCGACCGCGATCGTCCCGTCCGGCGCCGGACCGATGGCCAGCAGGCCACCGGCGGGCACCCCGCCGAACGGCACCGCCGCGTCCGCGGGCACCAGGCGCAGCGGCGAGGTGGTCAGCCGATCACCGGCCCGCGCCGGCAGGGTGAGCCGGAACTGGGCGCCCTGCCCCGGCGCGCCCCACGCCTCCAGCCAACCGCCGTGCAACCGGGCGTCCTCCAGGCTGATCGACAGGCCCAGACCGGTGCCGCCGGTCTGCCGGGCCCGGGACGGGTCAGCCCGCCAGAACCGGTTGAAGACCAACTTCTCCTCACCCGGCTTGAGCCCCACCCCGTGGTCCCGGACGGTCACCGCGACGGCGGTCTCGTCCATCCCCAGGGTGATCCGTACCGGCCGGCCCTCGCCGTGCTCGACGGCGTTGCCGACCAGGTTGCGCAGTACCCGTTCGACCCGGCGCGGGTCGATCTCGGCGATCACCGGCGCGGTCGGCACGTCCAGTTCGATCGCCACCCCGACCCGCTCGGCCAGCCCGGCGAGGCGGTCCACCACCCGGTGCACCACCGGCACCAGGTCGGTCGGCTCGGCGTCGAGCACCGCGAAGCCGGCGTCGAACCGGCTGATCTCCAGCAGGTCGGTCAGCAACTCCTCGAACCGGTCCAGCTCGGCCTGGAGCAACTCGGCGCTGCGGGCCACCGCCGGTTCGAACTCGTCGCGCTCGGCGAAGATCAGGTCGGCGGCCATCCGGACCGTGGTCAGCGGGGTACGCAGCTCGTGCGAGACGTCCGAGGTGAACCGGCGTTGCAGCCGGGACATCTCCTCCAGGCGCAGGATCTGCCGTTGCAGGTTGGTGGCCATCTGGTTGAACGACGCGGCGAGCAGGGCGAGATCGTCCTCGCCGTTGACCGCCATCCGCTGGTCGAGCAGCCCGGCGGAGAGCCGCTGGGCGGTCCGCGCGGCCACCCGTACCGGGGTCACCACCAGCCGGGTCACCAGCGCGGCGAGCAGGCCGAGCAGCAGCACCAGGGCGGCGCCGGTGGCCACCACCGTGGCGCGGGCCTGGGCGGCGGTGGTGTCCTGCAGCGTCAGCGGTACGAAGTAGTAGAGCTCCACCTGGCCGAAACGGGTCGGCACCGGCGAGCCGTAGACCAGGTACTTCATGTCCCGGTCGCCGATGAGGCGGCCGGTGCGGATCTGGTTGGCCACGTTGCCGCCGGCCACCGCCGCCCGCAGTTCCGGGCTGATCAACGGCCGGAAGTCCTCCACCGCGGGCGAGCTGCGCGGCAGGATCATCCCGCCGGTGCCGTCCGCGGTCACCGCGACCACCACCCCGCTGGTCTGCTGCGGGTCGCCGCCGGCCAGGTAGTTGACCGTGCCGTCGATGGTCTCCTGGAGCTGGGCCTCCTGCGGCTGGCTGTAGAGGCTGAACTGCTTGGCCGCGTACTCGGCACCGCTGGTCAGCCGCTGCTGGACGTCGATCTTGGCGTTCTCCAGCAGGATGCTGGTGATCTTGTCTGCGATCAGGTACGCGAAGCCGCCCACCAGCAGGCTCGAGACCACCAGCGTGATGGTCACCACACGCACCTGCAACGAGCGGCGCCAGGTCTGGTGCAGCCCGGCGAACAACCGCAGGGCCCGACCGCTCAACCCACGCCACAGCTCCCGTACGGCACCACGCCGACGGGTCGCGTCGAGATCGGGGATCGGGGAGGTGGTCACAGTGCGACCAGGCTATCCGGTACCCGCCTTGTAACCCACGCCCCGCACGGTGAGGATGATTTCCGGCCGCTCCGGATCCGGCTCGATCTTGGCGCGGAGGCGCTGCACGTGCACGTTGACCAGGCGGGTGTCGGCCGCATGCCGGTATCCCCAGACCTGCTCCAGCAGCACCTCGCGGGTGAAGACCTGACGCGGCTTGCGGGCCAGCGCGACCAGCAGGTCGAACTCCAGCGGCGTCAGCTTCACCTCCTCGCCGTTGCGGCTGACGGTGTGGGCCGGCACGTCGATGGAGATCTGGTTGCCGGGTGGTCCGATGGTGAGCAGCTCGGGGGCGGCATCCTCCCCCCGCCGCAGCCGCGCCCGCATCCGGGCCACCAGCTCCTTGGGCTTGAACGGCTTCACCACGTAGTCGTCCGCCCCCGACTCCAGGCCGAGCACGACGTCGACCGTGTCGCTCTTGGCGGTCAGCATCACGATCGGCACCCCCGATTCCGCCCGAATCGCCCGAGCGACATCAATGCCGCTCATTCCGGGCAGCATCAGGTCGAGCAGGACGATGTCGGGCCGGTTGTCGCGGAACGCGGCCAGGGCCCGTTCCCCGTCCGCCACGAAAGAGGGCATGAAACCCTCGCTGCGCAGGACGATGCCGAGCATCTCGGCGAGCGCGGGGTCGTCGTCGACCACCAGTACCCGGGCTCTCATGGGGTTAATGTTTCCATCCCGTTCAGTTCGGTGGGTTCGGCGTCACCCGGCACGCTACTGCCGTCACGGGCGCCGCGCCCAGCACCGGCGGTTGCAGCACTCACCCGAGCCGCCCCGGCGGGCGGGGTGTCCACCCGGGCACTCGCGCGTGTCAACATGATCCCTGGCCGCGCCCTCGCGCGCCAGAATCCAGTCCTGGACAGGAGTACGCGTGCCCGACGTCGGCTCGACCGCGGCACTCCCTGGCCGCCCACTCACCGTCGGTGAACTGCTCGACTCCGCCGTACTGCTGCTGCGGGGCCACGCTGGTGTCCTGCTCCCGCTCGCCGCGGTGCTGGCCGTCGGCGAGCAACTCCTGCTGCTCCCCCTGCGCACCGCCGTCGGCGCCGATCCGCCGCTGTGGTGGGCGGCCGGGCTCGGCAACCTCGGCCCCTTCCTGTTCCTGCTCGCCGTCGGCGCGGCCGGCGAAGCCATGATCATCATGCTGCTCGGCAATCCGGCCGCCCGCGCGGCCGGTGCCGCGCTGGTCGGTCACCGGATCACCGGCCGGGAACTGCTGCGCCCCACCGGTGCCCGCTGGGGCGCGACCGCCCTGCTCTGCCTGGTCGTCGGCGCCACGATGCTGCTCGCGTCCCTGGCCGGTCCGACCTGGTTCGTCGGCTTCGCCCTGCTCGGCGCGGTGGCTCCGGCGCTGGCGCTCGACCGGGTCGCGCCGGGTCGCGCCCTGCCCCGCGCGGTCACCCTCGCGCTGCGCGTGGACGGCCGGGGCGCGGCCCTGCGGCTGCTCGGCTACCTGCTCTGGTGGATCCTGCGGGTCGGCCTCGGCTGGGGCCTGTTCGTCGGGCTCTCCGCGCTCGGCCCGGTGCCGCCCGACCGGGCCGTGGCCGTGGCCATGCTGATCTGGGCGGCCGTGAACACGGTCGGCTACGCCGCGCTGGCCTGCCTGGACGCGGTCCTGCACCTGGAGACCCGGATCCGCACCGAGGGACTCGACATCCAGCTCGCCCGGACCCCCGTCGGCGTACCGCGGGCCACCCGGCTGGCGGTCCACGGATGAGCTTCGACCGGTGGTGGACCGAGACCACGGCGGCGCTCGGTGACCGCCTTCCACTCCCGCTGGCCGCGCTGCTGCTGGTGCTGGCGACCGCGCTGGCCGCGACCGCCTGGTACACCTACCCCGCCTGGGTGCCCCGCCGGCTGCCGCGTCCACGCCGCAGGCGCGCCCCCCGGCCGCGCCGCCGGCCCACCGCCGGCCCCCCGCCCCCGCCGGCCACCGCCGCCCCCGAATCCGCGACGCCGCAGGTCGACGCCGCCAGGTCGGCCGAGCGGCTGGCCGACCGGCTCGCCGCCGATGGCCGCTACGCGGAGGCCATCCGCGAACGGCTGCGGTCCCTGGTCCACGACCTGGCCCGGCGCGGTGTGCGGGTCCGCCCCGGGATGACCGTCACCGAGATCGTCAGCACGGCCACCGCCCGCCGCCCGGCCGCCGGACCGTTCCTCGCCGCCGCCGCGGCGATCTTCGCCCAGGCCTGGTACGCCCAGCGTCCCGCCACCGCCGAGCAGGACCACCGGATGCGCGAGCACACCACCCGGCTACGGCACCTGCTCGACGGGGAGACCGACGGCACCCCCGTCCCGCCGGGCGGGCCCGATACCGACGCCGCTCCGGCGAGCACCCTCGGGAACCGGCCCGAGGAGCCGGCCCGGTGAACACTCGTACCCGGCGCCGGACCCGCCGCCATCGGATCCTGATCCCGGTGTTGCTGGGCGCGTTGGTGCTCGTCACCACGCTGGTCACCCGCGCGATCGACCAGCCGGCCCAGACCGACGAGGGCTTCCTGTCGCCGGTGGCCACCGGGGACGACGGCGGCAGCCGGTTGGCCGCCGGGCTCGCCGGCCGAGGGGTGCTGGTGCAGCGCGAGGTCGACACCCTCCGGGCGCTGCGGGCCACCCGGTCCGGTCCGGCCACCCTGTTCGTCCCGGCACCGGAACTGCTGCATCCACAGACCGTCGACCGGCTGGGCATGTTGCCCGAGGGCATCCGGTTGGTCCTGGTCGACCCGCCGCGGCGGGTGCTGGCCGGCGCCGGGTTGCCGCTGCGGCCGACCAGTCGACGGTGGGCGGCCCGGGCCGCCGGCCCACACACCCCGCGGCCCTGTCCGCTGGCCGAGGTCAGCCCCGCCGGGACGGTCGCCGTCGAGCGGCAGCGGTACGCCCCGACCGGCACGTCCGGCGCCGTCGATCTCTGCTTCGGGGCCGGGGTGGCCCGGTTGTCCGGCCCGGCGGAGAGCATCGTCGTGGGTGCCAGCGACCCATTCCGCAACAGCCGGATCGACGAGTGGGACAACCGGGCCTTCGCCACCGCCCTGCTGGCCACCACCGGTCGGGTGATCTGGCTGGACCTCGACGGCCCCGCGCCGGCACCACCCAGACTCAGCGTCCCGCCCACCTCGCCGCCGGCCGAACCCGACCTCGACGGCCCGGTCTACGACCCACCCGTCGACCCGGACGAGCAGGGTTCAGGTGGCGTCGAGGAGACGCCGAGTCCCCACGGTGGCGGCGACGCGTCCGGCGGGGCGGGCCGGGAGCAGACCGCCAACCCGCTCTGGTCCGCCTTCCCGCCCTGGTTCTGGGCGTTGCTCGCGCAGCTGGCCCTGGCCGCGCTGTTGGTGGCCGCGGCGCGGGCCCGCCGGTTCGGCCCGCCCACCCCGGAACCGCTGCCGGTGTCCGTGCCCGCGGCCGAGACCGTGCTCGGCCGGGCACGGCTCTACCAGCGGGCGAAGGCCCGGCAGAGCGTCGCCGAGACACTCCGGGCCGCCGCACGGTTCCGGCTGACCCGCCGGCTGCACCTGCCGACCGACGCGCCGCCGACCGACGTCGCGGCGGCCGTGGCCGCCGGCACCGGCGGTCGCCCGGAGCGGGTCCACGAACTGCTCCACGGCGACGCCCCGAGCACCGACCGCGAACTGTTGGACCTGGCCGGCGAGCTGGACCGCACCGCCCGGCACGACGGCGCTACCGGCCGGACCGACCACTCCCGGCAGGCGCCCGCCACGCCGCCGCAACCCCGCTCCGAAGGAGACCCCCGGTGACCCGACCCACGATGACCGCCGATCCGCTCGCCACCGACCCCGCCCGGGCAGCGTTGCACCGGTTGCGCGCCGAGGTCGCCAAGGCGGTCGTCGGGCAGGACGGCGTGGTCACCGGCCTGATCGTCGCCCTGCTCTGCCGCGGCCACGTGCTGCTGGAAGGGGTACCGGGGGTGGCGAAGACGCTGTTGGTGCGTACCGTGGCCGCCGCGCTCGACCTCACCGACCGGCGGGTGCAGTTCACCCCCGACCTGATGCCGGGTGACGTCACCGGCTCGATGATCTTCGACTCCCGCACCGCCGCCTTCACCTTCCGGGAGGGGCCGGTCTTCACCAACCTGCTGCTCGCCGACGAGATCAACCGGACCCCGCCGAAGACCCAGTCCGCGCTGCTGGAGGTGATGGAGGAACGGCAGGTCACCGTCGAGGGCGAGCGCCGCGCGCTGCCCGACCCGTTCATCGTCGCCGCCACCCAGAACCCGGTGGAGTACGAGGGCACGTACCCGCTGCCGGAGGCCCAGCTGGACCGGTTCCTGCTCAAGCTCACCGTGCCGCTGCCCGCCCGGGACGAGGAACTGGGCGTACTGCGCGCCCACCACGCCGGCTTCGACCCCCGGGACCTGGCCGCCGCCGGGGTGCGCGCGGTGGCCGGCGCGAGCGACCTGGCGACGGCCCGCGCGGCCGTCGGTCGGGTGCACGTCGCCGAGCCGCTGCTCGGCTACATCGTCGACCTGTGCCGGGCCACCCGCGCCACGCCCGCGCTGGAACTCGGCGCCTCCCCGCGCGGCGCGACGGCACTGCTCGGCACCGCCAAGGCGTGGGCCTGGCTGACCGGCCGCGACCACGTGGTGCCCGACGACGTCAAGGCGATGGCGCGGCCCACCCTGCGGCACCGGCTGCGGCTGCGCCCGGAGGTCGAGTTGGAGGGCGTCGGGGTGGACGCCGTGCTGGACACGGTGCTGGCCACCGTGCCGACGCCACGATGACGTGGCGGGCGGCAGCCCTGCTCGCGGCCGGCGCGCTGACCCTGCCCGCCTGGCCGGCACCCTTCGTCGGGGTGGCGGTGATGACCGGCGCGGTCCTCCTGCTGATCGGCGTGGACCTGGCGCTGGCCGCGCCGCTACGGGCGCTCACCGCGCACCGCGACGGCGAGCGTTCGGTACGCCTCGGCGGCACCGCCACGGTCACCCTGCACCTACACAACACCTCCGGCCGTACGATGCGCGCCCAGGTCCGCGACGCCTGGGTGCCGTCGGCCGGAGCCCGGCCGGACGTACCGCCGGGCCGGGTGGTGCACGTCGCCCCCGGTGACGTACTGGCGCTGCCCAGCCGGCTGACCCCCACCCGGCGCGGGGACCGGCCCGCGGCGACGCTGACCGTCCGCTCGCTCGGGCCGCTCGGGTTGGCCTACCGCCAGCGCACCGGCCGACCGGACACACCGCCGTGGACCCTGCGCGTGGTGCCCCGCTTCGACGCCCGACGGCACCTGCCGGAGAAGCTGTCCCGGCTGCGGGTGATCGACGGTACGCAGGTCGGTCAGGGACGCGGCGCGGGCACCGAGTTCGACACCCTGCGCGAGTACGTGCCCGGGGACGACGTGCGTTCCATCGACTGGCGGGCCAGCGCCCGCCGGGCCGAGGTGCTGGTGCGGAGCTGGCGACCGGAACGGGACCGGCGGCTGGTCTGCGTGCTGGACACCGGCCGCACCTCGGCGGTTCGGCTCGGCGACGAGCCCCGGTTGGACACCTCGATCGAGGCGACGTTGCTGCTCACCGCGCTGGCGGCGCGCGCCGGTGACCGGGTGGACGTACTCGCCGCCGACAGTGCGGCACGCGCGTCGGTCCTCGGTGCCGAACGACCGGCCCAGTGGCCCCGGCTGGCGCACACCCTGGCCCCGCTGCAACCGGCGCTGACGGAGACGGACTACCGGCTGATCGTCGGTGAGCTGCTGCGCCGGCACCGCCCGCGCAGCCTGGTGGTGCTCCTCACCGCGCTGGAGCCCGGCGCGCTCGGCGAAGGGCTCCTGCCGGTGTTGCCCCGGTTGACCGCGCGGCACCGGGTGCTGGTGGCGGCGGCACAGGATCCGGTGCTGGTCGCGCTCACCAGCACCCCGCCCCGACGGCCCCGGGACGCCTACGCCGCGGCTGCCGCCTGGCGTACGCTCGCCGAACGTGACCGCCTGACGGCAGCGCTGACCCGCCACGGCGTCACCGTCGTCGACGTACCCGCCCCGCGCCTGCCGTCCGCCCTCGCCGACGCCTACCTGCACCTCAAGGCCACCGGTCGGCTCTGACCCGCGCACCGATGCGGCGGTCAGCGGGCGACTTCGAGGTCCACGTCCCCGGCGGCCCCCTGGTCGGTCGGGTGCCCGCGGGCGCGGGCGCCGAGCAGCAGGACGTAGCCGAGGAAACCGAGCCAGGCGCTCGCGCCGACGGCGATCCGCACCATCGCCGGTAGCGGGGCGGGAGTCACGAACGCCTCGATCACCGCCGAGACCGCGAAGAGCCCGACCAGCCCGACGGCGACCACGACGGCGTCGCGTCCGGCCCGGGCCACCGCCTGCCCCCGGGTCAGCTGCCCGGGCGGCGCGATCCACGCCCAGCCGGTACGCAGACCCACCCCGGCAGCCACGAACACCCCGGTCAGCTCCAGCAGGCCATGCGGGGTGATCAGGCCGAAGAAGACGTCGGCCCGACCGTAGGAGACCATCACCCCACCGACCACCCCGATGTTCACCACGTTCTGCCACAGCAGGTAGCCGACCGGGACGATCAGCACCCCGGCGGCCAGGCACTTGGCCGCCAGCCAGGCGTTGTGCGTCCACAGGTGGAAGGCGAACGTCGGCGCGGAGAACTCGGTGTAGTAGCCGGCGAAGCCGGAATCGACGAGTTGGGCGGCTTCGTCATCGCCGATGAACGCCGCCGCGGTGTCCGGATTGTCGGCGACGAAGCCGATCAGGGTGAAGGTGAGCAGGGTGAACCCGGTGGCCACGGCGCACCACCACGGCGCCGCCCGCCAGACCGCTGCGGGGAAGCCGACCAGCACGAACCGGCGTACCGCCGCCCAGGAGAAGCCCGGCCGGTCGGTGAGCCGGGCCCGGGCCCGCAACACCACCTGGGACAGCTCCGCCAGCAGGGCCGGATCGGGCGAGCGGCTGCGCAGCACCGAGAGCTGGGTGGTGGCCCGCTGGTAGAGCGCGACCAACTCGTCGACCTCGGCGGCGTCGAGCCGACGCCGGTCGCAGAGCTGGCCCAGTCGGCGCCACTCCCCACCGTGCTCCGCGACGTACGCGTCGAGATCCACCGCCAGCCACCCCCGTCCGCGCGATCATAGTGTTCACTGTCCGGGTGAGCACAGCACCGGGACCGTCGAGCGCCCCTGCCTGGGGCGACGCCGGCCTGGTCAGCGGCGAGGCGGTGGAGCTGGACGTACGGGCCGCCCGGATCGGCTCCCGGACCCTCGCCCTGGCGCTGGACGTCCTGATCCAACTGGTTTCCGCCCTGGTGCTGGCCGGGGTCGCCGGGCTGCTCCTGGCAGCCGCGCCGTACGGCATGATCGACTTGGCGACGGAACGGGCCCTGCTGACGCTCGGGGCGATCCTGGTGCTGGTCGGCTACCCGGTGCTCTTCGAACGCTTCAACCACGGGCGGACGCCGGGCAAGGCGGCGGTCGGGCTTCGGGTGGTCAGCCTCGACGGCGCCCCGGTGGGGCTGCGCCAGTCGTTGACCCGGGCGCTGGTCGGCGTCGCCGTGGAGTGGCCGGGCCTGGTGCTGCCGCTGCTGTCCTGGGTGGCCGGTGCGGCGGTGATGTTGACCGACGCCCGTGGTCGGCGGCTGGGCGACCTGGTGGCCGGCACGATGGTCGTGCACACCCGCACCGCCACGCGCTGGACTCCCGTACCGGCCATGGTCCCCGTGCTCGCCGGTTGGGCGCGCACCCTGGACCTGAGTCGCCTGGACCCGGGCCTGGCCCTGAGCGTCCGGCAGTACCTGGCCAGGCAGCACCGGTTCGCCGAGCCGGCCCGCGGCGAGTTGGCCCGCCGGCTGTGGGCGGAGGTCGCCGCGGTGACCGC
Source organism: Micromonospora radicis (assembly GCF_003583405.1). Lineage (GTDB taxonomy): Bacteria > Actinomycetota > Actinomycetes > Mycobacteriales > Micromonosporaceae > Micromonospora > Micromonospora radicis. The sequence continues at coordinate 52,641 of NZ_QXEC01000026.1, forward strand.
CCCGCCACCACCACCGGGACTGCCGGAACCGGTCTACCTCGCGGCCGTACTCGACGAACGGCACCACCGGGCCCGCCACCGGCTGGCCGCCGAACGCGCACTCGCCGCCCCGCTCTGGCCGCAACTCGACGCGACGGATTGGGACCGCTCGCTCGAACCGGTCACCGCGCCGCCCGCCGTCGGGCCACCCGCCTACGAACCGGCCACCACGCCGCCCGCCCCGTTCACCACACCCGCGCCGCCAGCACCGCCGACCATGCCGGCACCAGCGACCATGCCGGCACCGCCGACCATGCCGGCACCGCCGACCGTGCCGGCACCGCATGCCCCGGCGACCGTGCCGGCACCGGTCGGCCTGCGGCCGGCGGTACCGGGCGGGATGGTCCCGGTACGGCCGGCGGTGCCGGCGCAGGCCACCGCCGCAGTGGCCCGGCCGGGCCCGGACCGGCCTGATGCCCGAACGGCGCCGGTTGCCGGCGTCGAACCGACCCCCGGGAGGCAGTGATGAGAGGTTTCGGGCCGTGGCTGGCGGTGCTCGCGGTGGTGCTAGTGCTCAGCGCGCTGCGGCTGCGCACCCTGGCGGCGATGGTGTCGGTCGGCTGGCTGGTCTGGTGCGTCTGGACCTGGGTCCGGCCCGCTCGCCGCCGCGGCGACCCACGCTGACCCGCCGGCCCCGCCGCGCCGGACGCCCGATGCTCGGACCGGGGGCGGACTCGGCCCGATGCCCGACCGGGGCGGACCGGGGCGGACCGGGGCGGGGCGACCAGAGCTGGACGGGCTGGCCCGGAATGTCGAATCGGGCCGGCCCCGCGGGGCCGGCCCGATTCGACGGGTCGATCAGTAGCGGTAGTGGTCCGGCTTGAACGGGCCCTCCACGGCGACGCCGAGGTAGTCGGCCTGCACCTTGCTGAGGGTGCTCAGCTTGGCGCCGAGCGCGTCCAGGTGCAGCCGGGCGACCTTCTCGTCCAGGTGCTTGGGCAGCACGTAGACGCCGATCGGGTAGTCGGCGGTCTTGGTGTACAGCTCGATCTGGGCGATCGTCTGGTTGGCGAACGAGTTCGACATCACGAAGCTCGGATGACCGGTGGCGTTGCCGAGGTTCAGCAGGCGGCCCTCGGAGAGCACGATGATCGCGTGGCCGTCGTCGAAGCGCCAGACGTCCACCTGCGGCTTGATGTTCTCCCGGGTGACGTCCGAGCGCTTGGCCAGACCGGCCATGTCGATCTCGTTGTCGAAGTGCCCGATGTTGCCGACGATGGCCTGGTGCTTCATCCGGGCCATGTGCTCGTTGGTGATGACGTCGAAGCAGCCGGTGGCGGTGATGAAGATGTCCGCCTGCTCGACCACGTCGTCCAGGGTGGCGACCTGGTAGCCGTCCATCGCCGCCTGTAGGGCGCAGATCGGGTCGACCTCGGTGACCACGACCCGGGCGCCCTGGCCCCGCAGCGACTCGGCGCAGCCCTTGCCCACGTCGCCGTAGCCGAGCACGACCGCCATCTTGCCGCCGATCAGCACGTCGGTGGCCCGGTTGATGCCGTCGATCAGGGAGTGCCGACAGCCGTACTTGTTGTCGAACTTGCTCTTGGTCACCGAGTCGTTGACGTTGATCGCCGGGAAGAGCAGGGTGCCGGCGCGGTGCATCTCGTAGAGCCGGTGCACGCCGGTGGTGGTCTCCTCGGTGACGCCCTTGATGCCGGCGGCGATCCGGGTCCAGCGCTGGCCGTCCTCGGCCAGGGAGCGGTGCAGCACGCCGAGGATGACCGCGTACTCCTCGGAGTCGGCGGACTCGACCGGCGGCACCGCGCCGGCCTTCTCGAACTCGGCACCCCTGTGGACGAGCAGCGTGGCATCGCCACCGTCGTCCAGGATCATGTTGGGGCCGCCCTGCTCGTCGGGCCAGGCGAGCACCTGCTCGGTGCACCACCAGTACTCCTCCAGGGTCTCGCCCTTCCAGGCGTACACCGGGACACCGGCCGGGGCGTCCACCGTGCCCTCGGGGCCGACGACCACCGCGGCCGCGGCGTGGTCCTGGGTGGAGAAGATGTTGCAGGACGCCCAACGGACCTGCGCGCCGAGCGCGACCAGGGTCTCGATCAGGACGGCGGTCTGGATCGTCATGTGCAGCGAACCGGTGATCCGCGCGCCCGCGAGGGGTTGCGCGTCGGCGAACTCACGACGGATCGCCATCAGGCCGGGCATCTCGTGCTCGGCCAGGCGGATCTCCTTGCGCCCGAACTCGGCGAGCGACAGATCCGCCACCTTGTAGTCGCCCTCGGCGAGGGTGCGCGGCCGGGCCTCGGGCGACGTGCCACTGGCGGACGCCGGGAGGGTGCTGGTCATGAAAGCTCCTGTCGGACGATGATGCTGCGCAACCTCCCACCTTACGCGCGCCGCCCGCTTCCGGGCGGGGTGGTTGCGGACAGCGCACGGGGCGAACGGCCGTGGACGTGTGCCGTCCACCTCCGCCCGCCCCGTGCATCCCCCCGGTTTGGTTCCCCCGCGCGTTCCCGGACCTTCGTCGCGACAACGCTGCGCACTCATAGAGTCACACCGCGCAAGAGGTGAGTCAAGCTATTCCGGAAAAGTCGGACTTGCGCGCGTGGCGTAGCCGTAGCGGATCTCCGTCCCAGACACCTCAGCGCAGGCCGGGTGAGGCGACGTACGTCTCACCCGCGCCGGTCACCGTGAGTGGCCCTCCGGCGGCCGACCCCACCGCGGCCTGCCCGGGGCCGAGCGTCACGGGCGACATCGCGTCGGCGACGGTCACCTTGCCCGAGGTGCAGAGCACCACCCTGGGCCCCGGTGCACTCAACGTCACCTCGGGCCGAGCATCGTGCACCGACACCCGGTACAGCGCGAAGTCCGACACCGCAACGGGCCAGGTCACCACGCCGTCGGCGACCGGCCGAGGTGTCACCACCGGCTCGTCGAGCACCTCGAACCGGAGCACCCGCAGCAGCTCCGGCACGTCCACGTGCTTCGGGGTCAGCCCACCGCGCAGCACGTTGTCGCTGGCCGCCATCACCTCCACGCCCGTACCGCGCAGGTAGGCGTGCAGGTTCCCGGCCGGCATCCAGATCGCCTCACCCGGAGCGAGCCGGACCCGGTTGAGCAGCAACGCCACCAGCACCCCCGGGTCGCCCGGGTACGCCTCGGCGAGCCGGGCCACCAGGTCGGCGTCCGGTCCGGCGACCGCCGCCGCCCGGACCGCCGCGACCAGCCCGGCACGCTCCGTCGGCGGCCAGGTCAGCAGCGCGCGTACGGCCTCGGCCAGCCCGGCCGGCCCGGCACCGAGCGCGTCGACCACCGGCCGCAGCTCCGGTACGCCGAACCCGGCGAGCACCTCGGCCGAGCTCGCCGGATCCCGGAACCCGCACAGCGCCTCCATCGGCCCGAGCGCCACCAGCAGCTCCGGCTTGTGGAACGGGTCGACGTAGTTGCGGTGCCCGTCGGTACGGGCGTTGTCCGCGTCGTACCCGGCCCGGGCCTGCGCCGGATCCGGATGCGCCTGCAGGCTCAGCGGAGCGTCCGCGGCCAACACCTTGAGCAGGAACGGCAGCCGGCTGCCGAACCGCTCGACCACCTGCCGACCGAGCCACCCGTCGGGATCGGCGGCGAGCAGGTCGGTCAGGGCCACCCGGGCACCGTCGCGCTCCACCGCGGCCGGCGCACCCGGATGGGCGCCCAACCAGAGTTCGGCCTCCGGCCCGGCACTCGGCGTCGCCCGCCCCTGCAACTCGGCGATCGCCGAGCGGGAGCCCCAGGCGTAGTCCTTGATCGGCCCGTACAGCAGTTCCACCGGTCAACTCCCCGATCGGCCGGACACCTCGGCTGGCCCGCCCCGAGCATGGTAGATGTCTGGTTCCAGATAGATCACCCGGGCGACGGGCAGCGCGGCCCGGATCCGGGCCTCCACCGCGTCGATGCCCCGGGCCAGTTCCTCGGCGCTCTCACACCGCGAGACCGCGATCTTCGCGGCCACCATCAGCTCCTCCGGGCCGAGGTAGAGCGTCTTCATGTGGATGATCCGCTCGACCTCGGGACCGGCGGTGACCGCCCGCTCGATGGTCTCCACCTCGGCCGATTCGGCACCCTCACCGAGCAGCAGGCTCTTGGTCTCCATGGCGAGCACGATGGCGATCGTGACCAGCAGCAGTCCGATCATCGCGGTGCCCGCCGCGTCCCACCGGCCGTCGCCGGTGGCCAGGGTCATCCCCACCCCGAACAGGGCGAAGACCAGGCCGACCAGCGCGCCGAAGTCCTCCAGCAGCACCACCGGCAGTTCCGGTGCCTTGGACCGTCGGATGAACCTGATCCAGGACTGCCGGCCCCGGATCAGGTTCGACTCCCGGATCGCGGTACGGAACGAGAACGACTCCAGCCCGATCGCCACCAGCAGCACCGTCACCGGCACCCACTGCCAGCTGGTGATCCCGTGCGGCTCGGCCCACTTGTGCCACGCCTCGTAGAGCGCGAAGAGCCCACCCAGACTGAACAGCACGATCGCCACGAGGAACGCGTAGACGTAGCGCTCCCGGCCGTAGCCGAAGGGGTGCTGTGGGGTGGCCGCACGGCGGGCCCGCTTCCCGCCGAGCAGCAGCAGCGCCTGGTTGCCCGAGTCGGCCACCGAGTGGATCGACTCCGCCAGCATCGACGACGACATCGTCAGCAGGTACGCGACGAACTTCGTCACCGCGATGCCGAGGTTGGCCAGCAACGCGGCGATGATCGCCTTGGTGCCGCCCTCGACGCTCATCGCGCCGCTCCGCCGCGCTCGCTCACGCCGCCACCCCGCCGCGCCCGGTCACTGGTTGGCCAACTCCTTCATCTCCGTGATCGCCGGCACGGCCATCGGGTCCAGGCCGTGCGCCAGCGCGAGGTAGATCGAGGCGAAGTCGGGGACCGCGACCAGGGAGGCCAGCCGCTCCAGCGCCGAACCGCCCTCGGCGGTGACCACATCGCACCGGACGCCCCGCCGTTCGGCCAGGGTCTGCACCGCGTCGGCACGTCGTTCCTCGACCGCGAGGGGTTCGTCGGCGTCGTCCTCGGCGTTCAGCCCGCCATCGCGCAGCAGCACCAGCCGGAGCCGGGTCTCCTCGCCGGTCGAGGCGTCCGGATCGGCGAAGATGTCCCGCTCGCCCTCGGCCAGACCACCGAAGACGCCGTCGAGCAGACCGACCCGACCCCGACCGGCCTCACCCAGCGCACCGGTGACCACCGGATAGCGGGCGTTGGCCGACAGGGTGTCACCGAAGCGTCGGGCGGCGACCGAGGCCAGCGGCGACGAACCCCAGACGATCGGGATGGAACCGGCCAGCCCGAGCGCGAGGGACTTCGCCGGGTTGACGAAGGACTCCGCGCTGGGACGGCAGCGGTCCGCGTCGGCGTCCAGCCGGGCCGCCGTCTCCGCCAGATCCGCCTCGTTGACCTTGACCAGGCCGAGCGCCCGGGCAGCGAGCAGCACCGGCACGGTGAGCCCCCAGAGGCTGGCCCGGGCCGGCGCCCGCCGGGGCACCGGGATGAACGGGGCACGGGCCCGCTCGGCCACCGACTGCAGCTGCGAGTCCGCGGGGCCCACCGCCACCAGCCGGGCACCCCGCCGGTGCGCGGCCTCGGCGGCACCGAGCGCCTCCGGGCTCCGGCCGGAGGCGCTGACCGCGATCACCACGTCGGCCGCGCCGACCCAACCCGGCACGCCCGCACTGCGGTGCGCGATGACCGGCACCGGGCAGCGCGGTCCGGCCACCGTGGCCAGCACGTCACCGGTACGCCCGGCAGTGCCGATGCCGGCGATCACCACCGCCCGGGGGCGCCCGTCGTCGGCGAGTACCGACAGGTTCGCCTCGGCGGCCAACGCGGCCGACTCCCGCACCTGGGCACCGCCCGAGGCGGTGTGCCGCAGCATGCCACCCGGATCCCGCTCGGCCAACGCCTGCGGGTCGTCGAGCAGCCGGTCGTCGGCGTGGCGGTGACCGCTGACCCCGGCCGTCCCGTCGATCACGACCGCTCCGCCGGGCCGCGCGCCTCGTCCAGCAGCAACACCGGCACGTCGTCGCGGACCTCGAAGATCCGGCCGCACTCGGTGCAGGTCAGCGTCTGTGCCTGCGCGTCGTAGTCGAGTGGGGCATGGTGGGTGTCCGGGCAGGCGAGGATTTCCAGCAACTGCGGGTCGAGGGCCACGGCGCGGCTCCTTCCACTATGCGGCTTGACCGCTCGGCGGTGCCGAACGGCGCGAGCGATCCTATCGGCGCACCCGGGCGAGCACGTCGTCGCGCAGCGAGATCATCCGCTCCGCGGTCGGCGCCTCGACGTTGAGCCGCAGCAACGGCTCGGTGTTCGAGGCACGCAGGTTGAACCACGCCCGGTCCGGGAAGCGCAGCGTGAGTCCGTCCATCTCGTCGACCTCGGCCTCGGGGTACGCGGCCCGCACCTCGGCCACCTTGGCCGCCTGGTCCGCCACCGTCGAGTTGATCTCCCCGGAGGCGACGTAGCGCTCGTACTCGGCGGCGAGCGTGGACAGCGGCAACGGCTGTTCGCCGAGCGCCGCCAGGGTGTGCATCGCGGCCAGCATCCCGGTGTCGGCGAACCAGAAGTCCCGGAAGTAGTAGTGCGCCGAGTGCTCGCCGCCGAAGACGGCGTTGGTGCGGGCCATCTCGGACTTGATGAACGAGTGCCCCACCCGGGCCACCACCGGCTCGCCGCCGTGCTCACGGATGATCTCCGGCACGGCCATCGAGGTGATCAGGTTGTGGATGACCGTCGAACCGGGAGACTTGGCCAGCTCCCGGGCTGCGACCAGCGCGGTGATCGCCGACGGCGAGACCGGCTCGCCACGCTCGTCGACCACGAAGCACCGGTCGGCGTCGCCGTCGAACGCGAGCCCGATGTCCGCGCCGTGCGCCACCACCGCGCGTTGCAGGTCGACCAGGTTGGCCGGATCCAGCGGGTTGGCCTCGTGGTTGGGGAACGTGCCGTCCAACTCGAAGTACAGCGGCACGATCCGCAGCGGCAGGGCCGGCAGTACGGCGTCACCGAGCACGCTGGGCACGGTGTGCCCACCCATGCCGTTGCCGGCGTCGACCACCACCGTCAGCGGGCGGATGTCGGCCAGGTCCACCAGCGTGCGCAGGTGCGCCGCGTACTCGGTCAGCAGATCCCGCCGCTCGGCCGGCGCACTCGGCTCACCGACCGGCTCGTCCTTGTCGAGCAGCGCCTGGGCCCGGTCACGGACCTCGGCGAGCCCGCTGTCGTGTCCGACCGGGCGGGCACCGGCGTGACACATCTTGATGCCGTTGTACTGCGCCGGGTTGTGGCTGGCGGTGAACATCGCCCCGGGCAGTCCGAGCGAACCGGAGGCGAAGTAGACCATGTCGGTCGAGGCGAGTCCGATCTCGATGACCGGCCGCCCCTCGGCGCGTACGCCGGCGGCGAAGGCGGCAGCCAGTCCCGGCCCGGAGGCGCGCATGTCGTGCCCGATCAGCACGGCCTGCCCGGGCTCACCGGCGGCGTCGAGCAACTGCGCGAAGGCGGTGCCCAGCGCACCGGCGACCCGCTCGTCCCACTGGTCCGGCACCGTCCCACGGACGTCGTACGCCTTAACGATCTGGGACAGATCAGACACCGATTCCACTCCTCGACTGCAGGCTGTCAACGAACCTGAGCGTATCGGAGGGGCGGGCCTCCGCCCGGCTCAGCCGGTGAGCCCACGCCCGTACCTCGGCTCATCACCCTCTTCGGTGCGCGGCGGCGGCTCCGGCTGACCCGGCACCGCGGCACGTCCGGGCGGGCCGGGCGGGCCGGGCGGGGCGGAGGTCGGCGCGGCCGGTGGGGCGGAGGTCGGCGGAACGGAGGCCGGCGGGGCCGAGGCCGGCGCGTCGGCCGCCGGGCCGGCACCGGTCTGCGCGGGCGGCTCCCCCACCCCGGCCGGGCGGGCGCCGTACAGGCCGCCGGACGGGCGGGCGGCGGGTGGGCCGCCGTAGACCCGGGGCGTGGCGGGGCGGCCCGTCCCGTACACCTGACCCGGTGCCGCCGGCGGCAGCGGTCCCCGCCCGGCGTACGGCGGGACTCCGTCGCCCGACACGGGTGGCGCGGCGGCCGGCCCGCCCGCCGAGCGATAGGTCGTGCCGCCCGGGCTGCGCGGCGCCGGCACCGGGGCATCCGCACCGCGTCGACCCCGGTCCTTGCGCGACCGGTACACCAGTAGCCCGATGAGCAGGACGCCCGCCGCGACCATGGCAACACCGAAGTACATCACCGGCGACCCACCGGAGGACTGGTTGACCGCCTGCACCGGTGCGCCGGGGTTGTCCGCGAGGGCCACCGTCGGCGAGGGCGCGGCGGCCGATTCCTCGACGGTCGGCGCACTCTCGCTCGGGGTGGGGCTGGGCGACGGCGACGCCGACGGCGAGGCGGAGACCCGTCCGCCGACCACCCGGGACTCGGCCGCCGCCCGGCCCAGCACCACCCCGCGCGCCGTGACGGCCTCGCCCGCCACGATCAGCCGCCCGCCGGGCGCGTCCGCGCCGAAGGCGACGCGGTACCGGAAGGTCGCGCCCTTGCCCTCGCAGAGCTCGTCCTTCTCCGGCGCCACCGGCGCGGTGGTGACCAGACCGTCTCCACCGGAGACCGGCACGGTCACCCACTCGCGCCCCACCTGTGCCTGCACCACGACCTGGTCGGGCCGGACCCCGGGCAGGCTCAACGCCAGGGCACCCCGCACCCGTACGCAGCCCTCGGTGCGCTTGCGTACCTCCAGGCGGATCCCCTCGGCGGAACGGCCGGCGGTGAAGCTGCCCGCGGAGCGCACCCGCACCCGGTCCTCGTCGGCATGGGCGGGCGCCCCGCCGAGCAGCACCAGGCCACCCAGGAGTACGCAGACCGTCGCGAGCCGCGCCGCCTGGCGACGTACCGACATGATCATCCACCGTTCCTCCCCCGGGCGGGGAACCGCCGGTCAGGCTACTACCGACCACCGACCCCGGCAGGTCATCGAGAGTCCCGCATGTGTGCCGCGCCACCTCCGGCGCCCTCCGGCGGCGGCGCTCGTGGCGGTGCGGCACCGCCGGAGCGAGCCGACTCCCCCGCTGGGCTGCCCGGATTCCCTCGACAGCAGGGGGCGGTCACCTTCGGTAGGCCAAAGCGTGCCAACTGTCACGGGTTTCCGTTGTCCGGTAGGTTCACGTTGTGATCGACCGCGAACAGGCCGAGCAGATCGCCGCGGTGTGGGCCCGCCGCGATTCACAGCGCCTGGGTCACGAGTGCCGTGCGGTGGTCACCGAGTTCGACCTCGGGTACGTCATCACCTCCGCGGTGTCCGCGCAGGTCCGACCGCTCCCCGGCGACCTACCGACCACTGTGGTCGACAAGGAGACCGGAGCGGTGACCACCTGGCCCCGGGTCGCGCCCGACGTGGTCGAGCAACTCTTCCGGCGCAGTCGACCCACCGGTCCGCCGGTTCCCCGCACCGTCGACCCGGCCAGCCAGTTGCTGCGCGAGATCCATCGGCTGCCCACCCCCAGCACGGCGGCGCACCTGACCGTCGAGGGGCACATCTTCACCGCCCACGGCGCGAAGGCGGAGGTGCCGCTCAACCACCATCCGCTGGTCCGCGCCTACCTCGACGGACTGCCCGCCGGGCACCTGGTCCGCGGCGGCGACCGGCATGCCGAGTTCGTCGTACTCTCCGACGTCCTGCACGAGTACGACCACCGGCGCGTCGCCGAGGGCATCGCCCCGATGGACGCCGACGACGCGGCCGCCCTGCTCAGTGGGGCACGTTTCGAGTGCTACCTCGTCCGTGATGCCGGCGACCCGGCCGGTGGGCGGGCCGTCCGCCCCTGCGACTCCTGTCTCGACTTCCTCGTCCACTTCAACGTCCTACCGTGGGCGGAACGCGACCGGACGGCACCGTGGTATCCCGACCCCGCCACTGACCCGGAGCCGGGGCGCTTCCCGTCCGAGGTGACGTACGCGCTCGTCGCCGCCGGCTGGCGCCCGCACTTCGGCGACGTGGTGCTGGCGACGTCGGCCATCCGCGAGGTCCGAGCGGTGCGCGGCAGATCCCACGCGCACGCCGACTTCCCCGCCGCGCTGCGTACCCTGACCGCCTTTCCCAGCCTGGTCGGGGCCCGACTCGGGCCGGGCGAACAGGTCTGGATCTCCCGGTTCGACATCCGGCCCCGCCAGGTCGCGCACACCGCCGACACGCTCGCCGACTTCGCGGCCGTGCTCGGTGCGCGGTTGTTCCCGATCGGCACGGAGGACCAGCACAGCATCATCGCGGTGGACGAACACGGCCGGATCTTCGTACTGGATCAGGCGGGCGAGTGGTTCCTCGGCGCGGACATCGACGAGGCACTCGTCACCCTGCTGCGCGGCCACGCCCCCGCCCGGGTACGCCACGACGGCACCTGGTGAACCGCCCTCCGGTGTGAGGTGAGGGGCCCCTTCCCTACAGTTGCACGCCGGTGAGGACGGTGACCCGGGGTTCGGTGTAGTCGTCCATGGCGCTGCGCAGGCCCTCCCGGCCCACGCCGCTGCCCTTCACCCCGCCGTACGGCATCTGGTCGGCCCGGTACGACGGCACGTCGCCGACGATCACCCCGCCAACCTCCAGGGTCCGGGCCGCCGCGAAGGCGACGTCGAGGCGCCGGGTGAAGACGCCGGCCTGGAGGCCGTACGCCGAGTCGTTGACGGCGGCGAACCCGGCGCCGTCGTTCTCGACCCGGTCCACCACGAGCACCGGGCCGAAGACCTCCTCGACGCAGACCTTGGCGCCCCTGGGCACCCCGCTGAGCACGGTCGGCGGGTAGGTGGCACCGTCGCGCTCGCCGCCGGTCTCGACGGTGGCGCCGGCCGCGACCGCCTCGTCCACCCACGCCTGCACCCGGCGCGCGGCGTCGACGGAGACCAACGGGCCGACGTCGGTCAGCGGGTCGGTCGGGTCACCGGTACGCAGTTCCCGCACGGCCGCGACCAGCCGGGGCAGGAACCCGTCGTAGAGCCATTCGTGGACGTAGACCCGCTGCACCGCGATGCAGGACTGGCCGGCCTGGTAGTTGGCGAAGGTGGCGATCCGCCGCGCCGCGAAGGTGAGGTCCTCGTCACCGGCCCAGTCCTCGCAGATCAGCGCCGCCGCGTTGCCGCCCAGTTCGAGCGTCACGTGCTTCTCCGGCGCCGCCCGCCGGATGGCCGCGCCGACCGGCCCGGAGCCGGTGAACGAGACCACCGGCAGCCGGGGGTCGGCGACCAGTTCGGCGGCGCGTTCGTTGGGCAGCGGCAGCACCGAGAACATCCCCTCGGGCAGTTCGGTCTCGGCCAGGAGTTCGCCGAGCAGCAGCGCCGAGAGCGGGGTGGCCGGTGCCGGTTTGACCACGATGGGCGCGCCGACCGCGAGGGCCGGGGCGACCTTGTGGGCCACCAGGTTGAGCGGGAAGTTGAACGGGGTGATGCCCAGCACCGGCCCCTTCGGCACCCGCCGGATCAGGGCGATGCGGCCGGTGGCGGCCGGGTCGGTGTCGAGTCGCTGTAGTTCCCCGGAGTCCCGCCGGGCCTCCTCGGCCGCCCACCGGAAGGTGGAGACGGCCCGGCCCACCTCGGCCCGGGACCACTTCACCGGTTTGCCGTTCTCGGCGGTGATCAGAGCGGCGATCTCCTCGGCCCGCTCGGCGAGTCGGCGCGAGACGTGGTCCAGCGCCGCCGCGCGGGCGTGCGCGGGCAGCGCCGCGGCGGTCGCGGCCACCCCGGCCGCCGCGGCCACAGCGGCCTCGACCTGGTCGGCGGTGGCGAGGGTGGTACGGCCGACCGGACGCCCGTCGTACGGGTGGTGGACGGTCACCTCGTCGACCCCGTGGGTACGACGGCCGGCGACGAAGAACGGTGTGGGCTCCACGTTCGGCAGCCTAAACCACGAACAGGTCCACGGAAACGGTCGCCTTAACCCTTGTCTGCCGCGAATTCAGTAGCGAAGATGGCACCAACACTGCGATAACCGCCGTAGCGCACCCCCGGACCCCTCGGAGTGATCCAGTCATGAGTGACCAGCAGCAGCTGCGCAACTTCGTCAACGGCGAGTACGTCGAGCCGGTCGACGGCGGCTACGCCGACCTGATCGATCCGTGTACCGGTGAGGTCTTCGCCCAGGCCCCGGTCTCCGGGGCCGGCGACGTGGACGCGGCGATGCGGGCCGCCGCCACGGCCTTCGAGGGCTGGCGGGACAGCACCCCGGCGGAGCGGCAGAGGGCGCTGCTGAAGCTCGCCGACGCGGTCGAGGCCCGGGCCGCCGACCTGGTCGACGCGGAGGTACGCAACACCGGCAAGCCCCGGCAGCTGACCGCCGAGGAGGAGCTGCCGCCGGCGGTGGACGAGTTCCGCTTCTTCGCCGGTGCCGCCCGGCTGCTGGAGGGCCGCTCGGCCGGCGAGTACCTGGCCGGGCACACCTCGTACGTGCGGCGCGAGCCGATCGGCGTCTGCGCCCAGGTCACCCCCTGGAACTACCCGCTGATGATGGCGGTCTGGAAGATCGCACCGGCGCTGGCCGCCGGCAACACGGTGGTGCTCAAGCCGTCGGACACCACGCCGGTGTCGACGCTGCTGCTGGCCGAGATCGCCGCCGAGTACCTGCCGCCGGGCGTGTTCAACGTGGTCTGCGGCGACCGGGACACCGGCCGTTCCCTGGTCGCCCACCCCACCCCGCAGCTGGTGTCGATCACCGGCTCCACCCGGGCCGGCATGGAGGTCGCCGCCGCCGCCGCGCCCGACCTCAAGCGGACCCACCTGGAGCTGGGCGGCAAGGCACCGGTGGTGATCTTCGACGACGCGGACATCGCCGCGGCTGCGGAGGCGATCGCGGTCGGCGGCTACTTCAACGCCGGTCAGGACTGCACCGCCGCCACCCGGGTGCTCACCGCGCCCGGCGTGCACACCGACTTCGTCGCCGCCCTCACCGAGCAGGCCCGCAACACCCGGACCGGCGCGCCGGACGACGCCGACGTGCTCTACGGCCCGCTGAACAACGCCAACCAGCTGGCCCGGGTGCGTGGTTTCCTGGACCGGCTGCCCGACCACGCCACGGTGCAGACCGGCGGGTCGCAGGTAGGCGAGCGGGGCTACTTCTACGCCCCCACCGTCGTCTCCGGCGTCCGGCAGGACGACGAGATCATCCAGGACGAGGTGTTCGGGCCGGTGATCACCGTGCAGCGGTTCTCCGACGAGGACGAGGCGGTGCGCTGGGCCAACGGCGTCGACTACGGCCTGTCCGCCTCGGTCTGGACCCGCGACCACGGCCGGGCGATGCGGATGACCCGGCGGCTCGACTTCGGCTGCGTCTGGGTGAACACCCACATCCCGTTCATCTCCGAGATGCCGCACGGCGGGTTCAAGCACTCCGGGCACGGCAAGGACCTCTCGGTCTACAGCCTGGAGGACTACACCCGGATCAAGCACGTCATGCACAACATCGAGGGTTAGGTCAGCATCCATGGCGTCCTCGGAAGAGTTGCACAAGCGGCGGGTCGGCGCCGTCGCGCGGGGTGTCGGCAGCGTCATACCGTCCTACGTGGACACCGCCACCGGTGGCACCGTCACCGACGTCGAGGGCCGCGAGTGGATCGACTTCGCCGCCGGCATCGCGGTCACCAACGTGGGCAACTCCGCGCCGAAGGTGGTCGAGGCGGTACGCGCGCAGGTCGAGCGGTTCACCCACACCTGCTTCATGGTGGCGCCGTACGAGTCGTACGTGGCGGTCTGCGAGCAGCTCAACGCGCTGACCCCGGGCGGCTTCGAGAAGCGCTCGGCGCTGTTCAACTCCGGCGCCGAGGCGGTGGAGAACGCGGTGAAGATCGCCCGGCACGCCACCGGCCGGCCGGCGGTGGTGGTCTTCGACCACGCGTACCACGGTCGGACGAACCTGACCATGGCGTTGACGGCGAAGAACATGCCGTACAAGCACCGGTTCGGGCCGTTCGCGGGAGAGATCTACCGGGTGCCGATGTCGTACCCGCTGCGCGACGGCGGCCTGGACGGCGCCACGGCGGCGGCCCGCGCCGTCGAGCTGATCGAGAAGCAGGTCGGCGCGGAGAACGTCGCCGCGCTGCTGATCGAGCCGATCCAGGGCGAGGGCGGTTTCGTCGTACCGGCGCCGGGTTTCCTGCCGGCGCTGCGCACCTGGGCGACGGCGGCCGGGGTGGTCTTCGTCGCCGACGAGATCCAGACCGGCTTCTGCCGCACCGGCGACTGGTTCGCCTGCCAGCACGAGGGCGTCGAACCGGATCTGATCACCCTGGCCAAGGGCATCGCCGGTGGGCTGCCGCTGGCCGCGGTGACCGGCCGCGCGGAGCTGATGGACGCGGTGCACGTCGGCGGACTGGGCGGCACGTACGGCGGCAACCCGATCGCCTGCGCCGCCGCGCTGGCCGCCATCGAGACCCTGCACGAGCTGGACCTGGCCGCCGCCGCCCGGCGGATCGGGGCGGTGCTCGGCGACCGGCTGCGGGCCGTCGCCGCCCGCGACCCGCGGATCGCCGAGGTACGCGGACGCGGCGCGATGCTCGCCGTGGAGATCGTGCGGCCCGGCTCACTCACCCCCGATCCGGCCGCCACGGCGGCGATCTCGGCGGCCTGCCACGCCGCCGGACTGCTCACCCTCACCTGCGGCACGTACGGCAACGTGCTGCGTTTCCTACCCCCACTGGTCATCTCCGACGACGAGCTGGCCCGTGGCCTGGACATCCTGGACGCCGCATTCGGCTGACCCCGAACCGGCCGGGTGGTTGCCGCGTCCGCACCGCGCGGCAACCACCCGGCCCCGAACTCAGCGCAGCACCTCGACGGTGTTGTTGCGGACCAGGTTCTTGCCGGGTTCCCGGATCTGTTCCATCGCGGCGGCGTTGAGCAGCACGCAGCTGCCCGACGGGCCGGTCACCGTGACCGTGGTCGTCCGGTCGTTGTCCAGGTTGGTCACCCGCAGCCGGGTGCCCACCGGGAACCGGTCGCTGGTGGCGCCGGGGGTGGCGGCCTCCTCGAAGAACGTGATCGCGCCCTGGCAGGCCGATCCGGTCGCCGGGCGGCTTGCCGGCGGCGAGGCCGATCCGGGCCGGTCACCGACCTCGTCGGGCTGCCCGCCGCCGGGCTGCGCGACTCCCGGCGGCGCGGCGGCTTCACCCAGTTGCTCGACCACGTTGCGCCGAATGACGTTCTTGCCCGGTTCGCGGACCAGTTCCATCGCGGCGGAGTTGAGCAGCACGCAACTGCCCGACGGCCCGACCACGGTCACCTCCGCCGACCGGTCGTTGTCCAGATTGGTCACCCGCAGCCGGGTGCCGACCGGGAACCGGTCGCTGGTGGCCGCCGGTGTGCCGGCCTCGGCGGAGAATGTGATCGAGCCTGGGCAGACACTCGGTGCGGTTGTCGCGCTGTCGGCGAATCCGAGGCCGGTGCTCACCGCCATCGCCGCCGCCGCGGCCACCGCCACCCCCGCCGCCAGCAGGTACCTTCGCTGCAGCCCCACCTGTTGCCTCCCGTGCTCGGTGTCCGCCTTCGAGAGCTGGTACGGCCTGGGAGCGCTATCCAGTTCAGCACCGTGACGTGCATCGAGAACAAAGTTGCGAATGGCCCCTGGGCTGGGGGTCGGTCACAGCGGACCGTAGCGGGTGTGTGGCGCCCCGGTCAGCCCTCCCGATCGAGGCGGGAGATGCCGTCGATTCGGGAAGTTCGTCCACATATGTCCCGACCAGAAGTGCAAGCGTCGCGGGGGCGAGAGGCGGGGGGGCGAGATGCGCGGGGGTACGCGGGGTGGAGGGGGGTCAGGGAGTGTCCAGGAGGGGTTGGGTGGGGGTCCAGGGTGGGGCGCCGGTGGCGTCGTGGCGGCGGCGGGCGATGGCGGAGAGGGCCTCCAGGACCACGCGGTTGCCCAGGTAGGCGGTGATGTCGGCGTGGTCGTACGGTGGGGCGACCTCGACCACGTCCACGCCGACGATCGGGAGTTCGTAGCAGACCCGGCGGACGGCGTCGAGCAGCTGGCGCGAGGTGAAGCCGCCCGGTTCCGGGGTGCCGGTGCCGGGTGCCATGCCCGGGTCGACGACGTCCACGTCGACGGAGAGGAAGACTCCCTCGCACTCGTCGGTGGCGATGCCGAACGCCTCGGTGAGGCAGGTGTCCAGGCCCCGGGCGACGATCTCGGTCATCTCGTACGAGCGCATCCGCTGCTCGGCCATCCAGCGCAGCGTCGACGGTCCGGGCCAGTAGCCGCGCAGGCCGATCTGGAGGAAGCGGTCACCGCGTACCGCGCCGGATTCGATGAGTCGGCGCATCGGCTGGCCGTGCCCGTGCAGCGAGCCGAACTCGATGTCACCGGTGTCGGCGTGCGCGTCGAAGTGCACCATCGAGACCCGGCCGAGCCCGTGGTGGCGGGCCACGCCGGTGGCGTCGGGCAGGGCGATCGAGTGGTCACCGCCGAGGATCACCGGGATGGCGCCGGCCGAGGTGACCGCGTACACGGCGGTTTCCAGGGCGGCCAGCGAGCGTTCGATGTCGCCGGAGAACATCTCCACGTCACCGGCGTCGTACACGCACAGGTCCCGCAGCGCGTCGACGCGCAGGGCCAGCGACGGACGGGAGCCGTCGTGCGGCAGGTAGCAGGCCTGCCGGATGGCCGACGGCCCGAACCGGGTGCCGGGGCGGTGCGAGGTGCCGCCGTCGAAGGGTGCGCCGATGATGACCACGTCGGCGTCGGCGTACGTCACCGGCTCCTCGATGGTGCAGGGCGGCACGCCGAGGAAGGTGACGTCCGGGCCGTACATCTGGCCGTAGCGGGTCATCGTTCCTCCATGCCCCACGGGGAGCCGTATCCGGTGAGCAGGTCGAGGAAGGGTTTCGGCGGCAGTGCCTCGGGGCCGAGCACCCCGACGCCCGACCAGGCACCGGCGGCCAGCAGTTCGAGGGCGACGACCGGGTTCACCGCGGTCTGCCAGACCACGGCCTGGTGGCCGTACTCGCGCATCGACCACTCGTTGTCCACGACGTGGTACAGGTAGACCTCGCGGGGCCGACCGTCGACGCCGGTCCCCCGCACCCAGGTACCGGCGCAGGTCTTGCCCCGCATCCGGTCGCCGAGGGTGGCCGGGTCGGGCAGGCAGGCCGCCACCACGTCACGCGGCGACACCTCGACACCCTTCACGGCCACCGGCGCGGTGGCGTCCAGGCCGAGCTTGTGCAGCGTCTTGAGCACCTCGATGAACTCGTCGCCGAGGCCGTACTTGAAGGTGACCCGCTTCGCCGGCACCCAGCGCGGGATCAGCAGCACCTCCTCGTGTTCGACGTTGACGCACTCGACCGGGCCGATGCCTTCGGGGAAGTGGAACACCTCCGGCTCGCTGAACGGTTCGGTGGTGAACCAACCCCGCCCGTCCTCCCAGACCACCGGCGGGTTGAGGCACTCCTCGATGGTGGTCCAGATGGAGAACGACGGCGCGAAGTCGTAGCCGTCCACGGTCAGGTTCGCCCCGTCGCGTACCCCGATCTCGTCGATCTCGGTGAACAGCTCGTCGGCGGCGTACCGGGCGAAGACGTCGGACAGGCCCGGTTCGACACCGATGCCGCACAGCGCCAGCCGTCCCGCGTCGACCCACCGGTCGGCCGCCGCGAACTGCTCGTCGCCGAGCTTCACGCCGGTCTCCTGGTACGGCCGGGCCGGGTGCGGCCGGGACAGCGACATCGCCATGTCCAGGTAGTCGGCGCCGGCCGCGTACGCCCCGTCGAAGATCGGCATGACGAACCGTGGGTCGACCGCGTTGAGCACGTGGGTGATCCGGTGTGCCCGGCACAGCGCGGCGACCGCCTCCGCCGAACCGGCGTCGAGCTGGGCGGCGACGAACCGGTCGTCGCGGCCGGCGACGGCCCGGGCCGCGCGGGCGGGGTCGTAGTCGGCGACCACCACGGTCTCGAAGAAGGTGCGTCGGGCCGCGATGGCGACCACGGCGGAGCCGACCCCACCGGCGCCGACGAGCAGGATACGCATCAGGAATCGAACCCCAAACCAAACCGATCGAGTGTACGGAGCCAGCGGTTGCGCCGCCCCTGTCGCGCGTCGGCGCGGGCCAGGGACCAACGGGTGAGCCCGATGCCGACCGCGCGGGCCGGTTCGGGTGGGAACGGCAGCGGCTTGTCCCGGACCAGGGCCAGCCGGGTCAGCGGGGTGTCCGCACCGGCGAGCAGGTCGAGCAGCACCCGGGCGCCGAAGCGGGTCGCCCCCACGCCCAGCCCGGTGTACCCGGCCGCGTACGCCAGCCGCCCGCCGTAGGCGGTGCCGAAGAACGCGCAGAACCGGGTGCAGGTGTCGATCACGCCACCCCACCGGTGACTGAACCGCACCTCCGTCAGCTGCGGGAAGGTGGTGAAGAAGTGGTCGGCCAGGGCGGTGAAGGTGGCGTCCCGTTGGGCCAACGCGGGCGCCATCCGGTTGCCGTAGTGGTAGACCGCGTCGTAGCCGCCGAACAGGATCCGCCCGTCGCCGGTGATCCGGTAGTAGTGGAACTGGTTGCCGGTGTCGGCCAGCCCCTGCCGGTTGCGCCAGCCGATGGCGTCCCGCTGGGCCGGGGTCAGCGGCTCGGTCATCAGCGCGTAGTCGTACACCGGCACGGTCCAGGCCCGCAGCCGGCGCAGCAGCGGCGGGAAGGCGTTGGTGGCCAGCACCATCCGGTCGGCGCGGACCGTGCCGGGGACGCCACCGACCCCGGTGGTCTCGGCGAGCAGGGCGGCACCGGCCCGGCGCAGCCCGGTGACCCGGGTGTGTTCGTGGACCCGTACCCCGAGGTCGAGGCAGGCCCGGCGCAGACCCCAGGCCAGCCGCGCCGGATCGAGCAGCGCCACCCGGTCGCGGTCCCACAACCCGCCGAGGTACGTCGGCGAGTCGACCTCGGCGCGCACCTCGTCGGCGTCGAGCAGGGTGACGTGGTGGCCGTGGCGGCGGGCCAGCGCCGCGTCCTCGGCCAGCCCGTCGAGCTGGTACGGCTCGACCGCCACCGCCAGTTCGCCGGTGCGCGCGAAGTCGCAGTCGATGCCGTACTCGGCCACGGTCGCCGCGATGGCGTCGAGGTTCTCCCGGCCCAGCCGTTCCAGCTCGTCGATCTCGCCGGGGAACCGTTGCACCCCGTTGGCCAGCCCGTGGGTGAGCGAGGCGGCGCAGAACCCGCCGTTGCGCCCGGACGCCGCCCAGCCGCAGGTGCCGGCCTCCACCAGCAGCACGTCCCGCCCCGGGTCGGCCCGCTTGGCCAGCAGGGCGGCCCAGAGCCCGCCGTACCCGCCGCCGACCACCAGCAGGTCGGCGGAGGTCGAACCGGTCAGCGGCGGCAGCGGGTCGGGCCGTTCCGGCCGGTCGAGCCAGTACGGCGCGCGTACCGCCTCGGCGAGCGCCCGGCCCGGCCCCGGCCGGGTCATGACCGGCTGGTCGCTGTCGGGGTCGGGACGGCTACCGCGACCGCTGCCCGGCGGGCCCGCCGGCCCCGCAGCGAGCTGGCCAGCACCAGCAGCAGCGCGATCAGGAACATGGCCGTGCCGATGACGTTGACCTGCGGCGGGATGCCCCGCTGGGCGGCACCCCAGACGTACATCGGGAACGTCACGGTGGTGCCGGAGTTGAAGTTGGTGATGATGAAGTCGTCGAAGCTCAGCGAGAAGGCCAGCAGGGCGGCGGCGACGATGCCGGGCAGCACCAGCGGCAGGGTGATCCGACGGAACGTCTGCCACTCGCTGGCGTACAGGTCCATCGCCGCCTCCTCCAGCCGCCGGTCCATCCCGGCCAGCCGCGCCTTGACCGTCACCACCACGAACGACACGCAGAACATCACGTGCGCGATGACGATGGTCCAGAAGCCCAGCGGCACCCCACCGGCGACGAAGAGCGCGAGCAGCGACGTGCCCATCACCAGTTCCGGGGTGGCCATCGGCAGGAAGATCAGCACGTTGAGCCCGGAACGCCCCCGGAACCGGTGCCGGACCAGCGCGAACGCCATCAGCGTACCGAGCGCGGTGGCGGCGACGGTGGCGATGAAGCCGATCTGCACGCTGCGCAGTACCGCGTCGCACATGTCGGAGGTGGCGCACGGGTTGCGCCAGTTGTCGAGGGTGAACTCGTTGAAGTCGTACGACAGCCGGCTGGACGGGCGGTTGAACGACAGGGCGGCGACCACGGCGATCGGCAGGAACAGGTAGCCGAGCACCAGCAGGGCCACGCCCATCACCCAGTGCTGGGCGAACCACCGGGAGACACGACTCATAGGACTTCCTCCGTACCGGCCCGGCGCAGGTAGACGAAGACCACCGCGAGGATCGCCGACATCAGCAGGAACGACAGCGCCGCGCCCTGCGGGTAGTCCAACCGGACCAGGAACGCCGAGTCGATGACGTTGCCGATCATGTACTCGTTCGGGGTGCCGAGCAGTTCGGCGTTGATGTAGTCGCCGGTCGCCGGGATGAAGAAGAGCAGGGTGCCGGCGATCAGGCCGGGCATGGAGAGCGGCAGGGTGACCCGGCGGAAGGTCTTCAGCGGGCTGGCGTACAGGTCGCTGGCGGCCTCCAGCAGCCGGTAGTCGAGCCGTTCCAGGCTCGCGTAGAGCGGCAGCACCAGGAACGGCAGGAAGTTGTACGTCAGGCCGAGCACCACCGCGATCGGAGTGGCCAACAGCCGCCCGTCCGGGCCGAGCAGGTGCACGTCACGCAGCAGCCCGACCAGCCAACCGTTGTCCGACAGGATGGTCTTCCAGGCCAGCGTCCGCACCAGGAAGCTGGTGAACATCGGCGCTACCACGCAGACCAGCAGCAGGTTCTTCCACCGGCCGGCCTTCTGGGCGATCGCGTACGCCAGCGGGTAGCCCATCAGCAGCGCCAGCACCAGCGCGATGCCGGCGTACAGGAACGACCGGGTGAACTGCGGCCAGTACTGCTGCAGTGCCGTCGGATAGTTGCCGAACGCCCAGGTCAGCGCGTACCCGGTGGAGAGCGTGCCGTTCGGGTCGTAGAGGCTGGCCGCGGCGAGTTGCAGCAGCGGCAGGGCGAAGAAGAGGAAGAGCCAGGCGGCACCGGGCAGCAGCAGCAGGTACGGCAGGAACCGGTGGCGTCCGGGGCGGGCAGCCGGCGGCGGCGACGCCGACTGCCCGGAGCCGGTGGGTACGTGAGCCAGCGCGCTCACGCCGTCGCCTCGCTTCGCAGGCTCATGAGGACGCCCCGACCGGCTCGTCCAGCACCGGAGTGGTCCGGTCTTCCTCGTCGGCGCGGCGGCCGAGCAGGAAGGCGTGCCGGGGATCCCAGTACGCCACGGCCCGCTCGCCGACCGCGAACCGCTGCTGTGCCCCGCTGTTGGCGACGAAGACGCTCAGCTCGGTGCCCCACCCGGTACGCAGCAGGTACTGCGTGCTCACCCCCACGTAGGAGGCGTCGGTGATCGTCCCGTCGAGGTGCTGGCTGCCGGACGGCACCTGCACGGCGGCACCGGCCAGGTGCAGCTTCTCGGGACGTACCCCCAGGTAGACGGGGCCCTGGTTGGTGCGCGCCCGGGCCGAGGGCACGGAGAACCGGGCACCGTGCGCGGTGACCAGGATGTCCCCGCCGTTGCCGCCGGAGACGTCCCCGGCGATCAGGTTGGACTGGCCGAGGAAGTTGGCCACGAACGCGGTGGCCGGGAACTCGTAGATCTCGGCCGGCGCGCCGAGCTGTTCGATCCGCCCGGCGTTCATCACCGCGACGGTGTCGGCCATCGTCATGGCCTCCTCCTGGTCGTGGGTGACGTGCACGAAGGTGATGCCGACCTCGGTCTGGATCCGCTTCAGTTCGATCTGCATCTGCCGACGCAGTTTGAGGTCGAGCGCGCCGAGCGGCTCGTCGAGCAGCAGCACCTGCGGGTGGTTGATCAACGCGCGGGCCAACGCGACGCGCTGCTGCTGGCCGCCGGAGAGCTGCGCCGGGCGGCGCCGCTCGTAGCCGGCGAGCTGCACCAGCGACAGCATCTGCCGGACCTGGCCGTCGACCGAGCGGATGCCGCGCCGACGCAGCCCGAACGCCACGTTCTCGAAGATGTCCAGGTGCGGGAAGAGCGCGTAGCTCTGGAACACCGTGTTGACCGGCCGCTTGTACGGCCGCAGCCGGGCGATGTCCCGGTCACCGAGCAGCACCTGCCCGCTGGTCGGCTCCTCCAGACCGGCGATCATCCGCAGCGTGGTCGTCTTGCCGCAGCCGGAGGCACCGAGCAGGGCGAAGAACGAGCCCTGCGGGATGGTCAGGCTGAGGTCGTCGACGGCGGTGAACGCGCCGAACGTCTTGGTGAGGTGGGCCAGGCGCAGGTCGCCGGCCGGTGTCTCCCGCGCCATCGTCACGCTCCGATAACCTGCTGGAACTTGGTCTCGTACTCGCGCTCCTGCTGCTCGTCCAGCGCCATGAAGACCCGGGCCTTGGAGAGCATCGCCTCGTCCGGGAAGATCAGCGGGTTCTCGGCCAGTTCCGGATCGATCTTCTCCATCTCCGCCTGCGCGCCCTGCACGGGGCAGATGTAGTTGACGTACGCGGCGAGCTGGGCGGCCACCGCCGGCTCGTAGTAGTAGTTGATCAGCTCTTCGGCGTTGCCCTTGTGGGTCGCCCGGTTCGGCACGAGCATGTTGTCCGACCAGAGGGTCGCACCGGACTCCGGCACCACGAACTTGATCTGGTCGTCCTCGAAGCCGAGTTGGATGATGTCGCCGGACCAGCCGATGCACGCCGCGATGTCGCCCTTGGCCAGGTCGGGGGCGTAGTCGTTGCCGGTGAAGCGGCGGATCTGCCCGGAGGCGACGGCCTTCTTGAGCTTGTTCAGCGCGTCGTCGAACTGGTTGCTGGTGAAGTCGGCCGGGTTGTGGCCGTTGGACATCAGCAGCAGCCCCATGGTGTCGCGCATCTCGGTCAGCGCGGTCACCTTGCCCTTGAGGTCGGGCCGGGTGAGCAGTTCGTCGACGGTACGGAGTTCGCCGGTGACCCGGCCGTTGTAGGCCAGCCCGGCCAGGCCGGACTGCCACGGCACGGCGAGGTGGTTGTCCACGTCGAACGGGCGGTTGCGCAGCGAGGGCAGCAGGTTGGCCTCGACGTTGGGCAGCTTCGACTTGTCGAGCCGCTGGATCCACCCCAACCGGATCATCCGGGCGGCCATCCAGTCGGTGAGCACCATGACGTCGCGCCCGGTGGCCTGGCAGGCCGCGAGCTGGTTCTGCACCTTGCCGAAGAACTCGTTGTTGTCGTTGACGTCCTCGGTGTAGGTCACCTGGATGCCGGTCTTGCTGACGAAACCGTCGAGGGAGGGCCGCTTGCTGTTGTTGTCCTCGTCGACGTCCATGTATTGCGGCCAGTTGGAGAAGGCCAGTTTCTTCTCCGTGGCGGACAGGTCCTCGCTGGCGCAGCCGGCCTCGGTCTGCTGGGCGCCGGGCGTGCCACAGCCGGCGAGGGCGCCACCCGTGGCGACCAGGGCGGCCGACCCGAGCGTGCCGGTGAGCAGACCACGCCGGGTGAGGGGCCGGAAAGCGGTTCGCATGTGACGACTCCTAGGGGGGTCATCGTCGGCGGGCGGGACGGGGTGGCGCGCCGGCGGGAGGGTCAATGGCGATGGACGACTGATCCTGACATGAGGAACCCTCTCTCACAAGGGATTCCGTAGCCGGAATAGCTCCCGACGACGAATTACGCCAGACTGCCCGATGGCATTAGGCTCAGCCCGGTGATGGACATGGGGAGCAGTCGATGACGAACCGGCAGCACGACAACGGCAACGGCAACGGCGGGCGCCGGGTCAGCGTGCGCGAGGGCGCG
The DNA here is from genome assembly GCF_003583405.1 of Micromonospora radicis. GTDB lineage: Bacteria > Actinomycetota > Actinomycetes > Mycobacteriales > Micromonosporaceae > Micromonospora > Micromonospora radicis. Next base: position 76,458 of record NZ_QXEC01000026.1, read on the forward strand.
AGCCACGCGTTGCTCGACGACGTGGCCAAGCAGATCATCGAGCAGTTGCAGGAGGACGGGCGCCGCCCCTACGCGACCATCGGCAAGGCGGTCGGGCTCTCCGAGGCGGCGGTACGCCAGCGCGTGCAGCGCCTGCTCGACGCCGGGGTGATGCAGATCGTCGCGGTCACCGATCCACTCCAGCTCGGCTTCCCCCGGCAGGCCATGATCGGCCTGCGTACCGACGGTGACCTGGAATCCGTCGCCGACCGGATCGCCGAGCTGGAGGAGGTCGACTACGTGGTGATCACCGCCGGCTCGTTCGACCTACTGGCCGAGGTGGTCTGCCGCAACGACGAGCACCTGCTGGAGATCCTGCAACGGCTGCGCGCGGTTTCCGGTGTGGTCTCCACCGAAGCCTTCGTCTACCTCAAACTGCGCAAACAGACCTACACCTGGGGCACCGCCTGACCCGCTCGGCCCGCCCGGCCCGAGCCCCGCTTGACCCGGCCAGCCCCGCTCGACCCGCCAGCCCCGCTCGACCCGCCAGCCCCGCTCGACCCGCCAGCCCCGCTCGACCCGCCAGCCCCGCTCGATCGACTCCGATTCGTCGTAACGGTGGCATCAGCACCGCGCAGACCCCACCCGGCGGAACGGAGTCGATCACCCGACCGACCCATGCCACCGGGACGGTTCGAGCGGGCGGCGGCGACCTAGTCGGGTTCGCCGGGGCGGCCCAGTGGTCGAGGTCGGTCAGGCAGCCGGTGGGCGCGGGGTGGCGGCGACGAACGCCCGCCAGGCGGTCGGGGCGAAGGCCAGGGTGCCCGTGTCGCGGGCCTTGCTGTCCCGCACCAGGACCCGGCCCGGCAGGTTGTCGGCCACCTCGACACAGGCGCCGCCGTTGTTGCTGCTGCGGCTGGCGGTGCGCCAACGGGCGCCGGTCAGCTCCATGTCGTCGCCACCTCCCTGATCAGCTCGATGGACCGGCGACGGGGCAGCGCCTCACCGGTGACGCTCTCCCATCTCGCGCCCAGGCTAGCAAGGTCGGCACGCTCGGTCACCACCTGACCGCGCAGCTGGTTGTCCAGGTAGGCCGCCTCGCTACCGTCCGCCGTCCGGGCCAGCACGAACGGCCCGGCCAGCCCGGTGTGCCACGGGTTCTCCGCCGGGATCACCCGCACCTGCACGTTCTCCCGCTCACCCAGGTCGGCCAGATGGGTCAGCTGCCCGGCCATCACCGCCTGATCGCCGCCCACCCGCCGACGCAGCACCACCTCGTCGATCACCGCCACCAGTTGCAGCGGAACCTCACGCTCCAGCACCCGCTGCCGATCCAACCGCGCCGCGACGATCTCCTCCACCTCCGCCGGCGCGACCAGGCCGCCGGTCGCCAGCACCGCCCGGGCGTACGCCTCGGTCTGGAGCAGACCCGGCACCAGCAGCGGCTCATACCACCGGAACGAGCTGGCCCTGCGCTCCAGTTCCGCCCACTCCCGGAACCACGGCAGGTCCCGGCGACGGAACGGCTCCGGCCAGAGTTCCTTCGGCTGGCGGCCGAGGACGGCGGCAACGGCGGCCCGGGTACCCGGATGCGGGGTACGCCCATCAGCCACCCAGCGTCCCGCCGTCTTCGGGTCGACGCCGACCTTCTCCGCCAACGACTGCGCCGTCTCGCCCTTGTCCGCCATCGCCAACCGCAGTGTCTCGTTCATCTGTCGGCCTCCGCCCGCGCGTCACGTTCCGCCGAACGCTAGCCACTCTGGGTGGTGCTGTCCGCCCGGCCTCGGCGTGTTGCGGGCGGGACTGTTTCGCGCATCCAAGGGACGACCGCGATGCCCCCCAAACGCCCTGGACACGCCCCGCCATCCACCTCCGCGCCCACCACCCCCCCCACCCCCCCCCCCCCCCCCCCCCCCCCCCCCCCCCCCCCCCCACCCGGCAAGCACCCCGCCCCACCCCCACCAACAATACCCCCACCCCATGCCCTCCTCTTCTT
>NZ_QXEC01000027.1 GCF_003583405.1 Micromonospora radicis
AGCGAGGCCGAGGGCGGGAGCGAGGCCGAGGGCGGGAGCGAGGCCGAGGGCGGGAGCGAGGCCGGGGGCGGGAGCGAGGCCGCAGCCGGGGGCGAGGCCGGGGGCGGGCGGCGCCGGTCACCGGCCGGGATGGCGGTCTGGCTCGGCGCGTTGCTGGTCGCCCTGGTCACCGGGTTCAGCCGAATCGCGCTCGGGGTCCACTGGACCAGTGACGTGCTGGCCGGCTGGCTGCTCGGCGCGGCGGTGGTCGCCGCCACCACGGCCGCCTTCGGGCGCTGGCCCGGACCGGCAGACCCGGAGCCGGTGCCGGCGGGTTCAAGGTCGGCACCGGCGGGCTCAAGGCCGGTACCGGACCGATGATCGTCAGGTGCAGTCGCCGGTGTCGACGCCCCGGGTGCGTTGGGCGCCTTCCAGCGCCACCGGCCGCGCCTCGGCGGCGGTCACCGCGAAGCCGGTGTTCGGGTCGTCGGCCGCCGCCGCGAAGATCACCCCGAGCACCAGACCGTTCGACGAGACCAGCGGGCCACCCGAGTTGCCGCTGCGGACCAACGCCCGGATCGTGTAGATCTCCCGGTTCACGCTTCCCGACGAGTAGATGTTCGGCCCGGGGATCCGACCGACATCACGGATCCGCGCCGACTGGGCGTTGTACGGCCCGTCCAGCGGGAAACCGAGCACGATGGCGTCCGCGCCGATGGACGTGTTGCCGGCGGCGAACCGCATGGATGGACCGGGCAGCCCGGGCACGTACAGCACGGCCAGGTCGCGGTCCGGATCGTAGACGACCACCTCACCGTCGTACCGGTCGCCGCGTAACTCCACCGCGACCGACCGGGTGCCGGCGACCACGTGCGCGTTGGTCATCACCCGGTCGTCGGCGTACACGAAACCGGAGCCCTCGATGCGACGCGAGCAGCTCGGGGCGGAGCCGAGCACCTTGACCACCGAACTCTGACCGTTGGCCACCACCTCCGACCCGACGAGCGCCGGGTCCGGCGGCTCGACCTGCCGGGCCTGGGTGCGCCGCAGCCCGTCGAAGACGTCCGGGAAGCCGTTGGTGTCGACGGTGTCCCGTAGCGCGGTGGAGAGCTGTTGGGCCTGGTCGGGCAGGACCCGGTCGACCACGTTGAGCAGCGCGCTGCTGCGTACCGAGGCGGCCAGCCAGGGCAGTGAGGAGGAGCCGAGCGGCACCGCGACCAGCCAGGCGACCAGCAGCACCGCGAAGAGCGAGACGAAGGCGCCGCCGACGTCGTCGACCCGCCGGCCCACGTCATTGTTGATGGTGCGGCGCAGGTGGGATCCGAGCCAACCGGCGAGCGCCTGGCCGACCACGGCCAGCCCGAAGATGGCGACCAGTGAGACCAGAACGCGAGTGCCGCTGTCGACGAACTGCTGGGCGAACAACGGCCCGACCTGGAGGCCGATCAGGGCGCCCAGGAAGAAGCCGGAGAACGACAGCACTCCGATGACGAACCCCTGTCGGTATCCGCTGATCGCGAACACGAGCATGAGCAACAGCAGTACGAGATCCACGACCGACACGGCCCAAGCGTACGGGCCGAGGGCTCGCGGGATGACGATCGCTAGCGGAAGGTGACCGTCGGATCAGCGCATCGCGCTCTCGTCGGCCGCGTCCGTGCCCGCCGAGGGGGCGGGGGTCGCCCCGATCGGCGGCAGCTCGATCACCCGGCTGCGCGGCCACGGCCGGCTCCATCCACCCATGTCCAGCAGCGCCGAGAGTACGCCGGCGGTGAAGCCCCAGACCAGCATCCCGCGTACGGAGAACGCCGGCCCGACCCAGCCGCTCGGGTGGCGTACCCGCAGCCGGTTGTCCGGGTCGACCAGCTCGGCGACGGGTAGCCGCGCGACGTGCGCCACCTCGGCCGGCTCCCGCGGATGCACCGGGTGCGGCGCGTGCCACCAGCCGAGCACCGGGGTCACCACGAAGTCGCTGACCGGGATCCAGAGCTTCGGCAGCTCGGTCAGCAGGGTCACGCTCGCGGCGTCGAGGCCGACCTCCTCGTTGGCCTCGCGCAACGCGGTCGCGGCGGCGTCGGCATCCTCCGGGTCGGCGGCGCCGCCGGGGAACGCCGGTTGACCGGCATGGTTGCGCAGGGTGGCGGCCCGTTGGAGGACCAGCACGTCCGGGCCGGTGTCGGCATCCTCGCCGAGCAGCACCAGTACGGCGCTCTCCCGGCCGCCGGTCGCCGGCGTGGGTACCTGGGTGAAGTCCTCGAGCCGCGCGGTGCCGAGCCGGACCAGCAGCGGATCCAACCAGGTCGGTACCGCCCGCCCGGCGGCGGGTTGCGGATCGTGGCTCACCCTGGCACCTCGCTCACGCCGGTACCGCGATGCCGAGATGCTGCTCGACGAGTTCGGCGAGGCGGGCGTCGTCGAGCGCGCCCGAGGTGTCGACGTGCCGGATCCGGCCGTCGCCGTCCAGGAACACGGTCAGCGGGATGGCGTTGCGGCGCAGCGCCCGCTGCACCGCCTGGCCCTGGTCGACCAGGACCGGGAACCGGATGCCGAAGTCCTCGCCGATGGCCTGGGCGGCGGCACGGCTGTCCTGGGCGTTCACCCCGAACACCCGCAGCTGCCCGTCGGCGCGTTGGTGCAGGCGCTGGAACGCGGGCAGCTCCTTGCGGCAGGGCGGGCACCAGGAGGCCCATACGTTGATCACGGCCGGGCCGCGTACCTCCCGCAGCGCGACCGGAGCGCCGCCGGTGAAGCAGGTGAGGGACAGCTCGGGCAGCAGGGTGTCGCCGCCGGCACCGGCCGACGGGCCAGCGGCGGCCGAGCCGTCCGGGGCGGTGGTCAGGGCGGCACAGTCCGCGAACGGCGACGGCCGGCCGGTGGCCGCCTCCGGCCGGCTCGGCGACGCCGGCTGGCCGGTGCCGGCGGTGCAGCCGCTGACCAGCAGCAGCAGCGGTACGGAGAGCAGGGCGAGGCGGCGGATCACGGTGCCTCCGCCCGGACCGCCTGCACCGGCACCAGCTCCGGGTCGACTCCGGCGGCGGCCGCCAGGTCGCGGGCCCGGGGGCCCTTGAGCAGCTTCGCCGCGGCGGCCGGCTCGGTCGGCCCGGTGCCGTAGGACGGGCAGAGCTTCGTCAGGGTGCAGGCCCCGCAGGCGGGCTTGCGGGCATGGCAGACCCGTCGACCGTGGAAGATGATCCGGTGCGACAGCATGGTCCAGTCGCGCTTCGGGAACATCGCACCGATCGCGTGCTCGATCTTGACCGGGTCGGTCTCCGTGGTCAGCTGCCAGCGGTGCACCAGCCGCTGGAAGTGGGTGTCGACGGTGATGCCGGGCACGTCGAAGGCGTTACCGAGGATGACGTTGGCGGTCTTGCGGCCGATCCCGGGCAGGGTCACCAGGTCGACGAGCCGACCCGGTACGCGTCCGTCGTACCGGTCCACGAGCGCCTGGCCGAGTTGGATCAGTGAGCTGGTCTTGTTGCGGTAGAAGCCGGTGGGCCGGATCAGCTCCTCCAGCTCGGCCCGGTTCGCCGCGGCGTAGTCGGCGGCCGTCGGGTACCGCGCGAAGAGCTTCGGGGTGACCTCGTTGACCTTCTTGTCCGTGCACTGGGCCGAGAGGATGGTGGCGACGGCCAGTTCCAACGGGCTGGTGTGGTCGAGTTCACAATGCGCGTCGGGGTGGGTCTCGGTCAGCACGCGGCCGATCCGCCGCGCCCGCCGGGTACGCCCGAGGTCGGTCTCGGTGGCACTTCTGGTCACGACGGCCAGCCTACGTCGCCGCGCCGCGAGCGCCGCCCGGCACACGTCGACGGCGGGGGTCAGTCCCGGTCGGGCGGGCTGATCTTGCCGGAGTCGGTGAACCTGGCGCCGGTCTCCGGGAAGTCGAGCTTGGTGAGCTCCTTGAGCAGACCGAGACCCCGGTCGTCGGGGTCCATCACCGGTTTGCGGACCCCGTCCATGTAGGTGGAGGCGAAGGAGCCACCGGCCCAGCTGCCGTCCGCTTCGAGCGACACCTTCAGCACTCCGCCCCAGCCGAGGCGCCCGGTGTTGCTCAGCGAGTTGCCGCCGCCGGCGAAGTTGCCGAGGCTGTACGCGATCAGTCGGCCCTGGTAGAACTCCATGCCGCGCAGCACGTGCGGTCCGTGGCCGACGACCAGGTCGGCACCGGAGTCGATCATCGCGCGGGAGAACTTGATCGGGTCGCCCCGGTTCTCGCCGAGGAACATCTCGGTGCCCGGCCGCACCCGGGTCATCTCCGCGCCCTCGGCGCCCATGTGCACCTGCACCACGACGATGTCGGCCATGGTGGCGGCCTTCTCGATCACCTTCTTCGCGGCCGGGATGTCCACCAGGCTGTTCGACCAGCGGTACGACGAGAATCCGGCGACCGCCACCTTGATGCCCTTGGCCTCCAGGACGGTGATCTGGTCCGGCGCGCCGGTGTGCGCGAGACCGTGCTCCTCCAGCGCCTGCTGGGTGTTCTCGTACCCCTTCTCACCGAAGTCGAAGCCGTGGTTGTTGGCCTGGTTGAGCAGGTCGAACCCGGCGTCCGCGAGGTGCGCGGCGTACTCCGGCGGGGCCCGGAACTGGAAGCAGCGGGTCGAGTTCGCCCCGCACTTGCCGGTGCCGGTGTCCACGGTCAGCGGCTCTTCCAGGTTGCCCATCACCACGTCGGCGGCGAGCGCCTTCTGCACCGAGTCGAAGAAGCCCTTGCCGTCGTTTGGTGGCATCCGGTTGGGCGCCATCGCCATGACGATGTCGCCGGTCGCCGAGAGGGAGACCTTCTTGACCTTGGGGGCCTTCGACTCGACCGGCGCGCCGGTACCGCCGCCACCGGCACCCGGCTGCCAGAGCGGCCCTTCGACAGGCTGGGCGCAGCCGGCGAGCAGGAGGGCGGTGAGCAGCACGCCGAACACGGCGACGACGGGTCGGTGTGCTCGGGACGCGAGGGGGGCGGGAGCATACATCGGGGGCGACCCTACCGCTTGGGAATGCCCACCACGACGGCCGATCGGTCGGGGAGTATCAGACCTGGAGCCGATCCGACCATGGCACGACGGTGTCGGTCCCGACCGCCAGCAAGGCGGCATGGACCGCCCGGGCCAGCGGCGCGCCCCACTGCGACCGGGGACCGCCGTAGGCACCGGCCGGCCCGTCCGGCGGGCAGAGGACGGTGACCGCGTCGGTCGGGGTGCCGGTCCCGGGCAGGCCCAGCTCCGCGATCGCCTGCGCCTTCGCCTCGGTCGCCGTGGCCACCGCGTTGACCAACGCGGCGTCGCCGAGCCGGGCCGGCACGTACGCCACGATGTTCACCGTGCCGACCCGCTGCGACGCGGCCGGGACGACGGGGGCCGCCGCCGGGATCGGGGTGCCCAGGCCGACGGTGGCCCACACCCGCACCCCGGTGTCGGTGCGGGTCACCACCTCGCCGACGTCGACTCCGGTCAACAGGCCCACCCCGGGTCCGTCGAGGCCGAGCAGTCCGGCCAGCTCGGTCAGGTGGTCGGCGGGGTCGTCCCGGTCGTACGACATCGGCACGGTCGCGTTCAGCACCCACCGCCGGACGCCGATCCCACCGCCCAGCGGGGCACTGCTGACGGCTCGCAGTGGTCGCCCCATCCGCCACACCAGTAGCGGGACATCCCGCCCGTCCTCACGTCGGGTGGTCAGCAGGGGGTCACTCAGCACGCCGTGACCCTACGACCAGCGATCCTGCCGGCCCCGAACGGGCCGGCGATCGTACTGGGCGTGGACGACGGGCAGGTTACGCCGAACGATCAAGATTCCAGGGGTGGACCTCTGATTACCGCTCACGTGCGCCTAGACTGGTCGGCGCGCGAGGGGATCAGCGGACGGCAGACCCGGCCGAGCAGACGGCACGCGCAACCGGAGGTGCGCGATGGACGAGGTACTGGCCCGCAGCGGGATCTTCCAGGGAGTAGACCCGGAGGCTGCCGAGGCGCTCGCCAAGGAGATGGAAACGATCGAGGTCCGCAAGGGCGAGGTCGTCTTCAACGAGGGCGAGCCCGGTGACAGTCTCTACATCCTGCTGTCCGGCAAGATCAAGGTGGGGCGCCGGGCGGCGGACGGCCGGCAGAACCTGATCGCGGTGATGGGCCCGTCCGACATGGTCGGCGAGCTGTCGCTGTTCGACCCCGGCCCGCGTACGGCGACCGCCACCGCGGTCACCGACAGCCGCCTGGCCCGGCTGCGCAAGCAGGCGCTGCGGCCGTGGCTGAACAACCGGCCGGAGATCGCCGAGCAGCTGCTGCGGGTGCTCGCCCGCCGGCTGCGCCGGACCAACGATGCCCTCGCCGACCTGATCTTCACCGACGTGCCCGGCCGGGTCGCGAAGAACCTGCTCCAGATGGCGGGCCGCTTCGGCACCCGGGACGGCGGCGTGCTGCGGGTGACGCACGACCTCACCCAGGAAGAGATCGCCCAGCTCGTCGGCGCCTCCCGGGAGACGGTCAACAAGGCCCTCGCGGACTTCGCCTCGCGCGGCTGGCTGCGGCTGGACGGCAAGAGCATCATCATCCTCGACCCGGAGCGCCTGGCCCGCCGCGCGCGGGTCTGACCTCCTCCGCTCGTACCCCACCGCCCGGCCGCCGTCAGCGGACCGGGCGGTGCCGCGTCAGCGACCAGATCCCGCTTCAGCCCCAGCTCCGCGGACCCGGCACCCGTCGTTCGCGGGCCCGGCCCGCCCGGCCCCCTCCCCCGCCGGGCGCGGCCCGGCCAGTGCGGGCCCCGGCCATGAGGGCCACAAGCCCTCCTCTGCTCTGCTCCAACGGACGCCCGCCAGGACCTGCTCGCCCACAACGGACGCAACGGTTCGTCCCCGAGAAACATTGCGTCGGTTGAAGCAAGGCCCGCAGGGCAGACAGGGATACGCGGACGCGACCCGCACCAGGACGCATAAAAAGTCAGTCTTGACTGTTTGTTTCTGGCGCGGCAGGCTGTGCGCGTGCCCGCCGCATCGACCCGCGTCCCGCAACAGGAGCGCAGCCGCGCCACCCAGGCCCGGCTGCTGGAGGCGACCGTCGAGTGCCTGGTGGAGCGCGGCTGGTCCGGCACCACCACCACCGTCGTGGCCCAGCGGGCCGGTGTCTCCCGGGGCGCCCAGCTGCACCACTACCCCACCAAGGCGGCGCTGGTCACCGCTGCCGTCGGGCACCTCACCGAGCGGCGGGCGGCGGAGTTGCGCGTCGAGGCCGAGGCCCTGCCGGAAGGCCCGAGCCGGCTGGACGGGGTGGTCGACCTGCTCGCCGCGGCCTTCACCGGCCCCCTGTTCGTAGCGGCCCTCGAACTCTGGGTGGCCGCCCGCACCGACGCCGAGCTGCGCGCCGCGCTGCTGCCGCTGGAGGCCCGGGTCGGCCGCGAGATGTACCGGCTGACCATCGACCTGCTCGGGGTCGACGAGCGCCGGCCCGGCGTACGCGAGGCGGTCCAGGCCACCCTCGACCTGCTGCGTGGCCTCGGCGTGGCCAACCTGCTCAGCGACGACTCGGCCCGCCGGACCGCCCTGCTGCACGCCTGGAAGCACCAGCTCGCCACCCTGCTCACCCCGGTAGCCGGCCCGCCCGGGAGCGATCGGCACTGACGTACCACCGGAGGCACCATGGTCGACCTGCCCGCGTTGCTCACCGATCTGGCTGCCGAGTCCGCGCGGCTGGACGCGCTCGTGGCGGAGCTTCCCCCACCGGAATGGGACCGCCCGACACCGGCACCGGGCTGGACCATCGCCCACCAGATAGCCCACCTGGCCTGGACCGACCACGTGGCACGGCTGGCCGCGACCGATTCGGACGCGTTCTACGCCACCATCACCTCCGCGCCGGATCCGGCCCGGCTGGTCGACGACGGCGCGACATCCTTCCTCGCCCCGCCGGACGCACTGCTGGACGACTGGCGCGCCGGCCGCGCCGCGCTCGCGGCGGCCCTGGCCGCCACCCCGGCCGGCGAGAGGCTGCCCTGGTACGGCACCCGGATGTCGTCGGCGTCGATGGCCACCGCCCGGATCATGGAGACCTGGGCGCACGGCGAGGACGTGGCCGAGGCGCTCGGCGTCACCCGGCCCGCCACCGACCGCCTGCGGCATGTCGCGTACCTCGGCTTCCGTACCCTCGGGCACAGCTTCACCGCGCACGGCCGACCGGCGCCGACGGCGCCGGTCCGGGTCGAGTTGCGGGCGCCTTCCGGGGCGACCTGGGCCTTCGGCCCGCCGGACGCGGCCGACCGGGTGACCGGGCCGGCGCTCGACTTCTGCCTGCTGGTGACCCAACGCCGGCACCGCGGCGACCTGGCCCTGACGGCCGACGGGCCGGTGGCCGACGAGTGGCTGGACGTGGCGCAGGCGTTCGCCGGACCACCCGGTGCCGGCCGCCTGCCCCGCACGGACGCCACCACCACGACCCGGTCCGGCACCGCCACGACCCGGTCCGGCACCACCACGACCCGGTCCGGCACCACCACGACCCGGTCCGGCACCAGCGGGGGATCGGCATGAGCCAGGGCTCCGGTACCAGCGGGGTGCTGCGGGTCGGCAACGCCTCCGGCTTCTACGGTGACCGCTTCTCCGCCTGGCAGGAGATGCTCGACGGTGGAGAACTGGACGTCCTGACCGGCGACTACCTGGCCGAGCTGACCATGCTCATCCTCGGCCGGGACCGGCTGCGCCACCCCGACCTCGGGTACGCGAAGACGTTCCTGCGGCAGTTGGAGGGCTCCCTCGGCACCGCGCTCGACCGCCGCGTCACGCTGGTCACGAACGCCGGCGGGCTCAACCCGGCGGGGTTGGCCACCGCGATCCGCGCACTCGCCGCCCGGCTCGGGCTCGAAGTCGCCGTCGGGTACGTCGAGGGGGACGCCCTCGCCCGGCCCGATGCGCTGACCGCGAACGCGTACCTCGGCGCGTTCGGGATCGCCGCCTGCCTGGACGCCGGGGCAGACGTCGTGGTGACCGGCCGGGTCACCGACGCGTCCCTGGTCGTCGGCCCGGCCATCGCCCGCTTCGGGTGGGGCCGCGACGACCTGGACGCGCTGGCCGGTGCGACCGTCGCCGGGCACCTGATCGAGTGCGGGGCACAGGTGACCGGTGGCAACTTCAGCTTCTTCACCGAGCTGCCCGACGGGGGCCGCCGCCCCGGCTTCCCGATCGCCGAACTGCATCCGGACGGCTCGTCGGTGATCACCAAGCACGGCGGCACCGGCGGCGCGGTCACCGTCGAGACGGTCACCGCCCAACTGCTGTACGAGGTGGCCGGACCGGCGTACCTGGGGCCGGACGTGCTGACCCGGCTGGACACCGTGCGGCTGCACCAGGACGGGCCGGATCGGGTACGCGTGTCCGGCGTCCGGGGCGAGGCCCCGCCCGACACCCTCAAGGTGGGCGTCAACAACCTCGGCGGTTTCCGCAACTCGATGACGTTCGTGCTCTGCGGGCTGGACATCCCGGCCAAGGCAGCCCTGGTCCGGGCCCAGCTGACCGAGGCGGTCGGCCCGGCGGGGCTGGAGTTCACCCTGGCCCGCACCGACCACCCGGACGCGGCCGACACGGAGACGGCCAGCGCGCTGCTGCACGTACACCTGCGCGACGGTGACCGGGCACGGGCCGGGCGGGCGTTCTCGGCGGCGGCGGTGGAACTGGCCCTGGCCTCCTATCCGGGCTGCACGCTGACCACGCTGCCCGGCGACGCCACCCCGTACGGCGTCTTCACGGCCGAGACGGTGCCGCAGGACGGGGTCGCGCACGTCGCCGTGCTGCCCGACGGCACCCGCGTGCCGATCCCGCCACCTCCGGTGACGAGTTCGGAAGGGCGCCACCCCCAACCCGAGGCATCACCAGGCGGCCCGTCCTTCCACTCGACCCGGCGGGCTCCGCTGGGAGAGCTGGTGGGGGCGCGCTCGGGCGACAAGGGCGGCGACGCGAACCTCGGCGTCTGGGCGCGTACCGACGCGACCTGGGACTGGCTGCGCGGCTGGCTCACCGTCGAGCGGCTGGCCGAGTTGCTGCCGGAGACCGCCGCGCTGCCGGTGCAGCGCTACGAGCTGCCCAACCTGCGGGCGGTCAACTTCGTCGTCGTGGGGCTGCTCGGGGCGGGCGTCGCCGCCTCCACCCGGTTCGACCCGCAGGCCAAGGCGCTCGGCGAGCTGCTTCGGTCCCGGTTGGTCGACCTGCCGGCGGACCTGTTCGACCGACCGGCGGCCACGATGGCCGCCGCGGCGGCAACGGAGGGAGCACCGTGAGCATCCTGGACAGCAGGGTCGATCCCACCGCACCGGCGTTCCGCGCCAACCGGGAGGCGCTGCTGGAACGCCTGGCCGGGCTGGACGCCACGTTGGACGCGGCGCGGGCCGGTGGCGGCGAGAAGTACGTGACCCGACACCGTCGACGCGGCAAGCTGCTGCCCCGGGAACGGATCGAGCTGCTGCTGGACCGGGACAGCCCGTTCCTCGAACTGTCGCCGGTCGCCGCGTACGGCACGGACTTCCCGGTCGGGGCCAGCGTGGTGACCGGGATCGGCGTGGTCGAGGGCGTCGAGTGTCTGGTCGTGGCGAACGATCCGACGGTACGCGGCGGCGCGGTGAACCCGTGGTCGCTGGCCAAGACCCGCCGGGCCGGCGAGATCGCCCTGGCCAACCGGCTGCCGATGGTGAACCTGGTCGAGTCGGCCGGCGCCGACCTGCCCACCCAGGCGGAGATCTTCGTTCCGGGCGGCCGGGTGTTCCGTGACCTGACCCGGCTCTCGGCCGAGCGGATCCCCACGGTCAGCGTGGTCTTCGGCAACGCCACCGCCGGTGGCGCGTACGTGCCCGGAATGTCGGACTACACGATCATGATCCGGGAACGCTCGCAGGTGTACCTGGCCGGACCACCGCTGGTGAAGATGGCCACCGGTGAGGACGCCGACGACGAATCCCTCGGCGGTGCGGCCATGCACGCCACCCGCAGCGGCCTGGCCGACTTCCTCGCCGCCGACGAGACCGACGCGATCCGGCTGGCCCGGCAGTGCGTACGCCGGTCGAACTGGCGCAAGCTCGGCCCGGCCCCGCGCAACCCCCACCCGCAGCCGCCCAGGTACGACCCGGAGGAGTTGCTCGGCATCGTCAGCGCCGACCTCAAGGTGCCGTTCGACCCGCGCGAGGTGCTCGCCCGGATCCTCGACGGCAGCGAGTTCGACGAGTTCAAGCCGGCGTACGGCAGCGCGTTGGTCACCGGCTGGGGTGAGCTGCACGGTTACCCGGTCGGGGTGCTCGCCAACGCCCGGGGTGTGCTGTTCAGCGAGGAGGCGCAGAAGGCCACCCAGTTCATCCAGCTCGCCAACGCCGCCGACACGCCGCTGGTCTTCCTGCAGAACACCACCGGTTACATGGTCGGCACCGAGTACGAGCAGCGCGGCATCGTCAAACACGGCGCGTTGATGATCAACGCGGTGTCGAACTCGCAGGTGCCGCACCTGACGGTCAACCTGGGCGCCTCCTACGGTGCCGGCAACTACGGCATGTGCGGCCGGGCGTACGAGCCCAGGTTCCTGTTCACCTGGCCGAACGCCAAGTCGGCGGTGATGGGCCCGGCGCAGTTGGCCGGGGTGCTGTCCATCGTGGCCCGGCAGGCCGCCGCCGCGCGGGGGCGGGACTTCGACTCGGACTCCGACGCGGCGATGCGGGCGATGGTCGAGCAGCAGATCGAATCGCAGTCCGGGGCGCTGTTCCTCTCCGGCCGGCTCTACGACGACGGGGTGATCGACCCCCGGGACACCCGTACCGTCCTCGGGCTCTGCCTGTCGGCGATCCACAGCGGGCCGGTGCGGGGCGCCGCCGGCTTCGGCGTCTTCCGGATGTGACCCGGTGGCCGCAGAGAACGCAGTCAACGAGAGGCGGAGCCAGCGGATGATCACTCGACTGCTCGTCGCCAACCGGGGGGAGATCGCCCGCCGGGTCTTCGCCACCTGCCGCGCGCTCGGCGTCGAGACGGTCGCCGTGCACTCGGACGCGGACGCCGACGCGCCGTTCGTCGCCGAGGCCGACCACGCCGTACGCCTGCCCGGCAACACACCCACCGAGACGTACCTGCGGATCGACCTCGTCCTCGACGCGGCCCGCCGGTCGGGCGCGGACGCCGTCCATCCGGGTTACGGCTTCCTCGCCGAGAACGCCGACTTCGCCGCGGCGGTGACCGACGCCGGCCTGGTCTGGGTCGGGCCGCCGGCCAAGGTGATCGCCACGATGGGCGACAAGATCGCGGCGAAGGCGCTGCTGGCCGACGCCGGGGTGCCGATGCTGCCCACCTGGACCGAGCCGGAGCAGATCACCGACTTTCCGGTGCTGGTGAAGGCGTCCGCCGGGGGCGGTGGGCGGGGCATGCGGGTGGTCCGGGACCGCGCCGACCTCGGCGAGGCGGTCGCCGCCGCGCGCCGGGAGGCGGCTGCGGCGTTCGGCGACGGCACGGTCTTCGTCGAGCGGTACGTCGAACGCGGCCGGCACGTCGAGGTGCAGATCTTCGGCGACAGCCACGGTACGGTGGCAGCCTTCGGCGTCCGGGAGTGCTCGATCCAGCGCCGGCACCAGAAGATCGTCGAGGAGGCGCCCGCGGTCCTCCCCGACGGGCTGCGGGAGCGGCTGCACCGGGCGGCGGTGGCCGCCGGCCGGGCGGTCGAGTACCTCGGCGCGGGCACCGTGGAGTTCCTGCTCGCGCCCGACGGGGCGTTCCACTTCCTGGAGATGAACACCCGGCTCCAGGTGGAACACCCGGTCACCGAGGCGGTCACCGGGCTGGACCTGGTCCGGCTGCAACTGCTGATCGCCGAGGGTGCGCCGCTGCCGCCGCTACCCGACGCGGTCGAGGGCCACGCGATCGAGGTACGCCTCTGCGCCGAGGATCCCGCGCACGGGTACCGGCCGGCGACCGGTGTCCTGCACCGGTTCGCCGTGCCCGGGGTGGCCGGCGAGTTCGGGCCGCTGGCCGCACCCGGCGTACGGCTGGACTCCGGGGTGGTCCGCGGCTCGACGGTGGGCGTGCACTACGACTCGATGCTCGCCAAGGTGGTCGCCTGGGCGCCGACCCGCGCGGAGGCGGCCCGCGCCCTGGCCGCCGCGCTCGGCCGGGCCGAGTTGCACGGCGTGACCACCAACCGGGACCTGCTGGTCCGGGTGCTGCGCAGCCCGGAGTTCGGTGCCGCTCGGGTCGACACCGGCTTCCTGGATCGTCATCCCGAGGTCTTCGTCCCGCTGCTGCCGACCGAGGAGGTCCCGCTGGTCGCGCTGGCCGCCGCGCTGGCCTCGGCGGCTACCCGCCGCGCCTGCGCGCCGGTGCTGGCGGGGCTGCCCTCGGGCTGGCGCAACGTGCCCGCCGTTCCGCAGGTCACCCGCTTCACCGAGGCGGGCGGCGACGAGATCGAGGTTCGTTACCGGCTGGACCGTGCGGGCCGCCTCGCCGAGTGGTCCAGCTCGCCGGCGCGCACCGCGCGGTCCGTCCCGGCGCGGGCGCCGACCGTCGCGCTCGTCGCGGCGCACCCGGATCGGGTCGTGCTCGACGTCGACGGGGTGCGGCGGGCGTACGGCGTACACCTGGTCGGCTCGGAGGTCTTCGTGGACGGCCCGGCCGGGGCCCTCCGGCTGGCCGAAGTGCCGCGTTTCCCGCCGCCCACCGCGGCCCTGGCCGCCGGGTCGCTGCTCGCCCCGCTGCCCGGCGCGGTGACCCGGGTGCAGGTCGAGGTCGGCCAACGGGTCGCCGCCGGTGACCCGCTGCTGACCCTGGAAGCGATGAAGCTGGAACACCCGGTGTACGCGCCGACCGACGGCGTGGTCACCGAACTGCCGGTGGTCGTCGGCGGACAGGTCGACGCGGGCGCCGTGCTGGCCGTGGTCAATCCCATCGAGGAGGCATCGTGCTGAACTTCGACCTCACGCCGGAACAGGAGCAGCTCCGTGACGCGGTGCGGGCGCTGGGCCGACGGTACGGTCACCGCTACTTCGTCGAGAAGGCCAAGGCCGGCGAACACACCACCGAGCTGTGGCAGGAGGCGGGCGGGCTCGGCTACCTCGGGGTCAACATCCCCACCGAGTACGGCGGTGGTGGCGGCGGCATCACCGAACTGGCCATCGTCTGCGAGGAACTGGCCGCCGCCGGCTGCCCACTGCTGCTGCTCGTCGTCTCCCCCGCGATCGCCGCCACCGTGATCAACCGGCACGGCACCGAGGAGCAGCGCGAACGCCACCTGCCCGGCCTGGCCGACGGCACCCAGAAGATCGTCTTCGCGATCACCGAACCCGACGCGGGTTCCAACTTCCACCGTCTCGCCACCGTGGCCCGCCGCGACGGCGACGACTGGGTGTTGTCCGGCCGCAAGTGCTACATCTCCGGGGTCGACGAGGCCGGGCACGTCCTGGTGGTGGCCCGCGTCGCCGTCGAGGACGGCGGTGCCGGCTCCGCGGACGCGTCCGGGCGCAAGCTCAAGCCGGCGCTGTTCATCGTGCCGACCGACGCGCCCGGGCTGACCTGGTCCAAGCTGGACATGGAGATCGTCTCCCCGGAGAACCAGTTCCTGCTCTACCTCGACGACGTACGCCTGCCCGCCGACGCGCTGGTCGGCGAGTCCCTCGACGCCGGCCTGCCGGCGCTCTTCTCCGGACTCAACCCGGAGCGGATCACCGTCGCCGCGATGGGCGCCGGCACCGGCCGGTACGCCATCGAGCGCGCCGGTGCGTACACCGCGACCAGAGCGGTGTGGGGCGGCCGCACCATCGGCTCCCATCAGGGAGTCGCGCACCCCCTCGCCCACGCGGCAGTGCAGGTGGAGCTGGCCCGGCTGATGATCCAGCAGGCGGCGGCGCGGTACGACGCCGGCCGCGACCTGGAGGCCGGCGTCTGCGCCAACATGGCCAAGTACGCGGCCGGCGAGGCTGCCGCACTCGCGGTGGACACCGCCGTCCAGGCCCTCGGCGGCGCCGGCATGACCACCGAGTACGGCGTGGCCACCCTGCTCGGTGCGGTACGCGCCGGCCGGATCGCCCCGGTCAGCCGGGAGATGATCCTCAACTTCGTCGCCCAACACGTCCTCGGCCAGGACAAGTCGTACTGAGCGGGGCCGGGGTACGGCGGGCGACCCGAACGCCTGCCGTACCCCGGTGTACTCGAACCTAACTCAGCGCCCGGCCGACGTCCCGACGTGCAGCGGGGCTACCACCGGCGGTAGTTGCTTGGGCGCGCCCCGACGCGGGGTGCCCGCAGCGGCCAGGTCGCTCTTGGCGGTGTCGGCCCGCGCGGCCGCCGCCCAGTCCGGCTCGTCCTCGAACGGCTGGATGTCACCGACGCAGACCTTGCCCTTCTTCGGCAGCGTCAGCCGCAGCAGGTACGCGTCGACGGCACCGGTCACGCAGTCCGACGTCCCGTACGCGGTGTGCCCCCAGCTGTCGCTGCTCAGCAGCCGGCTGTTCGGCAGCAGCTTGGCCGAGGCGACCGCGCCGTTGTAGTTGGTCGCCGGATCCCAGTAGTTGCCGACCACCAGCACCGGGTTGGCGGTCCGCCGGTTGAACGGGCCGGTGAACCGGTCCTCGTCGCGCACCGTCCAGCTGTCCCGGGCACACGGGGAGGTGGCCCAGGCCCAGACCCGGCCGAAGTACGGGTCGCGCTTGTCAGCCGCGGCCGCGCGGGCCGGCCAGGAACCGGCGTCCTTGGGGTGGTTGGCGTCGGTGCAGTCCACCCCGAGGAAGGTCTCCAGCCCGTTCTCGTACGGGAAGTCGTAGCGGCGGGTCTGCTGCCGCGTCTCCACGGCGACCCGGGCCACCTTGCCCCGGGCCTGCTGGCGGGCCTTCACGGTCGCCGACGGGTCGGTGGCCAGCAGCAGCTCGGCGGTCAGGAACGCCACGTCGTAGTAGCCGTACGGTCCGTACAGGCTACCGAGGGCGAAACCGATGAAGTCGGCGTAGGTGAAGGTGAACTGCCCGAAGTCCGGGTCGTCGAACACCAGCGGGTTGGCCCGCAGGCGCTTCGCCACCAGGTCGAACAGGGCGACCGGGTCACCGGAGGCCAGCGGGCAGGCGTCGACACCCGCGGGCTTGCACCGCTTCAGGATCTCGCGCAGCGCCTTGGTGGCGCCCTGCCCGCTACGCATCCGGTCCTCCTGGAGGAGGTCGCCGGACTTTCCGGCGCCGAACCACGCGGTGGGGTCCAGCACGCCGTCGATCACCAGGGCGCGGACCCGGTCGGGGAACATGTTCGCGTAGTACTGCCCGAGGATGCTGCCGTAGCTGAAGCCCAGGTAGTTCAGCTTCTTGTCGCCCACCGCCCGACGCAGCACGTCCATGTCGCGGGCCACCTCGGCGGTCGACATCGCGCCACTGAGCGGCTTACCCGTGGTGGAGCAGGCCTTGGCCACCGCGACCGACGCGGCGACGTACGCCTTCTCCTCGTCCTTCGTGTACGGGAAGGCGACGTTCAACCCCTCGTACGCCCGGGTCTGGTCCTTCACCGACTTGAAGCACCTGAGCTGGTCACTGGCGCCCACCCCGCGCGGGTCGACGCCGACGACGTCGAACCGGTCGAGCACGTCGTCACCGAGGAAGAACGGTGCGGCGAGCGCGATACTGGTGCCCGAGCCGCCGGGACCGCCGGGGTTGAGGAAGAGGCTGCCGATCTTGCGCTTCTGGTCCCGCGCCTTGACCCGCAGGACCGCGACCTCGGTGGTCGCGCCCTTCGGCTTGTCGTAGTCCAGCGGCAGGTCGACGGTGGCGCACTCGGCGTAGTCGTAACACTTGTACCAGTCCAGTTTGGGCGTCGGCACCCGGTCGACTCGCAGTCTCTCCTGGAGACTGGTGCGGTGCGTGACGGTCGCGCCGCCGATCGTGGTGGGGGCGGCGGTGGCGGGTACGGCCGCCATCGGGCCCAGCAGTACGCCGGCAAGCCCTGCTGCGGCCAGTGTCCGGATTGGTCGTGGCATGTCGATGCCTTCCGTGGGGTACAGGACCGGTCGGGTGCAGACCCGACCGATGGCCACACTAGAGATACAGGGCAATGTATACGAGCTGATAGAAGGGTCAATGCCGACAATATGCCCCGTGATGTAACGAGCTGTTCAATCTGTACGCTGATGTCAGCCACTGTTACCAGCTGTTACATCACTGGCGATGCGGCCGTAGTTGACAGATCGACGATCCCCGACATTCTGGACCAGTGAGACGGCTTCCCGGACCCGATGCCCGTACCGTCGCGGTGCTTGCCGCGGTCGCGGCCTGCTGGCTGCTGGCGTCGCTGATCGCCGGTCGCCGGCAGGACCTGCTCGGCGTCGCGATGGCTCTACTCTGCGTCCTGCTGGCCACCGTCGCCGGAGTGGCGGTGGCCGCGGCCCGCCAACGCGACGCCGAAGGCCCGGCCCATCCCGCCCAGCCGCCCGAGCCGGTCCCCGGCGATCCGGCGATCGGCCTGGACGCGGACACCCTGGAGAGCCTGGGCGACCGCGAGGCGGTTCGGGCGATGCGGGCCCGCTACCCCCGCGACGGCGACCGCCGGTGAGGCCGGCCGGTCAACGCCGCAGGCTCCGGCCGCTCGCCGGGCTCGACCGCCAGCAGGGCGAGCCAACCGGCATCCCCGAGGCCAGGCTCGACCGCCGGTACAGCTCGACGGCGGTCAGTTGCCGGTCAGCGTGGGCAGGGCGAGCCCGTCCAGCCCGCGCCCGGCCAGGCAGCGGTACGTGCGGTCGACCTCCGCGTCGGCCGGCGGCAGCACCTCCAGGTTCCACCCGGTCGTCTGGTGGATCCCGCTGACCAGCTTGAAGGTCTCCTCGTTGCAGACCCGCCGAACGGCCGGGTGGGCCGCGACCTCGTCCTGGTCGGCGGCGACCAGGGCAGCCGGCAGCTCGCCCTCGGCATAGCTCTCCCAGGTGTGCCGGGTGTCGCACGGCACCCGGCTCGCCTCGGCGCGCTGGCCACGCACCTGCACCGGCCCGAAGCACTCGAGTTCCGCCGAACATCCGGCACCGCTCGGCAACGCCTCGGGCACGGTCGCGCAGCCGGGGCGGAGCGCACCGGCGGCCGACGGACGGACCGGAAGGGTGGGCTGCCCCGCGGAGAACCCTCCGGCAGCCCAGGCACCGACCCCCGCCGAGGCGGCCAGCGCGACCACTCCCGCGGCGCCGAGGAACCAGCGTCGGCGGCGACGTCGCTGCGGCGCGGCGCCGGATTCGGCCTCGGCCGTCGGCCGGGTGCCAGTCGCCGGGTGGCCGGCGTCGTACCAGCCACCGGCGCTGCCGTACGTGCCGGGCCGGGCGCCCGCTCCGGGCACCTCGATCGGCAGGGCGGCCAGCAGATCCCGCAGCTCGGCGGCGGACGGCCGCTCGCCCGGGTCGTTCGCCATCCCCGCGCGCAGCACGTCGACCAGCGCCTCCGGCACCCCGGGCAGGCTGGGTATCGGCTGGTGGAACATCTCCAGGACGGTGACCAGACTGGGATTGCGTTCGGCCTGCCAGCGGGGCGGGCGGCCGTGCATCACCGCGTAGAGGGTGGCGCAGAGCGCGTAGACGTCCACGGCCGGCGAGGGCGGGCTGTGGTTGAACATCTCCGGCGGCGCGTACGCCGGGGTGAGCACCTCCAGGGCGACCGAGGCGTCACGCATCTCGGCGACCACCGCCAACCCGAAGTCGGCCAGGACCGCCGAGTTGAAGTGCGAGTAGAGGATGTTGGCCGGCTTCACGTCGCGGTGCAGCACACCCGCACCGTGCGAGTGGGCGACGGCATCGGCGATCTTGACGCCGAGGTCGCGGGCCTCGACGGCGTCCAGCGGCGAGTTACGCATCCGCTCGGCGTACGATCCGTCACACAGCTCCATGATCAGGTAGGGGTGCTGGTCGATGGTGACGCCGACGTCGAAGAGGTCGACCACGTGTGGATGCGAGGACATCCGGCCAGCGGCGCGCGCCTCGCGCAGAAAACGCGCCTGGTCCCGTTCGCTGACCAGGGTGCGATTCTCCACCTTGACCGCGACCTCTCGACCGACGGAGATCTGCGTGGCCGAGAAGACCGTCGCGTAACCACCTCGGGCAAAGACCTGCAAATCAGTCAGACCAGGCACAATGGGCGTCGGCAGGGCGCCGGGCGGAGTGTCGGTCACGCCATCGAAAATACCCAACCGCGCCGGCGGCTCAGTGAACCGCATCGGCGACGGGCTCCACGTCCGACGTCTCGGCGGTCCGCCGGGCGTCCCACCAGAGACCGGCGGCGGTCGCCAACGCACCCAGGCCCTCCCACGCGGCCACCCCGAAGAACCGGCCGGGCGCCACGTCGCCCAACACCGCGAGCGTGAACACCGTGAACGTGACCAGGCGGAAGACCACGGTGAAGCGGTAGAACGCGCGCCACTCGGTCGCGGTGGCGAGCAGGTAGTAGACGCCCATGTTGAACGAGGCCATCGACGAGGCGGTCACGAAGACGCCGGTGTAGTCGCCGGGCGCCCGGGTCTCCGGTGTCTCGAAGCCGAGCATCCCGAGCAGCGCCTCCGGCCAGAGCAGCCCGACCGCGCCCATTATCAGCGCCAACACACCGAACACCGCGATCGTCCAGCCGGCGACCGAGCGCGGCAGCCTCATCTGAGCCCTCCCCCTTGACGGCGCAACGGCCGATGCCGGCCGCCGCTTGCGCCGTTCACGCTAACGGCCACCCCCGACGAGCCACATCACCGAAACCGACAGACCTCCCGTCGGCGCCACCAACTCACCCGCGTTGCGGATCCGGACGACTACCCAGCGTCAACGAGAGCACCTGATGCCGGATCGAGCGTGCCGGCGAACTTCCACGGGTGCCCCGGCGAGGTCAGTCGGTGGCACGAAGGCGGGTCAGCAGCGCCTCGGCGGCGAGCCGCTCGCTGCGCTGCTCGGTGGCGTACGCCAGCCGGACGGCGTCCTCGGCGGTCGCCTTCGCCTCCGCCGCGCTGCCGGACGCGGCCAGCGCCTCGGCGAGCACGCTCGCGGCGATCACCCGGCTGCGGACGTCCTCGGCCGGCGCGCTCGCCGCCCGGCGGGCCCAGTCCAGGGCCTGCTCGCGCTGTCCGTGGGCGAGCAGGGCCGAGGCGTACCGGGCCATCGACTGCTGCCGGGAGAAGAGCAGCGACGGCGTGGCCGCGGCGGCGGTGGCCACCGGGGCGAGCAGGCCGACCGCGGTGCCGGAGTCACCGGCCGCAAGCCGGGCCGTGGCCAGCAGCACCCGGGGCGCCACCTGGGCCGGCGCCTGTGGATTGTGCTGCTCCACGCTGGTCAGCACCGCCCGGGCGTACGCTTCGGCGGCGGCGCCGTCACCCATGTCCAACGCCACGAATCCCCGCAACGTGCCCGCCATCCCGGTGAGCAGCGGATGACCGGTGCGGTGGGCGTACGCCATCGCGTCGGTGAGCAGGTCGGCGGCGTGTTCCGGCTCGCCCAGTCCGCGGGCGACCGCACCGCGTACGACCAGGGCGAAGCCCTGCCCCCAGTCGTCCGAGGCGGCGGCGAACTCCCGGTACGCCCGGCGCGCCTCCCGATCGGCGTCGGCCAGGTCGCCGAGTTCGGCGTTGGCGTACGCGTCGACCGCCCGCAGGGTGCCCACCGCCCATGCCTCACCGACCCGCTCGCCGAACGGCAGGAAGATCCGCGCCAACCGGCGGGCCTCCCGCAGCCGGCCAGCGAGCAGCCGGGCGAACGCGGTGGTGCCGCGCAGCCAGGCCCGACCGTACGGATCCTTCAGTTCCGCGAAGAGCCGAGCGGCCCGGCCAAGGACAGCGTCCGTGCCGGCGAAGTCGCCCCGGGTGGTGGTCACCCAGGCCAGGTTCTGCAACGACCACGCCTGCCCTCGACGGTCCTGCACGGCCAGGCTGACCTGGTACGACGCGGCGAGCCGGCTACTCGCCTGGCCCAACCGCCCGGCCAGGAAGTCCGCCATGCCCAGCCGGCGCATCGCCGACGCGCGCAGCGCGGGCAGGTCGGCCTCGGTGGCCACCTGCAACGCCTCCCGCCAGTACGTCTCGGCCCGCCGCAGATCACCCATCACCTGCTGGGCCTGCCCGGCCAGCAGCAGCGCGCTGGTCCGGGTGGCCGCCTGGTCACCGGCGTTCGCCGCGATCTTCTCCGCGTAGGCGAGCGCGTCGGCGGCCCGGCCGACCTGTAGCAGCGCGCGGGCGTGCACCACCCGGTCGGCCGCCGGTACCTGGCCCCGGGCCAGTTCCGCGGCACGTTCGGCGTACTCGACGGCCAGTGCCGGCTCGCCCTCGTGCAGTGACCGGCGCGCGGCGCGGCCGAGCGCCGCGACGCCCAGCGGCGCGACCGCCCGGGCCGGTGCGTCGGGACGCAGCGTGACCGCGTCGGCCAACGCGGTGGCCCGTTCGACGTGGCCGGCCACGAAGTCGTCGCGGGCGGCGTCGGCGAAGCCGCCCGGCCCACCGCCGACATCGGCGAAACCGCCGGGGGCGGCGACGGCGAACCCACCCGGGCCGCCGGTGAAGCCGCCGGGGGCGCCCTGTGGTGCCGCCCACCGGGCCAGCGCGGCGTGTCGTTCCGCCAGCTCCGCCTTACTGATCCCGGAGTACGCCGCCTCCCGCATCAGCGGCGTGGCGAAGGCGTATCCGGCCCGGGTGCGGTGCAGCATGCGCCGTTGCAGCAGCTCCTCCACCGCCCGTTCCAGCTCGACCGCGGCCACCGCGGCCGGTCGACCGGCCCGGCCCACACGCTGTTCCCGCAGCGCTTCCAACGCACCGTCGGGCACCGTGTCGCCGACCACCGCCGCGTCCCGCAGCACCGCGCGGGCCTCCGCCGGCAGGGCGTCGATCCGGGCGGCGAGCACCGCCGCGAGGTCCCGGGAGAGCAGCCGGCTGCCGAGCGAGCCCGGTGCCAGCCGCCAACCGTTGCCCGACCCGGCGGTGAGCGCACCGCGCTCCATCAGCAGGGTGATCAGTTCGGCCAGATAGAAGGGGTTGCCCTGGGCGGTGGCGAGCAGGCGGTCGGTGTCCGCCTGCGGCAGCCGCCCGCCGCCCAGATAGCTGGTGAGCAGCCGGGCCGCGTCGGCACCGCGCAGCGGGGGCAGCGCGTGCACCTCGGCGTCCGCGACCCGGGTCAGCGTCCCGACGGTACGCACCAACTCGGGTCGGCCGAGCAGCAGCACCAGCACCGACCCGCTGAGTCGGGACAGGGTGACCTCCAGCGCCCGGATGGTCTCGGCGGTGGCGTCGTGCAGGTCGTCCACCACCACCATCAGCGGTGCCTCGGCGGCGAGCGCGCTGAGCAGGTCGGCCACCGCGTTGGGCACCGTGTCGACGTCGGCCGTCGCCGGCGCGTTGCTCCAGTCCACCTGGTCGCTGCCGGTGGGTAGTTCCGCGTACCCGAGCAGGGCCAGCAGTTGGTCGACGGCGACCGGGGCCGCCTCGGTGCGGGACCGGCTGAGTCGCTGCCCGAGCCGGCGCAGCCGCTCCTCGACGGCCGGGCGGGTGACCGCGGTGGCCGCGTCGCTGGGCAGGCCGGTCGCGGCGCGTACCAGGTCGGCGAGGGGGGCCAGCCGACGGCGTTCGCCGAACGCGGCGCAGCGCACCGAGAGCACCCGGGCGCCGGTGTGCGCGGCGTACCGGCCGGCACCCACGTCGTAGCCGGCGGCCAGGCGTTCCACCTCGGCGGCGAACCGGGACTTGCCGATGCCCGCCTCGGCGGTCATCAGCAGCACCCGCGGCTCGCCCCGGTCGATCACCTCGGCCAGCCGACCGGCGACCCGACCGATCTCGGTCTCCCGGCCGACGAACGGCGCCTCGTCGCCCAGTCCGGACCGGGTGCCGGGGGCGTCCAGCAGACCGAGCAGCTCGTACGCCTCGACCGGCTCGCGCTTGCCCTTGAGCCGCAACGGTCGCAGCGCCCGCCAACTGGCGACGTGCCGGGTGGCCGCCGCGGTCCGCGCCCCGGCGTACACCGCACCGACGGCGGCGGCGTCGGCCAGCCGAGCGGCGGTGTTCACGGTGTCGCCGATGACGGTGTACTCGATGGCGGCCTGGATGCCGGCGATCACGTCGCCGGTGTTCAACCCGACCCGCAGGCCCAGTGGCGCACCACCGCCCCGCTCGTCGTCCAGCACCCGCCGGACCGCCCGTTGCATGGACAGCGCGGCGCGTACCGCGCGTTCGGCGTCGTCCTCGTGCGCGACCGGGGCACCGAAGACGGCCATGATGCCGTCCCCGGTGAGCTTGTCGACGTGCCCGCCGAAGGTCTTCACCGCGCCGGCCAGGGCGGCGAGTACCCGGTCGGTGACCGCGCCGACCCGTTCCGGGTCGAGATCCTCCGACCACGAGGTGAAGTCGGACAGGTCGCCGAAGAGCACGGTCACCACCCGGCGTTCGGCGGCCGGCAGGGTCGCGGCGGCCGGCAACGCGGCACCGCAGTTGTGACAGAACCGCGCGCCGGGTACGGCGACGGTTCCACACACCGGGCAGGTCACGGTGTGTCCAACCCCACGGCGTCGCCGTCGGATTCCCGGCCCAGGTATTCCAGTTGGGCGCGGACCGACCACTCGGCCGCCCACCACAGCGACCGGTCGACGTCGGCGTAGACCTTCGCGACCACCTCCGCCGCGGTCTCCGCGCCCTCGTCGAGCGCCGCCCGGACCTGGTCGAGCCGGGCCCGCCGGTGCGCGAGGTAGAAGTCGGCGGCGGCGCCGCAGTCCGCCAGCGCCGGGCCGTGGCCGGGCAGCGCCGGCATCCCCCGGTACCCGGAGAGCAGCTCCAGGCTGGCCAGGTAGTCACCGAGGTGGCCGTCGGGGTGGGCGACCACGGTCGTGCCCCGGCCCAGGATGGTGTCGCCGGTCAACACCACCTGCCGGCCGTCGTGCTCGACCAGGAGGCAGATCGAGTCGGCGGTGTGCCCGGGGGTCGGCACCAGCCGGATCGACAGCCCGTACCCATCGCCGCCCAGCCCATCGCCGGCCCGCCGGTCGGCACCCGGCCCGTCGCCAGCCAGCCCGTCGCCGCCTGGCGGGGCGCCGGTCAGCGGCGGGGCGCCGATGCAGTGGGCGGGATCGGCGGCGCGCACCGGCACTCCGCCGAGCAGCTCGTGCAGCCGCGGCGCCGCCTCGGTGTGGTCGGGATGCCCATGGGTGATCAGCACCAGGCCGATCGGGCCGGCGGCGCGGATCGCCGCGAGATGTGTCTCGTCGGCCGGTCCCGGGTCGACCAGGACCGCGTACGCCGCGCCGGGCGCCCGCAACAGCCACGTGTTGGTGCCGTCCAACGTCATCGGTCCCGGGTTGGGTGCCCGCAGCAACGTCACCCACTCCGGCAGCTCACCAGCGAGGGCGGTCACCGCCCCCGTCACATGCCCTCCCATGGCTGCGATCGTACGACCCCACGGGCACGGCTCCGCGATCTTGCAGTTCCGGTCCCCGATTCGCCCTTGTTGGGGCCCTTCGTCCCGACCGGAACTGCAAGATCGCGCGGATCAGACGACCTCGTCGGGGTGGTCAGGCGACCTCGACGATGACCTCGACCTCGACCGGGGCGTCCAGCGGGAGTTCGGCGACGCCGACCGCGGATCGGGCATGCCGGCCGGCTTCGCCGAAGACGGCACCGAAGAGGTCGGAGGCACCGTTGATGACGGCGGGCTGCCCGGTGAAGCCGGGCGCGCTCGCGACGAAGCCGGTCAGCTTCACGATCTTGACGACGTTCTCCAGGCCGACCAGCGAGTCGATCGCGGCGAGCGCGTTCAGGGCGCAGCGCTGGGCGAGCTGCTTGGCCTGCTCGGCGGAGACACCGGCACCGACCTTGCCGGTGGCCAGCAACTTGCCGTCGGCCATCGGCAGCTGCCCCGAGACGTACACGTGCTGCCCGGACTGCACGGCCGGCACGTAGCTCGCCACCGGCGGCACCACCTCCGGCAACTCCAGTCCGAGTTCCGCCAGCTTGCCGTGCGGCCCGTTGCTCATGCCGGCGCTCCGCTGCGCTCCGTGCTCCACCCGCTCATGCCGGCACTCCGCTGCGCTCCGTGCTCCACCCGCTCATGCCGACACTCCGCTGGCGCTCCGCGCTCCACCCGCTCATGCCGACACTCCGCTGGCGCTCCGTGCTCCGCTTGCTCATGCCTTCGGTCGCTTCAGGTAGGCGACGAGTTGCTCCGGGTTCGGTCCGGGGACGACGGAGACGAGCTCCCAGCCGTCCTCGCCCCAGTTGTCGAGGATCTGCTTGGTCGCGTGGACCAGCAGCGGGACGGTGGCGTATTCCCACTTCTGCATCGGTGCCGGGCTCCCTCGGTGGCATGGACACTTCGGGGCACAGCCTACGGTCCACCGGCCGGCTCGGGAGCGGCACGCTGCTCAGGTGCGGTCGGCAGCTCACCGCAGGGGCCCCGGTGTGCGTACGGCTGGGGACAACGCGTGCGGTCCGGCAGCGGCAGGTCGCAGAAGACCCGGTGCCGGTTGTTCTGGTCGTCGGCGGTCGACACCTCGGTCTCGCCGGCGTCCAGCTCCGGTAGGAAGTCCAACGAGGTGGCCACCCGCCCGGCCAGGGCGGTCGCGGCGGCCAGGTCGGTCACCCGGATGGGCAGGTGGATCACGTAGCCGGGGCCCTCCTCCTCCCGGCCACCGGCCGGTTCGAGGGTGCTGACCGGGTCGACGGGACGCCGGTACGACCGTTCGTTGACCGGCAACCGGCCGGCGGAGTCGATCCCGGCCGCCCGGCCACCCCCTCTGGGCGCCGTCGGGAACTGGGCTCGGGGGGTGTTGTCCGTCTCGCGCATGCACTTCCTCCGGGCGTCGTACCTGGTCACGGCGCCGCCTGCCGGTCCGGAGCCCCCGCGCTCGGCCCCGACCCGGGCGTGCCGGAGCGACGGTAGGACGACCCGCCGATCCCATCAACAGGACGCGCGCACCCGATGCCCTTTGGTCACATTTGCGACACCCGGCCAGCGGGAAACCGTTCTCACCGCACCGCACGAGAGACACCACGGCCTCCGCACCGGGCACCCGGACCGCTACCCTTCCGGTCTGGACGGGCACCTGCCCGGCCGCCCGATCCCACCGCTCGTCACCATCACGCGGCGATGCGCCACACCGGGGGGACGCGATGACCCAGCCACCCACCAGCGGCCCGACCGGCCCGGCAAGCCAGCCGCCGGCCCAGCCCGGCCCGGCGCCCGGTGCACCGCCGTACGAGTTGCCGGCCGGCCCGCCCCAGCGCAAGCGGGGCGCCCTGGTGGCGTCGCTCGCGTTGGCCGTGGTGTTGCTGCTCTGCGCCGGCGGCGGGGTCGCCGCGTTCCTGACCCTGCGCGACGCCGAGTCCGGTGCGGGCGCGACGGAGCCGTCGGTGGCGGTCGACGAGTTCCTCACCGCGATCTACGAGGAGCGGGACGCGGCCAAGGCGGCCCGGCTGGTCTGCACCGCCGCCCGCGACCAGAACAAGATCCGGGCGAAGGTCGCCGAGATCGAGGAGTACGTGGCGACCTACGAGAGCCCCCGGTTCCGCTGGGACACCCCGAAGGTGGACAACGAGACCGGTGACCGTGCCACGGTCACCACCACGGTGACGGTGACCACCGCGGACGAGAAGATCGCCGACCAGGACCTGCGGTTCACCGTGATCCGCAAGACCGGCTGGTGGGTCTGCGAGGTGGCCTGAGCGCCTCGGCTGGATAGGCTCGACGGGTGGCAGCAACGCAGCGCGCGACCGACCGGGCCGGCACCGACTGGCCCGCTCGCCTGCACGTGGTGACCGGTAAGGGCGGCACGGGCAAGACCAGCGTGGCCGCCGCCCTGGCGCTGGGCCTGGCCGCCGGTGGCCGACGCACTCTGCTGGTCGAGGTCGAGGGCCGGCAGGGCATCGCGCAGCTGTTCGGCACCGAGCCGCTGCCGTACGCCGAGCTGCGGCTGACCGACGCGCCGGGCGACGGCGAGGTGTGGGCGCTGGCGGTGGACGCCGAGGAGGCGCTGCTCGAGTACCTGGACATGTTCTACAAGCTCGGTGCGGCCGGCCGGGCGCTGCGCAAGCTCGGCGCGATCGACTTCGCCACCACCATCGCACCCGGGCTGCGGGACGTGCTGCTCACCGGCAAGGTCAAGGAGGCCACCACCCGCACCGTCGACCAGCGGCGGCGGTACGACGCGGTGGTGTTGGACGCGCCGCCCACCGGTCGGATCGGCCGTTTCCTGAACGTGACGGCCGAAACCGCGCGGCTGGCCAAGGTCGGCCCGATCAAGACCCAGAGCGAGGGGGTCGCCGCTCTGCTGCGTTCACCGATGACCGCGGTGCACGTGGTGAGCCTGCTCGAAGAGATGCCGGTGCAGGAGACGATCGACGCGATCGACGAGCTGGCGTCGCTGGGCTTCGGGGTGGGACGCGTGATCATCAACGCGGCCCGGCCGCCGCTGCCGGCGGGGCGGCCGGTCACCGAGGCGGAGCTGGCCCGCGGGTTGCGTGCCGCCGGGCTCCCGACCGACCGTCGTACCCTCGCCGGTCTGCACGAGGAGGCACGTGACCAGGCGATCCGCCGCGAGTTGGAGGACTCGCTGCGGGCCGACCTGGTGGAACTCGGCCGGCCCCTGGTGGAACTCCCGCTGCTGCCCGACGGGGTGGACCGCGCCGGCCTGGACCGGCTCGCCGCCGCGCTCGTACCCGGCGATTGACTCACACCTTCACCTCGGCCCCACGCGCAGGCCGGGTGAGCCCGATACGCTCGATTGGTGCCCTCCGACAACGCCGCGCCGCCGCTGGACGTCGACCGGATCCTGGCCGATCCGGGCGTACGGATCGTGGTGTGCTGCGGGGCGGGCGGAGTGGGCAAAACGACCACCGCCGCCGCGCTGGCCCTGCGGGCGGCCGAGCAGCACGGCCGCCGGACGGTGGTACTCACCATCGACCCGGCCCGGCGGCTGGCCCAGTCACTCGGCCTGACCGAGCTGGACAACACGCCCCGGCAGGTCAAGGGGATCGACGTCGAGACCAGCGGCGGTGAACTGCACGCCATGATGCTGGACATGAAGCGCACCTTCGACGACGTGGTGCTCACACACACCGATCCGGCGAAGGCGGCGGAGATCTTCGCGAACCCCTTCTACCAGGCGATGAGTTCCACCTTCTCCGGCACTCAGGAGTACATGGCCATGGAGAAGCTGGGTCAGCTGCACGCCCGGGGCGAGTGGGATCTGATCGTGGTGGACACGCCACCGTCCCGATCGGCGTTGGACTTCCTCGACGCGCCGGCCCGGCTGTCACGCTTCCTCGACGGGCGGATGCTGAGGCTGCTGCTCGCCCCGGCGCGAACCGGTGGCCGCAGCATGTTCAGCCTCGTCACCGCGTCCTTCGGGATGTTCTCCCGGGTGGTGCAGAAGGTGATCGGCACCCAACTGTTGTCCGACCTGTCCGGATTCGTGGCGGCGCTCGACTCGATGTTCGGCGGGTTCCGGCAACGCGCGGAGCAGACGTACCGCATCCTGCAGGCGGACGAAACGGCGTTCGTGCTGGTCGCGGCGCCGGAGCCGGACGCGGTCCGGGAGGCCGCCTACTTCGCCGGCCGGCTGCGCGAGGAGAAGATGCCGCTGGCCGGGCTGGTGCTCAACCGGGTGCACCGCCCGACGGTGTCCGGCCTGGGCGCCCCGGAGAGCCGGGCCGCCGCCGACCGGCTGGCGTCGGCCGGCGGGCACGAGGGCACCGTCGAGGTGCTGCGCGCCCACGCCGCCCTGGCCGAGCAGGCGGTCCGCGAGCAGCAGGTGGCAGCGCGGTTCACCGAGCAGTTCCCGCAGGTGCCGACGGTGTCGGTCACGGCGCAGCCCGCCGACGTACATGACGTCGACGGGCTACGAACGATCGGTACGGCGATCAGCCGTCCCTGACTCGTCGTCAGTTGCTGGTGGTCACCAGGATCTTGTCCTTGCCGGTCTTGTCCTTGGCGTTCTTCTTCATCGCCGCCTCGAACATCTTGCGCCAGCTGGTGACCTGCGGGTGACGACGCAGCAGGGCACGACGTTCACGTTCGGTCATGCCGCCCCACACACCGAACTCGATCCGGTTGTCCAGCGCGTCGGCCAGGCACTCGTACCGGACTGGGCAGCTCCGGCAGATCCGCTTCGCCACGTTCTGTTCGGCGCCCTGTACGAACAACGCGTCCGGGTCCCCGTTCTGACATGCCGCCTGTGACGGCCAGTCAGTGATCATGCCCATCTGTACACGTCCCCCCTTGCAGTACTACCGACGCCGTCACGGGCCAGCCGGCATTCCCCCCGATCGTCCGGCGCGCCTTACCCCAAGGCGACACGGACGACACATGTGGCTATCGCCGCCCCCATCATGCTCTGTAGTTGCCCGATTACGCAACGTTGTCGGCTAAATCCATCATTCCGGACACTCCCGGCTTCTCGGGCTCGGGATCGCCGCTTACCCAACCGGAGTCCGCGAAAACGCTGCGAGCCGCCTCCGGGTGGAGGAAACTCAGCACGGAATCACGCAACCGGACACCCGGTGCCACGCGTCTAGCACAACGAGGCCGGCGCGCGCAGGAAATGGGGAAAGAACGCCCCAGCGCCCCTCGTTACCTGTTCGCGTACCCTGTCGAGGTGACCTGGATGCGGAAACGTGACCACAATGTCCTGACCAACGCCGCATCGCTGCTCATCTGTGGGCTGTTGGCCGGCGTGGTGGTCGCCGCCGCGGCCTTTCCCGCGGTGGCGATGTCGGGCCTGGCCGCCAAGGCCGGCGCGGACACCTTCGGCGCGCTGCCGAAGGAACTGACCCTGGCCCGCGCACCCCAGATCAGTTATCTGCTCGCCTCGGACGGCAAGACCCCGCTGGCGACCATGTACGACGAGAACCGGCGGGAGGTCAAGCTCGCCGACATCTCGCCGCACATGGCGGCGGCGATCGTCGCGGCCGAGGACCACGACTTCTACAAGCACAACGGAGTCGACCTCAACGGCGTGGCCCGGGCCTTCGTCAACAACAGCTCCGCCACCAACGACCGGCAGGGCGCCTCGACGCTGACCATGCAGTACGTCCGGATGGGCATCGCGTACTCCGCGACGCACCCGGCCGACGTGCTCGCCGCGACCGAGGACACCAGCGCCCGCAAGCTGCGCGAGATGCGGTACGCCATCCAGCTGGACAAGGAGATGTCCAAGGACGAGATCCTGGAGCGTTACCTCAACCTCGCCGCCTTCGGCAACGGCGCGTACGGCGTCTTCGCCGCCAGCCAGGTCTACTTCAACAAGCACCCGAAGGACCTCAAGATCGAAGAGGCGGCCATGCTGGCCGGCCTGGTCAAGGCCCCGACCTCGTTCGACCCGACCACCAAGAGCGGTTACCCGCAGGCGGTCGCCCGGCGCGACTACGTGATCGACCACATGGTCACCACCGGCGCGATTACCAAGGAGCAGGCCGAGGCGGCCAAGGCCGTCAAGCTGGTGGTCAAGGGCAAGCGGGCACCGAACGGCTGCGTCGCCACCAACAAGAACGCCTGGGGCTTCTTCTGCGACTACTTCTACCGCTGGTGGATGTCGCAGGAGACGTTCGGTTCCACCACGTACGACCGGGAGCGGCGGCTCAAGAGCGGCGGCTACACGATCGTCACCACGCTGGACAAGCAGGCCCAGGACGGCGCCGACAAGGCGGTCCGCGCCGCCAAGCCGGTGACCGCCAAGGAGGCCGTGATGGTCGCCGTGGTCGAGCCCGGCACCGGTCGGGTCCGCGCGCTGTCGGTGAACCGGAACTTCAAGCTCGACAACCCGAAGAACCCGAAGAACCGGCCGCACAGCGACCCGGTCCAGCGCAACCGCGGCAAGCTCGGCAACTATCCGAACACGGTGAACCCGCTGCTCACCGGCGGTGACGGCATCACCGGCTACCAGGCCGGCTCGGTGTTCAAGATCTTCACCATCGTGGCCGCGCTGGAGAAGGGCATCCCGCTCAGCTACACCATCAACGCGCCGCAGCAGTTCAAGTCCGACTACATCCTCCGCCAAGGTGCGCCTGCCACCTGTCCGGGGACACACTTCTACTGCCCGACCAACTCCAACCTCCAGCCCGGCGGCGTGAAGGACATGTGGAGCGCCTTCTCGGCCTCGACCAACACCTACTTCGTGCCGCTGCAACAGCAGGTCGGCGCGGAGAACGTGGTCGACGCGGCCAAGCGGCTGGGCATCCAGTTCCGGGTCAGCAGGGAGAACGCCTGGGCCAACAACAAGGAGGCCGCCAACCAGTGGGGCGCGTTCACCCTGGGCGTCACGGACACCACGCCGCTGGAACTGGCCAACGCGTACGCCACGCTGGCCGCCGACGGCAAGTACTGCGAGCCGATCCCGGTGCAGTCGATCCGCGACCTGGACGGCAACAAGCTGGACGTGGCCAACCCGCGCTGTGAGAAGCGGATCAGCACGGAGGTGGCCCGGGCGGCCGTCGACGCGGCCCGCTGCCCGGTCGGTGACAACTCCTCCACCAGCAAGTGCGGCGGCAGCCGTACGGCCGCGGAGGGTCGCGGCATCGTCGGCAAGCCGATCGCCGGCAAGTCCGGCACCACCGACGCGGAGAAGACCGCCTCCCTGGTCGCGATGACCAAGCAGTACGCGGTCGCCGGCATCCTGGCCGACCCGGACTGGCCGCAGACCAACGTGAAGATGAAGCACAAGACTGCCGACGGCATCAACCCGCCGGTGTTCCAGACGCTCAAGGCCGCGATGGACGGCAAGAAAGCGATCAACTTCGACCCGCCGGGTCAGAAGATCGCCCTGGGCGACCAGCGCAGCATTCCCGGCGTCCGGTGCCTGGACATCGAACGGGCGAAGTCCCGGATCTCCGGGGCAGGTTTCACGCCCGTGGTCTCCAGCAACCGGGTGACCTCGGACTGCCCGGCCGGCACCGCCCACGGCACCAGCCCGGACGGCCGCACCATCAAGGGCGGCATCGTGACGATCTTGGTCAGCGCCGGTGGCGGTGGGAACAGCGACGACGGCGGTAGTGGCAACGGCAACGGTCGGCCGACTAACCCGTCCGGGCCGCCCAGCAACACGGGTCGGCCGCCGGACGGCCCGCCCAACGGCTGACCGCGGCACCGACCGACCCGGAACGGGCGGGCACTCTTCCGAGAGTGCCCGCCCGTTTCACGTACCATCCGCCCCGGCGACCGGCGACCGGCGACCGGCGACCGGCGACCGGCGACCGGCGACCGGCGACCGACGGCCGACGGCCGGCGCAGGTCAGAGGCCGAGCTGGCGGCGTACCTCCGCGGCGACCCGGCCGCCCTCGGCCTGGCCGGCCACCGCCGCCTGGGCCGCCTTCATCGCCGGGCCCATCTGGGCCTTGCCGGTGAAGCCGCCCGCGGCGAGCGCCCCCGCGACCAGCTCGGTCAGCTCGGCGTCGGAGAGCTGCCGAGGCAGGTAACGCTCCAGCACCTCGCCCTCGGCGGTCTCCTTGGCGGCCTGCTCGTCCCGGCCCGCGTCGGCGAAGGCGGTCGCCGCCTCGCGGCGCTTCTTCGCCTCCTTGGTCAACACCGCCAGCACCTCGTCGTCACTGAGTTCCCGCTTCGCCTTGCCGGCGACCTCGGCCGTGCCCACGGCGGCCAGGGCCATCCGCAGGGTGGAGGTGGTCAGTTCGTCGCGGGCCTTGAGGGCGGTACGCATGTCGGCGGTCAGGCGGTCCTTCAGCGTGCTCATGGACGCCCAAACTACCCTGGTCGGCATGCGAAAGCGCACACTATTCCGGCTCGCGACCGCCACCGTCGCGACGGGCGCCGCCGCCCTGGCGTACGCGTCCCTGATCGAGCGCAACATGTTCTCCCTCCGACGCTTCGACGTACCGGTGCTGCCGGCCGGCACCGAGCCGCTGCGGGTCCTGCACCTGTCGGACCTGCACATGACCCCCAACCAGATCCGCAAGCAGAACTGGGTCGCCTCGCTGGCCGCCCTCGACCCCGACCTGGTCGTGGTGACCGGGGACAACATGGCCCACCCGGGGGCGGTGCCGGGCGTGCTGCGGGCGCTGCAACCGCTGCTCGACTACCCGGGTGCCTTCGTGTTCGGCTCGAACGACTACACCGGGCCGGTCCTGAAGAACCCGTTCAGCTACTTCCTGCCCGACCGCGAGTACGCCGAAGGGGTCGAGCTGCCCTACGACGAGCTGCGGGACGTCCTCGTCGGCGCCGGCTGGACGGACCTGAACAACCGGCGGACCACCGTGAAGGCCGGCGGCCGGGCGATCGAGATGGCCGGCGTCGACGACCCGCACATCGAACGGGACGACTACCCGGCCGTGGCCGGCCCGGTCTCCGGCACGGCGGACCTGTCGATCGCGTTGACCCACTCCCCCGAGCCGGCGTTGCTCGACGAGATGGCCGCCGACGGCTTCGGGCTGCTGCTCGCCGGCCACACCCACGGCGGGCAGGTCTGCGTACCGGGAGTGGGCGCGTTGGTGACCAACTGCGGACTGCCCCGGTCGATGGCGAAGGGCCTGCACCGCTGGCCCGGCTCCGACTCCTGGCTGCACGTCTCGGCCGGGCTCGGCACCCACCCGACCGCCCCGGTCCGCTTCGCCTGCCCGCCGGAAGCCAGCCTGCTCACCCTGATCCCTCGCTGATCGCCTCCGCCGGGCGACCAGCGGAGGCCACCAGCTCCCTGGGGGTACCGAGTTTGACCACCGGGGCGGGTGGGCTACTATTTGTCGGCACGCCTCGGGGTGTGGCGCAGCTTGGTAGCGCGCTTCGTTCGGGACGAAGAGGTCGTCGGTTCGAATCCGGCCACCCCGACCAGGTAAGAGGGCACACCCTATCGACGGGTGTGCCCTCTACTGCTTCCTGGGTGACCAACTGAGTGACTACGCCTCCGCAACCGGCGCGAAGATCCGATCCATGACCGCCGCGCCCTGGAGCAGCACCGGCCGGAGCTGGTGGCGGTAGACCAACTCCGTCACACTCGTTCCCGAGTGCCCGCACAGATCGGCGATGTCTTCGAGGCTCACCCCGCTGTCGGAGAGCAAGGACACGAAGCTGTGCCGCAGCTCGCGAGGTGTCCAGGCGGCCGGGTCGAGCCCGGCGAGGGTGACGACTCGGCGGAAGGCCCGGCGGACGTTGGCCGCGTCGAGGGCAGTACCGATGGTCGAGGCAAAGACCAGGTCGAGCGCGTGCCAGTCCTTGCCGGCAGTCTTGCGCTCCTGGTCCTGGCGCTGACGGTGACGAGTCAGCGCGGAGACGCACCGGGCAGGTAGTGCGAGGGTGCGTCGTGACTTGCGAGTCTTGGTGTCGCCGCCTTCCCGGTCGGAACGCCAGACGTGTACGGCGGGCGGTAGCGGCGGATCGAGGTCGGGCCGTCCGGCAAGGACGACATGATCCCAGCACAGGGCGCGTAGTTCCTCGGTACGCGCACCGGTCAAGAGCGAGAGCACGACGTAGGCGTGCAGGCGGGTTTCCTCGGAGGCGTTGAGGACGGCCTTTGCTTGGTCCAGGGTGAGGGACTTCGACGGTCGGCCGGCTTGGCCGCGCGGGACGGTGCAGAGCGCGACGACGTTGCGCTTGACCTTGTCTCGGGCCATGGCTCGGTTGATCGAGCGGTTGAGGCACCCGTAGAGGTCGCGAAGGGTGCGGGTGCTGAGGGTGGTGGCTTTGTCGGCTAGCCAGCGGTCGACGTCCTGGGCGCGAAGCTCGCGTAGCTTTCGAGCGCCTAACGCCGGGATGATGTGGGTGCGGCACAGGATCTCGCACTTGGTCTTGGTGCGGTCTGATCGGCCGTTGAGTCCGTAGGTGAGCCAGTCGGTGACGGCTTCGGTGACGGTGTAGTGGTGCTCGGCGATGGCGAGCCCGTCTTCGTAGTCGCGGATCTTTTCCCGCAGTTTGGTGCGGGCTTCGGTCTTGGTCTTGCCGCTGCCTTTGCGCACGATGCGTTTGCCGGCCGGGGTGTAGCCGACGGTGACGGTGGCGATCCAGCGTTGCCGGGACTCGTCCCAGTGCAGGCCGCCTTCTCCTCGGGCGCGGCGTGTGGTCATCGGGTTCCTCCTTCCTGGGCTTCCTGTTCGAGTAGGTCGACGTAGGCGGTGATGGCGGCGGCGGGGACGAGGCGGGCTCGTCCTTGCCGGACGGTGCGCAGTCGTCCGGCGCGGATCTGTTCGTAGATCACGGTCCGGGACAGGCTGAGCAGTCGCATCGCGTCGGTGATCCGGTAGAGCGCCCGGGTCGGCGCGTCGAGGGTGGGTGCGGTCAAACGGGTGGTCCTTCCTGCTAGGGGTTGCGGGTTTGTTGACACGTACGTGTCAAGCGGGGTGGGTTGGTTGACACGTACGTGTCAGCCGTGGGCCTGGTCGCGGATGGCGTCGCGGCCGGCTTCTGTTCGTTCGCGGGCCATGGCGGCTGCGGTGTTGGCGAGTAGGGCGTCTCCGGTGGTGAGCCAGCCGGAGCCGGTGTAGGCGAGGGTGTTGATGACGATCGTGGTTTCGGTCTCGTGCTCCTGGTCCTGGTCGTGCTCGATGGTGCGTCGCCAGATGACGCG
Source organism: Micromonospora radicis (assembly GCF_003583405.1). Taxonomy (GTDB): domain Bacteria; phylum Actinomycetota; class Actinomycetes; order Mycobacteriales; family Micromonosporaceae; genus Micromonospora; species Micromonospora radicis. Next base: position 35,410 of record NZ_QXEC01000027.1, read on the forward strand.
GGCGTCGCGGAGGATGCGGAAGGTGACGGAGTAGCGGCGGCTTTTGGTGAGGAAGTGGCCGCCGAAGCCGAGCATGTGTGCCCACCGTCGTAGGCCGGTCCAGCCGTGTGCGCCGCCGAGGGTCCAGGCGGCGTCGATGAGTCGTTCGGCGTGGGTGCCGTCGGGGTTGGCGTACAGGTCGATGGTGTCGGTGGTGAGTCGGCCGGAGGCGTGGCCGGTGGCTTCGGTGGACTTGGTGGCGTATTTGGCGAGGTAGGCGGCGACCATGGCGTCGGTGATCTGGCCGTCGCCTGCGAGTCGAACCGGGCGGATGTCGGCGTACCGGCCGCGTCCTTCGTCGCCCCAGGCGATGGGCCAGCCGGCGGGTTGGTGTGGGTGGCTGTCGGTGGTGAAGCCGGTTGTGGCGGCGGCGTGCTCGACGGCGGCGACCAGGTCGAGCAGGCCGAGCGGGGCGGGTGGTGGGGCGATCGCGCCGGGGCAGTCGGGGTGGTTGCCGTCGAGGCGGATGATGACGTGGTAGTGCACCACGCCACGTCGTTGCATCTCGGCGACCTTGCCGTACGAGAGGCGGAAGGAGCCCGCGATGAGCCCGAACGCGCGGGCGGTCTTGGTCAGGTGCCGGCGGATGGCGATGGTGGTGCGTCGCCACAGTTCGCCGGCCTGGTGGTTGAACACGACCTGGGCGTGGTGGTCGTAGCAGTCCAGGCACAACGGCGTACCGAGGGCCTTCTCATCGGCGGCGTGGATTCGGTCGCAGCGCAGGTCCACGCCGTGCGGGCACAGCGTCTGCGTGCGGCGGGGTCGGCACGGGATGGCCTGGCCGGTCTTGCTGGTGCGGCGGGTGTGCACGGCCCCGAACGACGGCGCGGTGAGGGTCACGAACACGGCCGGGTGGGCGGCGACGCCGGTCGGGATGCCTTTTCCGCCGATGAGGCCGGCGCGGATGAGGTGGAAGGCGTCGCGGCGGTACGTCTCGGCGCAGGAGGGGCAGACGGCGGCGCGGCGGTTGCCGCACGGCTTGTAGATCTGCCCGTCGGGCATGTCCGCCGTCGAGGCCAACGCCAGGAGTTCCCCGGTGGCGGGGTTGATGGTGGCGCACTCGCCGGTCAGCCGCACCGGCCGGGAGCAGCCGGCGGCGGCGCGGACGTGGTGCAGCCATTCGAAGTAGGTTCCGGTCGCGGCGCGCTGGAAGCCGGACTCTGCGGCATCGACAGCACGGCGGCCCGTGAAGACGTGAGGGTGTGGTCCCGGGCGACGGATGCCGCCCGGGAGCACAGGTGTTGCGGTCAGGGTCACGCGGCGCTCCGCGTGCCGGTGGACACGTCGCCCAGGACGCGGGCGATCAGACCGGCGTAGTAGCCGGGCAGTGGGATGCGGTGGTTCTCCCACAGGAACAGCAGACGCACCAGCAGGTACGTCTTGGGCAGGGTCACGCCGTCCTTGGCCGCTTCGATACGCAGGCGACCGATGAGCTGGACGGGTTCCCACCCGCGCAGCAGCCGACGCTGCCGGGCCGGGTGCATCACGGAGACGGACATCAGGCCGCCACCGCCTTCACGCCGGCACCGGTGAGCGCCGTCTGCCACCGCTCGATCGCACGAGCGGACGCCACCGCCGGGGCAACCGGCAGCAGCAGCCTGCGCAGGCAGTGGGCGTTGATCTCCGCTGCCGACAGGCGAGCGCGATCCGGCATCAGCCGTTCCCGCAGCGCCGGGTCGCGGTGCAGCTTGGCCTGCTCGAACAGGCCACCGATCTCACGGATCAGGTCGATACCGAGATCGGCCACCACAGCCGAGACGGCCGCTACCATCCGCAGCACGTCACCGCCGTCGCGGATTTCGTCCCAGGTCTTGCGGTAGTTCGCGACGTAAAACGCCGCCTCCAGCTCGTACTGGGACAGGGACTCCACATCAACCGGCAACGGCTGACGCGGTGCGGTACGGATCGGGGTGACCGTCATCAGGCCACCGCCGCAACCGTGTCGCCCGGGTCACGGGCGAGCACCAGCCGGAACGCCAAGGCACGAGCAGCCTCAGCACGACGCTTCGACGGCCACAGCCGCCGCAACGCCTCGTCCTCCACCGAGGTGGACTGGCCCCGGTCATACTTGTCCACCAGCCGGGCATTCAACGCCCGAGTCCGGCCGTCGCGGTCGAACACCTCGGCCATGCCGAGACGAGCGATCCCCGCCTGCGCCAAAGCGCAGATCTGCCCATGAGACAGCCGCCTCCAGGACACCGGGATGTCAGCGGCGTAGATCGCCACCGCCAGTTCACCAGCCTTAAGCCGGTCCAGGTTGATAGCAGGCGCGGAAACAGGGTCGGAGACAGGAACGGTGGTCGTGGTCGTCGTGATGGGTCGCAGTCCGGGAGCCTCACCAGAGGTCGAAGCGACATGCCGGCCGGAAAGCCCCGACAGGGGCAGGACGACCGCACGCGCCGAGGTGGGATGACCAGAGGCAGCAGTGACAGGGACGCGGGTACGCTGAACAGGCATCGTGTTGATCCCTTCGACAGGTTGGACCGATGCGCCTGGCCTCAGCGAGTTGCAGCTCGCTGGGGCCTTCTCTTCAAGCAGAGTACCAACTGAGTTGGTATCAGCCAAGGTGGGTTGAGCGGGTGGGCTTACGGGTCGCCCGCATCCAACGATGACCTTGATTGCCGGCCAACGGCAGGTGTCACCACGGGGACAGGTCAAAGTCCCCTGTCATGTCACTGGCCCAGAGGGCAATACTGGCGTCATGGGCGGAGACGAACACGGCAACGACGAGCGGCCGGTTTGGGCGACGAGGCTACGCGCGGAACGGACTGCGCGGAGCTGGTCGCAGGGCGATGCTGTCCGGGCATTGCGCGCACATTCGAACGAGCCCCTTCCCGCCGACAGCACGCTACTGCGCAACTGGAAGCGATGGGAGTCGGGCAGTTCCGAGCCTGACAACTTCTACAAAAGCTTGATCGCCAAGACGTTCGGAACTGTTACCGCCGCATTCTTTCCGCCGCAGAGTGCCCCGGAGAATGACCGGCTGCTCTTGGCCGGGACCGGCATGGAGACGCTCGAAATTCTTGCCCGTGTGCGTGCGTCGGATGTCTCGCCAGCAACGCTGGAGGCTCTGCGCATCACAGCCGACCGGCTCTGCTGCGAGTATCCCTACATGCCGTCAGCGGAGCTTCATGCTGAGGGACGTGCGTGGCTCCGCCGAATTACCGCACTCATGGACAGAAGGCTCACTCTTGCACAGCATCGAGAAATTCTGACTCTCGCTGGTTGGGTGGCGCTTCTTGTCGGATGCGTCGAGTACGACATGGGTAACCGACGGGCGGCAGAGGCAACGCGCCGGGCGGCGCTGTCGCTCGGGGAGGAAGGCGGCAACGCGGCTGTTGTCGGTTGGGCATACGAAATGCGCGCCTGGTACGCCCTGACCCAGGGTGACTATCGGGGAGTCATCGCCGCTGCCGAAGCCGGTGAAGCCGCAGCCGTAAACCAGAGCGCAGCGGTCCAGCTCGCAGCCCAACAAGCGAAGGCTTGGGCGCGACTCGGGGACCGACGACAGGTAGAGGCGACCCTTGACCGAGGACGGCGGATGCTGGAAGCCCTGCCGTACCCGGAAGACACCGATCACCACTTCGTTGTTGACCCTGCCAAGTTCGACTTCTACGCGATGGACTGCTACCGGATCGCAGGCGAGGACCGCCTAGCCCGCATGTACGCGCGAGAGGTCATCAAGTCTTCGACCGAGCCCAACGGGATCGAGCGGAAGCCCATGCGCAACGCCGAGGCCCGCATCACGCTCGGAGTCGTGGCCGCTCGCTCCGGCGATGTCGAAGCGGCAGTTGCGTACGGTCGGCGGGCTCTCGAAGGCGATCGCCAGTCGCTACCGTCCTTGCTGATGTGCTCGCAAGAGTTGACCGGACTCCTTGCCCGGAAGCACCAGCGGCAACCAGAGGTCTCGGCCTATCTGGACGAGGTTCGCGCGCTCGCACGCTCCGTCAGCTAGGTTCCAGGCCCCCTGGGGACGGTCGACCGCCTACACCTGGGCGTGGTCTCGACTTGTGCCATGCCCTGACCCGATCCGGCCGCCACATGTGTGTGCGACCTATGGTCATATCCGGCTCTGGCATCTGCCCGCGCTTGCGATAGTTTGAAACCGTCGACACCTTCACACCTAGGTACGCCGCCACGTCGGATGTCGTCCACCACTCCGCTTCTTGGTCCGGCCTCACCGTCACGGTCACAGTTTCACACGCTAACCGGTTAGCGCATCTGCTGCGTCGGCTGTTGGGCCGGATGCCGCCAGAGTTGGTGAGAACTTTCTATACGGGTTCAAGGCGGCCCGCTTCGCAGGCCGCGCGCGCCGCCGAACCTGGGCCGGGCCTGCCGGCCCGCCGCGTTGCCTCTGGCCTTCGGCCGCCGGCACGCGGTTGCCAGCCCGTCGGCGGCGCGACATACGAAGAAGCCCCGGGCCGCCATGGTCGATGGCAGATCCGGGGCTTCATGGCGGAAAGTCACAAGTGCAGTGCCTCCGGCGGGGTCCTCGGGCACTCCGGGATGGTGACGCCACCCGACAACCTCCGTCCGGGCGAAGCCGATCAGGTGGGGCCTGCCCGGTCAAGGTCGTTCAGACGGTGGTGTGCTCCACCTTGCCCGGGCAGGCCCCACCTGATCCACGGTATGCGGACGAAGGCCGACGGGATGGCTAGAAGGCCGGCAGCCGCAGGTCAGCCCAGGGGTTGACGGCCCACGCTCCAGATAGGATCGGGCGATGAACGACAGATTCGCCTACGCGCAACTCTTCACTTACTCCCGGGACGGACGACCGGCAGCCTTCATCCACCCCAATGGTGGCCAGGAGGAGTGGGAAGCCGAGAACTACGACACTCTCCACCTCAACAGGGCCGCCGCCGACGGGTGGCGCGTCATCAGCGTGCAGCCCGACGAGTCGGACAACGTTGCCTACCTGCTGGAGAAGCGCACCCAGTCTCGTCCGGGGGGCTCCTGACCCATCGACAGTGTGGTGACCAACTGGGTGACAACGGGGACGTACGAGCCCGCACGTCCAGGAACTTGAGCGCACTGTTGCAGCAGCTACCGGAGGACGGCCAGGCAGGCTACCGAGAACCGAAGGTTCCTTCGGGACGAAGAGGTCGTCGGTTCGAATCCGGCCACCCCGACCAGGTAAGAGGGCACACCCTATCGACGGGTGTGCCCTCTACTGCTTCGTACAGCAGTGGAGTACAGCAGCGGTCAGTGCAGACGCTCGCCCAGGCGCTTGAGCGCGTCGCGGGTGGCGTCCGAGGACGCCTGCGAATAGATCTCCATCGTCACCGACACCTCGGCGTGCCGGAGCACCTGCATGATGACGCGCGGGTGCACGTCCAGGTCGACGAGCAGGGCCGCGCAGGTACGCCGGGCATCGTGCACGGTGATCTTCCAGACCCCGGCGCGGGCGCAGCGGGCGTCCCAGGACCGGTTGAAGTTGCGCGGCTCGATGGGGGCCCCGTAGCGGGTGGTGAACAGCAGTGGCGAGCCCTGCCAGGCGATGCCCGCCTCATCGCGGTCGGCCTTCCTCGCCTGCTGGCGGAGGTCGAGTGCCGCCGCGCAGATGTCCGGCAGCGGGAGCGTGGCGTCCGAGGTCTGCGTCTTGGTCTCCCGGTGCAGCAGTTGGCCGCCGACCCGCTGCAACTGCCAGCCGATCGACAACTCCCCCGCCGCCAGGTCCACGGCGTCCCCGGTGAGGCCGAGCACCTCACCCTTGCGCAGGCCGAGCACCAGGATCAGCACGTACGCGGCGTACAACGGGTCGCGGTCGGCCCGCGCGGACTCCAGGAACCGACGCGCCTCGTCACTGGGCCACGCCCGGCCCCGACGGCGGCGGACCGGTGGGAGCTTGACCAGGGCGGCGGCAGGTCAGCGGCGCGAGGTTGGGGCGCACGACCTCCCGGTGCCAGTAGGTCAGGTAGTCGCCGAGGGTCGGGACCCGAGTGGCGACCGATCCGGCCTTGGCCTGCTGGTGCAGCTTGATCCACTTGTCGTGGACGGCCTCCCGGGTCTGGCCGTAGACGTACTCCCGGTGGCGATCTTCATCTTGACCTTGGACAGGCCGAAGCCGAGCAGCACGGCGACCTCGGCGGGCGAGTACCAGCGCGGGGTGAGGGGTCGGGTCATGCCGCCACCCCCGACCACGCCTCGTGGGCGAGTTCTTCCCGGCCGACGCGTTGGCGTTCCCGGCGTTTGGTGGCGGCGGTGTTGGCGAGCAGGGCGTCCCCGTCGGTCAGCCAGCCGGAGCCGACGAAGGCCAGCGTGCCGACGGTGACCGGGCCGGCGGTGTCGTGGCTGCCGTTGGTGCTGGTGTGCTCGGTGCGGCGGTAGGCGGCGCGGGTGTCGCGGAGCAGGCCGAAGGTGACCGAGTAGCGGCGGGCCTTGGTGAGGAAGTGACCGCCGTAGCCGAGCATGTGCGCCCAGCGGCGCAGCCCGGCGTAAACGTTGGGTGTGGTGTCAAGGTCGCCTTGACGGTCTTCTGTCTTTCCGGCTGACCGGGTGACGTCAGAGACGTGCACGGACCGTCTCGGGGGCCCTTGGTCGGTTTGTGGCGAAGGTCGGAAGCACTCGCCTGGCGGTTGCGGCATTAGCTGTCGTGGTGGGCCGCGTCGAGACGATGGGCGGGAGTACCGTCGACTGTGGTGGTCTGCCGGGTAGTGGCTGGTGGTCCGCTGCCCAGACCGCTACCTGGGAGATGATGATGAGCGATTCCGCGACCTTCGGTGCGCGCCTTCGGATGTATCGCGAGCGTGCGGGGAAGACCCGACCGGTTCTCGGCGGGCTGGTGGGGCGTAGCGCGGAGTGGGTCAAGGCGTTGGAGAACGGCCGGCTACTGCCGCCCCGTCTGCCCATGTTGCTGCGGCTGGCCGAGGTACTCGACATCTCGGATCTTGCGGATCTGACTGGCGATCAGTCGTTGCCGGTGGCGTCGGTGACCAGGGCGGGGCATTCCGAGGTCGGCAGGGTGGCGGCGGTGATGCAGCGGGCGTCGGTGCCGGGGGGCGCAGTTACGCCGGTTGTCGTGATGCGCGATCTGGTGGATCAGGCCTGGGCGTTGTGGCATCGGTCGACGACTGAGCGGACGGCGGTGGCAGCGGTGCTTCCGGGGTTGCTGACGTATGCGCAGCGGAGCGCTCGGATGCTCGATGGCGGGGACCGTCGGCTGGCGTTGGCGGAGTTGGCGCGGGTGTATCACCTGGTGCAGTTGTACCTGGCACACCAGCCGTTGCCGGAGTTGGTCTGGCTCGCCGCCGACCGGGCGATGTCGGCGGCCCGGGACGCCGACGACCCGGCGGCGATGGCGGTGGCTGCCTGGTACTACGCGCACGTCTATCGGGGCGCGAACCAGGTCGACGCCGCCGAGCAGGTGCTGGCCGAGGCTGCGGATCTGGTCGACCCGGCGGCGGGTGGTGAGCAGTTGGCGCGATGGGGTCAGGTGCAGCTCGGTATCGCGCTGGGCCACAGCAAGGCTGGCCGGGCCGGTCGGGCGTGGCGGGCGTGGGATGCCGCCGAATCGGCCGCGAGCCGACTCGGCGGTGGGTACGTCCATCCGTGGTTGATGTTCGGATCGGCGGCGTGTACGGCGTATGCGGTCACTATCGAGACGGACCTGTGCCGCACGGGTGAGGCGGTGCGGCGGGCCGACGCCACCGACTATCGGGCGTTGCCCTCGCAGACCCGGCGGGCTGCCGCGCTCATCGATGCCGCTCGGGCGCACATGCTGGACCGTGGGGAGGTCGCGGCGGTGCACCTGCTCGGTCGGGCGCTGCGGGAGAGCGTCGACACGGTGCGACACAACCCGTACGCCCGCACTGTCGCCCTGGAACTGTCGAACCGGCCGGGCACGGTCGGTGAGGACGCCCGAGAGTTGGCCCTCGCCATCGGCATGATCGGGTAACCCTCCCTCAGGTACAAACTCTCCCTGCCACAGCCGATGACCACTCGTAGCGTTCCTGTCACTGGCGGCGGCGAGCCTGTGCCTGCGTGACACCCGATAGAGCCGGACGGAGTCTCGTCGCCGCCCCCTGTTGCTCAATCGAGGGGGCGAGTGTGGTGATCTGGTCTGAGCTGTGCGCGTTGGTGCGGTGGCTGTTTCGGCGGCCTCAACCGCCGCCACCGCCCGGGACCGGGCAGCGGTACCAGGACGTTGAGCGGGCGGCGGCGCAACAGCGGCTACTCGACCACGCGAGGCAACTGCGGCGGTGCCAGGGCCACCACGAATCGGCAGCTCAGCTCAGCCCACGCCGATCGGATGCCCTCCGGTGACCCGACGCGTGGCCAACTCGTCTGGGCGGTCATCTCTGAGCGGCCGGCGCGTCTCCTACGACGAGTACCTGTCGGCTACCGCGTTGACGTTTGCGCGGCGGCATCGGCCGGTGTGGTGTTGGCGGCGGTGGCGGTGGACCTGTCGGTGTGGGTCCGATCTGCCCTGCCGTGCCCGGCACCGGATTCCGATCAATCGCGGGCACTGGCCGCAGGAGGGTGAGCAGTGACCGGCGGGCCGGAACGGACCATCCTCGCGGTGCACGTCCGTGGGCTCCACGGCATGTGTGCGGGTTGCCGGGTGTGGTGGGCGCTGCTGGTGCCGTACCCGTGTTGGCAGGTGGAGTGGGCGACCAGTCGGCAGGCCCGCGCGAGCGTGGCCCGGTTTCTGAGTGGTGTGCGGTGACCAGTCACAGCGCCGGTACAAAGACCGGTAGGCGCCGCTGCGTCGACGTAGCGGAACGGCTTCTCCCGGACCAACGGCGTGGTCGGGATGACGGTGTGCGACAGGCTGGGGAAGTGTGCCGGCGCAGCGTCGGCGACTCCCTGAAACACCATGTTCCACACCGACCCGGCCCAGCCGTGACGCCGACGGGCGTCAGCGTGTGGGGTTGGCCATGGGCTGACCGGGACCGGCCACCCTCGGACCGGCAGGCCCTGGAAGCGCCCGCGAACCTCCGGCAGCCTGATCTCACACGAACTTCCGGAAGGAAAGCGTAATGACTGATTTGACGGGAAAGGTTGCTGTCGTCACCGGTTCTTCCCGGGGCATCGGCAAGGCCATCGCACAGCGTTATGCGGCCTTGGGCGCGAATGTCGTCGTCAACTACGCCACCGACCGGCAGAACGCCGCGCAGACCGTAACGGAGATCGAGGAGGCCGGCGGCCGGGCGATCGCGGTACGCGCGGACGTGTCGTCGCTGCCGGACCTCGACAATCTCTTCCAGGCCGCCATCGACACGTTCGGCCGGCTCGACATCGTCGTCGCGAACGCCGGTGTAGAGATCATTTTGCAGCCGATTTCCGAGGTCACCGAGGAGCAGTTCGACCGCCTGTTCGCCATCAATGCCAAAGGCGCCTTCTTCACGTTGCAGAAGGCGGCGGCCCGGCTGCACGACGGCGGGCGTCTGATCAACATCGGGTCCACCACCACGGTCAGCCCGTACCCGGGCATGGGCCTGTACGCCTCCAGCAAGAGCGCCGCCGAGCAGTTGACCGGCATCCTGGCGCTGGAACTGGGTTCCCGCGACATCACCGTCAACACGATCCTGCCGTGTGCGATCGGTGGCGCCGGCGTGTTCAGCGAAGTGACGCCCGGCGATCAGTTTCACCAGATGAACGCCGAGCGGCCGCTGGGCGGACGCCCTGGCACGCCGGACGACGTGGCCGACGCCGCAGAGTACCTGGCCGGCAACCTGGCCGCGTGGGTCAGCGGGCATACGCTCGTGGTCGCTGGGGGAGCGCCTCAGTGACATCCTCCACCACCGGCGTGGAGATGATCGTGCCGGTCCGCAACCGCCGCACGGGCGAGGTTGCCGTTGCGGAGATCAAACAGGAGTACGTCACCGGCGCGCGACGACACGTTCCTCTATTCACCCTTGCACGCCCCGAAGAAGCCCGTCGCAGCTGGCAGACCTCCCAGGAACCGCACCGAGACGACCTATCCGTCCGCCATGGCAGTCAGAAACTGACGTCCGTGGAGCAAACGGTTACCGCACAGTTCGTGCGGTTCGTTGCCACCGGTGCCGTCACGTCCGCCGTACAGTTCGGTGTCTTCCTCATGTTCTTCGGCCTGGGCGATCAGGTCGCGAACCTGGCCGGGGTGGTGTTCTCCTCGATGCTGGCCAACGAGATGCACCGGCGGGTGACCTTCCAGGCTCGCGGCCGGGTGAGTTGGGCGACCGCGCAGTGGGAGGGCGGTGGACTGTCGATCGTGGCGCTGGCCGCCACCAGCGCCGCACTGGCGTTGCTGGACGGCGTGGTCAGCGAGGCCTGGTGGGCGCGGGCACTGCTGATCGCAGCGGTCAACGGGTTGGTCGGAGTGATGCGTTTCGGATTGCTGCGGTCGTGGGTGTTCCCGGCCGGATCCGCCCACCGCCCCGGTCCGGGGCAACCGGCTCGGGCGCGGACGACCTCGACGGCGCCGGCCCGCACTGCCTCGGTGCGTCGCGAGGCACAGGATCCCGCCGCCCCGGTGCCTCGCCTCGCTCACCTGGTCTCAACTTCACCCATCCAACCACCACAGTTTTTCCTGGTCGGCCGCGACATGAGCCATGCGCCGAACGGCCGCCGCCGGAACCCGCTCAGCGGGTCGGCGAAGTCGGTGACGTCCGATCAGCCCCTTCACCACCTGGGAATCGTGCCGCTTCGTGAAGAGCGGTCCCGTTCGGCGGGCGGGAAGGTGCGACTCCCCATCAATGCCGATCAGCCACGGGACGCCCAGCACCGGTGGGACCGGCACACCATGGTCACCGCCGACGAGATTCTGGCCTCCCTGCGGCCCGACCCGGTCGCGCGAGGAACAGCGCCGGCCGAGACCTGGCTCGTACCCGGTCATGTCGACGCCCGGGCCGACCGAGCGTGAGAAGCGGTCCCGACTGGCCGGGAGTCCGGGTTCCGCCATCTTCCGGCGGCTTTCATGGGGTGTGAGTACAGGACCCGCCCTGGTCGTGGGCGGCGAGCTGGGCGACGCCCGCGAGCGTCGCCTCCGGTGACGTGCAAGCACCGCTGGTCATGCGGTGCTTGGACGGTCAGGCGAAAGGCCAAACCCAAGTACGTGGTGTCGTCGACGCGCACGGACTTCCGTGGGCCAACAGCCACCACATCGCCGGTGATCTGCACGAGGGCGTGCGAGAGCTCAAGGACGCGACCCCGGCCGGAGTCCTCCTTGGTAGCGGCAAGCTTGCGACCCCGCTCGACCGGCTGGACCTGATCGACGAGTACCGGCTGTTCGTCCAGCCGAGCATCGCCGGCCACGGCCCGACGCTGTATCAGGACAGGCTGCCCGGCGGCAGGTGCCGGCTTGGCTGATCTCGGCAAAGCCACTGCGCGACGGCGCGGTGGCCATGCGCTACCCGGCGCGCTGACTCACCGGAACCTCGATGACCAGGCGCGTTCCTTCGGGCAGGAGGGCTTCGAGGCAATCAGTTCCAGCGGAAAAACTCGGCCATCGCGTCGGTGGTGTGGAGGTGGTGGGTGGTGCGACCGATCAGCCGGGGGGCCGGGTGCGGTCCCGGGATGGTGTGGCCGTCGCCGCGCACGGTGTAGAGCCGGACGGGGGCATGCCCGTCCTGGCGGTGGTCGGTGCGGCTGATCCCGCCGGAGAGTTCCTCGGTCATGGGCGGCACCGTGATGCCGTTACGCTGCGCGAAGTAGGCGGCGGTATCCGGCGTGGACAGCGTCTCTCCGCCGACCCGGAAGGCGAAGCGGGCCCAGGCCGCCATCTCGCCGCCCGCGTACGGCACGATCCGGTCGGCTGTGCCGTGCAGCAGAAGAACCGGCTTCGGTACGACGGGCAGGTCGGGCACGAGGAAGTTGGCGGGCGCCGGTTGCTGGGCCGCGATGATCGTCGCGCCGGCGAGGAGGTCGGGGTGTTCGTGCAGCAGCCGGATCACCATGCCGCCACCGTTGGAGTAGCCGGCCGCGTAGACCTTCCGCCCGCCCGCGTGCTGCTTCACCACCGCCTCGGCGAACGCCACGTCGTCGACGTCGGCCCGGCGGGCCGGGAAGCGGCTGGCCGTGCGGGCGTCGTTCCAGTTGCCTCGGTAGCCGTCGAGGTAGGCGACGGCCGTGCCGGGGATCGCGTCGAACGCCTGACCGGTGAAGGCGCGAAACTGGGCTGCGTTCTGCCTGGAGCCGTGAAAGACCAGCAGGAGGCGGTCGTGACCGCCCGCCGGCTCGATAAGGGTATAGGTGCGGGCGCGGCCGGCGGCTTCGATGTCCATGACGACCCTTTCGGATAAAGTATTCACTTCAGCCTAGCCGCAAGCGGATGGATTATCCAGTTACTCTGGTCACCATGACTCGCAGGGACGCCGCCCGCAACTGGCAACGCATCGTCGACACCGGCCGCACCTTCGTGTCCGAGCAGCGGCCGCTACGGCTGAACGATGTCGCCCATGAGGCATCGGTCGGTGTCGCCACGGTCTACCGCCATTTCCCCACTTCCGAGGCGCTGCTCGAGACGCTGGCACACCCGAGCCTGGAGGACCTGATCGCGTACGCCGAGAGGGCCCTGCGTGACGACGACGCGTGGCTCGCGTTCGTCGGTTTCCTGACCGCTGGCATCAATGCGCAGTTGACCGACGGCGCTCTGCAGCCGGTCTTCGCCGCCGCCGGGTACGAGTTGCCGAAGACGGCCGAGCTCGTAGGCCACCTGGAAGCCTTGGCCGCCGACCTGCTTGACCGGGTACGCACGGCGGGCCTGATCCGTCCCGGCGTCGAGCACACCGACGTGGTACGCCTGATGTGCGGGGTGGTCTTCGCCGCCTCGGTCCACGCGACGCCGGCCGAAAGAGCGACACTCACCCGCCGCTACCTCGACCTGGTGCTCGACGGCCTGCACGCCGGTAACGGGAATCGCAGCAGGTCTTGCAGCGGATGACCGAACACCAGGCGCAGCGGGTGGCCGACCTCGCCGACCCGTCAACGGACGACCTACGGCGCTTGGCACTCGGCGACCCGCACCGCGTCGAGGACCTGGTCCAGGAAAGGGATCACCAACGCCGGCTCCGAAGGAACCAACCGGGTCATCAAGACCATCGCCCGCGACGCCTACGGATTCAGCAACCCAGTCAGCCAGCGCCTTGGTCGTCGTCCACGGGCTGCCCGGGCACGAGGTCCGAATTCTGCTACCGAGGATCTCGCCGCCGGCCCGCCTCGGCCAACCCGCGTCTGCTGGTCAGCCAGTGCACGGCTGCGACCCGGCACGGCCACCGGTGTCCATCGAAACCGCGCGGATGACCCCACTCGCTCAGGAGGTGGCGCGGGCGAGTTCGAGCGGCGCCGCCGCGCGTACGCGGTGACCAGAAAAATCTTGCTCGACATATGGACGCCTCGTTCACTTCATGCTTATATGGACGTGGCGTTCATATAAAGTCGTTGAAGGGAGACCACCATGAACACCCCCACCACAGACCGCGTCGCGCTGGTCACCGGAGGCTCGGGCGGCATCGGCCGTGTCGTGGCCGAGCGGCTCGCCCAGGACGGTTTCGCGGTCGCCGTGCAGTACGCGGGAAACCAGGCCAGGGCAGAGGACACCGTGGCCGCGATCACCGCGGCCGGCGGGCGGGCCGTCGCAGTGGCAAGCGATGTGGCTGACGAGACCGCGATGAGCGCGGCGTTCGACGCGGTCGAGTCGGCCTTCGGCGGCGTCGACGTGGTCGTGAACACCGCCGGCATCATGATCCTGGCGCCGATCGCGACGTTCGACCTCGCCGATCTGGACCGGATGCACCGCACGAACATCCGCGGCACCTTCGTCGTCTCCCAGCAGGCGGCGAGGAATGTCCGCCCGGGTGGCGCGATCGTCAACTTCTCCACCTCTGTGGTCCGCGCCCAGCTTCCCGGCTACGGCGCCTACGTCGCCAGCAAGGCCGCAGTCGAGGGCCTGACCCTCATCCTGGCCCGTGAGCTGCGCGGTCGTGACATCACCGTCAACGCCGTCGCGCCCGGCCCCACCGCCACACCGCTGTTCCTGAACGGCAAGGACGACGCCACCATCGCGACGTTCGCCCAGGCCACCCCGCTGCAGCGGCTGGGCCGGCCCGAGGACATCGCCGAGGTCGTCTCGTTCCTCGCCGGCCCCGCGCGCTGGGTCAACGGACAGGTCATCTACGCCAACGGCGGCCTCGCCTGACCCTGCCGCCCACGCAAGAATCCCCCCGCCGTCACAGTTGAAAGGACACCATGTCCATGTCCACCACCGGAAACGTCGTCGTCATCACCGGCGCCTCCAGCGGTTTCGGGGCGCTCACCGCCCGCGCGCTGGCCGACGCCGGCCACACCGTCTACGCCGGCATGCGCCAGACCACCGGCCGCAACGCGGCCCAGGTTCAGGCCGCCGCCGACTACGCCAACGAGCACCACGTCGACCTGCGCTCCATCGAGCTAGACGTGAATTCCCAGGACTCGGTCGACACCGCCATCGCACGGATCGAGGCCGAGCACGGCCACATCGACGTGCTGATCCACAACGCCGGACACATGGTGACCGGGCCGGCCGAGGCGTTCACCCCCGATCAGCTCGCCGAGCTGTACAACGTGAACGTGCTGTCCACCCAGCGCGTCAACCGTGCCGTGCTGCCGGGCATGCGCCGGCGCGGACAAGGACTGGTGCTCTGGGTGTCCAGCACCAGCGTCAAAGGCGGCACCCCGCCCTACCTCGCCCCCTACTTCGCCGCCAAGGCCGCCATGGACTCCCTCGCGGTGTCCTACGCCGGCGAACTCGCCCGCTGGGGCGTGGAGACCTCGATCATCGTTCCCGGCTCGTTCACCAGCGGCACCAACCACTTCGCCCACTCCGGCCGCCCCGACGACACCACCGTCGAGGCCGCGTACCAGACCAGGTACCCCGGCCTGATGGACCAGGTGGCGACCAAGCTCGCCGCCCTCGCCCCCGAGGGCGTGACCGCGTCGCTGGTCTCCGACGAGATCGCCCGCATCGTCGCCCTGCCCACCGGAGAACGCCCCTACCGCGTTCACATCGACCCCGCCAACGACGGATCCGAGGAAGTCTCCGAGACCGCCGACCGCATCCGCCGCGAATTCCTCACCCGCATCGACCTCGCCGACCTGCTCACCGTCCACCGCTGAACCCCCGGGCCCGGGACGGGAGACGGACGCAGCCTCCCGCCCCGGCTCCCCTCACCACCGAGGCGATCACCATGACCACCATCGAAACCCCGGCCGCCATCCAGACGTTCATCGAGGCAACCAACCAAGGAGACGCCGAGGCATTCGCCGCCGCGTTCACCCACGACGCCGACCTCAACGACTGGGGCCGCGAGTACCACGGGCGCGATGACGTACGCGCCTGGGACCGCACCGACAACATCGGCGTCCAGGCACACTTCGAACTAGACGCGATCGAGCCCGGCCCTTCCCCCGACACCTATGTAGCGACCCTGAC
Organism: Micromonospora radicis; assembly: GCF_003583405.1. Taxonomy (GTDB): domain Bacteria; phylum Actinomycetota; class Actinomycetes; order Mycobacteriales; family Micromonosporaceae; genus Micromonospora; species Micromonospora radicis. Next base: position 50,837 of record NZ_QXEC01000027.1, read on the forward strand.
GGTGACCGGCAACGGCCACAACGGCACAGGCCCCATGACATTCCGCCTGCGCGACGGGCTGATCGCGAGCCTTCGGATCACACCGTGACACTGGCGCGACGACACACCGACACGACCCCAGCAACCGAGCAGGAGCTACACGTGGCGAACAACGTGAACGGCCACGCTGCCAAGGAAGGCAACGGCCGAGGACGGGGCCGGCGGCCCGCGGACGAGGTCCGAGCAGACGTCCTGCGCACCGCCGGGGACCTGCTGCTCACCGAAGGCATCGCCGACCTCACCTTCGAACGCGTCGCCAAGGCGTCGGGCGTCAGCAAGACCACCCTCTACAAATGGTGGCCCTCCAAAGGAGCGCTCGCCCTCGACGGCTACTTCCACGCCGTCCGGGAAACGCTCGACTTCCCCGACACCGGAGACGTCCGCGCCGACCTGCTCACCCAGCTCCGCGCCTTCGCCCACGTCATGATCCACACCCCAGGTGGGCGAGTACTGGCCGAGCTGATCGGCGAGTCACAGACAGACCAGGACCTGGCCACCGCCTATCGGAAGCTGTACTCATCGCACCGGCGCCGGCTGGCGGCAGAACGCCTCCACCGGGCTCAGGAACTCGGCCAGATCCGCACCGACATCGACGTGCAGGTCCTCGTTGACCAGCTCTGGGGCGCCGTCTACCACCGACTACTCATCCCCGACGAACCTGTCACCGACGCCTTCATCGTCGCGCTCGTGAACAACCTGCTGGACGGAGTCCGCCCGAAGTAGTGCGGTGATGACGGCAGCCCGGTCGCGCGGGAGGCGACGCGCGCGTGTAAGAAGAGGTCGTCGGTTCGAATCCGGCCACCCCGACCAGGGCCACAGTGATCAGGGGCTGGACGGGCGTACGGACGCGATGCGGGGTAGCCTTGGCCGGGTGCGGATCATCGCGCCTCTGGCCGTCTTCCTCGTCGTGCTGACCGCCGTCGCACTGGTGTCCATCGTCGTCACGGCTGGTGCGCGACGCCGACGCCATGCCCTGCAGATGTCCGCCCGCTGGGCGGTACGTCACTACGCCATCCCGGGGCGCGGGCACACCGTCGTCGGGGTCGCGCTGACCGACGCGGACGGCCGGATACGCGGTGAGCACGTGGTCGCGCGCATCCCGGACGACGCCGAGGACTGGCAGCGTGACTTCGTCGCGGCTCGGCAGGAGGCCGAGGAACGCGCCTTCCACCTGAACATCGACCGCCCGCCGATCGAGGGCTGAGCCGACCCGACGAGCCACACCGGTCGGCCCGGTGCCGGCCGCGGTGGGCGACCGGCACCGGCGACGGTCAGCAGTTGGTGTAGCCCTTGCCCTTCTTGAGCCTTCTCGTCATGCGGACTCCTCGGCCGGTCAGTAGCCACAGGTCATGCCGGCGGTGTGGCTGACCTGCACGGTGTGCGTGACGCAGCCGGTGGCACTCACCCGGTGCAGCAGCAGCGCGGTCGGCTCGGCGACCCAGCCGATCTGCTCGTCGCCGTCCATGGTCAACGTCGACTGCCGCCAGGTGCTCGGCGCGACGGTGAGCACCGTACCGGCGAAGGCGGTGGTCACCGGACGGTGCAGGTGACCTGCGCCGACGCGTACCACGTGGGGGTGTCGCAGCAGCACCTCGGCGAGCGCGTCACCGTCGGTGAGCCGGACCTCGTCGGCCGCCGGGATGCCGACCTCGACCGGCGGATGGTGCAGGAAGACGACCGCCGGCAGCTCGGGTCGGGCGGCGAGCACGCCGTCGAGCCAGCCGAGCTGCTCCGCACCGAGCCGTCCGTCGCTCGAACCGGGAACGAGCGAGTCCAGCACCACCAGGGTCGTCCCGGGATGGTCGACCTGGTAGTACGCCGAGAAGCCGCCGCCCAGCCAGGGCGTGCCGCCGAAGAGATCCAGCAACGACTCCCGGTCGTCGTGGTTGCCGGTGGCCAGGTGCAGCGGCAGCGGGAACCGGCCCACCACCTCGCGCAGCACGGCGTACTCGTCGGGTCGGCCGTGGTCGGCCAGGTCTCCGGTGATCACGACGCAGTCGGGCCGGGGGTTCAGCGCCAGCACCCGGCCGAGCGCGCGGTGCAGCCCGGTCGCCGACTCGGCGCCGAGCACGCCGGTGGTCAGGTGCGGATCGCTGAGCTGGGCGATGAGCATCGGACCTCCACTCGACCGGAAACCCCACGCTATCGTCGTGGCGCCCCGCGCGTTGCCCACAGGCCGTGTCCACACCCTGTGGATAGCACATGTGTACGAAGAACGCCTGCTCACTGCCGATATGAGTACGCTTGATCGGCGACCCGGCACCGGCCGGGACCGTACCCGACCTGGAACGACGTGCGAGTGGATCACCAGCAAGTCATCCGTGACGTCACGGTCCGCCTGCCCATGGCGTCGACCGTCGCCGAGGTCTGTCAGACGACCGTCGACGCCCTGGCCCGGTACACCCCCGCGACCATCGCCGTGCTGTTGCACGTCAACGGGCGGCTCCGCTGCGTCGCGGCCACCGGCTCCTGGCAGGTCTTCGCCACCGTGGCCCCGGACGCCGGCGTCGTCGGCCGGGTCTACTCCGGCGGCGGGGCCGAGATCGTCCCGGACGTCACCGTCGACCCCGACCACATTCCGGTACGCCCCGACGTCACCGCCGAGGTGTGCGTACCGGTGCTCGACCCGGCGGGCCGCCCGATCGGCGTACTCGACCTGCAGTGGACCGGTCCAGCGGAGCTGGCGGCCTGGCAGGTCACCGCCCAACGGGTCGCCGGCCGGCTCGGCGCCCGGATCGTAGCGCTCGGCGGCCCGGCCGAGAGCCGCAGCGAGAAGCTGCTCCGGCACGCGAACGCGATGACCGCCGCCACCACCGAGTGGGATCTTCTGGCCGTGGCGATGCGGGCCGCCCGGGACGTGTCCGCCCTCCACGCGGCCGTACTGGTGCTCTCCGGGCGTGGCGGCCCGCGGCTCGGGGAGCCCACGACGGTCCCCGGCGAGCTGGAGGCCCGGATGCGCGCCGAACTGACCGAGGCGGGGCCGTCGGCGCTGCGCCGCATCATCGACCGGGTACACCGGTACGGCACCGGTCACACCCTGGGCGAGGCCGGTCACCCGCCCACCGAGGACCACGTGCCACTGGTCCGGGCCGGGGTACGCACGCTGGTGGCGGTGCCGGTCGGGCCACCCGGTCGCGGCGGGGTGCTGCTGGTCGCCGACGAACGGCTACTGCGCCCTGATCCGCGCACGGTCAACCTGATGGAACTGCTCGCCGGGCAGGCGTGGAGCTGCCTGGATCGGCTGCGCACCCTGGAGCGGCTCCGCGAGCAGGCCAGTTCCGACCCGCTCACCGGGCTGCGGCACACCGGGCCGTTCGGTCAGCGGATCGCCACCGCCACCCCGGGGCGTACCGCCCTCTTGGCGATCGACGTGGACGGCTTCAAGACGGTCAACGACACCTACGGCCACCAGGCGGGCGACCGGGTGCTGGTCGGTCTGGCCCGGGCCCTGGAGGGCGCGCTGCGCCAGGGAGACGAGCTGTACCGCATCGGCGGCGACGAGTTCGTGGCGGTGATCGAGGTCAGCCGTCCCGAGGAGGCCGTCCGGGTCGCCGAGCGGCTCACCGAGGCCGCCCGCCGGATCGGCCGCACGATCAGCGTCGGCGTCGCCCTCCCCCGCCCCGGCGAGTCCCCCGAACTGACCCTGCGCCGCGCCGACCAGGCCCTCTACGCCGTGAAACGCCAGGGCCGCGACGGCGTCCACCTCTCCGCCGCCTAACCCCCTCTCCCCACCCCGCCCCCGCCCCTGCCCCCGTCCCTGCCCCTGATCCGCGCGATCTTGCACTTTCGGTCTCGGCATACCGGGCGATAGCCCCCAAAGCGGCGACCGAAAGTGCAAGATCTGTGAGTCGCGGGGAGGGGCGGGCCACGCCGCGGCCGAGAGGGAGGGCGGGGCGCGGGGAGGGGGGTTCAGGGGGTTAGGTCGTGGGCTAGGAGTTCGGCTATCTGGGCGGTGTTGAGGGCGGCGCCCTTGCGCAGGTTGTCGCCGGTGACGAAGAAGTCCAGCGCGCGGGGGTCGTCGAGCGCGCGGCGGATCCGGCCCACCCAGGAGGGATCGGTGCCGACCGCGTCGATCGGCATCGGGAACTCACCGGCAGCCGGGTCGTCGACCACGATCACGCCGGGCGCGTTGCGCAGTACGCCGCGGGCGCCGTCGGCGTCGATCTCGGTGCCGAAGACGGCGTGCACCGCGACCGAGTGACCGGTCACCACCGGCACCCGTACGCAGGTGGCGGAGACCTTCAGGTCGGGCATCCCGAGGATCTTGCGCGACTCGTTGCGCAGCTTCATCTCCTCGGACGACCATGCCTCGTCGGCCAGCGAGCCGGCCCACGGCACCACGTTGAGCGCCATCGGGGCGGGGAACGGGCCGAGATCGTCACCGACCGCCTGCCGCACGTCGCCGGTACGCGAGCCGAGCATCTGGTCGCCGGCCACCTTGACCAACTGGTCGTGCAGGGCGTCGGCGCCGGCTTGGCCGGCACCGCTGACCGCCTGGTACGAGGCGAGCACCAGCTCGCGCAGCCCGTACTCGCGGTGCAGCGGGGCGACGGCCACGATCATCGCCAGCGTGGTGCAGTTCGCGTTGGCGACAATGCCCCGGGGGCGGTTGTTCAGCTGCGCGGCGTTGATCTCCGGCACCACCAGCGGGACGTCCCGATCCATCCGGAAGGCGCCGGAGTTGTCCACCACTACCGCGCCGCACCGTACCGCGACCGGCGCCCAGTGCGCCGAGACCTCGTCCGGGACGTCGAACATCGCGACGTCCACGCCTTCGAGCGCCTCCTCGGTGAGTGCCTGGACGGTCAACTCCTCGCCCCGGCACCGCACCTTGCGCCCGGCCGACCGTTCCGAGGCCAGCAGGCGGATCTCGCCCCAGACGTTCCGACGCCCGGTGAGCAGCTCACACATCACCGTACCGACGGCCCCCGTCGCCCCGACCACGGCCAGGGTGGGCAGCCGGGCCACCCGCGCTACCGTCCCGTCCCCGCGTACACCACAGCCTCGGTGTCGCCACCGAGGTCGAACGCCTCGTGGATGGCCCGGACCGCGGCGTCCAGGTCGGTGTCCCGGCAGACCACGGAGACCCGGATCTCCGAGGTGGAGATCATCTCGATGTTCACGCCGGCCTGGCCCAGCGCGGCGAAGAAGCCGGCCGCCACGCCGGGGTGCGAGCGCATCCCGGCGCCGATCAGGGACACCTTGCCGACGTGGTCGTCGTAGAGCAGGCCCTTGAAGTTGACCGTCTCCTGGATCTTGCTGAGCGCGGCCATCGCGGTGGGGCCGTCGGCCTTCGGCAGGGTGAACGAGATGTCCGTGCGGCCGGTGCCCTCGGTGGAGACGTTCTGCACGATCATGTCGATGTTGATCTCAGCGCCCGCGACGGTGTCGAAGATCCGCGCCGCGGCGCCCGGCTCGTCGGGCACCCCGACGATGGTGATCTTGGCCTCGCTGCGGTCGTGGGCCACTCCGGTGATCAGTGCCTGCTCCACGGAAAGCTCCTCCATCGATCCGGTGACCATCGTGCCGGTGTTGGTCGAGTATGACGAACGGACGTGGATCGGCAGCTCGGCCCGACGGGCGTACTCCACGCTGCGCAGGTGCAGGACCTTCGCGCCGCAGGCGGCCAGTTCCAGCATCTCCTCGTAGGTGATCTGCTTGATGTGCCGGGCGTTCGGGACGATCCGCGGGTCGGCGGTGAAGACGCCGTCGACGTCGGTGTAGATCTCGCAGACGTCGGCCCGCAGCGCGGCGGCGAGCGCCACCGCGGTGGTGTCCGAACCACCACGTCCCAAGGTGGTCACGTCCTTGGTGTCCTGCGAGACGCCCTGGAAACCGGCGACGATCACCACGGCTCCCTCGTCGAGCGCGCCCTTGAGCCGCCCGGGGGTGACGTCGATGATGCGGGCGCGGCCGTGCACCGAGGTGGTGATCACGCCGGCCTGGGAGCCGGTGAACGAGCGGGCTTCGTACCCCAGGTTGTGGATGGCCATCGCGAGTAGCGCCATGGAGATCCGCTCCCCGGCGGTGAGCAGCATGTCCAGCTCACGCCCGGGCGGCAGCGGGCTGACCTGGTTGGCCAGGTCGAGCAGCTCGTCGGTGGTGTCGCCCATCGCGGAGACCACGACGACCACGTCGTCGCCGGCTTTGCGGGCCGCGACGATCCGCTCGGCCACCCGCTTGATCCGCTCCGCGCTGGCGACGGAGGATCCGCCGTACTTCTGCACCACGAGTGCCACGACGGCGCACTCCCTCCCGGTTGCCCTGAGCGTGCCGACGCCGCCGGCACCGGGGCCGGCGGCGCGGGTCGGACGAGTTCAGGGTATCGGTCCGCTCTGACCGCCGGGTCAGGTGATCCCACGATCCGGCTACCGGCCACGGCGGAGGTGATGCGCGACACGCCGGAAACCGCTGCGTTACCGGGGTGTCCGGAAGCCACCTGCAACGCGGAGAATGGCCGGGTGTACGCCCACCGTCCGCTCCACCGCCTGGTCGCCCCACTCGCCCTCGGCCTGCCCGCTCTACTCCTCGCCGGCTGCTCCGCCGATCCGCCGGCCGAACCGCCGGCGCCGCCGAGTTCGGCGCCGCGACCGGTGGGGATGGACGCCGCCCGTGACGAACTGGCCGCGCTCGCGGCCGCCGCCCAGGATCGGCACCTGGTCGCCCGGTACACGTTGCGGGTCGACGGCGCGGCCGACCGGCTGATCGTGGTGACCAGCGCGAACGACGGCAGTTGGCGGGTGGACGTGCCGGGTGGGGCGCTCGGCGGCACGGCGGACATCTCACTCGCGGCGACGGCCGACGGGCTGTTCCAGTGCGCGCTGCCCTCACCGGGCCGCCCCGAGGCGGCCAGTTGCGTACGCCTCGGCGAGCGGGACGACACCCTGCCGCGCCGGCTCGACCCCCGGGTGCAGCATCCGTTCACCGACTGGCTGGACGTGCTGACCGACCGGCGCGCCCCGCTGTCCGTCTCCCCCGCCATGGCCCCGGTCGGGGCGAGCGGCTCGTGCTACTCCGTGGAGACGACGGCGGCCTCGATCAACCCGCCGCTGGACGTCGGGATCTACTGCTTCGACGCGGACGGCACCCCGACGGCGGTACGCGCCGCCTTCGGCACACTGACGCTCGCCGCGACGCCCGAGCCGGCCCCGGCCACGGTCCAGTTGGCCGGGCCGGTGGTGGAGGGCGAGCCACTCGGCGCGGAGGCGCCCCCCGCCGCCCCGGACGACGCGAGCCCCGACGGCAGCAATCCGGACAGTGCAAGCCCGGACGGCAGCAATCCGGGCAGCGGTTCCGTTCCGGATCCCGGAACGTCCTGATCACTGTTCCGTTACGGGTGCCCTTGCCCACATTTATCCCGACCCGGGCGCCCGACTAAAAACCCCATACCGGACACTCTTCGCATGACTGACCTCACCCCCCTACTCGCCTTCCGCTGGAGCCCACGAGCCTTCGACGCGAACGCCGAGCTGACCCGGGCGGAGGCGACGACGCTGCTGGAGGCGGCGCGCTGGGCACCCTCCACGGACAACCGACAGCCCTGGCGGTTCGTGCTCGGGCACCGCGACCACGAATCGTTCAAGCGGATCCTGGTCAACCTGCCCCCCGGCGAGCAGCGCTGGGCGGGGCGGGCGAGCCTGCTGGTGCTCGTCGCGCACTCCGGCACCGGCCACCATCCGTTCGTGGGGTACGACCTCGGGCAGGCGGTGGCGCACCTGACCGTCCAGGCCACCGCGCTCGGACTGCACGTACGCCAGGTGACCGGCCTCGACCGCGCGGGCCTGATCGCCGATCTCGACCTGCCCGCCGACCTGCGACCGTACGTGGTGGTGGCGGTCGGGCAACTAGGCGATCCGTTCAGCCTTCCGGCCGACCTACTGACCGAGGAGACCGCACTGCGCCACCGACACCCGCTCAACGAACTGGTCCTGAGCTGCGGAGATTCGACCCTGTGAACGAAGGGTGCGAATTCCGTCTCAAAGTCCGGACGAGCCTTCCCAGACCCGGGACCATCACGTAGGGTCACTCTGTCATGTGGAAGGCGCACCTCCTCCTTGGTCGCCGCGACGAGGCCTGACGGCCGGCACCTCGTCGCGGAGTCGGACCGCGCCGCCAGCACTGTCCCGGATCTTTCCGTTCGGCGCCACTGCCGACCTCCTTTGCTGACGTCACATGACCCAGGAGAACTCCGCCATGGCTCACCCAGCCGGCACCACCGACGTTGCGTCCGATGCCATCGCCCGGCAACGTCCCAGCCAGATGCCGTACCGCCGCTACCAGCCGTACCAGCAGCAGTTCCGGATCGAGCTGCCGGACCGCGCCTGGCCGACCCGACAGGTCGAGGTCGCGCCCCGCTGGTGCGCGGTCGACCTGCGCGACGGTAACCAGGCACTGATCGACCCGATGTCGCCGGAGCGCAAGCGCCGGATGTTCCAGCTGCTGGTCCAGATGGGCTACAAGGAGATCGAGGTCGGCTTCCCCTCGGCCAGCCAGACCGACTACGACTTCGTCCGGCAGCTGATCGAGCAGGACCTGATCCCCGAGGACGTCACGATCCAGGTGCTGACCCAGTGCCGGGAGCACCTGATCGAGCGCACCTTCGAGTCGCTGCGCGGCGCCCGCCGGGCGATCGTGCACTTCTACAACTCCACCTCCACCCTGCAGCGACGGGTGGTGTTCGGGCTGGACCGCGACGGCATCACCGACATCGCCACCACCGGCGCCCGGCTCTGCCAGAAGTACGCCGAGATCCACACCCCGGACACCGACATCCACTACGAGTACTCGCCGGAGTCGTACACCGGCACCGAGCTGGAGTACGCGCTGGAGGTCTGTGCGAAGGTCATCGAGGTCGTCGACCCGACGCCGGACCGCAAGCTGATCGTCAACCTGCCGGCCACGGTCGAGATGGCCATGCCGAACGTGTACGCCGACTCGATCGAGTGGATGCACCGGCACCTGCCCCGCCGCGACAGCCTGGTACTCAGCCTGCACCCGCACAACGACCGGGGTACCGGGGTGGCCGCCGCCGAGCTGGGGCTGCTGGCCGGCGCGGACCGGATCGAGGGGTGCCTGTTCGGCAACGGCGAGCGCACCGGCAACGTCGACCTGGTGACGCTGGGCCTGAACCTGTTCTCCCAGGGCATCGACCCGATGATCGACTTCTCGGACATCGACGAGGTCAAGCGAGCCGTCGAGTACTGCAACCAGCTGCCCGTGCACGAGCGCCACCCGTACGCCGGTGACCTGGTCTACACCGCCTTCTCCGGCTCGCACCAGGACGCCATCAACAAGGGCTTCGCCGCACTGAACGCCGACGCCCTGGCGGCCGGCGTGCCGGTCGACGAGTTCACCTGGGCGGTGCCCTACCTGCCGATCGACCCGAAGGACCTGGGCCGCAGCTACGAGGCGGTGATCCGGGTCAACTCGCAGTCCGGCAAGGGCGGTGTCGCGTACATCATGAAGACCGAGCACCAGCTCGACCTGCCGCGCCGGCTCCAGATCGAGTTCTCCGGCGTGGTGCAGCAGGTCACCGACCACGACGGTGGCGAGGTCGCCCCGGCCACCATGTGGCAGATCTTCGCCTCGCAGTACCTGATCGACCACCAGATCGATCCGATGGTGACGCTGACCGAGTACGCCATCGGCACCGCGGAGGGCAAGGTCGAGATCACCGCGCAGGTGGGGCTGACCGGAAAGCCGCGCGCGCTCACCGCGATCGGCAACGGTCCGATCGACGCGTACGTCAACGCGCTCGGCTCCGCCGGTGTGGCGGTACGGGTGCTCGACTACCACGAGCACGCGCTCTCCTCCGGCGGTGACGCGCAGGCCGCCGCGTACGTCGAGTGCGAGGTGGACGGCCGGACGGTCTGGGGCGTCGGGATGGACGCCAACATCGTCACCGCCTCCATCAAGGCGGTCACCAGCGCCATCAACCGCGCCCACCGCCAGGAGGGGTGAGACAGGGGGCACCCGGCCCACCGGCTACGGCTGGCGGCGTGGACGGTGGACGAGCACCGCGGCGATGGCCGCACCGACCAGCAGCAACCCGGCGCACCACAGCAACGCGCCCCGGTACGCGGCGGTCAACTCGGCGTGCTGCTCGTATCCGGTGCCGGTGAGCCCCACCAACAGCGGCAGGGCGGCGACCGCGAGCAGGCCGCCCACCCGCGACGCGGCGTTGTTGAAGCCGCTGGCCACCCCGGCGAAGCGGTTGGCGACGGCGGCCAGCACCGAAGCGGTCAGCGGTGCCACCACCATGGTCAGTCCGGCGCCGAACATCGCCACCCCGGGCAACACCTCACGCCAGTACGACGCACCGGGGCCGACCTCACGCAGCAGCAGCAACCGTGGGCCGATCCGGGCGGACAGCGCGCCCGCGCTCGGTGAGCCGACCAGCAACAGCAGGGTGGTCGGCAGCAACGCGAGCCCGGTGGCCAGCGCCGACCAGCCGACCACGTTCTGCAGGTAGACGGCGAAGAAGAAGGTGAACCCGCCGAGAGCGGCGTACACCAGCACGGTGAAGATGTTCAGCACCGAGAACAGCCGGCTGCCGAACAGCCCGGTGGGCAGCATCGCCGTCTCGCCGCGCCGCCGCTCGACCAGCACGAACAGCACCGCGGCGACCACCGCGGCCACGACCGCCACCGCCACCTGCGGCGAGCGCAAGCCCCGGCCCGGGGCGTCGACCAGGGCGTACGTGACGCCCGCCAGCGCCAGCGCACCGAGCAGCGCACCGGCCACGTCGAACCGCCGGCCCTCCCCCGCCGTCCGCGACGCGGTCTCGTCCCGGCTCTCCGGCACCCACCGCACGGCGGCCAGCACCACCAGCACCGCCAGCGGCAGGTTCAGGAAGAAGATCCACCGCCAGGAGAGCGCGTCGATCAGCCACCCACCGATGAACGGGCCGAGCGCGGTGGAGACGCCGGACAATCCGGACCACGCCCCGATCGCCTTCGCCCGATCGTCCGGGTGGAAGCTGGACTGGAGCAACGACAGCGAGCCCGGAGTCAGCAGGGCACCGCCGACGCCCTGGAGAAACCGGGCGGCCACCAGCCAGTCGGTACGCAGGGCCAGCCCACAGAGCACCGAGGCGACGGTGAACCAGACCACGCCGAGCAGGAAGATCCGCCGCCGCCCGAACCGGTCCCCGAGCGCCCCACCGAGCAGGACGAACGCGGCGAGCGTGAGCAGGTAGCCGTTGACCGTCCACTGTAGGCCGGCGACGGAGGCGCCGAGGTCGGCACCGAGTCGCGGCAACGCCACGTTGACCACCGTCGTGTCCAGGAACACCATGCCGGAGGCGAGGACGGCGGCGGCCAGGGTGCCCCGGCCGGCGGCCGTGTTGATCCGGAGGGCGGGTGCGGGTTCAGGCATGGGTACCAATCTGCCGTGCGCCATCTGCCAGACACTACGAAACGCCGAAACCCCGCCCGGGTACTGTGCGGGATCGCCGAAAGCCCGCAAGCTGGAGAGGTGTCGTCTTTGCGTACCAGATCAGGACCGCGCGCCCTGGGGGCGCTCGCGCTCGCCGCGGCGCTGACCCTCGGCGCGGCCGGTTGCGTCCCACTCGAAGAGCCGGAGGTGACGCCGACCAGCGACGGTGGCAGCGCCAACCAGATGCTCTCTCAGCTCACCGTCGCCGAGGCCAACCCGATGCGCGGCTACAGCCGTAGCAAGTTCCCCCACTGGCGCAAGACCGGCCAGAACTGCGACGTCCGGGACACCGTGCTGGAACGCGACGGCAAGGACATCCAGCACTCCGGCTGCAACGTGGTCGGCGGCCGGTGGGAGAGCGTGTACGACGGACGCAGCTTCACCGATCCGTCCCAGGTGGACATCGACCACATGGTCCCGCTGGCCAACGCCTGGCGGTCGGGGGCCGACGAGTGGGACAACGCCAAGCGGGGCGACTTCGCCAACGACCTCGATCGACCGCAGCTCTTCGCGGTTTCCGCCTCCTCCAACCGGGCAAAGGGTGACCAGGATCCGTCCCAGTGGAAACCGCCGAACCAGTCGTACTGGTGCCAATACGCTGGCGACTGGGTGGCGGTCAAGCATCACTGGCAGCTGACGGTGACCAGTGCCGAGAAGGCCGCGTTGGCCGACATGTTGGAGGGCTGCACATGGGAGAGCAAGCCGTAACCGGCGCTGACGGCGGCCCGGCGGCCGAGCAGGTGCCGGACGCCGGCGGAGAGGACGCGGCGGCGGCGACCGGCAGTCCGGGTCCGACCACGGCCGGGATGACCGTCGACGGTGCCGCCGCCAGCGAGGTGGAGGTGCCGGGAGCCGGGATGACCGCCGACGCCGGTGGGTCGACCGGCCCGCAGAGCCGTACCACCGACATCGTGCCCGGGCCGGGCGGGGTGATGACCGACGAGGTCGGCGTGGTCACCGGCGAGCTGACCCTGCGCACCGAACTCGCCGACGGCCAGGTCACCCTGCACGTGCAGTACAAGGACGCCGACGAGTGGTACGTGGTCACCGGCGGCAGGGCCCCGCTGGACGACGCCACCGCGTTGGACGCGGTGCACGACATCGCGGTCGGCCTGCTGAACCGCCCCGAGGGCTGAGGCCGGCGGCACGATCGCCAGGAGGGCCCCTTCCGACACCTCGGGCGCCGGAAGGGGCCCTCCCTCACACGAACGAACCGGGCTCGCTGGGGGCGGAGACCACGCCGGGCTCCTCGCCCTCGCCCTCCGGCCGGACGATCTCCACGCTCACCTTGTGCGGCCGCAGTTCCCCGCTGGCGATCCGCTCGGCGAAGTGGCAGGCGACCCGACTGTCGCCGATCTCCCGCAGCGCCGGCCGTTCGTCCGCGCAGCGGGTCGGCTGCGCCCACGGGCAGCGGGTGTGGAACCGGCATCCGGCCGGGGGATTGGCCGGCGAGGGCAGGTCACCGGCGAGCAGGATCCGTTCCCGGCGATCCTCCACGTCCGGGTCCGGCACCGGCACCGCCGACATCAGCGCCCGGGTGTACGGGTGCAACGGCTCGGTGTAGAGCCGGTCGCTGGGTGCCTCCTCGACCAGGGCACCGAGGTACATCACGCCGACCGTGTCGGAGATGTGCCGGACCACCGCCAGGTCGTGCGCGATCACCAGGTAGGTCAGGCCGAGGCTCTCCTGCAACTCGTCGAGCAGGTTGACCACCTGGGCCTGGATCGAGACGTCCAGCGCCGAGACCGGCTCGTCGGCAACGATCAGCTCCGGCCCCAGCACCAGCGCGCGGGCGATGCCGATGCGTTGCCGCTGGCCACCGGAGAACTCGTGTGGATAGCGGGACAACGCCCAGCGGGGCAGCCCGACCTTGTCCAACGTCTCCGCGATGATCTTCCGGCGGCCCTCGCGGTCGCCACCGATGCCGTGCGTCTGCAGCCCCTCGGTCAGGATCGATTCGACGTTCTGCCGCGGGTCCAGGCTGGACATCGGATCCTGGAAGATCATCTGCATCCGCCTGCGCATCGCGCGCAGCTTGCCGGGCGCGAGCTTGGTCAGCTCGACCCCGTCGAAGCTCACCTCACCGGCGGTCGGCGGAGTCAGCTGGAGCAGCGCCCGCCCGAGGGTGGACTTGCCGCACCCGGACTCGCCGACCAGGCCGTAGGTCTTGCCGCGCGCGATGGCCAGGTCGACGCCGTCGACCGCCTTCACGTGACCGACCGTACGGTCGAACAGCACCCCCCGCTTGATCGGGAAGTGCACCTTCAGATCCCGTACCTCGACGAGCATGTCGCGCTCACTCATGCCTTCTCCACCTCATCCTCGGCGGCCGGCGCCGGCCCGGTCGCCTCGGTGGGCTGCGGCTGCGGGGTCACGCCCGGCAGCGGGGCCGGGTTGACGCAACGGTAGCTGCGTGCGTCGTGCGTGCGCACCAGCTCCGGCGGCTCACCGACGCAGGCGTCCACTCGCCGGGTACAGCGCGGCGCGAAGGCACAGCCGTCCGCCCAGGGGAGCAGGTCCCGTACCGAACCGGGGATCGGGTTGAGACGTTCCCCGCGCCCCGCGTCCAGACGCGGCACCGAGCCGAGCAACCCCACGGTGTACGGGTGCCGAGGCTGACGGAACAGCGGACGTCGCCGGGCGGTCTCCACCACCCGACCGCCGTACAGCACGTTGATCGTGTCGCACATGCCGGCCACCACGCCCAGGTCGTGCGTGATCATCACCAGCGCGGTGCCGGAGTCCCGGACCAGGTCTTTGAGCAGTTCCAGGATCTGCGCCTGGATGGTGACGTCCAGCGCCGTGGTCGGCTCGTCGGCGATGAGCAGCCGGGGCTGGCAGGCCACCGCCATGGCGATCAGCGCGCGCTGGCGCATCCCACCGGAGAGCTGGTGCGGGTACTCCTTGAGCCGCCGCTTCGGGTCCGGGATGCCGACCCGGTCGAGCAGCTGGGCGGCCTCCTTGGCCGCCGTGGCGCCCTTCAGCCCGCGGTGCCGGGTGAGCACCTCGGTCACCTGCAGACCGATCGGGATGACCGGGTTCAGCGACGACAGCGGATCCTGGAAGATCATCGCGATGTCCCGGCCCCGGATGTCCCGCCGCGACCGGTCGTCGAGCTGGAGCAGGTCGGTGCCGTCGAACACCGCCTTGCCGCCGACCTGGAGGCCGGGCTGCCTGGGCAGCAGACCCATGATCGCCAGCGAGGTCACCGACTTGCCGCAGCCGGACTCACCGACCAGGCCGACCACCTGGCCCGCATCCACCGAGAAGGAGACCCCGTCCACAGCCCGTACGGTGCGCTGACCGCGCCGGGAGAAGGTGACGGACAACTCTTCGACATCAAGCAGTGCCATGCCGCACCGCCCTTTCGTTCACGGCCACGGAGGTCACCAGCGCGCTTCTCATGCCCGCCACACCTACTTCCGCAGCTTCGGGTCGAGGGCCTCACGCATCGCCTCACCGAGCAGGGTGAAGCCCAGCGCGGTGATGATGATGGCGACCGCCGGGTAGATGGCCAGCGCGGGCCGGATACCCAGCCACTGCTGCGCGTCGGCGAGCATCACTCCCCACTCGGGGAGGGCCGAGTCGGGGTTGCCGAGGCCCAGGTAGGACAGGGCGGCGGCCTCGATGATCGCGGTGGCCAGGGTCAGCGTGGCCTGGACGATGACCGGGGCCAGCGAGTTCGGCAGTACGTGGGTCAGGGCGATCTTCGACTTGCGTACGCCGAGCGAGGTGGCGGCCAGCACGTAGTCGCTGTTCGACTGGGCGATCATCGAGCCGCGCAGCAGTCGGGCGAAGACCGGTACCGACACCATGCCGACCGCGATCATCACGGTGGTCAGGCTCGGCCCGAGCAGCGCGGCGATGCTCACCGCGAGCAGCAGGCTGGGCAGCGCCAGCAGCATGTCGATGAAGCGCATCAGGGTGGCGTCCACCCAGCGCCCCCACCGACCGCCGAGCCCGGCGGCGGCACCGGCGACGCCGCCGATCATCGCGCCGGCGGCCAGACCGATCAGGGTGGCCACCACGCCGACCAGCAGGGTCTGCCGGGCCCCGACGACCATCCGGCTGAACACGTCCCGGCCCTGGTGGTCGTAGCCCAGCCAGTGCTCGGCGGAGTGCCCGGGGATCAGGCCCTGGCCGACCCGGACGACCCCCTCGCGGATGCCCATGGTGTCCTTCGGGCTGTACGGCACGAAGAACGGCCCGAAGACCGCGACCAGAACGAAGATGGTCAGGATGACGGCGCCGACGATGGCAGCCGGGTTGCGCCGCAGCCGGCGGAACGCGTCCTGCCAGAGGCTGACGCCGCGCTCCTCGTCCCGGGCGGCCAACTCGGCGAGCCGGTCGATCTTCTCGCGCTTCTTCCCGCTGATGATCGTCATCGGACCCTCACCCTCGGGTCGATCAGGCTGTAGGAGAGGTCCACGATCAGGTTCACCAACACGTAGACCACCGCGATGATCATGATGAAGCCCATCAGGACCGGGTAGTCGCGTTGACTGATGGAGTCGGCCAGAAAGGCGCCGATGCCGCTGAACGCGAAGACCGTCTCGGTGAGCACCGCCCCGGAGAGCAGGCCACCGGTGAGCAGGCCGATCGAGGTGGCCACCGGGAGCATCGCGTTACGCAGCACGTGCCGGCGCCGGACCACGTTCTCGGTCAGGCCCTTCGCCTCGGCGGTACGCACGAAGTCCTCGTTCAGGACCTCCAGCACGCTGGCCCGGGTGATCCGGACGATGATCGCCAGCGGGATGCTGGCCAGTGCCATGCCGGGCAGGATCAGGTGCCAGAGCGCGTCCGCGGCGGCGTCCCACTCCCGGGTCATCAGGCCGTCCAGCACGAAGAAGTTGGTGATCCGGGTGGCGCCGAGGGTCGGATCCTGCCGGCCACTGGACGGGAACAGGCCCAGGTTCTCGGAGAAGATCGCCTTGAGGATGTACGCCAGGAAGAAGACCGGGATGCAGATGCCGATCAGCGAGCCGCCGACCGACAGGTGGTCCAGCCACCGGCCGCGTCGGCGGGCGGCCAGGTAACCCAGCGGGATACCGATGCCGATCGCGATCACCAACGCGGTGACGGTCAACTCGACGGTGCCCGGGAAGCGCTGGAGGAACTCGGTGGTGACCTCACGCTTGGTCGAGATCGAGGTGCCCAGATCCAGCCGGATCAGCCGCCGCACGAACCGGCCGTACTGGATCAGGATCGGCTCGTCGAGGCCGAGGTTACGGCGAATGGCGGCCCGCATCTCGGGCGTACCCCGCTCGCCGAGGATGGCGGTCTCGGGGCCGCCGGGCAGCCGCCGGAGCCAGATGAACAACAGGATGGAGAGCCCGAACAGGGTGGGTATCAGCTGCAGCAGGCGTCTGACGATGAACCGGATCACGGCGGCCTCGAAGGGTGTGCAGGGGATCGCGGGCGGACGCTGTGGGTAACAGCGTCCGCCCGCGGTCGGTGCGTCAGGTCAGGACTTGAACTCGGCGGTGGAGAACCGCTCGTCGGTGAGCGGGCTCGCCTTGACCCCGGTCACGTCCTTGCCGAACACGATGGCCGGCGGCGAGTGCGAGATCGGCACACCGGGCAGGAAGTTCATGATGTCGGCGTTCAGCTCCTTGTAGAGCGCGATCTTGGCCGCCTGGTCCGCGGTGCTGTCCGCCTGCTTGAACTTCTCGAACAGGGCCGGGTTGTTGAAGCCCCACTCGTCCTTCTGCCGGTCGAAGAAGGTGCCGATGAAGTTGTAGCCGTCGCCGTAGTCGCCGGTCCACCCGAGGAAGTGCAGGTCGTGCTTGTTACCGGAGGTGGTGGCGTTGAGGTAGTCCGGGCTCCACTTCAGCGGAATCGGCTCGATCTTGATGCCGGCCGCCTGGAGGTCGCCCGAGACGAGCTCGAACAGGTCCTTCGGGTTCGGCATGTACGGCCGGGTGACCTCGGTCGGGTAGTGGAACCGCAGGGTCAGGTCCGCAGCGCCGGCCTCGGCCAGCAGCGCCTTGGCCTTCTCGACGTCGTACTCGTACTTGGTGACGTCGCCGTTCCAGCCCTCGACGGTGTCGGGGAAGAAGTTCACCGCGACCTGCGCGCCCGGGGGCAGCTTCGAGTCGACCAGGGCCTGCCGGTTGATCGCGTGGGCGAGCGCCTGCCGGACCTTCAGGTCGGCCAGCTTCGGGTTCCCCTTCTGGTTGATCGCCAGGTAGAGGATGTTGAAGGCCGGGCGGGTCAGGACGTTGAAGCCCTCGTTCTTCAGCGGCTCGACGTCCGGCGGGCCGACCAGGTCGTAGCCCTGGATGCCACCGGAGCGCAGCTCCTGCTTACGGGCGTTCTCGTCCGAGATGGTGCGGAAGATCAGGCTCTTGAGCTTGGCCTTCTCGCCCCAGTAGTCCTCGTTGCGCTCAAGGGTCAGCGTCTTGTTCGGGATGTCCCAGGACTTGAACTTGAACGGACCGGTACCGGTCGGGTGCTCGGTCGCGTACGCCGGGTACTTGATGTCGTCCGCGCTACCCGAGACGTTGCTGGCGTCGTACTCCTGCAGCGCCTTCGGGCTGTGGATGGAGAAGGACGGCAGCATCAGGGCGGCCGGGATCTTGCTGGAGACCCGGGTGAAGGCCAGGCTGACCGTGGTCGGGTCGGTGGCCGTGCAGGACTTGAAGAGGCTGTCCGGCAGCGTGTCGTCCTCGTTGGCGGCGAAGCCACCCATGATGTCCTGCCAGTACGCGGTCACGTCCGGGCTCTGCATGAGGCCCTTGGCGTTGTACCAGCGGTCGAAGTTGACGCAGACGGCCTCGGCGTTGAAGTCGGTGCCGTCGTGGAACTTGACGCCGGAACGCAGCTTGAACGTCCAGGTCGTGCCGGCGGCGTCCGGCTCCCAGGTCTCGGCGAGGCCGGGGCTGACCTTGGTGCCACCCTCCTCGGGGCGGACCAGGGTCTCGAACACCTGACGGGCCACGCGCAGCGACTCACCGTCGCTGGCGAAGCTGGGGTCGAGCACCTTCGGGTCTCCGGCTACGCCGAAGACGAGGGTGTCCTTGTTACTACCGCCGGAACCATCGCGGTCGCTCTCGGCACAGCCTGCTACCGCGAGGGCCGCGGCCGCCACGGCCGCGATAGCGACCTTCGGCCTGGATGCACGCATGGTGCTTCACCTCGTCCTAGGGGGTACGGACAACGTGGTGACAGGGTCACCGATGGCGGTGACCATAGCTCCCGTTCGGACTGCCCGGAAACGGCGCGGGAAGCTCTTGGTACCGGATCGTGTCCTTAGTGACCGGCCGACGTAACACGGCGAGAAGTCAATCGGTCATAAGTGTCTAATAGCCCCTACCAATCGATATCATTCTGTTACATGCACGGAGCGGTCGATCGCCCGACTGTCACACCAAAGCCAGCCCGATCACCCCGTCCGCACCGGTCCACTGACCCGGCGGTCAGCCGTACGGCACCGACGGCACCGCCACCCTCGAACGCGACGACCCGCCGTCACCGGGACGGCGGGTCGGACACGGCTGGTGACCGGGCTCGCGGCCGGACGCGGAGCGCCCGACCGGCGGCCCTACACGGCTCGGCGCCCCTCGAACGCCCGCCCCAGGGTGATCTCGTCGGCGTACTCCAGGTCGCCACCGACCGGCAGCCCGCTGGCCAGCCGGGTGACCGCGATGCCCATCGGCTTGACCATCAGCGCCAGGTAGGTGGCGGTCGCCTCGCCCTCGGTGTTCGGGTCGGTGGCCAGGATCAGCTCCCGGACCGTACCGGTGCCGAGCCGGGCCATCAGCTCCCGGATGCGCAGGTTGTCCGGCCCGATGCCCTCCAACGGGTTGATCGCCCCGCCGAGCACGTGGTAGCGCCCACGGAACTCACCGGTCCGCTCGATCGCCACCACGTCCTTCGGCTCCTCGACCACGCAGACCACCTCGTCGCTGCGGCGCGGGTCGCGGCAGATCCGGCACTGCTCGGACTCGGCGACGTTGTAGCAACTGGTGCAGAACCGCACCAGATCCTTGACCTTGCGCAACGCGCCGGCCAGCCGGTTGACGTCGGCCGGGTCGGCGGAGAGGACGTGGAAGGCGATCCGCTGGGCACTCTTCGGACCCACGCCCGGCAGCCGCCCCAACTCGTCGATCAGATCCTGGATGGCACCCTCGTACATCTTCGGGCTCAGAACCCGGGCAGGCCGAGGCCGCCCATCCCACCCGCGACCGGGCCCATCTTCTGCTCGGTCAGCTCACGGGCCGCCTCGCTGGCGTTGTGCAGCGCCGCGACGACGAGGTCCTCCAGGGTCTCCACGTCCTCCGGGTCGACGGCCTTCGGATCGATCTTGATGCTCTTGACCTCGCCGGCACCGGAGACCGTCGCGGTGACCAGGCCACCGCCGGCGGTGCCGGTCACCTCGGCCTCGGCCAACTCGGCCTGCGCCTTGGCGATCTGCTGCTGCATCTTCTGCGCCTGCTTCAGCATCTGCTGCATGTTCGGCTGTCCACCAGGCCGCACGACGGCTCCCCTTGACTCGGCTACGTGACCACCGCCCACCCTAACGGCCCCCACCGACCCCACCCCGTGCGCCGCACACCCGCGCCAAGGTCGGTCGCCACCGTTCCCGCGAACAGTTTCGCCACGACGACGGTCACCCAGACCTCAGGTGGCCACCGTCGCGACGAAACCGCTAGCGGGTGTCCACCTCGCTGATCTTCTCGGTGGCGGCGAACGCCTCGCGCAGCAGGCGGACCGCCTGCTGCTCGCTCGACTCGCGGGCGGTCTTCTCGTCGATGATCTCGTCCAGCGGCTCGTCGCCCGGATCGAAGCCCTCGTAGGCCGGTGAGGCAGCCGGCTGGGCACCGCCGGGCCGGGCCGCGCCGCCGCCGGCCGGACCGTCGAAATCCGGGTCGTACGGCGGCTCACCGGCGAACTCGGCGTCCGCGGTCGGCCGCGCCGCCGGGGCGGTACGCCCACCCCGCCCGGCCGCCGCCGCACGGGCTGCCGCGATCGCGCTGCTCACCGGGGATCCCCCGGTCCCCCCGTTGGACGGCGCCCCCGACCCGGGCGACTGCGCTGCCGCCGGTCCACTCGACGCGGCCGAGGCCGCGGCCCGCTCGGCCGGTCGCGGACCGGCGGAGGCCGTACCGGCCGGTCGCGGACCGGCGGAGGGGACGCTCACCGCGGCCGGAGACAGGTCCGCCGCGTCCCCGCCCGGCACCGCGTCACGCCCGGCGGAGAGGCCACCCGGACGAGCCGCCTCCGGCCACTCGTCCGCCGCCGCCTCGGTGGTCGGGGCCGAGCCGCCCGGGCGGGCCGGTTCCGGCCACCCCTGGTCGTCGGCGGGCGCCGCACCACTGTCGGCCGAACCGGCACCCTCGCCGGACCGGGTC
Organism: Micromonospora radicis; assembly: GCF_003583405.1. Classification (GTDB taxonomy): domain Bacteria; phylum Actinomycetota; class Actinomycetes; order Mycobacteriales; family Micromonosporaceae; genus Micromonospora; species Micromonospora radicis. The sequence goes on from NZ_QXEC01000027.1 coordinate 71,665, forward strand.
GGCACGCTCCGTTCCGACCCGGACGGTCCACCGGAGCGCCCGGTGCCCGCCGCGCCGTTCGCCCGCTCGGACGTCGTCGGGCTCGCCCGCTCCGAGGTGGAACGGGCCGGAGCCGGCGCGGTACCGGCCCGAGAACCGCCAGTCGCACCCCCGCCGCGCTCGCCGGCCACCTCACACCGGATCTGCCAGCGGTCACCCAACTCCTCGTACAGCGCCTCGATCAACAGATCGGGCTCGTTCGAGAGGGCCTGCGCGTGGAAGGGATAACGGAAGGTCATCACCAGTGTCTGGCCATCGACCTCGCGCACCGTGGCCTCCCGCGCCCAGGCGGCGACCTTCTTGCTCTTGCGGCCGACCTTGCCGACCACCTCGGGCCAGATCCGGCGCACCGCGGCGGCGTCGAGCGCGCCGGGCTTCGCCGCACCGGGCCGGGGTGGCTCGGGCGTGACCGGATCGGGCATCACCGCCGAGTCCGGCACCGGACGGCGCGCGGGCGGCGTCCCGGTCGTACCCGTGGTCGGGGCGGCGGCCGTTGCCCGGCCACCGCCGTTCTCGACTGCCGCGCCCTGGTCGGCACCGCCACGATCGGCGGCCGGTCCTCGACCACCCGCGCTGGCGGCGGAACCGCGAACACCGGCGCCGGCGGCGGCACGGGCGGCGGCCAGCCCGGCCGGGGCGGCTGGCGACCCCTGGGCCGCCGGGGCGCCGGGCGCCGCCGGCTCGCCGGCGGTCCGAGGCCTCGTCGCGGCGCTAGCCGCGGACTCGGCGGGAGACTGGGGGCGTACCGCCGGGGCGACGGTGGGCGGCGCGGAGTCGGCGGCCGGCGGCGGCACGTCGGCGCCGGCGAGGGTGAGCCGGCGTTCCAGCCGTTCGAGGCGCTGCAACAGGCCGCCGGTGGAATCGTCGACGCCGGGCAGCAGCATCCGGGCGCAGATCAACTCCAGCAGCAGCCGGGGTGCGGTGGTGCCGCGCATCTCCACCAGGCCGTCGTGCACGATGTCAGCGCAGCGGGACAGGGTGCCCGGGCCGAGCCGCTGGGCCTGGGCGGTCATCCGCTCGATCTGGTCGTCCGGCCCGTCGATCAGGCCCTTGGCGACGGCGTCCGGAACCTGCTGGAGCACGATCAGGTCACGCAGGCGTTCCAGCAGGTCGGAGGCGAACCGACGGGGGTCGTGCCCGGCCTCGGCGACCCGGTCGACGGTGGCGTACGCGGCGGCGCCGTCCCCGGCGGCCAGGGCGTCGCACATCTCGTCGATCAGCGCCGCGTCGGTGACACCGAGCAGCGCGGCGGCCCGCGCGTAGCTGACGCCGTCCGGGCCGGCACCGGCGATGAGCTGGTCGAGTACGGAGAGACTGTCCCGGGCGCTGCCCCCACCGGCGCGGACCACCAGCGGGAACACCGCCGGCTCGACCTGCACCCCCTCGGCCTCGGTCAACTGCTCCAGGTACGGCCGCAGCACCTTCGGCGGGATCAGCCGGAAGGGGTAGTGGTGGGTCCGCGACTTGATGGTGCCGAGGACCTTCTCCGGCTCGGTGGTGGCGAAGATGAACTTGACGTACTCCGGCGGCTCCTCGACCAGCTTGAGCAGGGCGTTGAAGCCAGCCGACGAGACCATGTGCGCCTCGTCGATGACATAGATCTTGAACCGGCTGTTGGCCGGCGCGAAGAACGCCTTCTCCCGCAGCTCACGAGCATCGTCCACACCACCGTGGCTGGCCGCGTCGATCTCGATGACGTCGATCGAGCCGGCCCCGTCGCCGCTCAGCGAGCGGCAGGAGTCACAGGTGCCGCAGGGCTCCGGGGTGGGACCGTGCTCGCAGTTGAGCGAGCGGGCCAGGATCCGGGCGCTGGAGGTCTTGCCGCAGCCGCGCGGCCCGGAGAAGAGGTACGCGTGGTTGAGCCGCCCGCTGCGCAGCGCCTGCGACAGCGGCTCGGTGACGTGCTCCTGCCCGATTACCTCGGCGAAGGTACGCGGCCGGTACTTGCGGTAGAGCGCCAGTGCCACGGCGTCCCGCCTCCTCTCGACCGCGCCATTCTCCGCTGCCCGCGCCCGACTGACCACCCACCCCGCCGGGTACCTGCGTCGGCACCCGGGCACCAGGCCCCTGGCGACGGTCTCGCGGCTACGTGATCAGGCGGAGCACGGGGACGTGAGACAAAAAGGCCCCCCGTGCACCCGGCAGAGCTCGCTTATCCTTGCTGCCTTCCGGCCCTGGGGAGGTTCACGAGATACCGCCGCACGGGAGGTACCGACCAGCCTACCCGACCCACGATGGATCTTCAGGGGGTGGTGGGGTAGGCGGGCCGAAGGAGACCTGTATCCTGTCTCGTGGAGGATTCGCCTAGAGGCCTAGGGCGCACGCTTGGAAAGCGTGTTGGGTTCACACCCTCACGAGTTCGAATCTCGTATCCTCCGCTCGCCAGAGCAACACGAACGACAGGGCCGGCCCCACCGAGGGACCGGCCCTCGTTGTCTCTGCGGCGCTCTCGTCTCAGTCATCGTCTCAGTCGAGGTAGATGGGCCGCCCTCCTACCTTCCGGGCACCTGCCGGCAAACCCTGGGTTCCCCGTCAAGACGCGCAACCCGCACTGGCCGACAGCATCCAGGGCGCCCGGAACACCTAACTCGAACCTTCGCTGACGCCAGCGCCGTTGAGACTGCCGCCTAGCGAGCGCTCCGCGCTGTCCACGAGTTCCTTGTAGGTAAGCACCTCGACTCGGTTGAGGTGGGTGTTGAAGGTACGAAGAGTCTCGTTTATTTCCTCCTCCGGCACATCCGGCTGTAGCGCCGGGTGCCCGATCAGCACCACTGCGCTTGCGCGTCGCGTCTCGATGCCGAACTCACGACGAATCCTCTCACGGTTCTCATCAAGCCCAACGAGGTAGTTCACAGCCTGCCCAACGGCGTCATGCACCAGGGAGGTCGGCACCCACGCATTCCTATGCCTTTTGACCAGGACTCCCCCCAACCGCATCGAGAGCTTCAATTCAACGACGTGCAGCGCCCCATCACCACGGACTAACGGGATATCTACTTCATCGCCCGGAACAAGCCTGCGATGAGCAGCCTCGCCCACGAATCTGCCTCCAAAAATCCACGGCTGCCCCTGCAAGGACCGTTGGAGGTCATGCTCCGACGCCTGGGGATCCTCGATGACACCACGCAGCAACTTCAGCCCTTGGGCACGTTCCTGAAGTTCCGCAGCCCGGAAGAGCAGCTTCCCTTCCGTGTCTGCCGCAAGAACGGCCATGGCCTCTGGTGATACTGCAAGCGAGCTGGCAACATCGTGCGCATCCTCGACATCCACTCGGCCACCGCGCAAGACTCGTTCGAGCCACAGCGCCGTTTCGGCGCTTCCCCGGATTATGCGGTAGCGACCTGGGGTGTCCTCTGGGGCCACCATTAGCCTTGCATCTTCGCCAAGAGACTGAATCTTGGCTAAGACCTCCTGAACACTCGCATCGGGATTCGCCTCTACATACATCCGACCCTCACGAGCAGCAAGTTCACAAGCAGACGAGAGAACGTTGGCAGTCAGCTTCAACAGACCGCCTGCACGAACGTTTCCATCTTGAAACAGCCGGTAGCGCTCCTCAAACTCGTGTTTCGTAATCCGCCCCTCTGCGTAGTCGATCGAATCTTGAAGGAGCCTCACGACCTGCCACTCGTCAGCCGTCGCGGCTTCATAACGAGCGTCCCCGAGGAGCGTGAGCAATGCTCGACCACCTCTGCGGTTCCTGCTGCCACTATTGAGGTGCGCTATTACAGCATTGACAGCAGCCTTCACCTCCTCGCGGCTTGCAATGTCGTCAATCTGCTTCAATTGCAGCTCAAGCGCCCAATCTGCTCTGACCTCCACGCCTACATGATGAGCCGCAGGTATGACAGTCCGGGGTCGACCCGCAGTCGACCCCGGACAGCCAACGTCCGTCGCAGATGCCTAGTCATCCTGGCTCTTCGAAGTTGAGCGGGGTTCGCGGCTGAGTCCGGCCCGAGCGTGAGGGCTCGCAGCTCATCAGTGATCATCTGA
>NZ_QXEC01000028.1 GCF_003583405.1 Micromonospora radicis
GGGGGGGGGGGGGGGGGGGGGGGGGGGGGGGGGGGGGGGGGGGGGGGGGGGGGGGGGGGGGGGTGGGGGGGGGGGGGGGGTGGTGGGGGGGGGGGGGGGGGGGGGCGGTGGGGGGGGGGGGGGGGTCGAGTTGCTGGTGCGGCAGGTGGGGCACTGGCAACAGGGGCGATGGTCGGCTGCCGCCTCGGTCGGCAACGTGTCCCGGGCCGATCTGGTGCACCGGCTGGTCCAGGACATCGCCGACCTGACGGCCGACGTGGAGGGGAAGCCACGGCGGGCCGTACCTCGGCTCGACAACCACCTGGCCCTGCCCGACCAGCTTCGGGTGGTCACGGCCGACCTGCTCGCCGTCGACCCGTCCGAAGAGGCACTGGCCCGGGCCGCGGCCGAGGTGGCCACGACCCGGGCCGCGCTCTAGCGACCGGCGCGTCAGCGGTCGCGGTGCTTGCCGGACCGTCGGTGCTTGCCGGACCGCGCTCAAGGGCCAGCCGGAACCGTCGATCGTGGCGGGTGGCCCGCCAATCCCGGGCCGGGCGGTGGCCCGCCAATCCTGACCGGGCGGCTCAGCTGAGCCGTTCCAGCACCATCGCCATGCCCTGCCCGCCGCCCACGCACATGGTCTCCAGGCCGATGGTCTTGTCGTGCCACTGCAGGGCGTTGAGCAGGGTGCCGGTGATCCGGGCGCCGGTCATCCCGAAGGGGTGGCCGACGGCGATCGCGCCGCCCATCACGTTCAGCTTCTCCTCGGGGATCCCGAGCTGACGGTACGACGGGATCACCTGGGCGGCGAACGCCTCGTTCATCTCGACGAGGTCGACGTCGTCGATGCTCATCCCGGCCCGCCGGAGCGCCTGCCGGCTCGCCTCGACCGGGCCGAGTCCCATGATCTCCGGGGACAGTGCGGTGACGCCGGTGGAGACGATCCGGGCCAGCGGGGTGATTCCCAGTTCGTCGGCCCGCTGGGCACTCATCACCACCACGGCGGCGGCGCCGTCGTTGAGCGGGCAGCAGTTGCCGGCAGTGATCCGGCCGTCCGGCCGGAAGACCGGCTGCAAAGCGGAGACCGCCGCCAGCGTCACCCCCGCGCGGGGGCCGTCGTCGGTGCTGACCACCGTGCCGTCTCCGGTGGTGACCGGGGTGATCTCGCGGGCCCAGAAGCCGTCCGCGATCGCCTTCTCGGCCAGGTTCTGGCTGCGTACGCCGAACTCGTCCATGTCGGCGCGGGACACGTCGTACACCTGGGCGAGGTTCTCGGCGGTCTGCCCCATGGACAGGTAGATGTCGGGAAGCGCACCGTCGGCGCGGGGATCGGTCCAGGTGGGGGCGCCGGCCTCGGACCGGGCCTGGGAACGTTCCTGTGCATCGGCGAAGCGCGGGTTCTCCCAGCGGCCCACCAGCGCCTGCGCCTCCGTGGGCAGCCCGTCGGAGCTACCGCGAGCGTACCGGGAGACGGTCTCCACGCCGGCGGAGACGAAGACGTCGCCCTCGCCGGCCCGGATCGCGTGCATGGCCATCCGGGTGGTCTGCAAGGAGGAGGCGCAGTACCGGGTGGTGGTGGCGCCGGGCAGGCCGTCGAGCCCCATCAGTACGGCGACCACCCGGGCCAGGTTGAAGCCCTGTTCGCCGCCGGGCAGGCCGCAGCCGAGGTACAGGTCGTCGATCTCCCGCGGGTCGAGCTGGGGCACCTTGGCCAGCGCCGCCTGCACGATGGTGGCGGCGAGATCGTCCGGGCGGAGGTCGCGGAGGGACCCCTTGTGGGCCCGACCGATGGGGGAGCGCGCGGTGGCGACGATCACGGCGTCGCGGGACGACTCAATCGGCATGGCACCAACGTTAACCCGCCGGTAACTTGTGGCGGAAGCTGCCCGTCCGGCGGAAGCTGCCCGTCCGGTGGGAGCTGCCCGTCCGGTGGGAGCTGCCCGTCCGGCGGGAGCTGTCACCGGCTGGCGACGCGGGTGACCCCGTCACCACCGGGCGGCCCAGGGCGGACTCAGCGGCGCGGAGGCCACCACTGGGCCCGGGGCGGGCTCAGCGGCGGGGGGCCACCGCGGCCGCGGCCGCCACCGCGGGCAACAGCGCGTGTGCCCAGACCCGGTAGCCGTCGGCCGAGGGGTGGAAGCCGTCGTGGCAGAACGCGCCGGCATCGGCCCGGAACACCGGGCCGGTCTCGGTGGCCAGGTCGACCACCGTGCCACCGGCGTCGAGTACCGCCTTCGTCTGGGCCTGACCGACCCGGCGGCCCATCCAGCCGACGACCTGGCGCAGTGGGGGCGCGATGGCCCGTACGGCGCCGAGATCCGGGCAGGTGCCGACCACGACCTCGACGCCGGCCTGGCGTAGCCGGTGCACCGCCGCGCCGAGGTAGGCGGCGGCGTCGGCGGGCCGGCGCAGGCTGGTCGCGTCGTTCGCGCCGACCAGCACGACCGCCACGTCCGGCCGTTCGCCGAGCAACGCGCGGGCCACCTGGGTGGCCAGGTCGGTGGAGCGGGAACCGGAGACGCCGACGCTGGACAGGCGTACCTGCCGACCGGCCGATCCCTCGGCGAGCAGGTCGGCCAGTTGCCCGCCGATGGTGTCGCCGAGGCGGTCGACGCCGACCCCGAGGGCGGACGAGTCGCCGAGCAGCACCAGGCGCAGTGGCGGTGCGTCGACCCGGCCGACCGTCGCCCGCAGGGCGAGCCCCAGCTCCGGCTGGGCGTACCTGCGGTTGCGGGCCACGACGGCCTGACCGGCGAGCACGGCCGCGCCGCCGAGGGTGCCGGCCAGCAGCGAGACGGCGGCGGTACGCGCGACCCGGGCAGCGGCCCGGGCACCGGGAGACCGGACGATCATCTCGTCGCCGCCCGCCCGCCCGTGCCGGCGGGGTGGTGGTGCCTGTTCCGCTGGGTCATGTGAGTCCCTCCACTGCGGGTGTGTCGGTCGCGGGAGCCGACTGCGCCGCCGCACCGACTCCGAAGAGCCGTCGCCGCCGCAGCTGCGCCCAGCGGCCGCCCGGACCGCTCTCGCTACCCCGGACCTTCGTGCCGCTGACCTCCGTGCCCGGATGCCGCGCGGCGACGTGAGCAGCCTTCGGCAATGACCGTACGCCTTCCAGGCGGGTCGGCGAAGGCCTGCGTTCGGCGCCGTGGCCGAGTGCGGAGAGCACGGTGGGCAGTAGCGCGGCGGCGGCCGCCGCGTACCCCTCGGCGGACGGGTGGAACCGGTCCCAGGCGAACATCCGCCCCGGCTCGGCGTCGAAGCGTGGGCCCAACAGGTCGCCGAGGGAGACCGTCCAGCCGCCCGCCGAGACCACCGCCACCGTCTGCGCGGCGGCCAACTGCCGGCTCCACCGACGGGCCAGCCAGCGCAGCGGCGGTTGGATGGGACGGATCGCGCCCAGGTCCGGACAGGTGCCGACGACCACCTCGGCGCCGGCCGCCCGCAGTGCGCGGACCCCCTCGACGAGGTAGCGCACGGCCAGGGCGGGCGGCGTACGGTTGGTCACGTCGTTGGCGCCGATCAGGATGACCGCGACGTCGGGGTCGCACTCCAGCGCCGCCTCGACCTGGAACCTGAGCGCGGCGGAGATGGCGCCCACCACGGCGAAGCGGTGCAACCGCACCGGCCGCTGGAGCCGCCGGGACAGGCCGGTGGCCAGCAACGCGCCGGGCGTCTCCCGGCGCCGGTGCACGCCGTAACCGGCGGCGGAGGAATCGCCGAGCACGACCATGGTGACGGCGGCACCGGGGAACTTGGCGCCGTACACCCCGTCGCAGCGTGGCGGCGGTGCCTCCGCCATCGGAATGGTGCGGCGGGCCTGCCGGGCCTGGCCGAGCAGCACGCCGGTCGCGGCGGCCCCGGCCGCCGCGGTGGCGCCGGTGCCGAGCGCTGCCAGCCGGGCCACCCGCCACGCGCGGTGCCAGCGCGGACGGTCCGGTACGACGGAACCAGCGACCCCCATACCGCGACACTAGCGCGCCGGTCCGACGCCCCGCTGTCGTCGGGCCGCCGGTCGCGGTGCCTGGAAAACGTCGGATCTGGGTACTTGAATGGCACTGTTGCGTCGGGTCGTCACGCTGCACGTGGAGAGGAGCAGGACGATGGCTAAGACGTTGAAGCGGGGTGCGGCCTTCGTGGCCCTGGCCCGGGCGTTGACCGCCGGTGCCCGGGGTGGCCCGTCGCTCGGCGCCCGGGTCGGCGCGCTGCCCAGGATGATCGCCGCGACCGCCCGCGGGCGGTACGACGGCGGTCTCCGGCTGGCCATGATGACAGCGGCGACGGCGTACATCGTCTCTCCGATCGACGCGGTGCCGGAGATGTTCCTGACCGTCTTCGGGCTGATCGACGACGCGGTGATGGTCACCTGGCTGGCCGGGGCGGTGCTGGCCGAGACCGAACGCTTCCTGGAGTGGGAGTCGCGTGGCGGGCCCGTGGTCCCCGGCCACGTGGTGCCCTGACCCGACGTACCCTGGGCGCGGGAATCTCGCGAGCAACCCGCCCGGCCTGCGACGCCGGCGCCGGAGGAGAAGGGCACAACGAGGTGCAGTACTACGACAACGTCGTCGACATGATCGGCAACACCCCGCTGGTGCGGCTGCGCAACGTGGCCGAGGGCATCCAGGCGACGGTGCTGGCGAAGGTGGAGTACCTCAACCCCGGCGGGTCGGTGAAGGACCGGATCGCGCTGCGGATGGTGGAGGACGCCGAGGCCGCCGGAATCCTCCGGCCGGGTGGCACCATCGTCGAGCCGACCAGCGGGAACACCGGTGTCGGGCTGGCCCTGGTGGCGCAGCTCAAGGGCTACAAGTGCGTCTTCGTCTGCCCCGACAAGGTCAGCCAGGACAAGCAGGACGTGCTGCGGGCGTACGGCGCGGAGGTGGTGGTCTGCCCGACCGCCGTCGCGCCGGAGGACCCGCGCTCGTACTACAACGTCTCCGACCGGCTGGCCCGGGAGATCCCCGGTGCCTGGAAGCCCAACCAGTACGCCAACCCGGCGAACCCCCGCTCGCACTACGAGAGCACCGGTCCGGAGCTGTGGAAGCAGACCGAGGGTCGGATCACCCACTTCGTGGCGGGCGTGGGTACCGGCGGCACCATCTCCGGCATCGGCCGTTACCTCAAGGAGGCGTCCGGCGGCGCGGTCAAGGTCATCGGCGCCGACCCGGAGGGTTCCGTCTACTCCGGCGGCACCGGCCGGCCGTACCTGGTCGAGGGGGTCGGCGAGGACTTCTGGCCGGAGACCTACGACCGGGGCGTGGCCGACGAGATCATCGAGGTCTCGGACAAGCAGTCCTTCGAGATGACCCGGCGGCTGGCCCGCGAGGAGGGGCTGCTGGTCGGCGGCTCCTGCGGCATGGCGGCGGTGGCCGCGCTGCAGGTGGCGCGCTCCGCCGGCCCGGACGACGTGGTCGTGGTGCTGCTGCCGGACGGTGGCCGGGGCTACCTGTCCAAGATCTTCAACGACAGCTGGATGGCCCGCTACGGGTTCCTCGACAACTCCGGCTCAGAGCCGACTGTCGCCGAGGCGCTCGCCAGCAAGCCGGGTGGCCTGCCCGAGTTGGTGCATGTGCACCCGACGGAGACGGTCCGCGACGCGGTCGACTACATGCGTGAGTACGGCGTCTCGCAGCTGCCGGTGCTCAAGGCCGAGCCGCCGGTGGTCACCGGCGAGGTGGCCGGTTCGATCGCCGAACGGGATCTGCTCGACGCGCTCTTCACCGGCCAGGCCCAGCTGCACGACACGATCGAGCGGCACATGGCGGCGCCGCTGCCGATGGTCGGCGGTGGCCAGCCGGTCAGCGAGGCGGTCAACCTGCTGGAGAAGTCCGACGCGGCGCTGGTGCTGATCGACGGCAAGCCCAAGGGCGTACTGACCCGCCAGGACCTGCTCGCCCACCTCGGCGCCCGCTGAGGCGGGTGCGGCACGGCCCCTGCCTGACGCCTCGCGGACGGCAGGGGCCCGGTCGACGTCCGCCGCCGAGTGGCACAGCGGATGCACAAGTGCGGCAAAGTCTCCACCCATCCGTCCTGCCTAGCGTTGCCGCCAGGCACGACGACGGGAGGCAACGATGGGGTACGACCACCATGAGGGTCAGCGGGTCAGTCGGCGGCGGGTGATCGCCGGAATCAGCTCGGTGGGGCTGGCCGGGTTATTGGCCGCCTGTGGGCGGGGCAGCGGGACCGTCACCACCTCGACCGGTGCGACCGCCGCGCCGCAGGCGACCACTGCCAACGACCTGACCGCGCTCTTCGACGGGGTGAACACCTGCACCCTGACGGCGAGCACCACCCAGGGGCCGTACTACTTCGACGCGGACAAGATCCGTAGCGACATCCGGGAGGATCGCGAGGGCACCCTGCTCCGGCTGGCCATTCGGGTGCAGGACAGCGAGCAGTGCGGTCCGCTGCCGAACGCGGTGGTGGAGATCTGGCACTGTGACGCGGCGGGGCTCTACTCCGGGGCCGAGGCGCAGTCGTCCGGCGCGAACGGTGCCTCCGGCGGCGGCACCGCGCCGGGTGGTGGTGCGCCGAGTGGCGCCGCGCCGGGTGGTGGTGTGCCGAGTGGCGCCGCGCCGGGCGGTGGCCCGGGTGGCGCTCCCGGCGGCTCCCCGGGCGGGGGCGACACCCGAGGGGGCGACATGGGCGATCTGACCCCGACCGACGACCAGCGTTACCTGCGGGGTGCGCAGGTGACCAACGCCGACGGCATCGTCGAGTTCACCACCATCTGGCCGGGCTGGTACCGGGGACGTACGGTGCACATCCACGCCATGGTGCACCTCGACAACGCCCGGGTGCTGACCAGCCAGGTGATGTTCGACGAGGCGCTGAACTCGAAGATCTACGCCAGCCAGCCGTACGCGGCGCACACCGGGCGGGACACCTTCAACGACAACGACTCCATCTACGCCGACAGCATGCTGCTGACGGTACGCGAGGACGGCGACGGGTACCTCGGCGTGATCAACTTCGGGGTCGACTCCGACCAGGACGGAACCTGAGATCGACGCCGAGCTTCGGCGCGCGGTGGCCACGAACTCGTGGCGACCGATGCGCGGGCGTATCGGGACGGTTTCCTGCCGGCTGCCAGCGCGGTATCAACGCCGAGCCCGGACGCAACGCCGATCCTGGACAGCAGAGAAGGGTGGCGAGCTGCCCGACATGATCGACGCAATGTTCGAGATCTTGGACAGTTGCCGTCAGCCGCCGACGGAAACTGTCCAAGATCTCGCGGCGTTCGGTCCCGCGCCGATAGGGAATCAGAGGGGGCGGCTGTAGCGCAGTTGCGGGGTTTGCGTGGTGCCGATCAGCTCGATGCGCTCCACTCCGGTGGGGGACCAGCCGCCACGTTCGTAGAAGCGGCGGGCGGTGGTGTTCTCGCGCAGCACCCAGAGCACCGCGTGGCGCCAGCCCCGCGTCCGCATGCCGGCCAGCGCGTCGACCATCAGCTCCCGGCCGACGCCCCGGCCGCGCTCGGCCGGGGCCAGATGAATCGCGCAGAGTAGGCCGGTGTCCGGTTCGTTCTCGTCGTCCGGGCCGGAATAGCTGAAACCGGCCAGGGCATCGCCCCGCATGGCCAGGATCATCCGGTGGCTGTCGCGCTCCCAGGTCCATCGCTCGACCCAGTATTCGCCCATGGCCTCGGGGGTCGGGTCGGCCAGCGCCTCGGGCGGCAGGAACGACGAGTACGCGGCGACCCGGGAACGCTGGTGCAGCCGGCCCACCGCCCGCAGATCGTCGGCGGTCGCGGCACGCAGCGTGACAGTCACCCAGCCGAGGTTACCCGCCGCGGAGGGACCTGCACGGTGGTCAGATCCTCGGCGATCACCAGGTCACCGTCGAACTGGGTACGTGCCTCGTCGGCGAAGCGGCGCGGGTCGGCGTACCGCTGGGAGAAGTGGGTGAGCACAAGTCGGCGTACCCCCGACTCGGCCGCCACGCGTGCGGCCTGGCCGGCGGTGAGGTGCCCGACCTCGGCGGCGAGTTGCGCCTCCGAGTCCAGGAACGTTGCCTCGATCACCAGCAGGTCGGCGTGTTCGGCCAGGGCGTACACCCCGTCGCAGAGGCCGGTGTCCATCACGAAGGCGAACCGCTGCCCGGGGCGGGGCACGCTCACCTCGTCCCGGGTGATGCGGCGCCCGTCCAGGTCGAGGTGGCCGACGCGCTGCAGCTCGCCGACGGCCGGCCCGCCGATGTCGTACGCGGCCAGTTGCTCCGGCAGCATCCGGTAACTGTCCGGCTCCACCAGCCGGTAGCCGTACGTGTCGATCGGGTGCCGCAGCCGGCGGGCCTCCAGCGTGCCGCAGCGCAGCGGGATCCGTTGCCCGTCCGCCTCGATCGGCGTGACGGCCAGTTCGGCGGTCTCGTAGAAGGAGCTGGCGTGCCGCAGCCGGGCGAAGTACTCGGCACCCTCGGCCGGGAAGTGCACCGCGACCGGACGCGACACCCGGTCCAGGGAGAGCCGCTGGATGGTGCCGGGCAGGCCGAGGCAGTGGTCGCCGTGGAAGTGGGTGACGCAGATCCGGGTCAGGTCGGTGGCGGTGACGGTGGTGTGCAGCAGCTGCCGCTGGCTGCCCTCGCCCGGGTCGAAGAGGATCACCTCGTCGTCCCAGCGCAGCACGTACCCGTTGTGGTTGCGGGCCCGGGTCGGCGCCTGGCTGGCCGTCCCCAGCACCACCAGCTCACGCATCGACACGGGGACCTCCAGGGCTGACCCGGACAAAGGGCGACCCCCGGGGTGTCCGCGCTGGCGCGGGCCGACTGGACTGGGTCGGCACCCCGGGGGTCGGGTGGCTTGTCGTGGATTCGCCGCACCGCTGCCACACGGTCTCGACGCTTGTTTCTGCCCGCCTGCGAACAGACGGTCACTGTCGAGGACAGCGGCTAGCGGACAGCCACCTCACGAGTCCGATTGCTATACAAGTCTGGACCACCTCCTTTCACGTGTACCGCCACGTTATCCAGCGGCGGCCCCGCCGGCAACGGATTTCGATCACATCGGTGGGGAGGCCCGTGCCGGGGCGTCGCGGTCAGTCCTGGGCGATGCCGATCGGGCCATTGCGGGGGCCGTCCGCGCTGGCCGGCTGCACCGCCAGTGACGGGAAGTCGGCCAGGTCACCCTCGGGCTCGGCGTCCCACTCCGGGAACACCAGGTCGCTCTGCAGGTAGAGGCAGAGCAGTTGGGTCAGGTGGTGCAACCCGTCGAGGTGGGTGCGTTCGTGCCCGTGGGTGGCGTCGACGCCGAAGCCGAGCAGGGCTACCCGGGCGTGGGCGCCCGCCTCGACCGCCGCCGCCACGTCCGAGCGGTAGTAGTCGAAGACGTCCCGGACCAGTTCCACGTCGTGTTCCCGGGCGATGGCGGCCAGGTTGCGGGTGAGGTGGTAGTCGAACGGGCCGACGCCGTCGCCCATGGCCAGGGTCGCGACGTTCTCCCGGGACTGCTGCCCGGGGGCGACCACCGCGGCGTCCACCGAGACGATCTCGGCGACGTCCGGGTCCAGGCCGTGCGAGGCGCCGTGGCCGATCTCCTCGGTCACGGTGATCAGCAGGTGCGCGGTGACCGCCGGCTGCACCCCTGCGTCGATCATGGCCTTCATCGCGGTGAGCACCGCGGCCACCCCCGCCTTGTCGTCCAGGTGGCGGGACTTGACGAACCCACTGGGCGTGATCGTCGGGTTGGGCAGGAACGCCACGAAGTCGCCCGCGTCGATGCCGAGCGCCCGCAGGCCGGCGATGTCCTCCACCGGCTCGTCGACGCGCACCTCGACCTGCTCCCAGCCGATGCCCTGCTCGTCGACCGCATCGTTGTAGCGGTGGCCGCTGGCCTTCAACGGCAGCACCTGACCGGTGACCACCCGGTCCAGGTCGTCGGTGAAGATCCGTACGTGCGCACCCTCCGCGAACCGGGCGCTGTGCGTACCGATCGGCTTCAGCTCCAGCCGGCCGTTCTCCTTGAGCCGCTTGACCATCCCGCCGATGGTGTCGGTGTGCACCACGATCGCCCGGTCCGCACCGTGCTCCCGAGGGCCGGGCAGGCAGGCGCTGAGGGCACCCCGACGGGTCAGCGTCGAGGGGATGCCGAGCGCCGACAGCCGCTCGCCCACGTACTGCTGCACGTGGTCGGTACGCCCCGACGGGCTGGCGATGTCCAGCAGTTCCACCAGCACCTGGCGGAGGTAGTCGAGGTCGATCGGCAACGGCGTGATCTTGCGTACGGTCATGCCCCAGATGGTGCCGCACCCGCCGGGGTCCAGAGCCGTTGCGGCGCGCGAGTCCCGGGGAAAAGGAGATCCACGAACCGTTCGGCGGTGGGCTGCGGCTCGTGGTTGGCCAGCCCGGGCCGCTCGTTGGCCTCGATGAAGACGTGCTCGGGTCGGTCCGGGGCCGGTACCAGCAGGTCGAGACCGGTGACCGGGATGTCCAGCGCCCGGCTGGCGGCCACACACGCCTCGGCGATCACCGGGTGCAGTTCACCGGTGACGTCGTGGATGGTGCCGCCGGTGTGCAGGTTGGCGGTCCGCCGCACGGCCAGCGTCTGCCCCTCGGGCAGCACGTCGTGCAGCTCGTAGCCGGCCTCGGCGACCACCTCCCGGGTCATGTCGTCCAGCGGGATGCGGGACTCGCCGCCGGTGGCGGCGGCCCGGCGCCGGCTCTGCCGCTCGATCAGCTCGGCGATGTCGTGCACCCCGTCGCCGGTGATCGCGGCGGGGCGGCGTACCGCGGCGGCGACCACCTCGTGGTCGATCACGATCACCCGTAGGTCCTCACCGGTGCACAGCTCTTCGAGCAGCACCTCCGGGCAGAACCGGGCGGCCAACTCGATCGCGGCGGCCAGCGCCTCGGGGCTGCGTACGCCGACGGTGATGCCGTTGCCCTGCTCGCCGCGGGCCGGCTTGACCACCAGCTGACCCACCTCGGTCAGGAACTCGGCGTCGGCCGAGTCACCGGTGGCGGTGCGCCCACGCGGCACCGACAGGCCGGCCTCGGTCAGGATCCGGCGGGTGACCCGCTTGTCGTCGCAGCGGCTCATCGCCACCGCCGAGGTCAGCTCGGAGAGCGACTCCCGGGTGAGGATGGTCCGGCCGCCGCTGGTCAACCGCAGTTCACCCCACTGCGGGTCGGTCACCTCCACCCGGATGCCGCGCCGCATCGCCTCGTCGGCGACGATCTTCGCGTACGGGTTGAGCTGGTCGTAGCCGACCGGCATGGCGGGCAGGAACAGCCGCTCGTTGATCGGGTTCTTCCGCTTCACGCAGAGCGTGGCGGTGCGGTAGAAGCCGAGCCGTTCGTAGAGCCGGATCGCGCCGAGGTTCTCGGCGAGCACCGACAGGTCGACGTAGGCCCGGCCCCGGGCGATCAGCCGGGCGGCCAACTCGGTGATCAGGGCCTGGCCGGTGCCGGGCGGTGCCTGGTTGAAGTCGACGGTCAGGCACCACAGGCTGGCGCCCTCCTCCGGATCGTCGAAGACCGCCACGTGGTCGACGCCGGTGATGGTGCCGACGATCTCACCGGTCGTCGCCTCCGCGACCAGGTGCAGGAACCGGTCGGTGGCGGCATTGTCGACCAGCACCTCGACCGGCGCGGTGACCATGCCGTTGGCGGCGTAGATCCGGTTGACCGCGTCCGCGTCGGCGGCGTCGCGGAGCCGGCGGATGCGTACCCCGGGCAGTTCGGGACGGCCGTCGAAGGCGGCCGGCGGGTCGGCGCGGCCGGCCTCCCCGGCGCGGCCGGCCTCCCCGGCGCGGCCGGCCTCCCCGGCGCTGCCGGTGTCGGGGCGGAAACCGGTCAGCGGCAGCCGGTAGGTCAGCGACGGGTCGATGAACAGCTCGTCGGGCAACCGGGAGACCAGTACGTGCGGGTCACGGAGGTAGATGCAGATGTCCCGGGCGCCCGCGGCCTCGGACCGCAGCACGTCGGCGACGGCGGCCTGGTCGTGGAAGGTCTGGCCGAAGACCAGCCGTCCCCAGCCACAGTCGAGCACCACACCCTCGTCGCCGCGAGGGTGCTGCTCCTCCCCGGCACCGTCGGTGCCGCCGCTCACCGCGACCGGATCACCACCCGGCCCGACCCGTTCGTACCGCCGTCCGGCGCCCCGACCTCGGTCGGTCCGGGCCACCCCGGTCGCCAGGGTGTCGGTCACGCTCAGTCGATTCCGTGGCTCTGGAGCCACATTTCCAGGAGTCCGAGTTGCCACAGCTTGTTTCCGTTCAACGGGGTCAGTTCGGCGTTGGGGGCGTCGAGCAGGGCGTTGACGTAGTCGGTGCGGAACAGGTCTCGGCGGCGGGCCTCGGGCGCGTGCAACGCGTCGCGGACCCGGTCGAGGAGCTTGCCCTCCAGGTGGGTGAGGCCCGGCACCGGGAAGTAGCCCTTCGGCCGGTCGATGACCTCGTGCGGCAGTACCCGGCGGCCGATCTCCTTAAGCACGCCCTTGCCACCCTGGGCCAACTTCAGCTCCGGCGGGCAGGCGGCGGCCAGTTCGACGAACTCGTGATCCAGGAACGGCACCCGGGCCTCCAGCCCGTGCGCCATGGTCATGTTGTCGACCCGCTTGACCGGGTCGTCGGTCAGCATGATCTGGGTGTCGATGCGCAGGCCGGCGTCGACGGCGGTCTGCGCGCCGGGCTGGGCGAGGTGCGCCGCGACGAACTCCCGCGCCGGATCGCCGTCGGCGAGCCAGTCGGGGTTGAGCACCTCGGCCAGGCCGGCCCGGTCGCGGTCGAAGAAGGCCCGAGCGTACGTGTCGAGGGCCTGCTCGCGGTCGACGTGGTGCAGCGGCGGATACCAGTGGTATCCGCCGAGGATCTCGTCGGCGCCCTGGCCCGACTGGACCACCTTGACGTGCCGGGACACTTCCTGGCTGAGCAGGTAGAACGCCACACAGTCGTGGCTGACCATGGGCTCGCTCATCGCGGCGACGGCGGCCTCCAGCGGCGGCACCAGATCCTGTGCGGCGACCCGGATCTGGTGGTGGTCGGTGTCGAACGTCTTGGCGACCACGTCGGAGTAGCGGAACTCGTCGCCCTCCCGACCGCCGACGGTGTCGAAGCCGATGGAGAAGGTGGAGAGCCCGCGCTGCCCCTCACCCGCGAGCAGCGCCACCACCAGGCTGGAGTCCAACCCGCCGGAGAGCAGTACGCCGACCGGTACGTCGGCCACCATCCGCCGACGTACGGCGGTGGTCAGCGAGTCGAGCAACGCGTCCTGCCAGTCCTGCTCCGACCAGTCGGTGTGCTCGGCGCGCCGCAGGAACGGCGGGTTCCAGTAGACCCGCTCGTGGCTGCGGCCGTCGGCCTCGTACACCCGGACGGTGGCCGGCGGAAGCTTGCTGACGCCGCGCAGGATGGTGCGCGGCGGCGGCACGATGCTGTGGAAGCTGAGGTAGTGGGCCAGCGCCACCGGGTCGATGGTGGTGTCCACCCCGCCGCCGGCCAGCAGGGCGGGCAGGGTGCTGGCGAAGCGCACCACGCCGGGGGACTCGGCGAGGTATAGCGGCTTGATGCCGAGCCGGTCCCGGGCGAGCACCAGCCGGCCGGTGTCCCGCTCGCTGATCGCCACGGCGAACATGCCGATCAGGTGGTCGACGAAGTCGAGCCCCCACTCGGTGTACGCCTTGACCACGACCTCGCTGTCGCCCGTGGAGAAGAAGTGGTGGCCCTTCGCGGACAGCTCGGCGCGCAGTTCGCGGTAGTTGTAGATGCAGCCGTTGAAGACGGCCGCCAACCCGGTGGTGGAGTCGACGATGGGTTGCCCGCTGGCGGCGGAGAGGTCGATGATCTTGAGGCGGCGATGCCCGAGCGCGACCGGCCCCTGGGACCAGATCCCGCTGCCGTCGGGCCCTCGGTCGCACATCGTGGCGGCCATCCGCTCGACCGCCGTCACCTCGGCACGCGTCGCGTCCCGTCGGAATTCCCCAGCCAGCCCGCACATGCCAGCCCATGCTGCCAGAGGTTGTTGCGATCCGCCTGTTGAGACCATGACGGTCGGGTAACAGCCTTGCTAGAATCCGCGCCCCACGCGATCAACGTGTGCACCGGATGTTCATGATCGCGGGAGCTTTCATCCGGTAGCTGGCCTTGTTTACCAATCGCCCGACCGGCTGCTCTGTGACGAATGCCCTAATTCTTGCCAGCTCCGCCGCGTACTCGCCCCCGATCGAAGATCGGCAATGCAGGTCGGCCGCCCGAGGGCATCGACCGAACGGTCGGTAATCCATAGTGGATATCGGGATGCATCGAGATCTTGGTGGCCCGTACGGTCTGATCCTCACTGATTGCTAACGGGGGAGGACCAGTGGGTAGTCCCACACGTGTGCCCAGATCGCCGGCGCGGCTGTTGCCCAGGGCGAGACCGGGAATGCGGCGACTGATCGCCGTCGGCCTGTCCGCGGTGCTGACCGCCACCATGGCGGACTGGGTGGTCACCCGGCCGGCGCAGGCGGCGACCGCACCGGAGCCGGTGCAGCCCGCCGCGTCGACCACGGCGCAGATCCTGGAGCGGCCGGACGAGGCCGCCGCGATCCACACCGCTCGACTCACCGGCAGGAAGGTCCGCATCGGCGGACTCACGTCGGAGACGTCCGAGTTCTGGGCGCTGCCCGACGGGCGCGTCGAGGCCGAGGTCCACCTCGGGCCGGTACGGGTCCGCGACGACTCCGGCGCCTGGCAGGCGGTCGACTTCGACCTGGCCCGCCAGCCGGACGGCTCGGTGCGGGCGAAGGTCCACCCGAACGGGCTGCGGCTCTCCGGCCCGGCCGGGGCGGGCGAGCACGACCTGGTGACCGTCGGCCGGGACGGCGACCAACTGTCGCTGGGCTGGTCCGGTGCCCTGCCGGCGCCCGAGGTGGACGGCACCCGGGCCACCTACCCCGAGGTGCGTCCCGGCGTGGACCTGGTGGTCGAGTCGACCCGGACCGGGTTCGAGCAGTACCTCGTGGTGAAGAACCGTCGTGCCGTCGCGCAGGTCCGCAGCATCTCGCTGCCGCTGCGCGGCAAGGGGCTCAAGGCGGTCGCCGACGACCAGGGTGGCTTCGAGATCCGGGACGCCTCCGGCGAGACCGTCGGGGTGTCACCGGAGCCGCTGATGTGGGACGCCCGGGTGGACCCGCTCTCCGGTGAGCGGTTGCGGCAGACCCGGGTCGGCAAGAAGGTCGGCGCCGCCCGGGGCGGCCGGCTGGCGGTGACCCTGACCCCGGACGAGACGTGGCTGGCGGACCAGGCGACGACCTTCCCGGTGACCATCGACCCCGCCGTCACGCTGAAGCCGAACTACGACGCCTTCGTGCAGATCGGCTTCACCAGCGACCAGTCCGCCGCCACCGAGCTGAAGCTCGGCACCTACGACGGCGGTACGACCAAGGCCCGCTCCTTCCTCAGCTTCCACAACATGGAGTGGTTGCAGGGCAAGCAGGTCCAGGCGGCCACGTTGTACCTGTGGAACCACCACTCCTGGTCGTGCACCGCCCGGCAGTGGGAGACCTGGCAGACCAACTACGTCACCACCTCGGCGCGGTGGACGAACCAACCGACCTGGATCAAGCGGCTGGGCTACACCACCGCGACCAAGGGCTACAACTCCTCCTGCGCCGCCGGTCGGGTCAACGCGTCGGTCACCACGGCCTTCGCGGACCTGGCCAACGGGGTCACCTGCTGCAGCACCGTCAACATCGGACTGCGGGCCGCCTCCGAGACGGACAACCTGGGGTGGAAGAGGTTCCACTCGATGGAGGGGGCCAACGACCCGTACGTGACGCTGACGTACCAGACGCTGCCCACGGTGACGGCGCGGGCGACGGTACCGTCGCTGCCCTGCGCGACCGGGACGAGCACGCCGTACGTCAACACCCGGACGCCGCAGCTGCGGGCGCAGGTGACCGACGCGGAAGGTTCGCCGGTGCGGGCCGAGTTCGAGTGGCTCACCGGCGGCGGCACCCGGATCGGCGGCACCACCGTCGGCCCCGGTGCGTCGGGTTCCTGGCTGGCCACGGTGGTGCCGTCCGGTGCCTTCGCCGAGGGCAGCACCTACTCCTGGCGGGCCCGGGGCAACGACGGTAACGGCAACGGACCGTGGACGGGCTACTGCGCGATGATCATCGACACGGTCGCGCCGTCGGCGATGCCGACGGTCACGTCGACCGCGTACCCGGCCGGGCAGTGGGCCGGTGCGGCCGGGACGGCCGGCAGCTTCACCCTCGGCGCGGCGGGCGTCTCCGACGTGTCCGCGTACGAGTACGGGCTCAACGTCAACCCGCCCAACCAGACGGTCAACGCGGCCAGCCTGGGTGGTAACGCCACCGTCTCGATCACGCCCACCACGGATGGGCCGCAGACGCTGTACGTGCGTTCCCGGGACCGGGCCGGCAACCAGTCCGCCATCCGGGCGTACTCGTTCAACGTCGGATCGGGAGCGGTGACCTCGCCCAAGGAGGGCGACATCACGGCGGCGAAGGTGGCGGTCACCGGCGTCGGCCAGGCGGCGGCCACCGGGGTGACCTACCAGTGGCGGCGCGGTGACGCCGACACCTGGGTGAACATTCCGGCCGGCCACGTCACGATCGCGGCCGGCGGTGGTTCGGTCAGCTGGCCGTTGCCGACCACCGGCGGTGGCAACTTCGCCAAGCTGAACTGGGACGTGGAGGCCACCCTCACCGCGGTCGACGCGGAGTCCATTCCCCGCAACGGGCCGTTGCAGGTGCGTGGCACGTTCGTCGGCGGCACCGGCGGCACCTCCAGCCCGGTGAAGATCACCTTCGACCGGGACCAGGCGTCGGCGGCAGCGGAGGAGGTCGGCCCCGGCTCGGTCAACCTCATCACCGGCAACTTCAGCCTGTCCGACACCGACGTGTCGGTGGACTCCTACGGCACCGACCTGACGGTGACCCGGTCCTACAACTCGCGGCGGGCGGCCGAGGCGGACGCGGCGAACATGTTCGGGCCCGGTTGGGTGTCCGGGGTGACCGTGGAGGAGGCCGACGCGCCGTACACGTCGCTCACGGTGTACGGGTCACTGGTGCAGGTGGGGTTGCCGGACGGCGACACCATCGGGTTCACCCGGCGTACGGCCAGCGCGTTCGACCCCGAGGTCGGGATGGAGTTCCTGCGGCTCTCCCACACCAGCGGCAGCGACTCGTACTCGCTGATCGACGAGGACGGCAACCACGTCACCTTCACCCGGGTGGCCGGCACGGCGGCGGGCAAGTACTTCCCGACCTCGGTGCTGGTGCCCGGTAACAACCAGACCACCACGCTGGGCTGGGAGAAGGCCACCGTCGCGGGCAAGGAGGTGGTCCGGCCGGTCCGGATGCTGGCGCCGGTCGTCGACGGGGTCAACTGCGCCACGCTGACCCGGGGGTGCCGGGCGTTGACCTTCAGCTACGCGACCGCCACCACGGCCACCGGCACCGGCGAGACCGGCTGGGGTGACCACACCGGTCGGCTGAAGGAGATCGCCTTCGTCGCCTGGGATCCGGACCTGGCCACCCCGGCCATGCGGACCGTTCCGATGGCCCGGTACGCGTACGACAACGCGGGCCGGTTGCGGGCCGTCTGGGATCCGCGACTGGACTGGAACGACGGCGGCACGGTCCGGCAACTGCGGGAGACCTACGACTACACCGCCGCCGGGATCCTCAGCAGCGTGCGGCCGGTGGCGGAGGAACCCTGGCAGCTGAGCTACACCACCCTCCCCGGCGATCCGGGGGCGGGCCGGCTGCACACGGTGACCCGCTCGGCGCTCACCGCCGGGACGGCGACCCAGACCGTCGTCTACAAGGTGCCGCTCTCCGGCGCGGGCGCGCCGTACGACCTGTCGCCCGCGCAGACCAGCCGGTGGGCGCAGCCCGAGGCACCCACCGACGCGACGGCGGTGTTCCCGGCCAACCAGGTGCCGACCGGCAACCCGGTCACCGGCGCCCTGCCCTCCTCCTACGAGCGGGCCACGGTCACCTATCTGGACGCCAACGCCCGCGAGGTGAACACCGCCACGCCGGGCGGGCACATCAGCGCCACCTGGTACGACCAGTGGGGCAACACGGTACGGACGCTCACCGCCGGAAACCGGGCCCGCGCGCTGAACGCCAGTACGACCGACGACGCGGCGGCGGAGAGCATGCTCGCCCGCAGCCGCTCCACCCTCAACACCTACTCCGTCGACGGGCAGCGGCTCACCAGCACCCTCGAACCGGAACACGACGTCATGCTGAACACCGGCGTGGTGGTCCGCGGGCGGAAGCACACCATGAACACCTTCGACCAGGGTGCACCGACCACCGGCGGACCGTACAACCTGGTCACGAAGCAGGAGGTGGGCGTCCGGATCTGGGACGCGGCCGGCCGGGAGAGCGACCACGACATCCGGACCACCACCACCGCGTACGACTGGGGTCTGCGGCAGCCGACGGTGGTGACCGTGGACCCGGGCGGGTTGGCCCAGGCCACCCGGACGTCGTACGACCCGATCACCGGCCTGGTCACCTCGACCACCACCCCGGCCGGCGGCACCAGCACCACCACGCCGGCCACCCGGCGGACGATCCACTACCGGGCCACCGCCGGCTCCGGCTACGCCGAGTGCGACCTGCGGCCGGAGTGGGCGAACCTGCCCTGCCGGGTCCAACCGGGCGGACAGGCCGCCTCCGGCCCGGAACTGCCGACCCTGGTGACCACCTACGACATGTACCAGCAGACCCGGGTGGTGACCGAGAAGACCAGTACCGGAACGTTGCGGACCGTCACCACCACGTACGACGGCGCCGGCCGCACGTACGAGAGCAGCGTGGCCGTCGCGGCCGGACTCGGCACGGCGGTCCCGATCACCCGCAACGTCCACGACCAGGCCACCGGCCGGCTGAGCCGGGTCCAGTCCGTCGTCGGCGGGCTGGCGACCGCACAGGTGGTCACCGTCCACGACAGCCTCGGCCGGCAGATCTCGTACACCGATGCCGACGGGGTCACCGCCACCACCACGTACGACTTGCTCGGTCGGGTGGTGACCAGCAACGACGGCAAGGCCACCCGGACGCACACCTACGACGGCGGCACCGAGCGGCGTGGCCTGCTCACCTCCGTCACCGATGCACAGGCCGGCACCTTCGCCGGCAGCTACGACGCCGACGGCAACCTGACCACCGAGACCTGGCCCAACGGGGTACAGGTGACCAACGAGACCGACGAGACCGGCACCCAGGTCGGCCTGACCTACGTCAAGCCGGGTTGTGCCGCCGACGACTGCACCCTGTACGCGGAGAGTGTCGTCGAGTCGGTGCACGGGCAGTGGCGCGAACGCGCGTCGACGCTGTCCGAGCAGAGCTACGGCTACGACCAGGCGGGCCGGCTCACCTCGGTCCGGGACACCCTCGGCGGCCAGTGCACCACCCGGTCGTACGGGTTCAGCGCGTCGGCCAACCGCACGTCGGTCACCGAGTACGGACCGGGTGCCGACGGCACCTGCCAGAGCACCACCTCGGCGTGGTCGAGGAGTTGGACGTACGACACCGCCGACCGGGTGAACACCACCGGCTACGGCTACGACGCGCTCGGCCGTACCACCACGGTGCCGTCGGCCGACACGTCCGCGACCGGTGGGCACGTGACGATCACGTACCACTCGACCAATCTGGTCGACAGCATCACCCAGGCTGGCCGGAGCACCGACTACACCGTCGACGTGACCGGTGAGCGGGTCCGGTCGTGGACCGACAACACCAGCGGCACCGTCGTGCAGTCGGTACACCACTATGCTGGCGACGATGACCGCCCTTCCTGGACACAGGAGACGGACGAACGGTTCACCCGACCGGTCGCCGGCATCTCCGGGCTGGCCGGCACGTTCGACAGTGAGAGCGGGCAGGTCGACTGGCAGTTGGCCAACCTGCACGGCGATCTGGTCGCGGCGATCGACGGTGACGACGAGGGTCTCTCCCGTACCAGCGAGGCCACCGAGTACGGCACCCCGCGCGACGCCGCGAACGCCGGCACTCAGCGGTACGGCTGGCTCGGTGCCAAGCAACGGGCGGCCGACACCCCGTCCGGCATGGTGCTCATGGGAGTGCGCCTCTACAACACCGTCACCGGTCGCTTCCTCCAGGTCGACCCGGTACCCGGGGGCAGCTGCAACCCCTACGAATACACCTGCGCCGACCCGGTCAACCAGGAGGACCTGGACGGCAAGGCCATCCCCATCATCGCCGGCCTGGTGCTCCTGGGGCGTGCCGTATGGACCGCGTGCCGGGTGTCGAAGGGATGGTGTGCGCGGGCCGGAAAGTACGTCGCCAAGCAGGCATGGCGGGGTGCGAAGGCTGGTTGGCGGGCCGCCAAGTCCCGTTGGCCCTCGGTCAAGGCATGGGGCAAGCGGAGCTGGGACTACTCGGCCAAGTGGGCGGGCCGTGGTGGCGCCGCGGGCGCGGTCGCGGGTTACGGAAGCTGTGTCTACCGCACCAGGAAGTGGGGCAGATGTGCTGACCAGGCGTCGAGCTGGGGCGGCTACGGTACGGCGTACGGCGCCGGATTCGGTGTGGCCCGCGGTGCGTACAAGGTCGGCCGCCGGTTGTGGCAGCGCTGGCGGCGCTGAGTGATCGGGCGCGAACTGCCGCGCCGGCCCTGGTTTCGTCACCGGGGCCGGCGCGGCGCGCTGTCCGTGTGCGCCGGTCTGCTGCTGCTCGTCGTGGTGCTGATCGTCAGCAGTCGCTGGGAGAGTGCGGACTGGGCCGGCGCCGTTCGGCTCGCCGTCGGGTCGCCGTACGCCTGGCTGGCCGTGCTGGCCTACCTCGTCCGCCATCTGGTCGGTCCGGAGCGACCGGGTTCGTCCGGGCCGTGGCGCAACGCGCTGACCGTCGGCTACTGGCTGCTGCTCGCGCTGGTGGTCTTCACCGCGGTCTTCGCCGGAAGCATCTTTCCGGACCGCTGGTACGGCGACGCCGTCAAGGCGCTGCTCGCCGTCCTGGGTGCCACGTTCGTGGCCGACTCGGCGCATCGGCTGCTGGCCCCGCCCGAGCCGGGGCCGGCCGTCCCCGACGACCGACCCCGATGACTCGGCTGCTGGTCAGCCGGCGGTGCGCGCCACGCCGACCGGGCAGCTCAGCCCGTTCGGGCCGTGGTTGCAGTACCCGTTCGGGTTCTTGGTCGGGGCGAGGTACTGCTGGTGGTAGTCCTCGGCCAGGTAGTAGTCGCCCAGCCGACCGATCTCGGTGGTGATCTCGCCCTTGCCGGCGCGGGCCACGATCGGCGCGAACGCGTCCCGGGACGCCTCGGCCGTGGCCAGCTGGTCGTCGGTGGTGGCGTAGATCGTCGAGCGGTACTGGGTGCCCACGTCGTTGCCCTGGCGCATGCCCTGGGTCGGATCGTGGTTCTCCCAGAAGACCTTCAGCAGGTCCTCGTAGCTGATCTTCGAGGGGTCGTAGACGACCTGGACCGCCTCGGTGTGACCGGTCATCCCGGAACAGACCTCCTCGTAGGTCGGGTTCGCGGTGTAACCACCCGCGTAGCCGACCGAGGTGGTGAACACCCCCGGCAGGGTCCAGAACAGCCGCTCGGCGCCCCAGAAACACCCCATACCGAAGACCGCGACCTGCGAGCCCTCGGGGAACGGCCCCTTCAGCGGGGTGCCGAGCACCTCGTGCCGGTCGGCGACCGGCATCGCGATCGGACGACCGGGCAGGGCCTGGTCGGGAGAGATCATCTCGGCCTTCATGCGGCGGAGGAACACGGTGGGACTCCTTTCGTCCTTCCCCGCGTGCAACACGGGCGGACCCGGTTTCCTTACCCGCCTGGCCGACGGTCAGGCCCGGCTCCGCCGTCGGCCTGGTCACCGCTGTCGGACCGGGCACGCCGTCGGCCCGGTCACCCTGTCGGCCCGGGCCCGCCGTCGGCGGCGGCGCGGAGGCGATCCGCGTACCCGGTGGCCTCGGCGTCGTCGGCGTACCGGGTGCGGGGCCAGAAGAAGCCGCGTAGTCCGTCGCCCCTGGTCCGGGGCACCACGTGGGTATGCAGGTGCGGGACCGACTGGGACACCCGGTTGTTCATCGCCACGAAGGTGCCGCCGGCGCCCAGACCGGCCTCGACGGCGACGGCCAGCCGGCGGACCAGCCCGAAGTAGCCGCCCAGCGCCTCCGGCGGCAGGTCGGCGAGGGTGACCAGGTGGGTGCGGGGCACCACCAGCAGGTGTCCCTTGAACACCGGCCGGGTGTCCAGGAACGCCACCCCGTCCGCCTCGTCGACCACCCGGAACGCCGGCACCTCGCCCGCCACGATCCCGCAGAACACACAGCCTGCCACCCGCCCAGGTTAGGCGTCCGCGTCCGGCCCGGCAGGGTTCCAGACCGTGGGAAGGGGTGGACGACTAACGTCTGCGTAATGACCCACGGCTTCGACACTCTCGCCATCCACGCCGGCCAGGATCCCGAGGCCCGCACCGGCGCGGTGATCCCACCGATCTACCAGACCAGCACGTACGCCCAGGACGCGGTCGGCGCGCCCCGGCTGGGCTACGAGTACAGCCGCTCGGGCAACCCGACCCGCGACGCGCTCCAGGAATGCCTGGCCGCGCTGGAGGGCGGCGCGGTCGGGCTCGCCTTCGCCAGCGGCCTGGCCGCCGAGGACGCGGTGCTGCGTACCGTCTGCGCCCCCGGTGATCACGTGGTCATCCCCGACGACGCGTACGGCGGCACGTACCGGCTCTTCGCGAAGGTCGCCCAGCGGTGGGGTCTGGCGTACACCCCGGCGAAGGTCTCCGACCCGGATGCCGTGCGGGCCGCGATCCGCCCCGGCAGCACCAGGATCGTGTGGGTGGAGACGCCGACCAACCCGCTGCTCGGCATCGCCGACATCGCCACCCTCGCCACCGTGGCGCACGACGCCGGTGCGCTGCTGGTGGTCGACAACACGTTCGCCTCGCCCTACCTGCAGCAGCCGATCGCCCTCGGCGCCGACGTGGTGGTGCACTCCACCACCAAGTACGTCGGTGGACACTCCGACGTGGTCGGTGGCGCGCTGGTCACCGCCGACGCCGCGCTCGGCGAGGAACTGCGGTACCACCAGAACGCGATGGGCGCGATCAACGGACCGTTCGACGCCTGGCTCACCCTGCGCGGGATCAAGACCCTCGGGGTACGGATGGACCGACACTGCGACAACGCCGAGCGGATCGCCGGCTACCTCGACGGGCACGCCAAGGTCGCCCAGGTGCTCTACCCGGGGCTACCCAGCCACCCCGGGCACGAGGTGGCGGCCAAGCAGATGCGCCGGTTTGGCGGAATGATCTCGTTCCGGGCGGCCGGCGGCGAGGAACACGCGGTCGAGATCTGCAACCGGGCCAAGCTGTTCGTGCTCGCCGAGTCGCTCGGCGGGGTGGAATCCCTGATCGAGCACCCGGGTCGGATGACACACGCGAGCGCTGCCGGCTCGCCGCTTGAAGTTCCCGGCGATCTCGTGCGACTGTCTGTCGGCATCGAGACGGTCGAAGATCTGCTCGCCGATCTGGAGCAGGCGCTGGGCTGACCGCTGGCTGGGGAGGGTGGCCGTGCAGGACATCATGCCGACCTGGGTGGGGGCGACCGCCAAACAGATCGCCCGCGGGGTACGCCGAGGCGATGTCTCGGCCACCCAGGTGCTGGCCGACCATCTGGACCACATCGCCAAGGCCGACGCCGACCTCGCCGCGTTCCGCACCGTACGCGGCGGGGAGGCGGTCACCGAGGCGGAGAAGGTCGACGAGCAGGAGGACCTGGCGAACCTGCCGCTGGCCGGGGTGCCGGTGGCGGTCAAGGAGAACACCCCGGTGGCCGGCATGCCCACCTGGAACGGCTCGGCCGCCGTGCGTACCGCGGTGGCGGAGGCCGACCACGAGGTGGTCCGCCGACTACGCGGCGCGGGTGCGGTGATCCTCGGGGTGACCCGGATGCCCGAACTGGGCCTGTGGGCGGCGACCGACGACGACAGCGCGGTGACCCGTAACCCGTGGGATCCGCAGCGCACCCCCGGCGGCTCGTCCGGCGGGGCGGCCGCCGCGGTGGCGGCCGGGCTGGTGCCGATCGCGCACGGCAACGACGGGTTGGGCTCGATCCGCATCCCGGCGGCGTGCTGCGGTCTGGTCGGCCTGAAGCCCGGACGTGGCGTGGTGCCCTGCCAACTCGGCGCGGAGGACTGGTTCGGACTGACCGAGCACGGCATGCTCAGCACCACCGTCGCCGACGCGGCGGTCGGCTTCCAGGTGCTCGCCGGCCGCGCGCAGGAGAAGCTGGTCCCGCCGCAGCGGCTGCGCGTCGGTGTGTCGTTGCGGTCCCCGGTGCTCGGCGTCTCGCCCGACGCGCCGAACCGTGACGCGGTCGCGGCTGCCGGCCGGCTGCTCGCCGCAGCCGGGCACGACACGGTACCCGCCGACCCGGTCTACCCCACCGCCCTCGGGTTGCAGGGCATCGCCACCTGGTTCGCCGCCGCCGCGGCCGATGTGCGGGCCGCCGGGATCGACCGCCGCAGCCTGCAACCCCGCAGTCGGCGGCACGTCGGCTTCGGCGAGTGGGCGTGGCGCCGCGGGTACGTCCGGGAAGCCGACCGGCTCGCCTGGCGTGAGCGTTCCATCGGGTTCTTCGCCGACCACTCGGTGGACGTACTGCTCACCCCGGCGTTGGCGGCCGCGCCGCCACCGGCGGCCAGCTGGTCGGCGCGCTCCTGGCGGGCCAACATGCTGGTCAACATCCGGTACGCCCCGTACGCGGCACCCTGGAACGTCGCCGGCCTGCCCGCCCTGGTGGTGCCGGTCGGTCGCCGACCCGACGGGCTGCCGCTGGCCGTGCAGCTGGTCGGCCCGCCGGGCTCGGAGCTGCTGCTGCTCGGCATCGCCGGGCAGTTCGAGATGCAGGCACCCTGGCCCCGGCACGCCCCCGGCTATCCCCGGGTCGGAACGGGGTCCCCGACCACCGCGTGATCATCTACGCTCCCGGTGCCGAGCACCGAGAGGACGTCGACCATGCGTTGCCATACCTGCGACACCGAGACCGACCCGCGTACCAGAGAATGCCCGAGGTGCCGAACACCGATCGGCGCACCGGCCCTGCACCCCGGCGCCCGGCTCCACCCGGTCGAGGGAGTCGGCCGGGCCGCCGCCGTGGCCGTCGGCGCGGTGGTCCTGGCGTCGCTGGGCGTGCCGACGGTCCAGCTGGTCAACGTGCTGCTCGCCCGGCAGGCGGCCGGCGCTGCCGATGGTGACGAACTCCTGCTCGTGGCCGGTCTGCTCGAACTGGGGGTCGGGCTGGCGCTGACCGTGGCGCTGCTGGTGGCGGCCGTGCTCGTCATCATCTGGAGCTGGCGGGCCCGGAGCAACCTGGACGCCTTCCCGGGCGCCGGCCCCACCCTCGCCAGCGGCTGGGCGATCGCCGGCTGGCTGGTGCCCTTCGTGAACCTCGTCGTGCCCTACCGGGTGGTGGCCAACATCGCGCGGGAGAGCCTCTGGCGGTTGAGCACCCCCTGGTTGGTCAAGCTCTGGTGGGGCGCCTGGCTCGGTTACCTGCTCACCGACCGGATCAGCTCGCGCTCGACGATCGAGGAGTTCGACGCGCTGCCGTACCCGCAGACCTCGGCCGACTTCGAGGCGTACGTCGACTACTACGCCACCACCAGCGGGACGTACCTGCTGCCCACGCTCGCCTGCGTGCTGGCCGGCGTGCCGCTGATCGTGTTGATCCGGCAGATCTCCGCCGCCCAGACCGCCCGGATCGCGCGCGGCATGCCGACCGGCCCGATCATGCCGGGGATGACCCTGGGCGGCACCACCCCCGCCCCGGCCACTCCGGCGCTGGCTGGTTCGGCGTCGGCTGGTTCGGCGTCGGCTGGTTCGGCGTCGGCTGGTTCGGCGTCGGCTGGTTCGGCGTCGGCTGGTTCGGCGTCGGCTGGTTCGGCGTCGGCGGCGAGCGTCTCCCCGGAGACCCCGCCGCCGACGGCCGCCGCCGGCCCGGGTGGCACGATCGGGGCATGACGGAACTGGTCAGCCTGGACGACGTGCGAGCAGCTCGGGAGCTGGTCACCGGCGTCACCCGCACCACCCCGCTGGAGCCCTCCCGCCCGCTGAGCGCCGCGCTCGGCGGCCCGGTCTGGCTCAAGTGCGAGAACCTCCAGCGGGCCGGGTCGTACAAGGTGCGCGGCGCGTACGTGCGGATCGCGCGGCTGTCGACGCAGGAACGGGCCCGGGGCGTGGTCGCGGCGAGCGCCGGCAACCACGCCCAGGGGGTGGCCCTGGCCGCCGGGCTGGTCGGCACCCATGCGACGGTCTTCATGCCGGTGAACGCACCGCTGCCCAAGGTCGCCGCCACCAAGGGGTACGGCGCCCAGGTCGAACTGGTCGGCGCCACGGTGGACGAGTCGCTGGTCGCGGCGCAGACGTACGCCGAACGGACCGGCGCCGTGCTGATCCACCCGTTCGACCACCCGGACGTGATCGCCGGCCAGGGCACGGTGGCGCTGGAGATCCTGGAGCAGTGCCCGCAGGTGCGGACGATCGTCACCGGAGTCGGTGGCGGTGGACTGATCTCCGGGATGGCGGTGGCGGCCAAGGCGCTGCGCCCCGATGTCCGGGTGGTCGGTGTCCAGGCGGCCGGTGCCGCCGCCTTCCCGCCGTCGCTGGTGGCCGGCGAGCCGGTCCGCCTGCCCGCCTTCGCCACCATCGCCGACGGCATCGCGGTGGGCCGGCCCGGCGAGGTCACCTTCGCGCACGTCCGCAAGCTCGTGGACGAGGTCGTGACGGTGTCCGAGGAGGACATCTCGCGGGCGCTGCTGATGCTGCTGGAGCGGGGCAAGCAGGTGGTGGAGCCGGCCGGCGCGGTGGGGGTGGCCGCACTGTTGGCCGGTGCCGTCGAGGTGGAGACCCCGGTGGTGGCCGTGCTCTCCGGCGGCAACATCGACCCACTGCTGATGCTGCGGGTGATCGAGCACGGCCTGGCGGCGGCGGGCCGCTACCTGCGGGTCACGGTGCGCTGCTCCGACCGGCCGGGGCAACTCGCCTCACTGCTGGGGGAGATCGCCGAGCAGCGGGCGAACGTGGTGGACGTGGAGCACCAGCGGGCCAATCCGCATCTGCGCCTCGGCGAGGTCGAGGTGGCGTTGTCGGTGGAGACCCGTGGTGTCGAGCACTCCGACAAGCTGATCAGTGCCCTGCGGGCCAGCGGTTACCAGGTGACCATCGCGCCAGAGGTGTGACCCGGGTCGGCGGCACACCTCTGGCGACGGTGGTCGGACGGCCTCGGTGCGTGGCGCCGGTCAGCCGGAGAACGGCTCGAAGCTGACGACGGTCACCTTGATGTCCGCGCCGCTGGGGGCGGTGTAGGTGCAGGTCTGCCCGGCCTTGCCACCCAGGATCGCCTTGCCGAGCGCCGACTCGGGGCTGTAGACCGTCAGGTCGGTGGTGGCGGCGATCTCCCGCGAACCGAGCAGGAACGTCTCTGTGTCGTCGGCGTCGTCGTCGAAGTAGATCGTCACGACCATCCCGGGCGCCACGGCGTCGACGGTCGGCGCCTCGCCGACCTGGGCGGTGCGGAGCAACTCCTTCAGATAGAGGATGCGGCCCTCTGCCTTGCCCTGCTCCTCGCGGGCGGCGTGGTAGCCGCCGTTCTCGCGCAGGTCGCCTTCCTCACGCCGGGCGTTGATCTCGGCGGCGATGACCGGCCGGTTGGCGATCAACTCGTCGAGCTCGGCCTTCAGGCGGTCGTACGCGTCCTGGGACAGCCAGGTGGCGGGCGCCTCGTTGCCATTGGACACAGGCGGTCCTCCTCGTTCTGCGTGCTGGCTGACAGGTGAACCTTTAAGTTACCAGTGCCGTACGACAAGGAGTGTCGGTGATCACGTCCCGGATGCCCGTCCAGAGGTGCGGCCGACCGGACGGGCGGCGGCCCCAGGTGGACGGTCGGGCGTCCTCAGGCTGGCGGCCGGCAGCGGATGACCTCGCCGATGAAGGGGCGGGCGTCGGTGACGAGGCGGTGTCGGACGGTGATCTGACGTTGCCCGGCTGCGGCAGCCACCGCGACCTCCTCCCGGCCCACCTCGGCGCCGGCACTGTCCCGGGCGCGCAGCAGGCACACCGCCGATCCGCCCTCCGGCAGGTTCACCCGGAAGTCGACCACGACCTGCGTGTCCGTGATATCCGTGTAGGTGATCAGCTGGGTGTCGTACGCGGGATCGCCGTACTGCCGGTAGAGCCGGACCGAGATCGCGGTCAGGACGGCGACCAGGGCCACCAGCAGGATCGCGGTCAGCACCGGGCGGCGGCGACCGGGTTCGCGGCGGCGACCGTACCGGCCGGGCGGGAACATCGGCGTCCCCGGTGGAATTGTGGCGTGCGTCTCGGTCACCGGCGGGTATCTCCCTGGCGTTGTTGTCTGCGGCATCGGCAAGAATGGCGGTGGTCCGTCATTCCTGCCCGGTTCGTGCGCCGAGCCGGTCCGTCAGCGGAGCCGGTCCGTCAGCGGAGCCGGTCCGTCAGCGGAGCCGGTCCGGTCGGCAGAGATGACTGGTCAAATATGACAGGCCGGCGCGGGGTGGTACCGCGACGGGGAGGAATCCGGCAGGTCGACGGTGGGTCCCGGGTGGGCCGACCGGTCTGCAGAGACGAGGAGCGCCGACGTTGGCAGAGCAACTTCGACTCATGGCCGTCCACGCGCATCCCGACGACGAGTCGAGCAAGGGCGCCGCGACCACGGCGAAGTACGTCGCCGAGGGAGTGGACGTGCTGGTCGTGACGTGCACCGGCGGTGAGCGCGGCAGCGTGCTCAACCCCAAGCTCGACCGGCCGGACGTGTGGGCCAACATCGCCGACATCCGCCGGGCCGAGATGGACGCCGCCCGGGCCATCCTCGGCATCGAGCAGGCGTGGCTGGGTTTCGTCGACTCCGGCCTGCCCGAGGGCGACCCGCTGCCCCCGCTGCCCGAGGGCTGCTTCGCCCTCCAGGACGTCGAGGTGGCCGCCGGCCCGCTGGTACGCCTCATGCGTGAGTTCCGTCCGCACGTGGTCACCACGTACGACGAGGAGGGCGGATACCCGCACCCCGACCACATCATGTGCCACAAGATCAGTGTGGCGGCCTTCGATGCGGCCGGTGACGCGGCCCGCTATCCCGAGCTGGGCGAGCCGTGGCAGCCGCTGAAGCTCTACTACGACATCGGCTTCTCCAAGGGCAAGATCCTCGCGCTGCACGAGGCCATCCTGGCCGGCGGCGCGGAGTCGTCCCCGTACGCGGAGTGGCTGACCCGCTGGGACGATCGGCCGGACAAGGGGCCCCGGATCACCACCCGGGTGGAGTGCGCCGAGTACTTCCCGGTCCGCGACGACGCCCTGCGCGCTCACGCCACCCAGGTGGACCCGGACGGTTTCTGGTTCCAGGTGCCGATGGAGTTGCAGCAGCGCGCCTGGCCCACCGAGGACTTCCAGCTGGTCCGGTCGCTGGTCGACAGCCCGCTGCCCGAGTCCGACCTGTTCGCCGGAGTCCGGGAGACGGCCCATGCCCGTTGATCCGGCGGCGGGCTACCCTGGTCGAACACCGCACTCCGGAGGAATCCCATGCTGACCGCTGCCCAGGTGCTCGCCCAGAACAACTTCGGTGACACCCGTACCGGCGGCCTGGCCGGTCCGATGGGCCTGTTCCTGCTGTTGGTCCTGGGCACCGCGACGGTGTTGCTGATCCGCAACATGAACACCCGGCTGCGTCGCCTGCCGGACCAGTTCCCGGCGCAGCGGTCCGCCACCGAGGCGGACGCGGCGGGCCAGACGGTCGGTGATCCGACAGATGAGACCGTCGCGGCGGATTCATCCGGTCCCGCTCCCAATGCACACCAGCAGCACCGCGAGGGCTGATCGGGGCATGATTCACGTCGAACCGGATGGTCGCCCCCTGTTGCGACCACCGGGATTGGCTTAGCCTTCCGCCGGGGGGACCAGAAGTCCCCTGAGCCGCGCGCGGGAGGGGGCGCCGATGACCATGGCACTCGTGTCCGCCCGCCGGGTGTCCGTCGGCGGGCCGGCAGGAGGGGGTCGGTGACCTCCGGCAGGGCCGGTCATCCGAGCGACCGGTCCGCCCGCGGTGGCCCGCCACTCGGTGTCCACCTGCTCACCGCCGCCGTGCTCTGTACCGCGTTGATCGCCGTCGTGGTCGGCCTGAGCCTGCCGGCGCGGCTGCCGGCCGAGGATCCGCTCGGCGGGTCGGCGCGGTTCGGTCTCGCGGTCGCCCTGTTCGCGCTGGCCCAGTTGGCCCGGCTGCGGTTCCGGGCCGCGGCCGGCACCGTCAGCGTCACCTGGGGCGAGGCCGCGTTGATCGTCTGCCTCTATCTGGCACCGCCCGGCTGGCTGCCCGCCGCGGCGCTGATCGGCGTCGGGTTGGCCTGGGCGGTCCTGTCCATCGTCGACGAGGGGCGGACCACCTGGGACGTGGTCCGCATCGCCGGGGTACAGACCGCCGCCGTGGCCCTCGGCATGGCGGTCGCCACCGCTCTCGGCCAGCCGCTGCTGGCCGCCCCGACCCCGTCGCTCGTGCTCGCGGTCACCGCCGGTGCGGTCGCGTACCTGTTGGCCGGCGTCTGGCTCGGTGGGATCCTGCTGGCGTTGCGGCACAGCATGCCGGTCGGTCGCCCACTACTCGCCGCGCTGCGCGGCAAGCTGCTGATGTTCGTCGGCAACCTGGTCGTCGGCGTGCTCGTGGTCGTGCTGATCGAGACCGACCCGCGCTGGCTGCTCCTGCTGCCCGCCCCGCTCTGGCTGCTGCAACAGACCTACCGGCAGCGGCTGCGCGACGACCGGGAACGGCGGACCTGGCGGTCCTTCGCGGAGGCGACGGCCGCACTCAACCAGTTGGACGAGCGCGGCGTTGCCACGGCGGGCGTGACCGGCGCCCTGGCGCTGTTCGAGGCGGAGATCGTCGACGTGGAGGTGGTCCGGGGCGACGGCCGGTGGCGGCGCTACCGGGGTGACCCCGGCGGCCAGGTGGTCGACCGGGAGATACCGCCACCGGGCGACGGCGAGCCCGACCCGGAGGATCTGGTCCGCGACCTGTCGGTGGGCGAGGCGCGGGTCGGACGGCTGCGGGTACGGCTGCCACGGACCGCTCCGGCGACCGGGCGGGAACGCGATGCCCTGGCCGCGTACGCCGACGCCCTGGCCGCCGCGCTGCACGACGCGGCGACGCACCGGGAGCTGCGGCTGGTCACCGCGCGTTCGTCGTACGAGGCGGTGCACGACCCGCTGACCGGCCTGGCCAACCGGGCGGCCATGCTCAGCCAGGGTGACCAGGCACTCCGGCAACTGGCCCACGATCACCCCGTCGCCCTGCTGCTGCTCGACGTCGACCAGTTCAAGGAGGTCAACGACACCCTCGGGCACGCGGCCGGCGACCAGCTGTTGCGGCTCACCGCCAATCGGCTCGGCGCGCTGGCCCGCTCCGGCGACCTGCTGGCCCGGCTGGGCGGTGACGAGTTCGCCCTGCTGTTGACGTCCGTGCCGGTGGTGGCGGATCGGGTCGCGCCGGTGACGTACGCCCTGCGTCAGGCACGGGAGATCGCCGAGCGACTGGCCGCGCCGGCCGAGGTGGCCGGGGTGCGGATGTCCGTCGAGGTCTCCGTCGGGGTGGTGGCGGCCACCGCGGGCACCGCCGATCTGACGGAGCTGCTGCGACGCGCCGACATCGCCATGTACCAGGCCAAGAACGGCGGCGGCAGCGTGGCCACGTACGACAGCACGCGGGACGCGGCCAGCACCGACCAACTGGCGCTGCTGGCCGAGCTGCGCGAGGCGTTGCAGGCTGACGACCAACTGGTGCTGGTGCTGCAGCCCGCCGTCGACCTGAGCACCGGCGCGCCGACCGGCGTGGAGGCGTTGATCCGCTGGCGGCACCCGCGTCGCGGTTGGCTGAGCCCCGGCGACTTCATCCGCCCGGTGGAGAACAGCGACCAGCTGGGCACCTTCACCCGGTACGTGCTGGACAAGGCGCTCGCGGTCGCCGCCGGTTGGGCCCGCGACGGCCTGGACGTTCCCATCTCGGTCAACCTCTCCGCCCGCAGCCTGCTGGACCACCGCCTACCGACGGAGATCGCCGAGGCGCTGCGCCGGCATCAGGTACCGGCCGACCGGCTGGTTCTGGAGATCACCGAGACGGTGGTGATGAGCGATCTGGAGGTCATCGACCAGGTGCTCACCAGCCTGCGTTCGATGGGCGTGCAGCTGGCCGTGGACGACTTCGGCACCGGCTTCTCCTCGCTGGCCTTCCTCACCCGGGTACCGGTGGACGAGTTGAAGGTCGACCGGTCGTTCGTACTCCGGATGGGTGACTCCCCGGAGGCGGCGGCGATCGTACGGACCACCGTGGGACTGGCCCACGAGCTGGGGTTGCGGGTGGTGGCCGAGGGGGTGGAGACCGCCGCACAGCGCTCGGCCCTGGCGGAGCTGGGCTGTACCTCGGCCCAGGGCTACCACTTCTTCAAGCCGATGCCCGCGGACAAGATCGGTGCGGTACTGACCTCCCTGGCCCGCCAGGCCCCCACCAACGTCCTCCCCCTCCGCGCCGACGGCGCCTCCTAACCCCGACCCCCACCCACCCACCCACCCACCCACCCACCCAGCCAGTCGGCTGGTTGATCATGAGGTTGGCGGCGCTCGTGGCGACCAGAACCGCCGCCAACCTCATGATCAACTCGGCCGGGTCGGAGGTTAGGCGTGGGGGAGGGTGCGGGGGAGGGGGCGGGGAGGGGTGGGCAGGCCAGTGCGACCGTGATGGGCGCCGACAGGGACCGGAGTCTGCGCATGACGGGACCTCCTCGTCGCGGCACCGGTGAGAGTCGCCGGAGGTGTGTACAGATATAGATGGATGAAGGTGAACTGCGGAAGACCGTCCGGGGCACGACGTCCGACCGGCGGCCGATGGCCGGGCTGGATATGGTCGTCGGGTGAACCGACTCGCGGACGCCACCAGCCCCTACCTGCTCCAGCACGCCGACAACCCGGTCGACTGGTGGCCCTGGTGCGACGAGGCGTTCGCCGAGGCGAAACGCCGCGACGTGCCGGTGCTCATCTCGGTCGGCTACGCCGCCTGCCACTGGTGTCACGTGATGGCGCACGAGTCGTTCGAGGACGAGGCGGTCGGCAAGCTGCTCAACGAGGGCTTCGTGTCGATCAAGGTGGACCGGGAGGAGCGGCCGGACGTCGACGCGGTCTACATGACGGCGACCCAGGCGATGACCGGCCAGGGCGGCTGGCCGATGACGGTCTTCGCCACCCCGGACGGCACCCCGTTCTTCTGCGGGACGTACTTCCCCCGCCCGAACTTCGTCCAACTGCTCCAGTCGGTCGGCACCGCCTGGCAGGACCAGCGGGAAGCCGTACTGCGCCAGGGGGCCGCGGTGGTCGAGGCGATCGGCGGCGCCCAGGCCGTCGGCGGCCCCACCGCCCCGCTCACCGCCGACCTGCTCGACGCCGCCGCAACCCAGCTGGCCAGCGAGTACGACGAGACCAACGGCGGCTTCGGCGGGGCGCCGAAGTTCCCGCCGCACCTGAACCTGCTCTTCCTGCTGCGTCACCACCAGCGCACCGGCTCGGCGCGGAGCCTGGAGATCGCCCGGCACACCGCCGAGGCGATGGCCCGTGGTGGCCTGCACGACCAACTCGCCGGCGGCTTCGCCCGGTACTCAGTGGACGGGCACTGGACCGTGCCGCACTTCGAGAAGATGCTCTACGACAACGCCCTGCTGCTGCGGGTCTACACCCAGCTGTGGCGGCTCACCGGCGACGCGCTGGCGTTGCGGGTGGCCCGGGACACCGCCCGGTTCCTCGCCGACGAGCTGCACCGGCCCGGGCAGGGCTTCGCCTCCGCGCTGGACGCCGACACCGAGGGCGTCGAGGGGCTCACCTACGTCTGGACCCGGACCCAGCTGACCGAGGTGCTGGGCGCCGAGGACGGCCGCTGGGCCGCCGACCTGTTCGACGTCACCGACGCCGGGAACTTCGAGCAGGGCGCCAGCGTACTGCGGCTGGCCCGCGACGTCGACGACGCCGACCCGGCGGTGCGGCAACGCTGGCAGGAGGTGGTGGGTCGGCTGCTCGCCGCCCGGGACACCCGCCCCCAACCGGCCCGCGACGACAAGGTGGTGGCCGCCTGGAACGGTCTGGCGATCACCGCGCTCGCCGAGTTCGTCCGGCTGGTCGAGACCGCCGGGCGGATCGGCACCGAAGGCGAGGCGAACCTGCTGGAAGGGGTCACCATCGTCGCCGACGGCGCGCTGCGGGACACCGCCGAGTACCTCGCCCGGGTGCACGTGGTGGACGGCCGGCTGCGTCGTGCCTCCCGCGACGGCCGGGTCGGTGAGCCGGCCGGCGTGCTGGAGGACTACGGCTGCGTGGCCGAGGCGTTCTGCGCCATGCACCAGGTCACCGGCGAGGGCCGCTGGCTGGAACTGGCCGGGCAGCTGCTCGACACCGCGCTGGCGCACTTCGCGGCGCCCGGCGGGGCGTTCTACGACACGGCCGACGACGCCGAGCAGTTGGTCACCCGGCCGGCCGACCCGACCGACAACGCCACCCCGTCCGGCCGGTCCGCGATCGCCGCCGCGCTGGTGGCGTACTCGGCGCTGACCGGGCAGACCCGCTACCGGGAGGTTGCCGAGGCCGCCCTGGCCACCGTCGCGCCGATCGTCGGACGGCACGCGCGGTTCACCGGCTACGCGGCGACGGTGGGCGAGGCGCTGCTCTCCGGGCCGTACGAGATCGCGGTGGTCACCGCCGATCCGGCCGGTGATCCGCTGGTCGCGGCGGCGTACCGGCACGCCCCGCCGGGTGCGGTGATCGTGGCCGGTCAGCCGGACCAGCCGGGGGTGCCGCTGCTGGCCGACCGGCCGCCGCTCGACGGCCGGGCCGCCGCGTACGTCTGCCGGGGTTTCGTCTGCCAACGGCCGGTCGGCACCGTCGAGGAGCTGGTGACGCAGCTCGGCTGAGCCGGATCCGGCGGACGGCGGCCGGGCCCGCCCCGATAGGCTGGCGCCGCTATGGATTCCCGTACCGGTCTGCCGGTGGTCGGCATGGTGGGCGGCGGCCAGCTGGCCCGGATGACCCACCAGTCCGCGATCTCCCTCGGCCAGTCGCTGCGTGTGCTCGCCCTCACGCCGGACGACGGCGCGGCCCTGGTCGCCGCCGACGTCCAGTACGGCGACCACACCGACCTGGCCGCGCTGCGTACCTTCGCCAAGGGCTGTGACGTGGTCACCTTCGACCACGAGCACGTCCCGACCGAACACATCCGTACCCTCGCCGCCGAAGGGGTGAAGCTCTTCCCCCCGGCGGACGCCCTGGTGCACGCCCAGGACAAGCGGGCGATGCGGGAACGGCTCGACGGTCTGGGGGCGCCGAACCCGGCCTGGCGGCCCGTCGAGTCGCCGGCCGAGCTGGTCGCCTTCGGTGACGAGCTGGGCTGGCCGGTGATGGTCAAGGCGGCGCGCGGCGGCTACGACGGGCGTGGGGTCTGGCCGGTCGCCGACGCCGCGCACGCCACCGAGCTGGCGGAGACGCTGCTCGCCGGTGGCACGAAGCTGATCGTCGAGGAGCGGGTGCCGCTGCGCCGCGAACTGGCCGTGCAGGTGGCCCGCTCCCCGTTCGGGCAGGTCGCCGTCTACCCGGTGGTGGAGACGGTGCAGCGCGACGGGATCTGCGTCGAGGTGCTGGCGCCCGCGCCCGGCCTGCCCGAGGAGTTGGCGGTGACCGCCCAGCAGCTCGCCATCGACCTGGCCACCGCGCTGGACGTGGTGGGCCTGCTGGCGGTGGAGCTGTTCGAGGTCGCCGACGACTCGGCGGCCGGTGGCGGCCGGATCCTGGTCAACGAACTGGCCATGCGCCCGCACAACTCGGGGCACTGGACCATCGAGGGGGCCCGTACGTCGCAGTTCGAGCAGCACCTGCGGGCGGTGCTGGACTACCCGATGGGCGACACCTCGCTGACCGCGCCGGTGGTGGTGATGGCGAACGTGCTCGGTGGTGAGCCCGGTGGCATGCCGATCGACGAACGGTTGCACCACCTCTTCGCCGCCGAACCGACCGCCCGGGTGCACCTGTACGGCAAGCAGGTCCGCCCCGGCCGCAAGATCGGGCACGTCACGGTGCTCGGGGACGACCTGGGCGAGGTACGGTCCCGCGCTGCGCGGGCGATGTGTTGGCTACGCGACGGTACGGAGGGATCAGCGTGAGCACCGTCGGTTTGATCATGGGTAGCGACTCGGACTGGCCGACCATGAAGGCGGCCGCCGAGGTGCTCGACGAGTTCGAGGTGCCGTACGAGGTCGAGGTCGTCTCCGCCCATCGCACCCCGGTCAAGATGATCGACTACGGCCGGGCCGCCGCCGGACGGGGCGTCAAGGTGATCATCGCCGGTGCCGGTGGCGCCGCCGCCCTGCCCGGCATGGTCGCCTCGGTCACCCCGCTGCCGGTGATCGGCGTACCGGTGCCGCTGAAGCACCTCGACGGGATGGACTCGCTGCTCTCCATCGTGCAGATGCCGGCCGGTGTGCCGGTCGCCACCGTGTCGATCGGCAACGCCCGCAACGCCGGGCTGCTCGCCGTACGCATCCTCGGCGTGTCCGATCCGGCCCTGCTGGACCGGATGTCGGCGTACCAGGCCGACCTGGAGCAGCTGGTCGCCGAGAAGGACGCCGCCCTGCGCGCCTCGCTGGCCTAGCGGGTCGGCCGGACCCCGGTCCGGAACCGCCTTGGCAGGGGCGATCCCCTGCCAAGGATCCGTGCGCCGGGCGGGCGGGTCAACGCATGCCGCGTAGGGCGGTCTGGAGGCGTTCCTGGGCGCGACGGCGTCGCTCGTTGCTGGCGCCCAGGATCAGCAGCAGGAATCCGACCGGGATCAACGCCAACCACGGACCGAGGCTGAACAGCGCGTGTACGGCCGCGATCGCGGTGACGACCGCGCCGACGATCACCGGCGCCTGCTGTTGACTCATCGACCCGAAGACCAGGACGCCGACCGCGCCGAGCAGCAGCAGCACCTGGCGCAGCGTACTCGAGTCGGTGGCCACCACGATGGCCAGCGTCGGTACGAAGGCGGTCACCAGCGCCGGCCCGTACGCCACCCAGCTGCTCAGCTCGGGGCGTTGCCGCAACTCCAGGACGCCGACCAGCAGGGCCAGCGCGGCGAACGGCAGGGTGTATGCCTCGGGCAGCGCCACGTTTGCGACCCACATCAGGATCCACCAGGCGGTGATTTCGCAGATCACCACCGCCCAGAACAGGATCCGTCGCTCGACCGGGCGACGGCCGGGGCGCAGGGCCGCGATGCCGAGGACCGCACCCCAGGCGGCCAGCAGCGCGGCGATGTGCCGGGGCGAGTCGAAGGCCAGGGCCAGCGCGATCAGCGCGGCGGCGTGGGCGCTCCATTCCACCGTCGCCGCCTCACGCTGCGCCTCGGGGCGACGTAGCCGGGGCAGCGTCGCGGCGAAGACCTGGAGGGCGGCGCCGACCGCGAGTACGCCGAACGCGGACCAGACCGCGGCGAGCCCAGCCACCAGACCGGCGGTGAGTACGAACAGCTGCGCCATCAGCGAGGCGAACAGCCAGCCGAGGATGCGCGCCCGGGCGGTGGTGCCGAACAGCGCTGCGACCACGCCGACGCCGACGGCACCGCCGAGGCTCAACAGGGTCAGGTCCCGGGTGGCGAGGCTGCCGGCCAGCCCCGCCCCACCGGCGGCCAGGCCGATCAGGAAGACCAGTACCCGGGCCAGCCGCAACGACCGTGCCCGCTCCACGATGGACGGCGGTGGGGTCAGCGCCAGCCCCAGCATCGAGATGGTGAACACCACCAGTGCCGCCCGGGTGCTCGTCGGCCAGCCACCACCGAGGGCGATCGGGGCGATCAACAGGGTCACCGCGGCGCCGGGCAGCACCACCGGTACGGCCCGGGAACGACGGCCACCGCTGAAGCCGGTGGCCGCCAGCGCCGCCGTCACGGTGAGCAGCAGCGCGGTCAGCACGTGGGTGGGGTTGACCGCGGCGGGCGGGGGATCGAGCAGTTCGGGTGGCGGGCCCTGCCAGATCCGGTCGAGCGTACGGTGCGGGTCGACCAGCGCGGCCAGCAGCGACGGCGCGATGGAGATCAGCGCCAGGACGGTCGGCAGGGCAGCGGCGGCCAGCGCCCCGGCGGCCGGGCTCACCCGCCACCTGCGCCGGGAAGCGTCGTCGGGCGATCGGCGCAGCGCCCCGTCCAGCAGCACCGACCAGCGGCGGATCGGGGTACCCGGGTCGGCGGGTGGTTCGGTGGCGCCGCGGACCAGTTCGGCGAGCACCCCGAGCAGGGCCGCCGCGGCCGCGTAGACGCCGATCGGCAGGTGGACGGGTACGGCCGCCAGCGCGGTCACCACCGCGCCACCGGCCACTCCGGCGCTGGCCCAGGGGAGGTACTGCGGAACCTGCCGGCGGACCACGGCCACCGCGGCCAGCCCGAGGCTCGACGCGGCCAGGCCTGCGGTCAGTACCACCTCGGGCAGGTGACCGAACTCGGCCGCCAGCGCGGCGGTGGCCCCGGGCAGCGCCAACAGCGCTGCGCCCAGCGCGGCGCCGCCGATCTGCGCCAGATGCGGCGGCATGCCCTCGCGGTCGAGGTCGTCGACGAGCGAGACCGCCGTGGACCGGGCCAGCGCCGCCACCACCGTGCCGATCACCGCGATGCTGCCCAGCGCCAGCGCGGTGGTCGACGGGCGGACCAGACCGGCGCCGGCCGCGTGCAGCGCCACCACTGCGGCGACGGTGATCCGGGACAGCGCGGCCCGCGGGTCGTACGAGGCGACGGCGGCCATCCCGACGACGGTCGCGACCATGGCGCCGATCAGGACCGGCGACCACCAGGCCAGGTCGAAGGCGGCGGGGGCGCCGATGGTGGCCAGCACCACCGCCACGCCGGAGACGTCGTAGCGCCACGGCGGTGGCAGCAGGATGCCGGCGGCCAGCGCGAGCAGCAGCAGCGCGATCGGGCCCTGCCAGGTGGTACCGCCGGTCGGCGCGGCCGGCCAGCCGCTGAGGTCACCGTTCCAGATCGGACCGGGGGTGGCCAGGACACCGACCCCGCCACGCAGCGCCATCCAGCCGGCCAGCAGGCCGATCAGCACCCCGCCGACGGCGAGCCCGAGCACCGGCCCGCGTCGCCACTGTTCCGGCATCGCCCGGGCGGCCACCGCGACCACCAGGACGAGCGCGGCGGCGACGGCGAGCTGTCCGCCGGGCGCGACCACCGTGCCGATCCGCAGCAGCGTGGCGACCAGTGCGGCGGTCACCGCCGCGGCGGCCAGGTCGGAGCCGTCCAGCGCCAGGTCGGCGCGGCGGCCGAGGTCGATCGAGGGGGCGAGGAAGAGGAGCACGGCGGAGACCAGCAGCAGCGCGGCGACCCAGGCGTCGGCCACGGTGGCGCCGGGCGCGCCGAACCCGGCGGCGGCGACCATCAGCGCGCCGAGGCCGGTACCCACCGACAGCGGTGCCGGGATCTGCCGCTGGGACACCTGGACGACGGCGGCGTAGCCGAGCGTGACGCAGACCGCGAGGAAACTGGCGGCCAGTACCGGCACGGTCGCCTCGCGCAGGCTCGCCGGGGTCAACACGGGGCCGTCGGGCGCGACGGCCGCGACGAAGGCGGCCACCGCTCCGGGCAGTGCGAACGCCGCACCACCGGCGGCCCACGCCGAGACGGTGTCCGCCGCGGCCGGGGCGAGCCGGATCCGCGGCGCGGCGGCGATCAGGACGCCGGCGAGGGCGAGGGCGAGCAGTACGGCGGCGGTCAGCGCCGGACGGGCCAGGGCGGCTCCGGCGCCGGCCAGCCCGACGCCCGCGGCGGCCACCGCGTGCGCCAGCGCGGCCCGGGTGGTGCGGGCGGAGAGCCCGAGCGCCCCGATGCCGATCGCGGTGAGCACCATCGGCCACGGTGCCACCGCCCAGCCCAGCCCGAACGAGGCGGGTACGGCGAGAGCGGTCAGCGCGGCACCGGTCACCGCGAACTCGCGGCGGATCTCCGGCGGCAGCGCCAACACCGCCGCGACGGTGAGCAGGAAGGCGCTGGCGGCGAGCTGCCACGTGGTCGGTCCCACCGCGGCGGCCAGCTCGGCCGGGTAGCTGTCGAGGTCGGCCGCCCAGGCCGGCAGCGCGGCCTGGATCGGCGCGATGCCGGCGCGCAGGGCGCTGCCCGCGACGACCACGCCGCTGACCGTGAGCGCCACCGCGGAGGCCAGTTGTGGTCCACGGCGGGCCGATTCCGGTACCGCGCGCACCGCCAGGCCGGTGACCGCGATGACGGCCGCGATCAGCAGCAGCGAGCGTCCGGGCAGCGCCACCGAGGCGACCCGGCCCAGCGCGCCGATGACGGCGAGGGTGAGTACGCCGGCACCGATGTCGGGTAGCGGCGCCCGCCGGAGCACCAGCGTGCCGGCCAGGCAGACCGCGGCGGCGAGCAACAGCACCAGCCCGGTGCCGACGGCATCGGGCACGGTTTCGGCCCGCAGCAGCGCGGTCACCGCGGAGCCGAGGGCCAGCACCACGGCGACGCCGTGCAGCGCCCAGGTCAGCTCCCGGAGCCCGGGCACCGGGCGAGCGGG
Organism: Micromonospora radicis; assembly: GCF_003583405.1. Taxonomy (GTDB): domain Bacteria; phylum Actinomycetota; class Actinomycetes; order Mycobacteriales; family Micromonosporaceae; genus Micromonospora; species Micromonospora radicis. Next base: position 40,554 of record NZ_QXEC01000028.1, read on the forward strand.
CGTGCTGGCCGCAGTGGCGGCGATCGGGTCCAGCACCTCACCGGACTCTTCCGGGGCGCCCTCGGGGCGGCCTTCGGCCGGCCGCTGGCGCGGGGTGCTCGGCCGGCCGGGCGGGGTGGCCGGACCGTCGACCGGTGGCCGTTCCACGGTGACCGGGGAGCGGGCCAACCAGAGATCGATCACGGCCACCACGGTCAGCACCACCGCCCAGCCCGCGGGGCCGCTGACCCGGTCGTACGCCAGCAGCGGCACCACCGGCTGGGCGGCCAGCACGGTGGCGAAGCGGGGCGCGCGCAGCCGGGTCCAGCCGGCGTACCCGACGGAGACGGCGGCGGTGACCGCGAAGATCACCCCGGCGAAGACCGCGCCGGAGGCGCCGCCGCCGATCCGGTCCACCGCCCACAGCGCGTACCCGGCGAGCGGCACCAGCAGCAGACCGACCGCGGAGATCGTCTCGGCGGTGGAGGTCAGCCCGCGTCGGGTCAGCACCGGTGGGGCGAGCAGCATGAGCACGGTGGCCAGCAGCAGGATGCCGAGCCGGGCCAGCGCGTCCATCGAACTGGTCGCGACCACGGCGAAGACCACCGCGGCCACCCCGAGCAGCAACGCGCCGAGGCCGAGCGGGATGTTCTGGACCTCTCGCGAGGACGCCTCCGGCGGGTGCTCCGGGTCGTCGGCGTCCAGCCAGACGGGCGCGGTACGCGCTGGCGGCGGGTCGTCGGGGCCGGGGGTGGCGCCCTGCCGTGGTACCCGGGGTGGTGACCCGGGGCCGGCGGTCGGCTGTCCCCGCGGCGGCGCCGGGTCAGCCGGTGGCGGTGGGACGGTGCTCCGCTTCGGCTGCTGGGCGGGCGGCACGGTGTCGTTGCCGGACGGCTTGGCCGGTGGCCGACGCCGCAGCACCCGGCGCGGCCGGGCGGTCTGCCGGACCCGTTCGTCACCGACGTTGCCGGCGTGTGCGAGCGTGTCCCGCTGGAAGATCGCGGCCTGCATCTTGGACGCGAGTTGCCGCTGCTCACTGGCGATGGCGGCCTCGCGGGCCTTCATCTCCGCGATGGACCGTTCGATCTCGGCCAGGTGCTCGGCCCACTGTGGCTGGTGGGCGCCGCATCGCGGGCAGCGGACCGCCGGCTTGATCTCCCGACCGCACGAGGAGCACTGAAAGGTCGCCACGACACCCCTCCACCCGCACTGTGGATTCCCACTGTCGCAGCATGCACAATGCCGCCCCGGAATTCGACAGTTGTCGGCGGGTCACCCCCCGTCCGCCGCCGAAGGCGCGGGCCACCTTCACAGATCTTGCACTTTCGGTCGCCGCATTCCGCGCATAAGCCGCCGAACGCCGACCGAAAGTGCAAGATCGCGGGCAGGGGTGCCCCCGGGATCGGCTACGGCCGTCCCAGCCCCCGGTACTCCCAGCCCGCCTGGGTCCAGAGCGTCGAGTCGAGGCAGTTGCGGGCGTCGACCACGCGGCGGCCGGCGACCAGGTCGCCGAGGGCGTTCGGGTCGGCGTTGCGGAAGTCCGCCCACTCGGTGAGAACGCAGACCAGGTCGCTGCCGGCGACCGCCTCGGCGATACCGGACTCGTAGGTCAGCTCCGGAACCGCGCGGCGGGCGTTGTCGATGCCCTGCGGGTCGTAGACGTGAACGTCGGCGCCGGCCTTGTGCAGCAGCGCGGCGACGGCGAGGGCGGGTGCGTCGCGTACGTCGTCGGTGTTGGGTTTGAAGGTGGCGCCGAGCACCGCGATCCGGGTGCCGGACAGGTCCGGGCCGGCGGGGCCGGAGCGGCGGCCGAGCAGCTCGGCGGCGAGTTGCAGGACCCGGGTACGGCGGCGCAGGTTGATCAGGTCGACCTCGTGCAGGAAGCGCAGTGCCTCACCGGCGCCCAGTTCCTGCGCCCGGGCCTGGAAGGCCCGGATGTCCTTGGGCAGGCAGGCGCCGCCGAAGCCGAGCCCGGCCTGCAGGAAGCGGTTGCCGATCCGCGGGTCGTACCCGATGGCGCGGGCCAGCTGGGTGACGTCGCCGCCGGCGACCTCGCAGACCTCGGCCATCGCGTTGATGAACGAGATCTTGGTGGCCAGGAAGGCGTTCGCGGCGACCTTGACCAACTCGGCGGTGGCGAAGTCGGTGACCACCAGGGGTACCTCGCGGTCCTCGGTGGCGGCCAGGTCGAACACGCCCTTGTGCGCCGCGTACAGCATGCTGTTGGCCCACTCGCTCTTGACGCCGACCACGATCCGGTTCGGCCGCAGTACGTCGTCGACGGCGAAGCCCTCCTGGAGGAACTCCGGGCTCCAGGCCACCTCGACGTCGAGGTTGGTGGGGGCGTGCTTGCTGACCAGCTGCTCCACCCACTCGGCGGTGCCCACCGGGACGGTGGACTTGCCGACGATCAACGCCTTGCGGCTGAGGTGCTGGGCGAGGCTGGTCACCGACGCCTCGACGTACGACAGGTCGGCGCCCATCCCGTCGGCGCGCTGCGGCGTGCCCACGCAGATGAAGTGCACGTCACCAAAGTCGGCGGTCTCGGCGATGTCGGTGCTGAACCGCAGGCGGCCGGCGGCGAGGTTGCGCCGCAGCAGCTCGTCCAGGCCGGGCTCGTGGATCGGCACCTCACCGGCGTTCAGCTTGGCGATCTTGTCTGGGTCGACGTCGTAGCCGAGTACCTCGTAGCCGAGTTCTGCGTAGCAGATGGCGTAGGTCGCGCCGAGGTAGCCGGTGCCCAGGAACGTCACCCGGGGGCGGGAGGCACCCGAGGGGGGTGTCACCGCGGCGATGACGGGCATCGGCTGGGTGTTCGGGTACGGGATGGTCACGCCTGTCTCTCCGCTCGTACTGGCGGCGCAATCGCGTCGCGGTCCGCTGCGGCGCCTGGCCGGGCACCGGAGGGGTAGTGCTGGGTACGTCTTCCATCATCGCCGAACGGCGGTGGGCTCCGTCATCGGCGATCCTACGCGCCGGTAACATCGCCTGAACTGTGGTCGTTATCCTTCATTCTGCGCGGTGGGCGTCCCGGTGACGACCTACAGATTGCGCATGATAGCCGTCAAGGGGAGGGGCCGGCATGGCCGCAGATCAGTCGTCGTTCGACGTGTATCGGTTGCCCGAGGAGCATGAGGCGATCCGGGAGGCGGTCCGTGAGGTCTGTGCGGCCAAGGTGGCGCCGCAGGCCGCTGAGGCGGACGAGAGCGGTGAGTTCCCGAAGGCGTCGTACGACGCCCTGCGGGCCGCGGACTTCCACGCTCCGCACATCCCGGTCGAGTACGGCGGCGCCGGGGCGGACGCCCTGGCCACCGCGATCGTGATCGAGGAGGTGGCCCGGGCCTGCGCCTCGTCCTCGCTGATTCCGGCGGTGAACAAGCTGGGCACCATGCCGCTGCTGCTGGCCGGATCGGACGAACTCAAGCGCCGCTACCTGACCCCGGTCGCCGCCGGTGAGGCGATGTTCTCGTACTGCCTCTCGGAGCCGGAGGCCGGCAGCGACGCGGCGTCGATGACCACCCGGGCGGTACGTGACGGAGAACACTGGGTGCTCAACGGCGTGAAGCGGTGGATCACCAACGCCGGGGTCTCCGAGTTCTACACGGTCTTCGCGGTGACCGACCCGAGTGCCCGGTCCCGCGGCATCTCCGCCTTCGTGGTCGAGAAGTCCGATCCCGGCGTCAGCTTCGGCGCGCCGGAGAAGAAGCTCGGCATCAAGGGCTCCCCGACCCGCGAGGTCTACCTGGACAACGTGCGGATCCCGGCGGACCGGATGATCGGCGCCGAGGGCACCGGGTTCGGCACCGCGATGCAGACCCTGGACCACACCCGGGTGACCATCGCCGCGCAGGCGGTCGGCATCGCCCAGGGCGCGCTCGACTACGCCAAGGGGTACGTCGCCGAGCGCAAGCAGTTCGGCAAGGCGGTCGCCGAGTTCCAGGGCGTGCAGTTCATGCTCGCCGACATGGGCATGAAGCTGGAGGCGGCGCGGCAGTTGACGTACGCCGCGGCCGGCCGGTCCGAGCGGGGCGACGCCGACCTCACCTACTTCGGCGCGGCGGCCAAGTGCTTCGCCTCCGACGCCGCGATGGAGATCACCACCGACGCGGTGCAGCTGTTGGGCGGCTACGGCTACACCCGGGACTACCCGGTGGAGCGGATGATGCGCGACGCCAAGATCACCCAGATCTACGAGGGTACGAACCAGGTGCAGCGGATCGTGATGGCCCGCCAGCTGCTCAAGGGCTGACGTGCGACGCCCGCCCGGCGGGGTCGCCACCGGGCGGGCGCGGGTGCGTCCTCGGCTCAGTTGGTGGCGTCGTCGCGGCGGGGCAGGTTGCCCGGCGGCGCCGACCACGGCGACGCGCCACCGATACGCCGGGGCAGCGGCTCGGTCGGCGTCTCGTCCGGTGCGGGGTAGCCGAGGCTGAGTGGTGTGGTCTCGCGCTCCGCCGCCGGGGCCAGCGGCCAGTCGGTCAGCGGCTGCTCCTGCGTCGGAGCCTCCGCCGGCACCGGCTCGGCGACCGGCTGCGGCCAGCGGCGCCACCGTTGACCGCTGAACGTCGCCATCAGCAGCAGCACGCCGATCAGGAAGAGCGTGCCGTTCTCCACGGGCAGCCGCAGCGGTAGCGGGTCGCCGAGGAACTCCCAGTCGCCGGGGATGCGGTCGCGGACCCGGAACGGAGTGACGAACAGCCCCACGTACGGGGTGATCAGTAGCAGCCCGGCCACCAGCGGGCCGAGCGGTGAGATCCGTAGCGTGCCGAGCAGGCCCAGCACGATGCCGCCGACGGCGAGGTAGACGGCCGGTTCGATCAGGTTGGCCGTGTTCGATGTGCCGATCTCCACCCACCGGTTCACGGTGCCGGCCGACCCGTCCTGCCCGAGGGTGATCAACACCCAGGTGATCGGCGCCACCACCAGCCCGGCGAGGAAGCTCCACAGATGTCGCATCCGCGCACCGTACCGTTTCCGCCATGACCGAGCACCCCTGCGCCGCACCGGCGGGTAAACCCACGTCGTACTCCCGGGTGACACTCAGCCGGATCATGACCGCCGTCGACGTCAACCTCTACGGCACCGTGCACGGCGGAGTGCTGATGAAGTTCATCGACGACGTCGCCGGGGCGGCGGCGGCCCGGCACAGCGGCGGTACGGCGGTGACCGCCGCCATCGACGAGATCGTCTTCTCCGAGGCGGTCCGGGTGGGCGACCTGGTGCACGCGTACGCCCAGGTGAACTGGACCGGGCAGACCTCGATGGAGGTCGGCGTACGGGTGATGGCCGAGCGCTGGGACTCGGCCGAGGAGGCGCCGGTGCGGGTGGCCACCGCGTACCTCGTCTTCGTCGGCGTCGAGGTCGGCGGTGCGCCCCGGCCGGTGCGCCCGGTGGCGCCGGAGACGCCCGACGACGAGCGGCGCTGGCGGGAGGCGGAGATCCGCCGGGCGCACCGGTTGGCCCGTCGCCGCGCCATCCAGGCCCACCGCGCGAGTTGAGCCACAGCCGAATGAACCGGATAGCTAATCCACTTGTGCTAGCGTCGGAGCTGAGCGGATGGGGTATCCGTATTTCTGGGATGGGTGGACGGTCATGCGAAGGACAGCTGTGGTCACGGCCGGGACCGGTGGCATCGGCTTCGAGACGGCCCTCGGCCTGGCGGCCGCCGGTTTCGCGGTCACCGTCGTGGGGCGCAACGCGGACCGGGGCGCCGCCGCCGTCGAACGGATCAACGCGACCACTCCGGCACACCCGGCGCGGTTCCGGCGGGCCGACCTGGCCTCGCTCGACGCGGTCCGGATGCTCGCCGGCCAACTCGCCGCCGAGCACCGCGCCTCGGGCGAACCGCTGAGCGTGCTGGTCAACAACGTCGGCGCCATGTTCGCCGACCGACGCGACCTGGCCGGCGTCGAGGCGTCGTTCGTCGTCAACCACCTGTCGCCGTACCTGCTCACCGAGCTGCTGCCGACCCTGACCGCGAGCGCGCCGAGCCGGATCGTCAACGTCACCTCGGCGGCGATCGTGACCGCCAAACGGACCTTCGACGCCGTCGAGCCGCCCGGCGGCTACTACGGCTTCCACTGGTACGGCCGGGCCAAGCTGGCCAACCTCGCCTACACGCTGGATCTGGCCCGCCGGCTGGACGGCACCGGTGTCTCGGTCTTCGCCGCCGACCCGGGCGGCGCGGCGACCGACATGACCAACGGCACGATGACCAGCCCGAAGATCGTGTCACCCGGTCTTCGGCTGCTCTGGCCGCTGGTGCGCCGCACGTTCGAACGATCGACCGCCGGCGCGGCATCCGTGGCGGCCCGATCGTCGATCGTCGCCGCCACCGACGACGTGCTGACCCGCCGTACCGGGATCGTGTTGGACAGCCGGGCCCGGCCGAAGGCGCCGCCACGCGCGGCGGCCGACCCGCGCACCGCCGGAGCCGTGCGCCGGCTCAGCGAACGGCACGCGCCACTCACGGTCGGATAGGGAACGCCGGTCTGGCGACGGTGATCCGGATCCGCGATCCGGTTAGGCTGGGCCGATGGCGACCACGACGCTGCGTAAGGACGCGGCCCGCAACTGGGACCGGATCGTCGCCGTGGCCCGCGACCTGGTCGCCGAGGGCACACCCCTGCAACTCAACGACGTCGCCCGCCGCGCCGGGCTCGGTGTCGGCACCGTCTACCGGCACTTTCCCACCGTCGAGGCGCTGCTGGAGACCGTCGCCACTCCCTGCCTGGAGTCGCTGGCCGCCCACGGCGAGGCGGCCCTGAGCTGTGCCGATCCCGGCCGCGGACTGGAGGAGTTCCTGGCCCGTACGGTAGAGGCCCAGGTCGGCGACGCGTCCCTGGCCATGGTCGTCGCCGCGCCGAACGAGGCGCTGGCCCGTACCACCGAACTCAAACGGTCGATCTGGTCGATCGGCACCACACTGCTCGACCGGGCCGGTGCGGCCGGCGTGATCCGCCCCGACCTCACCGCCGCCGACCTGGTGCCGATCATGTGCGGCATCGCCTACGCGGCCCAGCTGCACGGCGCGACCCCAGCGGAGCGGATCGCCAGCGCGCAGCGCTACCTGACCACCTTCCTCGAGGGCTTCCGCGTCCAACCGCCGCAGCGCTCCTGAGCAGCCCGGCCTGTACCCACTCGGCCGGCCGTTTCATGTGGGGTGGGCACATGCGCCGGGCGGGGTCGGCTGCGGAGAATGGCGCTTCGGGGTAGGGCAAGATGGCGCCACGGCCCACCGCACAGCGCCGTGCCGGGCCAGGGGAGGAGTGACCAGTGACTGACGTGCTGTGGACGCCGCCGGCGGACGTGCTACAACGCTCGCGGATCGGGGCGTACCTGCGCTGGCTGGCCGAGCACCGTGGGCTGGAGTTCGCCGACTACGACGCGCTGTGGCAGTGGTCGGTCACCGACCTGGACGCCTTCTGGCGCTCGATCTGGGACCACTTCGAGGTCATCGCGCACACCCCGCCGACGGCCACCCTGTCCGGCCGGGACATGCCGGGCGCCCGGTGGTTCCCCGGCGCCACCCTCAACTACGCCGAGAACGTGTTGCGGATGCCCGGCCGGTCCGCCGACGACCCGGTGGTGCTCGCGTACGGTCAGACCCGTGCCCCGGTCACCCTGACCGCCGCCGAGCTGCGGGAACAGGTCCGCCGGGTGGCGGCTGGCCTGCGCCGGCTCGGTGTGACCACCGGCGACCGGGTGGCCGCGTACGCCCCGAACATCCCCGAGACGTACGTGCTGCTGCTCGCCACGGCCAGCCTCGGCGCCATCTTCTCGTCCTGCGCGCCCGAGTTCGGTACCCGCAGCGTCACCGACCGGTGGCAGCAGATCGAACCCAGGGTGCTGGTCGCCGTGGACGGCTACCGGTACGGCGACAAGCCGGTGGACCGCCGCGCCGAGGTGGCCGCCATCCAGGCGGCCCTGCCCTCGTTGCGACACACCGTCACCATCGCCTACCTCGACCCGAAGGCGGCCCCGCCGGACGGCGCCCTGACCTGGACCGAGCTGGCGGCACCCACCGACGAGCCACTCGCCTTCACCCCGGTGCCCTTCGACCACCCGCTCTACGTGCTCTACTCCTCCGGCACCACCGGACTGCCCAAGCCGATCGTGCACGGCCACGGTGGCATCCTGCTGGAACACCTGAAGATGCTCGCCCTGCACCACGACCTGGGCCCGACCGACCGCTTCTTCTGGTTCACCACCACCGGCTGGATGATGTGGAACTTCCTGGTCTCCGGCCCGGCGGTCGGCGCGGCGATCGTGCTCTTCGACGGCAACCCGGGCCACCCCGACCTGGGCGCGCTGTGGCGGCTGGCCGAGCAGACCGACACCACCTACTTCGGCACCTCGGCACCGTTTCTGCTGGCCTGCCGCAAGGCCGGGCTGGTACCCCGGGAGATCGCCGACCTCTCCGCGCTGCGTGGACTCGGCTCGACCGGAGCGCCGCTACCCGTCGAAGGTTTCCACTGGGTGTACGACACCGTCGGCCGCGACCTGCAACTCCAGTCGCTGTCCGGTGGCACCGACGTGTGCACCGGCTTCGTCGGCGGCGTCCCGCTGCTGCCCGTACACGCTGGCGAGATCACCTGCCGGGCACTTGGCGCGAAGGTGGAGGCCCGCTCGTCGGACGGTACGCCGGTCCTCGGCGAACTGGGCGAGCTGGTGATCACCGAGCCGATGCCGAGCATGCCAACAGGTTTCTGGCACGACCCGGACGGCGTCCGCTACCGGGAGGCGTACTTCGACGTCTACCCCGGAGTGTGGCGGCACGGCGACTGGATCACCATCAACTCCCGTGGCGGCTGCGTGATCACCGGCCGCTCCGACGCCACCCTCAACCGTGGCGGCGTACGGCTAGGCACCGCCGAGTTCTACTCCGTGGTGGAGGCGCTGGACGAGATCGTCGACTCGGTCGTGGTGCACCTGGAGGACGACGAGGGCGGCGCCGGTGAGCTACTGCTGTTCGTGGTGCTCGCGGACGGACTCTCCCTTGACGACGAACTGCGGAAGAAGATCTGCCGCGAGCTGCGTACCGCCCTGTCGCCCCGACACGTCCCCGACGAGATCCACCAGGTACGCGCAGTGCCGCGGACCCTGTCGGCGAAGAAACTGGAAGTCCCGGTCAAGAAGATCCTCACCGGCACCCCCGTCGACCAGGCCGCCGCCAAGGGCGCCCTGGCCAACCCCGACTCCCTGACCGCCTTCGCCACCCTCGCCCACCACCGCACCCGACCCTCCTAACCCCACCCCACCCCGCTCTCGGCAGAGGGATCGGGGGCGGGGAGGGTGGGTGTCAGGGGAGGGGGGTGGTGATTCGTTCGGTGGTTCGGCGGGTGGGGAGGTGGGCGGGATCGGGGTGGGCGCAGAGGACCAGGGTGGCGCCCGCGGCGAGCGGGGCGAGGAGCCAGTCGAGGGGGTCGGGGTACCGGTCGACGTCGATCAGAACCCGTTCGCCGGGGACGAGGCCGAACTCGGCGGCCCGGGCGGTCGCCCGGGTGCGCAGCTCCGCGTGGGACGGGCCACCCGGGGGGTACGCGCCGAAGTGGTCACCGTGGCTGCGTACCTCGGTCACGTAGTCGGCGAAGCCGGCCGGGACCTCCCGCATCGGTAGGGCGAGCGGATGCAGCGCGAGCACGTAGGAGTCGCCGGCGGACCAGGCGTCCGCCTCGGTGATCCGGTCGGCGGCGGCGAAGAGCACGTCCACCGGGCCCGGTCGGTTGGCCACGGTCAGCCCGGCCGACCAGCAGCCCAAGAGTACGGCGGCGGTCTGCCAGTGCGGGGGCAGCAGCACGGCCGCGGTGCCGCCCGGTTCCAGCGCCAGTTCGTCGACGAGCAGGTTGGCCGTCTTGGCCACCCAGTTGGCCAGCGTCGCGCCGGACAGTTCGGTGCGCTCGCCGGTGGCGTCGTCGTACCAGGTCAGCAGGGGTCGGTTCGGGTCGGTCGCGATCGCGTCGGCGAACACCCGGGCAATGTTGTCGGCCATCGACGCGAACGATACGCGGCCGGCGGCCGTACTCGATGACAGCGACAAGTCGACGTACCGTCGGGTCGCAGTCAGCGTCCGTACCCGGCTCCGGCGTAGGCTTGCCGGAGTGTTGTTCCCCACAGTCCCGCCATCGCAAGGAGCCGCCCTGTGACCGCCGGCCGCCCGCCCCGCGTGCTCATCGACGCCACGAGTGTCCCCGCCGACCGTGGCGGCGTCGGTAGATACGTCGACGGCCTGCTCGGCGCGCTCGGCAAGGTGTGTGGGCCGGCGGTGGACCTGGTGGTGGTCAGCCTCCGCACCGATCTGGAGCGGTACCGCCGGAAGCTGCCCGCCGCCGAGATCATTCCGGCGCCGGCCGCGGTCGCGCACCGCCCGGCCCGGCTCGCCTGGGAACAGACCGGCCTGCCGCTGCTGGCCCAGCAGGTCGGCGCGGAGGTGCTGCACTCGCCGTTCTACACCTGTCCGCTGCGGGCCGGTTGCCCGGTCACGGTCACTGTGCACGACGCGACCTTCTTCACCGAGCCGGAGCACTACGACAAGTCCCGCCGGACGTTCTTCCGCAGCGCGATCAAGACGTCGCTGCGCCGGGCCGACCGGGTGATCGTGCCGAGCAAGGCGACGCGCGACGAACTGATCCGGTTGCTCGACGCCGACCCGACCCGTATCGACGTCGCGTACCACGGTGTCGACCACGCCGCCTTCCACGCCCCCGGCGACGAGGAGAAGGCCCGGGTGCGCGCCCGGCTCGGCCTCGGCGGCAGCAGCTACGTCGCGTTTCTCGGCGCGAAGGAGCCCCGCAAGAACGTGCCGAACCTGATCCGGGGTTGGGCCCGGGCGGTGGCCGACCGGCAGGATCCGCCGGCTCTGGTCGTCGCCGGTGGTCAGGGACACGACGACGACATCGACCGGGCGGTGGCCGAGGTGCCGTCGCACCTGCGGCTGTTGCGCCCCGGTTACCTGCGCTACGCCGACCTGCCCGGCTTCCTCGGTGGCGCCCTGGTCGCGGCGTACCCCTCGTACGGTGAGGGGTTCGGTCTGCCGATCCTGGAGGCGATGGCGTGCGCCGCGCCGGTGCTCACCACGCCCCGGCTGTCGCTGCCGGAGGTGGGTGGCGACGCGGTGGCGTACACCAGCGAGGACCCGGATCAGATCGCCGCCGACCTGGCCGCGCTGCTCGACGACGAGCCGCGCCGGCTGTCGCTGGCCAAGGCCGGCTTCGACCGGGCGAAGGAGTTCACCTGGGAGTCCAGCGCCGAGGTGCACATCGCCGCGTGGTCGCGGGCGCGGGCCTGAGGCCGCCAAGCGGCGCGTCCCGGGTGGGCGGGTCGGGCATGATGTCCTGGTGATCTATGTCGTCATTCCGGCGGGTGGCAGTGGCACAAGGTTGTGGCCGCTGTCCCGTGCCGGCCATCCCAAGTTTCTCCACCCCTTCACCGGCACGTCCGCGTCGCTGTTGCAGGCGACGGTGCGGAGGGCGGCGCCGTTGACCAGCCCGGACCGCACCATGGTGGTCACCGGCGCGGCCCACGCCGCCGCCGTGGCCCGCCAGCTGACCGGGCTGCCGGAGGAGAACATCCTGGTCGAGCCCTCGCCGCGGGATTCCTGCGCCGCCATCGCGCTGGCCGCCGCGGTGATCGCCGTACGGGATCCGGACGCGGTGATGGGGTCGTTCGCCGCCGACCACCTGATCGGTGACCCGCAGCAGTGGGTGAGCACGGTGCGGGAGGCGATCCGGGGGGCCGAGCAGGGACTGTTGATGACCGTCGGGATCAAGCCGACCCGGCCGGAGACCGGATACGGGTACCTACAGACCGGTGATCCGGTCGGCGACGGCCCGATGCGGCCGGTGGTCGAGTTCAAGGAGAAGCCGAACGCCGAGGTCGCCGAGGCGTACGTGAACTCCGGTCGGTACCTGTGGAACGCCGGCATGTTCGTCTGGCGGGTGTCGGCGTTCCTCGCCGAACTGGCCCGCCAGCAGCCCACCCTGCACACCGGGGTCACCGCGATCGCGGCGGCCTGGGACAGCGACGAACAGGACGACGTGCTCGGCGCGGTCTGGCCGACGCTGCCGAAGATCTCGGTGGACTACGCGGTGATGGAGGGGGCGGCCGGTGCCGGTCGGGTGGCGACCGTACCGGGTGACTTCCGCTGGAACGACGTCGGCGACTTCCACACCCTCGGCGAGGTGTTGCCGGCGGACGCCGACGGCAACGTGGTGCTCGGCGCTGACGCCGAGGCCGAGGTGCTGTTGCGGGACAGTACCGGCATGGTGGTGGTGCCGCAGTCCGGTCGGTTGGTGGCCTCCGTCGGCGTCCGCGACCTGATCGTGGTCGACACCCCGGACGCGTTGCTGGTCTGCCCGCGTGACCGGGCTCAGGACGTGAAGACGATCGTGGACGCGCTCAAGGAGCGGGGCGAGGAGAAGCTCGTCTGAACGCGGCCAGTCCCGGCGCGACGAGCCGGGCCGTCCCGCCGGCCAGTGGATGCGGCAACTGGTCCGGCGGGAACCAGCCGAGCGCTTCGGACTCGGCGCTGACCTGTGCCACCGCTTCCGCCGGGGCGAACACGGCGAAGCGTACGTCGTGGTGCACCGACACCGACCCGCCCTGACAGTTGACCGGGTGCAGGTTCACGTCGATCGGCACCGGGTCGATCCGCAGGCCGGCGATGCCCGACTCCTCGGTCGCCTCGCGTAGCGCCGCACCGGCCAGGGTCAGGTCGCCCAGCTCGCAGTGCCCGCCGAGCTGCACCCACTTGTGCAGCTTGCCGTGCAGGCAGAGCAGCACCTGGCTGCCGGTCGTGTCGAAGACCAGCGCGCTGGCGGTGACGTGGCCGGGCAGATGCTCGCGGCTGAGCGCGAGCGGCCCGTCGGCGAGCAGGTCGAGGGTGTGCTGCCGGGCCGCCGCGGCGTCCGGGCTGGTCGGCTGCCAGCCGGCGAGCACCGTCACCGTGTCGGCGTACAGTGCCGTCCAGTCGCCCTCCGGGCCTGCCGTGGGCTCGTCAACCACCTGGGATGTCGACAACCGGCCCTCCTCCTTCGCCACCGGATCAGGGTAGCGGAGCGTGGCTTCCGGTTCGTCGGTTGGAAACGCTGAACGGGCGACACCCCTGCGGAACCAGGTCCCACAGACCCTCGTGTAGTGCCGCCCGTCAGCTTCCCCGACCCCGACGCGGCCCAGGTCTGGGCGCGTCCGAGGTGCGTCGCCCCTGGCGACACGGGAAGCATGGCTGACCCGACGGTTAGGAGTCGAGGTCTTTTAGCCCAGGCTTAACGGCCCAGCCCGGAGGTGGCCCAGGTAGAGTGCGGGGAGTCGCCGGGTGGCCCCCAACCGGGCGGCAGGGAGTCGTTCCATGCTGAAGATCCATTTCTCCGGCGAGGACATCCTCCGGACCCGGGTGGCCCCGGCGGCCAATCCGGTCTGGGAAGTGGTGCTGAGCCTGCACCTGTTGCCCGAGCGCGGCCGTGACCCGTTGCTGTCCGGTTGGCGCCGCGAGGTCATGCGCGACCTGCGTCGGCAGGAGGACGCGGCCGGCCTGCGGCTGCTGCTGGCGTTGAACCCACCCCGTGGCTACTTCCCGGACTTCCTCACCCCGTACGAGAGCGTGGACGGGTTCGAGGCCGGGATGGAGGCGGTCCGGCGTACGCCCGTGTCGCTGCTGCAACGCGACCTGACGTTGCTGGGCAACGCCCGGAACCTGCCCGCCGGGGCCGGTGCCCTGGCCCGGGGCGAACCGGACGCGCTGGCACACCTGACCACGGCCATGGGGCGCTACCGGGAACTGGCTCTCGGGCCGTACTGGACCCGGGTGCAGGCCGCGGTGGAGGCGGACCGGGCCCGGCGGGCGCGGGCCATGCTCGACGGTGGCATCGAGGGGCTGCTGACCGGCTTGCGGCCGGGGGTGCGGTGGGACTCCGGCGTCCTGGAGATCCCCGACTATCCGAGCAGCCGTGAGCTGCACCTCCAGGGGCGCGGACTGCTGCTGGTGCCGTCCTTCTTCTGCGCGAACACGCCGGTGGCGCTGGTCGACCCGAAGCTGCCGCCGGTGCTGGTGTACCCGGTGGACCGGCTGGGTGGGCTGGCGCCGGACGAGGCGCGGGAGCCCGACGCGGACCGGGCGGCGCTGGCCGCCTTGCTCGGCCGGACCCGCGCCGCGGTGCTGGCCGCCAGCGACGACGGTTGCAGCACCGGCGAACTGGCCCGCCGGCTGCACATCTCACCGGCGGCGGCCAGCCAGCACGCCACCGTCCTGCGCAACGCCGGCCTGCTGGTCAGCCACCGCGACCGCAACACCGTCCTGCACACCCTCACTCCGCTGGGCCGCGCCATCCTCAACGCCTAGGCCGACGGCGGCGAGGAGCGGCCGGGCGAGGAGCCGGTCAGAGCGCGAGGGCGGCGGCGGCAGCGGTGTGCGCGGGTGGCGGGAGGAGTTGGGAGGGTACGCCGTGTGCCGCCAGGGCGGTGCGGAGGCGCTGTACGTCGGCACCGAAGCGGACCAGTTGGACCGGGCCGACCGGGGTGGGCGGCGAGCAGAGCACCAGCGCGCTGGCCCGGGTGGGCCAGCCGGGGATGGTGGCGACCAGACCGGTGCGTACGTCGTCGTCGCGGACCGGGGTGAAGAGCGTGCCGGGCGCGACCACGTCGGCCACCGTGGCGATCGCCCGGTCGACCAGCGCCGGATCGGGTGCCGCGTCGCCGGGGCGGTCCGGCAGGGTGGCGGCGGCGGTGAACCCGGCGGCCTTCGCCTCGGCGGTGCCGAGCGAGAACAGATCCATCGAGGCGTCCCGGACCAGGACCGTCGCCCCCTCGCCGTCACCGGCCGGCGGTGCGCCCAGGTAGCCGCGGATCACCGCGACCGGCATCTGGTCGCACTTGCCCTTGATCAGCTCGCCGGCCGCGGCCAGCTCGTCGACCACCGCCATCTGGGTCAGCACCAGTTCGTTGCCGTACGGGTCGACCTCGCCCCGGTGATCGCGGATGGCGTCCATCCCGGCGACGCCGAGGGCGACGTCGGTGAGCCCGTTGCGCCAGGGGCGGCCCATGGTGTCGCTGACGATCACGGCCACGTTGACGCCGTACCGCTGGTGCAGCCCGGCGCGGAGCGTCCGGGCGGAGGCGTCCGGGTCCGTCGGCAGCAGCACCAGTCGGGTCTTGTCGACGTTTGAGGCGTCGATCCCGGCCGAGGCCATCACGAAGCCGTGCCGGGTCTGCACGATCCGGGTGTTGCCGCGGCTGGCCACCACCCGGACGGACTCGGCCGCGAGCACCTCGTCGCGGGCCGCGTCCCGCTCCGGGCCGTCGGCGGGGACGTCCACCAGCCGGCCCTCGGCCTTCGAGATGATCTTGCTGGTCACCACCAGCACGTCGCCGTCGCGCAGCCAGGGCGCCGCTGTCCCGATCAGCGCCGCCAGGTCGTCGCCCTCGGTCACGTGGCCGATGCCGGGCACCGGCAGGATCTCCAGTCTCATGCCATCTCCACCGCGGCGCGGACCATCGCCGCCGTCGCCGCCTCGTCGGTCATCCGCAGCGGTACCGCGCGTACGGTCACCTCCGGCACCAGCGTGCCCGCGTCCTCCTCGGCGACCAGCCAGCCGTCGAGCAGGCCACCGGCGCTGCGCCCGCCGTACAGCCGACCCACCCCGGCGGCGCTGCACTCGGTGCCGACCGCCGCCAGGCAGCGATCCGCCATGCCCCGTACCGGCGCGCCGCCGATGATCGGCGAGACACCCACGACCGGAGCCGGCCCGTCCGTCACCGCCTCCCGCAGGCCCGGCACGGCCAGGATGGGCGCGATGCTGACCACCGGGTTGCTCGGCGCGATCAGTACCAGGTCCGCCTCGGCGATCGCCTCGGTCACGCCGGGCGCCGGCTTGGCCGCGTCGGCGCCGACGAAGACGAACCGGTGGGTGGGCAGCTGCGCCCGGTACCGCACCCACCACTCCTGGAAGTGGATGGCCCGCTGCGCGCCGTCGAGGTCGACCACCACGTGCGTCTCCAGCCGGTCGTCGGTCGCCGGCAGCAGGCGTACGCCGGGCTGCCAGCGGGCCGACACCGCCGCGGTGACCTGGTGCAGCGGATAGCCGGCGTCCAACATGGTGGTGCGCACCAGGTGGGTGGCGATGTCCCGGTCGCCCAGGCCGAACCAGCTCGGCTCGGCACCGTAACCGGCCAACTCGGTCTGGACCGTCCAGCTCTCGTCGACCCGGCCCCAGCCGCGCTCCGGGTCGGCGCCGCCGCCCAGGGTGTACATGACGCTGTCCAGGTCCGGGCAGATCCGCAGGCCGTGCAGGCGCAGGTCGTCGCCGACGTTGACCACCGCGGTCACCTCGGCGCCCACCTCGCGGGCGTGCGCCCGCACCCCGAGCAGGAACCGGGCACCGCCGATTCCGCCGGTCAGAACCACGATGCGCATCCGCCCATCCTTGCCTACGTGACGCCTGCGGCGTGCGGTCGCCCGGGGAGACTAGGCTCACGTCGGCATCTGTCCGCTTTCGCCCCTGGGAGAGTTCGTGACCAGCCCCGCCGAGCCGCCGCCCACCGATCCGACCCCGGCAAGCCAGGTGACCCGGCCGCTGCGGGAGCTCGCCGCCTTCGTGTTCCTGGGCGCGAACGCCCTGCTCCTGTTCGTCGGTCTGATCCGGCTGCTCGCCCCGCAGGGCGCCTACAGCACGGTGACCGGCCGGGCCGGCAGCGCCTTCTTCGCCTTCCTCGGGCTGGAGGCGGTCGTGTTGCCGGTGCTCGCCGTGCTGCTGGCCACCCATGTGGCCCCGGTGGTACCGAGGGCGAAAGCGATCACTCAGGTGGCGCTGGCCCAGTACGCGGTGAGTGCCGTTCTGGGCGGGCTGACGCTGCTGGTCTGGATGGTCGGTCGGCTGGCCGAGGCGCAGCTCTTCGACGCGCTGACCGGCATGCTCACCCGGGCCGCCTGGGTGGCACTGTTCGGGGTGGCCGGGTACGTGGTGTGGAGCATCTGGCAGCGGCTCTACCACGTGTCCCGGCCCAAGTCGGAGCCCGGCCTGTACGGCACCCCGCAGCCGAGCTGGCCGGGCCAGCCGAGTCACCCGGGCCAGCAGGGCTACCCGGACCAGCCGAGTCATCCGGGCCAGCAGGGATACCCGGGCCAGCAGGGCCAGCCGAGTCACCCGGGCTATCCGAGCCAGTCCGGCTACCCGGGTGCCGGGTGGCCGCAGAGCGAGTGGTCGGCGGGTGCGCCGGCCGGTGCGCCGGATGCCGATCAGCCGAGCGGTTCACCGGACGGCTGGCCGGTGGCCGGGCAGCCGCCGTCGCCGGCCGGTACGCCCGCGTCCCCGCACACCTGGCCGCCGCACGGCCAGCCGGCGGTGCCGCCCCAGTCGGCGCCACCGTTCGGGCAGCCGGCCTCGGCTGACCCGACCCAGACCATCCCGCGTCAGGGCGCCGAGCCGACCCAGGTGGTTCCGGTTCAGGGCGCCGAGCCGACCCAGGTGGTCTCGGGCGGGAGCGCCGACGCGACCCAGGTGGTACCGCCGCCGGACGGGGACGCCGACCGCACCCAGCGCATCGACCCGGGTGAGCGTCCGGCCTGATCACGCCGTCCCACCGGCCGGTGCGGTCGCCGCCTGGCCGTGGTGCGCGCCGGCTCAGCGAATAGGCTGAGCGGATGGTTGATCGGATCGAGCCGGCGCCGGGCGAGGCGGCCGTACGGCGGGCGTTGCGCCGGGCCGCCGCCGGCCGGGCGCTCGACGTCGACGAGGCGTCCGCGCTGCTGGCCGCCCGCGGCGCGGCGCTGGAGGAACTGTTCGACATCGCCGGGGCGATCCGCGACGCCGGCCTGCGCGACGCGGGTCGGCCCGGCGTGGTCACCTACTCCAAGAAGGTCTTCATCCCGCTGACCCGGTTGTGCCGGGACCGCTGCCACTACTGCACCTTCGCCACCGTGCCGCACCGGCTGCCGGCGGCCTTCCTCGACCGCGACGAGGTGTTGGAGATCGCCCGGGCCGGTGCCGCGCAGGGCTGCAAGGAGGCGCTGTTCACGCTGGGTGACCGGCCGGAGGAGCGCTGGCCGGCGGCCCGGCAGTGGCTGGACGAGCGGGGCTACGGGTCGACGCTGGACTATCTGCGCGCCTGCGCCGTCGCGGTGCTGGAGGAGACCGGCCTGCTGCCGCACCTGAACCCGGGCGTGCTCTCCTGGTCGGAACTGCACCGGCTCAAGCCGGTCGCGCCCAGCATGGGCATGATGCTGGAGACCACCGCCACCCGGCTCTGGTCGGAGCCGGGTGGCCCGCACTACGGCTCGCCGGACAAGGAACCGGCGGTGCGGTTGCGGGTGCTCGACGACGCCGGTCGGGTCGGCGTCCCGTTCACCACCGGCATCCTGATCGGCATCGGCGAGACCCCCGCCGAGCGGGTGGAAGCGATCTTCGCGATCCGGCGGGCGATGCGGGAGTACGGCCACCTCCAGGAGGTGATCGTGCAGAACTTCCGCGCCAAGCCGGACACCGCCATGCGGGGGATGCCCGACGCGGAGCTGCACGACCTCGCCGCCACCGTGGCGGTGGCCCGGGTGCTGCTCGGCCCGAAGGCCCGCGTGCAGGCGCCCCCCAACCTGATCGCCGGGGAGTACGACCTGTTGCTGCGGGCCGGCATCGACGACTGGGGCGGGGTCTCCCCGGTCACCCCGGACCACGTCAACCCGGAGCGTCCCTGGCCGCAGCTCGACGAGTTGGCGGCGCGTACCGCGGCGGCCGGGTTCACGCTGCGGGAACGGTTGACCGTCTACCCGGAGTACGTGCGGGCCGGCGAGCCGTGGCTGGACCCGCGCCTGCTGCCGCACGTCGGCGCGCTGGCCGATCCGGCGACCGGGCTGGCCGTGGAGTCGGCGTGGCCGGTCGGTCGACCGTGGCAGGAGCCGGACGAGACCTACGGCGGGCGTACCGACCTGCACGCCACCATCGACACCACCGGGCGTACCGAGGACCGGCGGGGTGACTTCGACCAGGTCTACGGCGACTGGTCCGAGGTGGCCGCGAAGGTGGCCGCACCGGTGGCGCGGACGGGCGCCGGCGACGCGGCCGACGCCGACCGGCGGCCCACCGCCGGCGCCGGTGACGCCGACCTGCGTACCGGGCTGCGGCTGGCCGCCGACGACCCGGCGGCGCTGCTCGAATCTCGGCACGCCGACGCCGCGCTCGCGCTCTTCGCGGCGGACGGGCCGGCGCTGGACGAGTTGTGCCGCACCGCGGACGCGTTGCGCCGGGACACCGTCGGCGACGACATCACGTACGTGGTCAACCGCAACATCAACTTCTCGAACGTCTGCTACGTGGGCTGCCGGTTCTGCGCCTTTGCCCAGCGGGAACGCGACGCCGACGCGTACCGGCTCTCGGTGGAACAGGTCGCCGACCGGGCGCAGGAGGCGTGGGACGCCGGGGCCAGCGAGGTCTGTATCCAGGGCGGCATCGATCCGAAGATGCCGGTGACCGGCTACGCCGACCTGGTCCGGGCGATCAAGGCGCGGGTGCCGCAGCTGCACGTGCACGCCTTCTCCCCGATGGAGATCGTCACCGCCGCGGCCAAGGCCGGCGTGTCGGTCCGGGAGTGGCTGACCGAGCTGCGCGACGCGGGGCTGGACACCATCCCGGGCACCGCCGCGGAGATCCTCGACGACGAGGTGCGGTGGGTGCTGACCAAGGGCAAGCTGCCGGCCGCCGCCTGGGTCGAGGCGGTCAGCACCGCCCACGAGCTGGGCATCCGGTCCAGCTGCACGATGATGTACGGCCACGTCGACCATCCCGGGCAGTGGCTGGCGCACTTCCGGGTACTGGCCGGGGTGCAGGACCGTACCGGTGGGTTCACCGAGTTCGTGGCGCTGCCGTTCGTGCACACCAACGCCCCGATCTACCTCGCCGGCATCGCCCGACCCGGGCCGACCTGGCGGGAGAACCGGGCGGTGCACGCGATGGCCCGCGTGCTGCTGCACGGCCGGATCGACAACATCCAGTGCTCCTGGGTGAAGCTCGGCGACGCGGGTACCGCGGAGCTGCTCCGCAGTGGCTGCAACGACCTGGGCGGCACGTTGATGGAGGAGACCATCTCGCGGATGGCCGGATCGGGCAACGGGTCGGCGCGTACCGAGGAGCAGCTGCACGCGATCGCGGCGGCGGCGGGTCGACCGGCGCGTAGGCGGACGACTTCGTACGGTCACGTCAGCGCCTAGCGTCGAACCTTCGGCGGCTGCCGGCCGTACCTGTCGATGCCGGCGGCGGTAGCGGCGAGGACCGCCGCCGGCACCCCCTCGGGGGCCGGTGGGAACGCTTCCGGTCCCCCTCCGCCGACGCGGGCGCGTGCGCGCCGCCGCTGGAAAGGTTGCCAATGAGAACTCAGACGCGCAGGCGGGGCTGGCCGAAGCTGACCCGCCGTCAGACGCTGACGGCCGCTGCCAGCGCCACCCTCGGCGCCGCTACGCTCGCGGTGACGGGCCTGTCGGTCGCCGGTGAGCGCGGCAACGGCGTGGCGGCCGGTGCCGACGAGACGATCGTCGTGCACCTGCGGGACGCCCGCTCAGGGACGATGGACGTCTTCGTCGGCGAGTCCCGCATCGAGGTACGCGACAAGGGGCTGGCCGACCGGCTGCGCCGCGCCGCCGCCCGACGCTGAGTCGAGGCCACCCGAGCCAGCGCGCCAGCCGGCCCGCCGCGCCCGCCCGGCGCCCCGGTGCCCGTCTCGGCGCTGACCCGCAGCACCACCTCCGCCCGCCGGGCGGAGAAACCCGCAGTGTCGTCCCGCCCACCGGGTGGGGATCAACCCTCACCGTCGCCCCGCCGCAGCGGGCGGAGGCGGCGTGTTCGGCCCGGCGCGGGCTCTCAGCGCCTGGCCGGTCATCCCATTCGCTCCTTAGCACCGTGAGGTGGGTTCGTCATGTCTTCACACCGTGAGGCACCGGAGATCGCCAAGGATCCGGTCGCCGATTCATCGGACCTCTACGCGTTCGTCACCCCGGACCGTCCGGACACGGTGACGTTGATCGCCAACTACGTGCCGCTGCAACTGCCCTCCGGCGGCCCGAACTTCTTCGAGTTCGGCGACGACGTGCGGTACGAGATCCACATCGACAACAACGGTGACGGCCGGCCGGACGTCACCTATCGGTTCGAGTTCAGCACCGAGATCACCAACCCGAACAGCTTCCTCTACAACACCGGGCCGATCGAGGCGTTGGACAGCAAGAACTGGAACCGGCGGCAGTTCTACCGGCTCACCCGCATCGCCGACGGCAAGGAGCAGGTGCTGGCCCGTAAGCTGCCCTGCCCGCCGAGCAACGTGGGCCCGCTGTCCATCCCGAGGTACGGCGACCTGGTCCGCCAGGCCACCTTCTCGCTCTCCACCGGTGAGAAGGTCTTCGCCGGCCAGCGGGCGGACGGCTTCTACGTGGACCTCGGGGCGATCTTCGACCTCGGCACGCTGCGGCCGTTCCAACAGTTGCACGTCGCCGGGAAGAAGATCTTCAAGGTCGCCGGGGAGCCGGTCAACGCCCTCGACCGGCTGAACGTGCACAGCCTGGCGTTGCAGGTGCCGCTGGCCAAGCTGCGCCGGCGGGCCGACCGCTACCACTGGCAGGAACCCGCCTCGGTGATCGGTGTCTGGACGGCGGCGTCGCGACGACAGGTCAAGGTGCTGGGGGACCGCGTCGCGGCCGACACCGCGGCCGGTCCGTTCACCCAGGTGTCCCGGTTGGGTAACCCGTTGTTCAACGAGGTCATCGTGCCGATGTCGCAGAAGGACACCTGGAACACCCTGCCGCCGTCGGAGGACAAGCGGTTCGCCCAGTTCGTCGAGCGGCCGGAGCTGGCCGCCCTGCTGCCGGTGCTCTATCCCGGCGTCTTTCCGAACCTGGACAAGCTGAACAAGTCGAAGAAGGCCCGGGCGGACCTGGTCGCCATCCTGCTCACCGGGATTCCGGAGGGGCTGATCGACGGCTTCAGCAACGCCACCGGCGACACGCAGGCCGACATGCTGCGGTTGAACACCGCCATCCCGCCGGCCCGGCGGCCGAACCGGCTGGGTGTGCTCGGCGGTGACCTCGCCGGCTACCCGAACGGCCGGCGGGTCACCGACGACGTGGTGACCATCGCGCTGCGGGCCATCGCCGGGTTGACCGTGCCGCTGGTGGATCGCAAGTTCACCCCGGACGAGGCGGCGGCCGCGGTCACGCCGGGGCTGACCGAGGCGGACGTGACCGCGCCGTTCCTGCGGAAGTTCCCGTTCCTCGGTACGCCCTACGACGGCTTCAACAACCCGTCGGCAGGCGCCTGAACGGGAGGGGGATCATGGCCGAACACTCACATTCGCATGCCCATGCGTACGGGCCGACCGGTAGTGGCAGCGTCATGCTCAACCTCGGCGGCGACACCGGTGCCCTGATCGTCTATACCGGACGACAGCTGCTCGGCCGGGAGATCGAGATCAGCCGGGTGGGCGACGTCGGGCCCCGCACCCACGCCGCCGTACGGGAGCGTCCGGTCCAGGATGGCACCTTCCACAGTGTTGTCTACGCCGATCTCCCCGCTGGCACCTATACCGTCTGGTGGGACGACGAACGGCCGGCCGGAACGGTCGTCGTCGCCGGTGGATCGGTTGCCGAGTTCACCTGGCCCACCAGCGCATCCTTGCCCGTCGGCTAAGCCTGCCGAACGCACCGACAACGGCGTTCCGTCCACCATGTGGGCGGGACGCCGTTGTCGTGTGTCCACCCGGCAGGCGGGTCGGACGAAGTCGGGTTAACCTTGCCAGTCAAGATCAACCGATCTTGCGGGTGGTCTTCCGAGGGTTCGCGTCGGGCTCGATCACCCCTGTCGCGCGCCGGGCGCCACGGGAGAAAACTCGGGCAACTCGCCGGAGGGGGCGTTACTCGGCCGGGGTCTGAATCGATAGGGCAGGGCGAGACCGGGTGGTGCGTACGGCCGCCTGGCTGCGTGTCGGGAGGGCGACTCCATTATCAAGTTTGGCTTGACGGCGCACGCATTACACGCGTGTAATTTGAATGGGGTTGTTCGCGCGGAACGCAACAAAACGGGGCCGGACGGACAAACACGCCTTTCGCGTGGGGGGTTGCAGCGGCGATGACGCCGGTGCGCGACAAGGAGGCAACTGATGGACGGCCAGCTCGAGGCGGCCGACCTGCTCGGAAACGCGCCGGAGTGGCAGGAGCGGGCGTTGTGCTCGCAGACCGACCCGGAGGCGTTCTTCCCCGAGAAGGGCGGCTCGACCCGTGAAGCCAAGCGGATCTGCTCGCGGTGTGAGGTCAAGACGGAATGCCTCGAATACGCTCTCGGTCACGACGAGCGGTTCGGGATCTGGGGTGGGCTCTCCGAGCGGGAGCGGCGCAAGCTCAAGCGGCGGGCCGCCTGAATCGTCGTCGGGAAGGGGCGGTTGGGGGCCGCCCCGCCCGGGACCGGGGAGTCCGAGCTGTCGCGGTGGGGGCCGGGGCAGCTCAGGTGGGTGGACGGTGCCGGCACGGATGGAGCGTGGCTCAGGCCAGCTCGTCGGGGTCGACACCGAGCAGGTTCGCCACCTGCTCGATGATCACGTCGTGCACCAGGTCGGCGAGGTCCTCCCGGTCCATCGCCCGGAACTCCAGCGGGCGGCGGTACAGCACGATCCGGGGCGGCACCTCCTGGCGGCCGGGGCGGCCCGGCAGCAGCCGGGCCAACGGCACCTCGCCGTCCTCCAGTACGTCGGAGTCGTAGACGTTCAGGTCGGGCGGGACGTCCTCGACGGCGAACTCCACCCCGGCCAGCTCCTTGGCGAACCGCCGTTCGAGCGTCTCGACGGTGTCCAGCACCAGGTCGTCGAAGATCTCCGCCTTCGTGCGTGCCAGCGGCACGGTGGCCGGCACCAGCCGCCCGCGCAGGCCACGACCGTGGCGATCGCGGTGCGCCCGTCGGTTGGCGCCGGGGCGGCGGCTCTCCGGGCTCGTCATGAGCCAAAGGGTAGCTTCCGATCGGGGTGCGGCCGCAGCTGTGCCGGCACCGTGGCGCGGCGCGTCGGCGATGGGGAATTGTGATCACCAAGACGGGCGTGTCGTAACGCGAAGCGGTGCGCGGGAGCCGGTAATGGAGATACCCTGCGCCGGTGAGGTCACCACGGCGCTGCTCCCGTAACGGCTGCCCCCGGCAAGCAGTCGCCACGCTGACCTATGTCTACAACGAGTCGACGGCCGTGGTGGGTCCGCTGGCGGCCTTCGCCGAGCCGCACACGTACGACCTGTGTGAGCCGCACGCCCGTAGCCTCACCGCTCCCCGGGGTTGGGAGGTGGTCCGGCACGAGGGCGAGTTCGAGCCCCCGCCGCCCACCACCGACGACCTGGTCGCGCTCGCCGAGGCCGTTCGTGAGGCCGCCCGCCCCGCCCCCCGTCCACCCCAGGACGAGCAGACTCAGCCCGCCACGCCCCCCACCGGGCCCTCCACCTCCCGCCGCGGCCACCTCCGGGTGATCCCGCCCACCCACTGAACCTCCCCGCTTCGCCTCGTTGATCATGAGGTTGGCGGCGTTTGTCGATCTCTGTGGTGCCGCCAACCTCATGATCAACGCTGCGGGTGCGTGGGGTTGGGGGTCAGTGGCCCAGGAGGTGGGAGAAGGTGGCGGCACGCCGGGAGGCACGGCCGGTTCGGGACTCGGCGGCGTCGGCCGAGAGCATGATCCGCAGGCCGGCGTTGACCGCGAGCCAGCGCAGCGGTTCCGGCTCCCAACGCGGGGAACGGTGGTTGACCCAGGGCAGCCCGGTCAGCGCGGTCTGCTCGCCACGGATCAGGTCGGCCAGCGTACGTCCGGCCAGGTTGCTGGTGCCGACGCCGTCGCCCACGTACCCACCGGCCCAGGCCAGCCCGTCGCCCGGGTGGTAACCGACCGAGGCGGCCCAGTCGCGGGCCACCCCGAGCGGGCCGCCCCAACTGTGTGTCACCGGCACGTCCGGCCCCAGCGCCGGAAAGAGTTCCCCGAGGGTACGGCGTAGGGCGGCGAAGACCCGGGGCTCCCGGTCGTAGCTCGGCAGGACCCGCGAGCCGAAGTGGTACGGCGCACCCCGCCCGCCGAACGCCAGCCGCCCGTCCGCGGTGCGTTGGCCGTAGATGATGACGTGCCGATGGTCGGAGAAGGTCTCCCGCTCGGCCAGCCCGATCCGTGCCCAGGCGTCCGCCGACAACGGCTCGGTGGCGATCATGAGGGAGTAGACCGGCGCGATGCTCCGACGCTGTCCGGGCAGCCCCGGGGTGTACCCCTCGGTCGCCCGGACCACCACCGCGGCCCGGACGGTCCCGTGCGGAGTCACCGCCGCACCCCGACGGATCTCGGTCACCGGGGTCTGCTCGTGCACCCGCACCCCTCGTCGCTCGACCGCATGGGCCAGCCCGCGCACCAGCCGGGCCGGATGCGCGGCCGCGCAGTGCGGGGTGTACGTGCCGCCGCGTACCCCCTCGGCGCCGCACCGGGCGGCGGCCTCGTCCGGGCCGAGCAGGGCGAGATCCTCGGCGCCGAAACCGAACTCCCGCGCCTCCGCCACCGCCGCGTGGGCCCGCTCCAGTTGCGGTCCGCTGCGGGCCAGCACCACCGTGCCGCCGTACGCCCAGTGGCAGTCGATGCCCTCGGCCGCGACGACCCGGCCGACCTCGCGCACGGTGTCCTGCATGGTGCGCTGCATCTCGATCGCCGCGTCGTGGCCGTGCCGGCGGGCCAGCCCGGTCAGCGAGGTGGGCAGCAGCGCCGAGCACCAGCCACCGTTGCGCCCGGAGGCGCCGAACCCGGCGACCTGCCGTTCCAGGACCATGATGCGCAGCGTCGGATCCGCCTCGGCGAGGTAGTACGCCGTCCACAGCCCGGTGTAGCCGGCGCCGACGATCACCACGTCGACGTCCGCGTCGCCGCGCAACGCCGGGCGCGGGGTCAGCGTCTCGTCGACTGTGGACAGCCAGTACGACAGGTCCTGGTAGTGCACGGTAGCTCCCGACCGGCCCTAGAGACGGGACCAGGCCTCGGTGAGGACGGTACGCAGAATCTGCTCGATCTCGTCGAACTGCTGCTGCCCGGCGATCAGCGGCGGGGCGAGCTGCACCACCGGGTCGCCCCGGTCGTCGGCCCGGCAGTAGAGCCCGGCGGAGAAGAGCGCGCTGGACAGGAAACCGCGCAGCAGCCGCTCGGACTCGGCCTCGTCGAAGGTCTCCCGGGTGGTCTTGTCCTTGACCAGTTCGATGCCGTAGAAGTAGCCGTCGCCCCGGACGTCGCCGACGATCGGCAGGTCGTTCAGCTTCTCCAGGGTGGCGCGGAACGCCGCCTCGTTGGCGCGTACGTGCCCGACCAGATCCTCGCGGGCGAACACCTCCAGGTTGGCCAGCGCCACCGCGCAGGAGACCGGGTGCCCGCCGAAGGTCACCCCGTGGGCGAACATGCCGGTCTCGGTGAGGAACGGCGCCATCAGCCGGTCGCTGGCGATCATCGCGCCGAGTGGGGCGTAGCCGGAGGTGATGCCCTTGGCGGTGGTGATGATGTCGGGCTGGTAGCCGTACCGGACGGCGCCGAAGTACTCGCCGAGCCGGCCCCACGAGCAGATCACCTCGTCGCTGACCAGCAGCACGTCGTACGCGTCGCAGATCTCCCGGACCCGCTCGAAGTAGCCGGGCGGCGGCGGGAAGCAGCCACCGGAGTTCTGCACCGGCTCCAGGAAGACCGCGGCGACCGTCTCCGGCCCCTCCCGTTCGATGGCCCGCCCGATCTCCTCGGCCGCCCACCGACCGAACGCCACCGGGTCGTCACCGTGTTCGGGGGCCCGGTAGAAGTTGGTGTTCGGCACCTTGATGCCGCCCGGCACCAGCGGCTCGAAGTCGGTCTTGATGCCCGGCAGGCCGGTGATCGACAGGGCGCCCATCGAGGTGCCGTGGTAGGCGATGTACCGGCTCACCACCTTGTGCTTGGTGGGCTTGCCGACCCGCTTGAAGTACGCCCGGGCCAGCTTCCAGGCCGCCTCGACCGCCTCCGAACCGCCGGTGGTGAAGAACACCCGGTTCAGGTCGCCGGGGGTGAGCGCCGCGATCCGCTCGGCCAGCTCCACCGCCGTCGGATGGGCGTACGACCAGAGCGGGAAGTAGGCCAGCTCGCCGGCCTGCTTGGCGGCGGCCTCGGCCAGCTCGGTGCGGCCGTGGCCGGCGTTGACGACGAAGAGCCCGGCGAGTCCGTCCAGGTAGCGGCGACCCTGCGCGTCCCAGACGTACGCGCCCTCGCCGCGCACGATGGTCGGCACCTCGCCGGCGGAGTAGCTCGCCATCCGGGTGAAGTGCATCCAGAGGTGGTCGGTGGCGTTGGCCATTGTCAGCCCCATCGGGTTTCGGGCCGGTCAGGGGTCACCGGCCGCTCTGCCCACGGTTATCCCACAGCCGCAGCCCGCAAAGCAAGTGCAATCGGTGGGTCGAGCGGCATCCTGCAACGGATTTAGCGATCTGGTATGACTTCCGCAACGGAATCCGCACCACCGTCGTCGCCCATCTCCCTGCCACCGTCGGCGTCTTCCTGCTGCCGCCGACGTTGTCCTCTGCCGCCGGCGTTGTTCTGCTGCCGTCGACGTCGCTTCTTCTGCCACCGGAGTTTCTCGGCTGCCGGCCGGCGTCTTCCTGCGGACTCTCGGTTCGTCGGCTTGTCGGTTCATCGGCCGTTTGACGCCGCGCTGCCGCGCTGCGCTGCCGCGCTGCGGTTCTGCGGTGCTGCGGTGCGGTGCTGCGGTGCTGCGGTGCGGTGCTGCGGTGCGGTGCGGTGCTGCGGTGCGGTGCTGCGGTGCCAGCTCGCGCCAGCGTGGCCCGCTCAAGATCTTGGACAGTTTCCGTTCCGCGCTAACGGAAACTGTCCAAGATTCACATTCGCGAGGTGATGACCGAGCCCACCCGGGCGGTCGGTGGCGTCCGTGCCGGCCGGCACGGTGGTGAGTGGCGGGCATGAGGTGGGGGGCGGGGATGGGGGGGGGGGGGGGGGGGGGGGGGGGGGGCGGGGGGGGTGGGGGGGGGGGGGGGGGGGGGGGGGGGGGGGGGGGAGGGGGGGGGGGGGGGGGGGAGGGGGGGGGGGGG
>NZ_QXEC01000029.1 GCF_003583405.1 Micromonospora radicis
GGGCTGCCAGCCACGGCGCCAGCGCGGATCATCCAATGCTGTCTATCGATCACCGGCCCGCCGCACCCGACTTCGAGACACGACTAGCTAGACCTTCGCTGCGCCCGCAGCCCCGCCCCGAGTTAGGACTTACCTGTCTAGTCGACCCCGAAGACCTTCTCCAGGTACGCCGCCACCCCGTCGGTGGAGTTCGCCGAGGTGACCTCGTCGGCGATCGCCAGTACGGCGGGGTGCGCGTTGGCCACCGCCACCCCACGGCCCGCCCAGGTCAGCAACGGTACGTCGTTGGGCATGTCGCCGAAGGCCAGCACCTGGCTCGCCTCGACGCCGATCCGGTGGCAGTACCAGGCCAACCCGGCCGCCTTGGTCACCCCGGCCGCCGAGATCTCCACCAGGCCGGAGTGCGAGGAGTGGGTCGCCTCGGCCAGCCCGGCCAGGGCACCGGCGACCAGCTGGGTGAACCGGTCCGGATCCTGCTGCCCCTCGGCCCGGACCAGCAGCTTCACCGCCGGTGCCGAGTGCAGCTCGTCGGGCGTCAGCACCGCCCGGATCGCCGTGTCGTCGGCGTCCCAGCGCAGCGGGTAGTGCGCCTCGTGCCGCATCTGCCGACTGTCGACTACCTCCACGGCGAAGCTCACCCCGGGCACCTCGGCCCGCAGCCGGCGGGCCACCTCGGCGAGCAGCTCCGGGGCCAGCGGATCGGCCCGCAGCACCTCGTCGCCGACCGGGTCGTAGACCACCGCGCCGTTGGCGCAGACCGCCGGCAGCGGCTCGGCCAGCTGTTCGTACACCAGCTTCAGCCAGCGGATCGGCCGGCCGGTGACCAGCACGACCGGCGTGCCCTGGGCGGAGATCCGGGCCAGCACCTCGGCGGTGTGGGCGCTGAGCGTACGGTCGTCGCGCAGCAGCGTGCCGTCGATGTCGCTGGCGACCAGTCGGGGCGTTTCCTCCATCACCTGGACAGTAGCCGGTCGAGGTAGACCGCCACCCCGTCGTCGTCGTTGCGCAGGGTGATCTCGTCGGCGGCGGCCCGCAGCGTCGGGTGCGCGTTGGCTACCGCCACCCGCGCCCAGCCGGCCCACTCGAACATCGGCAGGTCGTTGGGCATGTCGCCGAAGACCAGTACCTCGGCCGGGTCGACACCGAGGCGCTGCGCCACCACGCTCAGCCCGGTCGCCTTGTCCGCCCCGGGCGGGCAGATCTCGATGAAGCCCAGCCCGGCCTGGGTGAGCGTGGCCAGCTGCGGCGGAACGATCTCCTGGGCCACGCTGAGCAACTCGTCCACATGATGGTCGGCGGTACGGGCGAACGCCTTGATCACGTCGCCGGCCAGGCACTCGTCGCGGGTACGTACCTCGAACCGGTCCTGGTAGGGCCAGGCCGGGTGGTAGTCACCCCACAGCGGGGCGTCGTGCTCGTCGGACGCCTCGACCATCACGGTCAGTGGGCCGACCGCCGCCTCCAGATCGGCCAACAGGCTGGCCAGTACCTCGCTGGAAAGGCGTTCGTCGCGGAGCACCACCGGGCCGGCGGGGTCGCTCTGGTCCACCACCCGGCCGCCGCCGGCCATCACCAGAAAGTCCGCCGCGCGGATGTCGTTGCGGGTCAGCTCGGTCAACCGGGGACCGCGACCGGTGGCACCGACCACCGGGATTCCGGCGGCACGCACCCGGTCCAGCACCCCGTGGGTGTACGCCGACACGGTGTCGTCGCTGCGTACCAGCGTCCCGTCGAGGTCGGTGGCGATCAGCTTGGGCAGGCCCGGGCGGGTCATCGTTCCTCCTTCGCCCGCCGCCGTCGCGGCCAGCCGTTCCGGTCGTCGATGGCGACCCGGCGTGACGGCGGGCAGCAACCGTACCTCGCCGAACCGGTCGCAACCATGGCTTCCAGGCGAATCGGGTGCCAACGGACGGCGCAGCTCGGATGGCCGGCGGACAGCCGGCCACACCTCGCCCGGTCGGGGTACGCCGCGCGGGTCGGACGGGGTGTCCCGGGCAGGTCAGTCGGGGTGGGCTTCGCGCGCGAAGGGAACCGCCGGGGCGACGGTGATCTCGATCGGTGGCCGGTCGTCGTCGGAATCGTCCGCCTCGATCCGGCGGGGCCGCGTCCGTCGCCGGCCCGGCTCGCCGTCCGGCCCGTCCGACCCGGCCGCGCTCCGCGCGAGGGCCGCCGCGAACAGCAGCACGGCGACGAAGGCCATCACCAGACCGCGCCCCAGCTCGACGTCGATGCCATCCGCGTTGGCGTAGGTCCGGCGCCCGTCGTCCTGGAGCGAGATCGCGGTCGCGGCCAGCACCGCGAGCAGCCCCACGGCCAGGGCGAGCCCGGCCACTCGGGCGTTCGGCCGCACCGGGGCGGTGCCGCGCAGCGCGAGGGCGGCGGTGGCGCCGAGCACGAGGAGGCCGACGAGGTAGCCGATGCCCAACCCGCCGATCTCGGAGACGTTGCTCGGCATCTCGACCGGCGTGCCGTCGTAGGCGCCGCCGGTGGGCAGGGTCACCGTCACCCACTCGCCGAGCAGGGACGCCAGGGCGGCCACGGCGCCGAGGCCGGCGAGCAGCAGCGGCACCCGGTGGTCCTGGTGGAAACCGGAGACCGCCCGACGCAGCCGACCGGTCTCGGTCGCCTCCTCGGGCTCCGCGCCCCACTGCATCACCGTGCTGCCGTCGGACCGGTCGTCCTGACGGGGGATGGAACGGTCGTCGGTCACCGCTGCACACCTCCTCGTGGCCTGGTCCGCGTACCGGCTGGGCCTCGGGGTCTGTGACGAATCATGGCACAGCCGACCACCATCGGCCGGCAGCCGGACGGCGACAGCACCCCGGAAGGACGCCAGTCGCCGCCCGGTGGGCTAGCGTCAGGACATGCCTATTCGTACCGCTTCCGCACGCTGGCAGGGCAACCTCCCCGAGGGCTCCGGCACGATCCGCACCGGCAAGGGCGGACTGCAGGGGAACTACTCCTTCAAGTCCCGCTTCGAGGAGGGAGAGGGCACCAACCCCGAGGAGCTGATCGGCGCCGCGCACGCCGGCTGCTTCTCGATGGCCTTCTCCAAGGCGCTCGCCGACGCCGGCACGACGCCGACCTCCGTGGAGACCACCGCGAAGGTGCACCTGGACAAGACCGACGCCGGATTCACCGTAACCCGCATCGAGCTGGACACCGTCGGAGAGGTGCCCGGCATCGACGAGGCGCAGTTCGCCAAGCTGGCCGAGACCGCCAAGCAGAACTGCCCGATCTCCCGTCTGCTGTCGCCGGGCGCCGAGATCACCCTCACCGCTCGCCTGACCTCCTGACCGCTACCCGCCCTGCGCCGATCCCGTACGACGGTCGCTGCCTGGCTTCGGGCTGCCGCGATCGAAGTGCGGGATCGGCGCGCGGGTGGGAGAGAATGGGACCGTGGCGGTCGAGATGGAGCGGGAGCGGTTCGAGGAGTTGGTCGGGGAGGCGCTGGACGAGGTTCCGGAGGAACTGCTGGCGCTGATGAGCAACGTGGTGATCCTCGTGGAGGACGACCCACCGCCGGGGGAGGATCTGCTCGGCCTCTACGAGGGGCACGCGTTGACCGACCGGGGCTGGGACTACGCCGGTGTCCTGCCGGACCGGATCCTGATCTACCGGAACCCGATCCTGCGGATCTGCGACACCGACGAGGACGTCATCGAGGAGGTCGCGGTGACCGTGGTGCACGAGATCGCCCATCACTTCGGCATCGACGACGCCCGGCTGCACGAACTCGGCTGGGGCTGAGCGTTGCGGGCCTGACCTACCGTCTCCGCCAGAAACGGCGAGTACGGGAGGAACCCATGCGCAGCGAGCTGTTCTCGGCGGCGAATCTGGAGCGGGAGTCCGCGCACCCCGGCATGCGGCTGCAGAACGCCAAGATGTTGAAGGTCGAACTGGATGGCGAGGTGCTGGCCCGGGTCGGCTCGATGGTCGCCTACCAGGGGCAGGTGCAGTTCCAGGCGCTCGGCTCCGGCGGGCTGGGCAACTTCCTCAAGCAGAAGCTCACCGGCGAGGGTGTGCCCCTGATGAAGTTGACCGGTCGCGGCGACGTGTTCCTCGCCGACTTCGCCAAGGACGTGCACATCATCGACCTGGAGCCGGGCGACGCCCTGTCCATCAACGGCTCCAGCGTGCTGGCCTTCGACGCCGGACTCCGGTACGACATCAAGCTGGTCGGCGGGGCGGGGATGGCGTCGACCGGCCTGTTCAACTGCGTCTTCACCGGGCAGGGCCGGATCGCGGTGACCACCCGGGGCACCCCGGTGGTGCTCGCCGTCGACGCGCCCACCTACGTGGATCCGCAGGCCGCGGTGTGCTGGTCGGCCGGGTTGCAGACCGGCTACCACCGGGCCGACCAACTCGGGCTCGGCACGCTGCTGGGCCGTACCACCGGCGAGGCGTACACGATGAGCTTCGCCGGGCACGGCTTCGTCGTCGTCCAGCCGTCCGAGGAGCCGCCGGTGCTGGGCAGCGGCCAGCAGGACCAGGGTGGGGCGCTCGGCGGGCTGTTCCGGTGAGACCTCCCGACCACCACGCACCGGGCTCAGCTCGGCGCACCGGCCCGGCTGTTCAACTCAGTTCGCCCGCCCGCAGCCGGGCCAGCCAGGCGGCGGCGTCGGTGTAGTCGGCTTCGGAGAGACCGGCCGGGGCGGGAACCGGGCGCTCGCCCGCCGTCCCGGTCCACCGGTGTCGGGGGTAGGAACCGAGGAACCGGACGTCCGCGCACACCCGACGCAGTCCCTGTAGCGCCTCGCCCAGCCGGACGTCGGCGACGTGACCGGTGCAGTCGAGGAAGAAGACGTACCGGCCGAGGGCCTCGCCGGTCGGCCGGGACTCGATGCGGGTCAGGTTGACGCCCCGGACGGCGAGTTCCATCAGTACGGACAACAGCGCGCCCACCCGGTCGTGCGCGATGTATACGGCGAGCGAGGTGACGTCGTCGCCGGTGGGCGGCGGTGGCGGACCCGGCCGGGAGAGCAGCGCGAACCGGGTCACCGCGTCGGGATGATCAGCGATCTTGTCGGCGAGTACGGCGAGCCGGTGCCGGGCCGCGCCGATCGGGGCGCAGATCGCCGCGTCGTACTCGCCGGTGGCCGCGCCGGCCGCCGCCGCGCCGTTGGAGAGCACGTCGACCACTGTCGCGTCCGGTAGGTGGGCCCGCAGCCACCCCCGGCACTGGGTCGACGCCTGCGGATGCGCGGCGACGCTGCGCACCGCCGGCAGTTGGGTACCCGGCCGGGCGCCGAGAACGAACTCCACCGACAGGATCACCTCACGGGTGATCACCAGCGGCTCCCCCTCGGCCAGCTCGTCGAGGGTCACGCCGACCGCGCCGCCGATGGAGTTCTCCAGCGGCACCAGCGCGGCGTCGGCGTCCCCGGCGCGTACCGCCTCCAGCGCATCGCCCACGCTGCGGGCCGGCGTACGGGTGCCCCGTTCGGCGGCGGGCACGGTGCGTAGTGCCTGCTCCGCGAAGGTGCCCTCGGGTCCGAGGTAGACGAATCGGGTCGGCGGCGTTCCCGGCATGGCGCCCAGCCTACGCACCCGGGCCCGGTGACGAGGCCGAAGGCGTCGGTAGCGGGGTGGTCGGCAGCGGTGTCGTCGGCAGCGACGGCACGATCGGCGTCGACGTGGGCAGCGGTATCGTCCCCGGGGCATCGTCGCCGCAGGCCAGCGTACGGATACCCGGCGGCGCGGCCACCCGTACCTCGGCCGAGCAGACGTCCGTGCCGGCGGTGACCAGGCGCACCGTGCCGGCCTGCTCCCGGGTGACCACCTGCAACGGCTCGTACCCGGTCACGTCGAGCGCGGTGAACTGCCAGTCCGCCGCGCAGCGCGGGCCGTTGTCGACCCGGACCTTCGCGGTGCGGGGAAGCGGGCCGTCCCGACCACGGACCAGGTCGATGATCCGTTGCGGGGAGGGGCCGTTCCGGCAGGCCACGGCGACCAGACCGGGGTCGGTCGACGGGGTGGGTGTGCCGACGCCGGGCAGGCCGACGGGGGGCGTCGGCGTGGACGTGGCCGACCCGGTCGCGTTCGGCGTCGCCGGCAACGTGGGCAGACCCTGGGCGGGGCTGCGTACCTCCGGCGGTTCACCACAGCCGGCCAGTAGGAGCGTGCCGAGCACCAGGAGGAGCGGCGGGCGCCACAGCCGTCGGTCGGGGGCTCCCGGCCGACGGCCGGCAGCGGCGACGGGCATCGCCTCAGAGCTCGGAGAAGAAGGTGAGCGAACCGGCCACGCCCTCGCCGGCCAGCACCGGCGTGGAGATGGCGTCCACGGTCGCGTCGGAGGCACCCTCGGGCGCCTCGATGCGCAGCAGGCCCCGGGCCAGCCGGCCGGAGGAGAGCGCCAGCAGTGGCGGGATCTTGTCCAGCTCCGGCTCGGTCAACTCGCGCGGGTTGGCGGTGAAGTCCAGCAGCCGCAGCCCGCCGTCGAGCAGCGGCAAGCCGATCAGCTCCTCCGGCGTACCCAGGCAGAGCAGGTCGCAGCCGCTGGCGGAGACCGCCACCACCCGCGTCTCGGCGTCGATCAACAGGCAGGGCTCGTCCGCGCTGGAGACCGTCGCCGACCACCGGCCGATGTTGTCGTACTCCTGCTCTGTCGGTGTCCCCGGTGCGGTCGCGAACACTTCCGAGAGCGAGAGTTCGACGTGGGCCACCGCGCCTCCTATGTACACCGACGGTACGTCCACGCTAGCCGGTCGTCGCGGCGACCGCCGACCGCGCGCCGGCAGTCCGGGTCGCCGCCGGCTGCCCGTCGCGCCGGCGTGGGCCTGGGCGGAACACCGGCCGGTCGACCGCGTGGCGTCGCCGCAGACGTTACCGGTGGGTGGCCGCCTTGTCAGCGGCCGTTCGGCCGTCCTCGTACCACCGGTAGTCCGCCGCCGGTGGGTGACTGCCGCTCATCCAGGTGCTGGGGTGCTGCGCGACCCGGGAAAGCTTCTCGGCGGTCGCCGGACTGATCCGGTTGCCGGCGGCGACGAGCAGCCGGTCGAGTTCCCGATGCGTCGCCATGAGGCAGTCCTTGGGCAGGCCGTAGACGCTGATGACGCCCGAGCCCACGAAGGTGAGCACGGGCGTCACCGGGATCGGATGGCCGACCGCCGCGGTGAGTGCCTTGCTGGCCCGCCGGGCGTCGCGCCGGGCCTCTGTCACGTACGGCGGACGCTTGCCGTTGATCTGCACCACGTCCCCAGCGACCAGGACCCGGGCCCGGCCGTGGTCGGCGATGGTGACGGCGAAGAGCCCACTCGGACCGATGGCGAGGAATCCGGCGTGGTTGTCGTCGCTCTCGTCGAGCAGGATCTCCGCGGCGTCCGTACGCGGCCAGTCGACGACGTGCCAGGCCGGACCGAGGTGGTCGAGTTGGCCGAGCGCGCGGGCACCGGCCGCCTCCAGCCGGCGGGCGCCGCGCTCGGCCCGCCGACGGCGGGCCCACTCCAACGGGGACGGACGAGGGGCCGTGGTCAGCCCTGGTGCCTCCGCGCGGGGGTGGGGTACCGCTGCGGGCGGCAGTGCCCGGGCGGACGGTACGGCTCTGCGAGCGGGGTAGACAGTCATCGCGACCTCCGGCAAAAGGTCCCTCGAAGTTACGTTCTCACTACCCTACGTTGCCACTCCCGGTGGTCGGCAAGCCGGAGCGCCGGAATGAGTGTGGATGAATGCCATATTCATCCACAGCCCTTTTTACCGGATGCCGCCAAACCCTGCCCTACGCTGCGAGAGTGACCCACTTCGTGGCCAGTGAGGTCGGGCGGCTCAACACGGTGCTGTTGCACCGCCCGGGGCCGGAACTCGCCCGGCTCACCCCACGCAACAACGACTCGCTGCTCTTCGACGCCATCCCCTGGGTGGGGCGTGCCCAGGAGGAGCACGACGCCTTCGCCGGGGCGCTACGCGAGCACGGCGTCGAGGTGCTCTACCTGACCGACCTGCTCACCGAGACGCTTGCCGTGGCCGACGCCCGCACCGAGCTGACCGACCGGGTGCTCAGCTCTCCCCGGCTCGGCGACACCCTGCGGTCCCGAGTCGCCGCCCACCTGTCGTACCTCGACCCGGCCGCGCTCGCCGGGGTGCTCGTCGCCGGCCTGGCACACGAGGAACTGCGGCTCGCCCGGGACCGCCGGGGTGGGCTGGTCTACGCCCTGATGGACCGGCACGACTTCGTCATCGACCCGCTGCCGAACCTGCTGTTCACCCGCGACTCGTCGCTGTGGATCGGCGACCGGGTGGGGGTGACCAGCCTGGCCATGCCGGCCCGGCGACGGGAGAGCACGCTCACCGAGGCGATCTACCGCCACCACCCGCGATTCGCCAACACCGGGTTCGTCTACCAGCCGGAGTTGGAGCACCTGGAGGGCGGCGACGTGCTGCTCCTGGCGCCCGGCGTACTGGCCGTCGGAGTCGGTGAGCGGACCACGCCGGCCGGTGCCGAGCGGCTGGCCCGCCAGGTCTTCGCGGCCGGGCTCGCGCACACCATCCTCGTGGTGCCGATCGCGCAGGAGCGCGCCACCATGCACCTGGACACCATCTGCACGATGGTCGACGTGGACACGGTGCTGATGTACCCCAACGTCGCCAGCACGCTCTCGGCGTACACCGTGATCGCCGGCACCGACGGCGAGGAGCTACGGGTCGACGGCCCGGCGCCGTTCCTGCGTGCGGCGGCCGACGCGATGGACCTGGACCAGCTCCGGGTGATCGACACCGGGCTGGACCCGGTCACCGCCGAACGGGAACAGTGGGACGACGGCAACAACACCCTGGCGCTGGCGCCGCGGCTCTGCGTCGGCTACGAACGCAACATCGAGACCAACGCGCAGCTGGAACGGGCCGGCATCGAGGTCATCCCGATCGCCGGCTCGGAGCTGGGCTCCGGGCGGGGCGGTCCCCGCTGCATGTCCTGCCCGCTGCTGCGGGGGTAGGGAACCGCCCGGCTCGGCGCTCGTCTAGCGCAGGGTGAGCTGGCGTCCGAGCAGGCCCTGCCGGGACCGCCGGGCCGCCGCGTCGAGCGGGCCGGTCTCGGTGAGCGCCTCGGCGTACCGCTTTGCGAAACCGGCGACCGGATCCTCCCAGTCGTCGGCCGGGGCGTCCTCGGGCAGATCCCAGACCGGCACCAGCCGTCCGTGGGCGCGGAACATGCCGGCGAACCGGGTTCCCTCGCCGAGGGTCAGCGAGCCGGCGGCACCGAGTCGCGCCAGCGCGTCCAGAGCGGCCTCCTCGTCCTGCGGCAACACCCAGCGCACGTGTGCCTTCTCCGGCACCCGGCACCAGTACGCGGCCCGCGCGGCGGTCAGCCGTACGGTCGGGTAGATCGCGGCGTTGGCCCGCTCCAGCGACGCCTGCACGGTCGGGTCGCCGACCGCCTCCGGCACCAGCCAGAACTCGAAACCCTCGTGCAGGGTGATCTCCAGGCGGTCGTCGACCAGGATGTCCTGGAGCCGGGGACCGGGACCGGGCAGCGGTGGCACGGCGACCGGGGCGCCCGGCTCGGTACGCAACGCGCAGAGCAACGAGTCGGCCAGGTCCCGCGAGACGTCACCGGACTGCTGGTGCCGTTGCAGCCCGACCAGGACGTGCCCGTCCTGCCGACTCATCGCGGGTGCGGCCATCGGCAGCACGGTGGCCAGCGTGATCGGGCGGTCGCCGTACTCCTCGACCAGCGCCGGGGCGAGCCGCAGCGGTGCCGAGGCGGCGGGGACCAACTCCCGCAGGGCGATCCACTCCGGCTCGTCCGCCAGCCCTTCGAAGGGACGCGGGACGAAGACGTCCCGCACCCGCTCGCGCTTTCCGTTCGGCTCGGCCGCCCGCTGGTTCTTTCGACGCTTGCTCACGGCGAGACAGCCTAGAGGCCCCGGCGGCACCGGGTGGGCAGGACCCACCGCTGCGCCGCCGCCCCACCCGTTGGTGCCTCGTTCAGCCGGCGGGCACCATGCCCGGTCGGTCGGGTACGGGGTCGAAGTCCGCCCAGACGCTCTGCCCGAGGCCGTCGCGCTCGACTCCCCAGCTGCTGGCCAGGCCGGCGACGATGTGCAGGCCGCGACCGTCGGCCGCGTCGGTGTCGGCGGGGCGGATCCGAGGCCCGCAGGCACCTCCACCGTCGGTGACCCGCAGCCGGACCTGTGCCCCGTCGGGCGTCGCGCGGAGCCGCCAGGCCACCCGGACCACCCCGCCGGGCAGCGGGTCGGCGTGCCGTACGGCGTTGCCCACCAGCTCCGCCAGGACCGCCACCAGGTCCGCCAGCACCGCCGGGGTCACCACCTCGGCCAGGTCTGCGGCGAGTCGGTGCCGGGCGATCTGTGCCCCGGTGGCATGGTGCGGCACGACCACGCACCATGCTCGTTCGACCGCCAAAGTCGACACCTCTGCCCCTCTTCCGCCCCCGTGGTCCCCACCGATCACCTGCGGGGCAGCCGCACCTCTGCGACCGTACCGCCACCTGTTCTCGGTCGAAGGAATACCCACCCGTTCTGCTGTTCAACGATCCGGCGGACGAGATAGAGGCCGAGACCGGTGCCCGGATACTGGCGCCGGTCGCCGGAGTCGCCCTGCCAGAACCGGTCGAAGGCCCGTTCGACGTGCTCAGGGCGTACGCCGATGCCGCGGTCGCTGACCCGGAGGCTGACCGTCTGGCCGTCCGAACCGGCGCTGACCTCGATCGGTGAGCCGGGCGGGGAGTACTTGCCGGCGTTGGTCACCAGCTCGGTGAGCACCGTGGCGAGGCTCTGCCGGTGCCCGAGCGGCCGGGGCAGCTCGGCCGGAATCTCCAGGCTGGTCCGGCGGCGCAGCTCGGTGGGCAGGTCGGCGACCGCGGTCCGCAGCGTCGCACCGAGGTCGAACGGCGTCGGCGGGGCGTCTCCCGGCCACGCCTCGGCCGAGGAGGAGAGCAGCCGGTCGAGCAGCCGGGCGAGTTCGTTCGCCCGCTGACCGATCACCCGGGCCGCCTGCCTGCGGTCGGTCTCGCTGAGCGACTCCCAGTGGTCGGTGAGGGTGTCCGCGTACCCCTTGATGACGGTCACCGGGGTACGCAGCTCGTGGCTGGTGACCGCGACGAACAGATCGCGCTCGTGGTCGTGGCGCTGCTGGTCGCTGATGTCCCGGAAGGTGACCACCCGCAGCGTCCCCGGGCCGGACAGGTCGCCCGACGTGATCCGCAGCCAGCGCCCGTCCGGCAGCCGGTGGTCGAGGACCTGCCCGGAGGGGGGCAGCGGGAAGGGCAGCGGGCGGTTCAGCGCCTCCGCCGAAGACCGGCCGGTCACCCGGGCGGCGGCCGGATTCCAGAGCCGGACGTGGGCGTCGGCGTCGACGACCGCCAGCCCGTCGGCGAGGGCGGCCACCACCGGACCGTCGCCGTGCACCGGCAGGCCGCTCTGGTCGCCGTACATGTGGGCGATGCAGGAACCCAGGTAGGCCACCACGCCCCGCTGCTCGCTGCTGGGCTCCTCGTCGCCTGCGAGGTAGAGGGCGTGCAGGCTGCCCACCGTGTGGCCACCGATCTCCGCCCGGGACACCACCATCCGGCGCAGCCCGCGTTCGGCCAGCTCGACGGCGAGCTGACTGCTGAGGTGTTCGGTCCGGACGCACTGCACCCGGGGGCCGGCGAGCAGGCAGATGGTGGCCGGGTCGGTGGCCGGCAGCGGGCGGCCGATGGTCCACTCGGCGGCGCCGGTGGCGGCGATCACCCGGCCGCCGCTCGGTGCGAACTCCACGAACGCCATGCCCGCGGCGCCGAGCGCCGGCTGGGCGACCCGGAGCAACTGGGTGAGGACCGGCAGGCCCGCGTCGCCCGAGTTGATCATCTCGATGATCACGGTGTTCCCGGCGATGAGAGCCGAGTAGTCGGTGCGGTCCGCCATGACCCAAAGTGTGCACCGCCGTCCGCGCTACTGGGCACCCCCGGACGGGTTACCGGGGTAACCGGGCGAGGGTCTGCGCCGGGCGGTCGGTGATCACGCCGTCCACCCCGGCGGCCAACACCAGGTCGAGGTCGGCGGGCTCGTTCACGGTCCAGACGTAGACCTCGTTGCCCGCCGCCCGCAGGGCGGGCACCAACCTCGGCCGGGACCGCACCAGCGCGATGCCCGGCCCGGCGATGCCGGCTCCGAACGGCAGTCGGCCCAGTTGCAGCCAGCGGGGCAGCACCTCCAGCAGCAGCACCGTCGGCAGCGCGGGGGCCAGCGCCCGGATCCGGCGTACGGCCAACGGGGAGAAGGACATCACGGTGATCCGTACCGGATCGTCGGGGTGCGGTTCGACCAGGCCGTAGCGACGCAGCAGCGCGACCAGCCGGCGCTCGACGTGCCCGCCGTAGCGCGACGGGTGCTTGGTCTCCACCAGCAGCCGCACCGGCCGTCCGGCCGCCAGCACGGCCTGGAGCAGCCGTTCGAGGGTGAGCAGCCGGGTGTGCGAGTCGTCGAGTACCTCGTCACCGTCGGCCGGTACCCACCCCGGGTGCCAGGAGCCGAAGTCCAGCTTCTCCAACTCGGCGAGAGTACGCGCGCTGACCAGCCCGCGGCCGTTGCTGGTCCGGTTCAGCCGACGGTCGTGCACGCAGACGAGGTGCCCGTCGCGGGTCAGCCGCACGTCGCACTCCAGCCCGTCGGCGCCCTCGTCGAGCGCCCGCAGGTAGGCGGCGAGGGTGTGCTCAGGCAGGTCGTACGACGCGCCTCGGTGCGCGAAGACGAGGGGTGGGCCCATCCGGTGCCGCCCCTACAGGACCCGGCCCGGCTGCCCGTCCGTGCCGACCACCGGTCGTCCGGCGGCGGCCCAGTCGCCCATCCCGCCCGCGACGTTGCGCACCTGCTCCCACCCGTTGCGCATCAGGTACGCCACGACCTGCGCGGAGCGCCCGCCGGAGCGGCAGATGACCGCGACGTCCTGGTCGGTCGGCACCTCGGCGATCCGGGCCGGCAACTCCATCATCGGCAGGTGGTGGGCGGTCGGCGCGTGACCGGCCTGCCACTCGTCGTCCTCCCGGACGTCGAGCAGGTACGTGTCGTCGGTGATCTCGGCGACGGTGACGGTGGGAATCTGTGATCCGAACACGGTGCAAGGGTAGAACCTCGATCGGCGTGATCCCCCCGGCCTCGGCCGGTGGCGGGTCAGAGGTGCGTCACCCAGCGCGGATGCGCGCCCGCCCACTGGGCCATCCGGGTGCCGCGTACCGCCTCGAACAGCCCTTCGCCGCCGTTGTCGAGTACGACGTACGACACCTGGTCGATCGTCTGCGGGTACGACGGCACCTGCACCCCGCGCAGCCCGTCGGCGGACAGGCCCCGCAGCGCGAGCAGCAGGTCCTCCACCGGCACCCCGTTGGTGTCCACGGTCAGCGACTCGCCGACGGCCTGGATGAGCCGGTGCAGCTGGACCGGGTCGGTGCGGAGTCGGGTCTCGCCCGCGCGTTCGAGCATCGCCCCCAGCAGCTGCTGTTGATGGGTCTGTCGGTCGTAGTCGCCGCCGGGCAGGTCGTAGCGTTGGCGTACGTAGTCGAGCGCCTGCGCGCCGTCCATCCGCTGGCAACCGGGTGCGAAGACCCGGTTGGTGTGGATCGAGCGCACCTCGGTGCGTACGCACATGTTGACGCCGCCGAGCAGGTCGATCACATTGCGCAGGCCGGCGAAGTCGACCAGGGCGGCGCCGTCGAAGCGAACTCCGGTGAGCCGGGCCAGGGTGGCCGAGAGCAGCTGCGCGCCGGACTGGCCGCCACCGCCGTACTCGTACGCGGTGTTGATCTTGTCTTCGCCGCCGGGCCAGCCGTTCCCGGGTGGGATGGTGACCAGCAGGTCACGTGGCACGGAGACCAGGTAGCCCTCGCGGAGCCCGGCGGGGACGTGCACGATCAGGATGGTGTCGGTGCGTTGTTCCGGACCGACGTCGTCGGGGCGTTTGTCCGATCCGACGAGCAGGTAGTTGAGCGGACCGTCCAGGTCGGTGCGGTCGGCGCGGGCGGACGGGTCCAGCAGCTGCTCGCGGGTGACGGTGCGTTCGTACCGGTCGGCGAGCACCCGGAGACCGACCACGGCGACCGCCGCCAGCAGCACCACCACCAGCCCGGTCCCGAGCAGTACGCGGGGCCACCGCGGCCGCCGGGGGCCGCTCCCCGGTTTCCGCGTCCCGCCGTCGTACGCCCGCCTGGCCGTGACACACCTTCCCTAGCCCGACATGAAGTCCGCTCATGTCAGGCTAGGGAAGGTTCACGCAGGGTGACGGCGCTTCCGGGTATTCCGGTCGCCCGCCGGTCACTTCCGGTTGGAGATGACCTCGGGGTTGTAGAAGACGAACTCGGCGAGCTTGTCCTGCCGAACCGCCCGGAACATGTCCAGGGTCTGTTCGTCGAGCGCCTCGTTGCCGCTTCCGGTGGCGTTGTACGTGCCACCGTTGGTCTTGAGCATGATCAGCTCGTTGCCGGTGACCCCGCGCATGGTGAAGACGAAGTCCTCCACCGACACGCCCCCGGTGTCCAGGATGAAGGCCTTACCGGCGGCCTTGATCAGCTCGTTCAGCTTGAGCGGGTTGGTCAGCGTGCCGTTCTGGGTGGCCTTCTTCGCCATCGCCTTGATCAGCTGCTGCTGGTTCGCCTGGCGGTCGTAGTCGCTGTTGGCCAGGCCGTAACGCTGCCGGGAGAAGTCCAGCGCCGCCCAGCCCTCCATCTCCTGGCAGCCCTTCTTGTGCACCACCGGAGTACGCGGCTTGCCGGTCTTCTTGGCGTCCGCGTTCCACATCGGCTTGCCGTCGACGTACGACATGTGGGTCGACTTGACGTCCTGCTTCGGGCAGATCCGCACCGAACCGAGGGCGTCGATGACGTTCTTGAAGCCGCCGAAGTTGATGATCGCCGCGCCGTCGAAGCTGACGCCGGTCATGCCCTTGATCGTCTGTGCCATCACCTGGGCGCCGCCCTCCCAGCCGCCGCCGTTGCGGGCGCCGACCTGGAACGCGGCGTTGATCTTGTCGACCCCGCCCGCGTAGTTGCCCTTGGGCCAGGCCGGGATCCGCGCCTCGGTGTCCCGGGGGATCGAGATCAGGTACGCCTGGTCGTGGGTCGCCGGGATGTGCAGCACGATGATGCTGTCCGCCCGGACGTCGTCGGCGTCCCAGCGCTCCCGGGCGTCCACGCCGAGCAGCAGCAGGTCGATCGGGCCTTCCAGATCGCCGCCGCCCTCCGCCTGGGTCTTGCCCGCGTCGCCGATCAGGTTGCGCTGCGAGATGCTGCCGGTGGCCTGGCCGATCACCGCCTTGCTGCCGACGATGGCGACACCGCTGGTCATCATCAGCACGGCGCCGGCAACCACGGTGAGTCGGGCCCAGAGGGGATCCTTGCGGCGCGGGCGGCCCTTGCCGGCCTTGCCGGCCCGGGGCTTGCCGCCCTTCGGCGGGGGTGGGGTGGCAGACGCATGAGGTGGCTCGAGCAGGGCGGAACTGTGAACCGGCATGCGTGCTCCAGCTCGTGTGTATCCAAAGGGGGCGGGAACACCTTACGTACGCATTCCCGCCATGGCGAGTTCGCGTGACGGTCAGTCACCGTTCTCTACCGCGTCATCCTGCGGAAATAGCCGAACGGACTGACTTAATCAGCCGATCGACGGTTGGTTCACAGTAACTACTCAGG
Source organism: Micromonospora radicis (assembly GCF_003583405.1). GTDB lineage: Bacteria > Actinomycetota > Actinomycetes > Mycobacteriales > Micromonosporaceae > Micromonospora > Micromonospora radicis. The sequence goes on from NZ_QXEC01000029.1 coordinate 15,614, forward strand.
GTGGTTCGTCAGCCGCTCTTGCTGGTCGGCGGCTTGTTGGCCTGCACCCACTCGGCCATCGTGTCGGCGGACATCGCCCGGTACATGGCCAGCGCCTTCTCCCGGTCGGAGACCACCACCGACTCGCCGTTGATGGTCTCGCTGCCCAGGTGCGGGCTGGTGACGAAGGTGAGGTTCTCGCCCCGCAGATTGCGGAACTGCACCGCCATGTCGGTGAGCGAGAAGCCGTTGTCGACGGTGACCGCGTCGGTCACCGACCGGAGGAAGGCGTTGAGCTTCTTCGGGTTGGTCAACGTGCCCGTGCTCGCCGCCTTGTCCATCAGCGCCCGGAGGAACTCCTGCTGGTGGCGCATCCGGGCGAAGTCACCGTCGGGGAACTGCTTGCGCTGGCGGATCCAGTCCAGCGCCTCGGTGCCGTTCATCTGGTTGGTGCCCTTGGTGAACTTCCGGTACGGCTTGTGGATCGAGGTGATCGTCCGCTCCACCTCCAGCTCGACCCCGCCGAGGGCGTCGGTGACCTGCTTGAAGCCCGCGAAGTCGATCGCCATCACGTGGTCGATGTGCACGTCGGTGAAGCACTCGACGGTGCGTACCGCCAGCGGCAGCCCGCCGAAGGCGAAGGCGGCGTTGATCTTGCGGCGTTGGCCCGAGTCGCAGGCCGCGCTCGCGCTCTCCGGGATCGGCACGTACAGGTCCCGCGGGATCGAGACCAGGTACGCCTTCTGGTGGTCGGCGGGGATGTGCATCACGATGATGGTGTCGGCCCGCCACTCGCCGGCCTGGTCCATCGGCGCGTCCGGATCCCGCGAGTCGGTGCCGACCATGAGGATGTTCAGCGCGCCGTCCACCGCCTTGGCCGGTCGGCCGCCGGTGATCTCGGAGAACGGGTCGGTCCGGGCCAGGTTCTTGTCCAGGCTGCGGGCGTAGAACCAGGCTCCCCCGCCGCCGACCAGGGCCAACACCAGCACGGCGATGCCGGCCACCAGGGCGATCCGGCGCCAGCGTGGTCGCCGACCGCGCGGCTGCCCGGCACCGCCGGGGCCACCCGGGCCGACCGGTCCGCGGGGACCACCGGGCCCACGGCCGGCGGTCGGCTCGTCGTCGTACGCCGGGTACCACCGGGTGTCGGTCGGGCCGGCGGCGCGCCCGGTCCGGTCCGGGCCCGGCACCGCCGCGCGCCCGGCACTGCGGTGCAGGAGAGGAAGCCGGAGGGCGGCGGGGATGGTCGCTGACATGTAACTCAGGGTACGCAGCCCCGGCCACCGGCAGCCTCAGCCGGCAGCCGCGTCGTGTCGGACCGGCTACCCTAGCTGCTCGCGGAAATGGTCGATCGTGCGTCGGAGGCCCTCTTCCGGCGGCACCGTCGGCTCATAGCCGAGCGCCTCGCGGGCGAGGGTGAGATCGGGTCGGCGCATCTCCGGGTCGTCCGCGCTGCGGGTGACATACGTCACCTCGGACCGGCTGCCGCAGAGCGACACGATCGTCTCGGCCAGTTCCCGCATGCTCATCTCGTGCTCGGTGCCGCAGTTCACCGGGCCGCTGTGCGTCGAGTCCAGCAGCAGCAGGATGCCCCGGACGAGGTCTGCCACGTAGCAGATCGAGCGGGTCTGGTTGCCGGTGCCGTGCACGGTGATCGGCTCGCCGCGCAGCGCCTGGGAGATGAAGGTCGGGATGGCCCGGCCGTCGTCCGGGCGCATCCGCGGGCCGTACGTGTTGAAGATCCGTACGATGGCGGTGTCCAGCCCCCGGCTGCGTCGATACGCCATCGTCGCGGCCTCGGAGAAGCGCTTGGCCTCGTCGTACACGCTGCGGATGCCGATCGGGTTGACGTTGCCCCAGTACGTCTCCCGCTGCGGGTGCTCCTTCGGGTCGCCGTACGCCTCCGAGGTCGAGGCGAGCAGGAACCGGGCGCCGTCGGCGACCGCTCGGTCCAGCAGGTGCAGCGTGGCGACCGAGCCCACCCGGAGGATCTCCACCGGCAGCTTCTCGAAGTCCGTGGGGCTGGCCGGTGAGGCCATGTGCAGGATCGCGTCGAAGCGCTCGGCCAACGCCGGGTGGGCGGGCAGCCCGTCGGAGATGTCCGCCTCGACCAGGGTGAAGGTCGGCGTGTCGAACAGGTGGGCCACGTTCTCCTTGGACCCGGTGACGAAGTTGTCCAGCGCGACCACGGTGCAGCCGCGGCTGATCAGTGCATCAACCAGATGCGAGGGGACGAAACCGGCGCCGCCGGTGACCAGGACCCGGTGACCGGGGCCGAAACGCTGCTCCACCTTCATGTTCGCCAGCCTATAAGGAGAGGCCCCGGGTCAACGCCTCGCGTCGTGCCGGGAACCCCGGTCAACGCAGCTCGTGATAGCGGCCGCGATGATGCAGCAACGGCTCGGTCCCGTCCACCAGCTCCACCTGCTCGATCGTCGCCTCCACCAGCAGGCTCCAGCCGTACTCCCGGGCAGCGTCGAGCCGGCAACCCGCCCACCCGCCCGCGTCCGCCGGCACCGGACCGTACGGGGTTTCGGTCCAGGCGTCGATGGCGAACAGGCCACCCGGCGACGGAAACAGCCCGGCGAACCGGTCGGCGAGCTGCCGGTGCCCCGGCCCGAGCGGCACCACCGCGAACCGGCCGGCCTCCTCGATCGCCGCCCACAGATCCGACTCGGCGTCGATCAGACCGAGCAGCCGACCCGGCGTGCCGTCGGCGACCAACGTCGAGGAGACGGTCAACCCGGCCGGCCCCGGCGCCGTCCAGAGCGTCACCGGCGCGGCGAACCGACCCCGGAACCGGCGTACCGGAGAACGTTGGCCGGCCGGTACGGCGAACGGGTCGGTGTGGTGGATCTGGGCGCCCGGGTCTGGATTCACGTGAAACATTGTGGCCCGTGCTGCCGGCCCGCGGGCCGATCCCGCTGGCCCGTGGACCTGTGCCGCTGGCCCGTGGACCCGTGCGGCCGGCCCTCGGACCTGTGCTGCTGGCCCGTGGACCTGTGCTGCTGGCCCGCGGGCCCGTGCCCAGGTCAGGAACCGGTCGTGCAGGTCGGCGTGGTGGAGCTGCCCGTTGAGCTGACTGAGCTGGGTGTGGGCCTCTGCCATCAGCAGTCCGAGGTACACCAGGAGCGCGGTCCGATCCTTGCGATACTCGACCAGCAACGAGAGCCGGGCCGGCTGGCAGGGCCAGTGCGCCCCGCACGCTCGACAGCGCCAGAGCGGTCGCATCGGGAGGTGCGGCACGAAGCGGCTCATGGTCGAGCCGACCGTCTGCACCAGGCTGATCTTTCCGGTGTGGCGGATGCCCCGGTCACCAGCGGCCCCCGTTCGCCCGCCAGTGCTGCGCGGGAGTCAGCCAGCCGGCTCGGCCGGGCCGGGGCTCGGCGACCGTCGGCCAGGCAGCCCAACTCGGGAGCTGATTCGCCGCGAGGGTGGGCGCCAGTGGACTGGCATGCGGGCGTGACTCGGGTGTCGGCCGATCGGTGCCCGGACGCTCCGCGTGGGTCGAGCGGCCGGTGTCCGGGTTTGCGGTGGATGGTGTCGAGCGGCGGGTGTCCGGGTTTGCGGTGGATGGTGTCGAGCGGCGGGTGTCCGGGTTTGCGGTGGATGGCGCCGAGCGGCGGGTGTCCGGGTTTGCGGTGGATGGCGCCGAGCGGTGGGTGTCCGGGTTCGCGGTGGATGGTGTCGAGCGGCGCTGCGCCCACAACGCGGCGTTCCGCCACCTGCGGAGCACGTTGGACATGGGATGGCCTCCTCCGGGTTGGGGGTCGCCCCGGCCGGGGGAGGACCGGGGCGACCCGACGCAGGACCGGCCGCCGGGTCGTCGCCTCCACCAGCCGGGCCGCGCGATTCCACCCTGGACTCCGCGCTCACCGCAGGGGAGGATGCCAGCGGTTACTACTCGGCGCGTTCGCGTACTTACCAGATGGGTGAGTGATGAACTTCGAGATGTGGATCAGGGCGTTGAAGGCCGCCCGTGCCGCTGCCGGCGTGTCCCAGGAGGGGCTCGCCACCCTGATCAAGTGGAGCCCGTCGCTGATCGCCGCCATCGAGACCGGCCGCCGCCGACCGACGATGGAGTTCGCCGTGGCTTCCGACGAGGCGCTGCAAACCGGTGGTCTGCTCGCCGAACTACTCAAGGAGGCCGACCGGGAACGCGGCCCCTCCTGGTTCGCGGCGTGGCGCGGCTACGAGCAGGCGGCGACTCGGCTGCGCGCCTTCGAACCCTGTCTGGTACCGGGCCTGCTTCAGACCGAGGAGTACGCCCGAGCCGTTATCTCGGCCGGTGGGCTACAGCCACCGGCGATGGTGGACGAGCTGGTGGCGGTGCGAATCGAGCGGCAACAGCTGTTGCGTGAGCAGCTGCTGCGGCAGGAAGATCCACCGCAGTGCGTCTTCCTGCTCGACGAGAGCGCGGTGCGGCGGCCGGTCGGCGGACCAGCCGTGCTCGACGCACAGCTCGGACGGCTGTTGGAGGAGGCGGAACTGCCGCACGTCCGGTTACACATCATCCCGAACAGCGTCGGTGCACACGTCGGCCTCATCGGCGGCTTCGTGCTGGCCGAGCTGCCGGACGGCGAGCAGGCGATCTACCTGGAGAACGCCGCCCGCGGGCACGTGGTCAACGACCCCGAGACGGTCCGTCTGATCGACCGGAAGTGGGATAGCCTGCTCGGCGAAGCACTGTCCACGAGCGCCTCGCTGGATCTGATCCGAAAGCTGAAGGTGACGCCATGACCGCTGCTGAACCCCGTTGGCGCACGTCGGCCCGTTCTGGTGACACGGGCGGCAACTGTGTCGAGGTGGCGGACAACCTGCCCGGGGTGGTGCTGGTGCGGGACAGCAAGGATCGTTCCGGCCCGTCACTCGCCTTCGCGCCGACCGCCTGGCGGTCCTTCCTCGACCTGACCCGAGAGGCATCGAACCCCGCCGTCCGCTGATCGCCTCACCGACGGTGCCCGCGCCGAGCCGGCCCCGCGGGAAGGTCAGCGCGTGTCGCATAAGGGTGCGCGCGGGGTGCACGGGGTGCGCGTAAGGGTGCGCGCGGGGTCCGCGGGGTGCGCGGGGTGCGCGAAGGATCGCGCGTGTATCGCGTAAAGGTGCGCCGCCCACCGGGCAAGAGCACCCGTGTGTCGTGTGAAGGTGCGCCGCCCACAGTGCAAGATCACGCTCGATCTGGGATCGAGTGGCTTCCACGCAACGACGAGGCCACTCGATCCTGGATCGAGCACGATCATGCGGGTCGCCCATGTGTCGGCGGCCAGCCGGATTTCCCCATGGACGGCCAGTTCCGAAGCTACGGAAGGTAACCACGGGTTGCTGATCGTCCGGCGTTCACGAAGGCGACGATCTCGTCGAGTCCAGGGCGATAGCCGTCGCTGGTGTTTACCTCGATCTCGGGCACGCCGAGCCGGACGGGCTGGAAGCCGTGGTGGCCGACGGCATGGATCTGATGGTCGCCGAGGTATGCGTCGGCGTGGGCACGCCGGATCGAGTTCTCGTCCTGCCGTCGCTGGATGCGATCAAAGGCTGTCTGTGCGGTGACCTGGCAGTGCACGACCCGGATGTCGGCCATCCCGATCAATGGCTGCAGGCCGGGGCGCCAGAGGCGGTCTTGGAAGGCTGCCTCGGCGACCGTGGTGACGCCTGCGGTCAGGAGCAGCTGCAGCACCTTGAAGAACGTGGGCAGGGTCCGAAGGGTCAGCTCGTCGCTCGGTGCGGCAACGAAGTCGTCGGCCGCGTGGGCCATCCCCTCCTTGATCTCGTCCCGGCAGATCGCTGGGCAGCCGATCCTCCGGGCGAGCAGGTGCGCGAGTGTCGTTTTCCCAGCCCCCGACGGTCCGCTGACGATGACAAGGGTCGGGATTGTTCCCATCACGTCGTTATAGCTCCGCGGGGCCCACCGCGCGGCGTCGGGCCGCGCATGGTGTCAACGGCGGCCAGTCTCAGCGCTCGTCGACACATGGGCGTGTGGGGCCGCCGGGAGACTGCCGGCAGAGGTTGAGCGAAGGTTATCCACAGGGGCAGCGCGCGGTACGTGGCGGGTGTCATCGTCGAGGACATGCCCAGATCCTCTCGCCGACCGCCGCAGTTGCGGGGGCGCGTCTTCCGTGGCTCGCGGGCCGTCGCCCGTGGCCTGCTCACCCGGAACGAGCTGCGCAGTTCCGCCTGGCGGCCACTCTTCCGGGACGTGTATGCCGACGCTCAGCTGCCGGTCACCCATCGCACCCGGTGTGAGGCGGTCGCTCGATGGCTGGTCCCGCCGGGTGCGGCGATCGCCGGCCGGTCCGCTGCCGCACTGTACGGGTGCTGGCGGGCCGGTGCCGACGACGCGGTGGATGTCCTCGTACCCCGTGGGGTGCGCGTCGGCTCGGTCGCCGGCCTGCGTGTCCATCGTGGGCCCGTCGACGCGGGGGACGTCGTCGACCGGGTGGGCACCGTCGTCACCTCGCCCGAGCGCACCTGCTGGGACGTGGCGAGTTGGCTCGACCTGGTGGAGGCTGTGGTGGTGATCGACGCCATGTTGTCCCGTCGACTCACGGAGGTCTCGGCCCTTCGCGGGTACGCCCTCGATCGGGCGGGCCGCCGCGGCTGGCGGGCGATGCTTCGGGCGGTCGGTCTGGCGGATGCCGGTGCTGAGTCGCCGCAGGAGTCCCGGACCAGGGTCCGGCTGGTGCTGGCCGGGCTGCCTCGACCACGTACCCAGTGGGTGGTGTCGGACCGGGGCCGTTTCGTGGCCCGCGTCGATCTGGCCTGGCCGGACTACCGGGTGGCGGTCGAGTACGACGGTCTCTGGCACGACGAACCAGCGCAGTTCGACTCGGATCGTCGACGGCTCAACAAGTTGGTTGGCGGTGATTGGATCGTCCTGCACCTGACCGCGCGACGCCTGCGGGAGGACTTCGACGGCTTCGTCGCCGAGGTCCGGGCCGCCCTGCGTGCGCGGGGCCACCGCGCACGTCCGGCTGGTCCCGGGCGGGCACCGGCCATGGTCCGCCCTAGCGACGTGGGGTGACCAGGGCGAGCAGTTCGGGTCGGCGGCGGTCCAGGACGTCGCCGGCCAGGTAGGAGCCGAGCAGCGCCCCGCCGACGCCGTAGGCCACCCCGAGCGGCAGGCCCAGCCAGAGCCAGGCGTCGCCGAGCAGGGCGGCGGCGAGCACCATCGGCACCGCGGCCGCGGCGGTGGCGAGCATGGCCAGCAGGGTGAGGAAGCTCTTGGCCACCCCGGCGCCGCTGTTCATCGCGAACGGGTTGCTCGTCTCGGGCAGCGAGTACGCGCCGAGTACGGAGACGAACGAGTTGACCGCCAGCCCGACGCCGTAGGTGGCGACCAGGGTGCCCGCCATGAACCCGATCCACGTCGGCTCGCCGAGTACCAGGGCGATCACCACGGCGACCACCGCCAGCATGGGCAGCACGTAGAGCGAGAAGGCGGCCATCCGGGCGCGTAGTTCGAGCCGGCCGGGGATGCCGGCAACGACGTTGGCCGCGTACGAGCTGCCGTCGAAGCCGAACTGGTTGGCCAGGGTCACCGCGGCGAGTAGCCCGACGAAGAGCATCGAGAGGCTGACCAGCAACGGTGACGTGTCCCCGGCGAGGCTGAAGCCCTGTTCGCTGTCGAGGCTGAAGCCCTGGCCGCCCAGGTTCACCATCACCGGCACGAAGAGGCCGACCACCGCGATGGTGATCAGGTTGGCCCGTCGGCGGGCGTCCCGCCACCAGTAGCGGGCTTCCCGGGCGACGAGCGCGCCGAACCGGTCCCGGCGGAGCCAGCCGGTGGCCCGCGGGAACAGTTGGGCCACCGCGCCGCCGGTCGCCTCCGGCCTGCCGCGCGTCGGGCCGGCGCTCGCCGTACCGGTCATCGCCGATTCCAGCGAACGCGACCACCAGGCCAGCAACGCGACGATCGTCGCCACGGTGATCAGCAGTTTCAACGGTGCCGCCCACGCGCGGCCCTGCGCCACGTCGATGCCGGCGGTCCACGGCGCACCGAGCGGGGTCCAACCGATCACCGTCGCCAACCCGCTGAGCCGATCCCAGTCGGTGTCGGATATCGCGGCCAGGCCGGCGATCTGCAGCGGCCCGAGCAGCGCGGCGGCGACCGCGAGCAGCACCGCCGCCAGGTCGCGCACCCGACGGGACCGGAGCATCGAGGCGAAGGCGCTGGTCACCGCGCGGGCAGCCGCGACACAGAGGAGCAGGCCGGTGACCACTCCGACGGCCGCCACCAGGGCGGCGGCCCAGCCGCCGAACACCCCGGCGGTGACCACCAGACCGGAGAGCGCCACCAGTACGGCGACCGTGGGCACGCTCACCAGTGCCGCCGCGAACAGGCCGGTGACCAGGGTCCGCCGGGTCAGCGGCAGCAGCGCGAAGCGGGCCGGATCCAGGGTCTCGTCGACGCCGAAGAAGACCAGCGGCAGCAGCAACCAACCGAGCACCGTCAACCCACCGGCGAACGCGGCGATCAGCAGCGCGTACCGGTCGTCACCGGCCAGCCCGGGCGCCGCGAGACCGAAGAAGGCGCCCACCGCGAACCAGAGCCCGATCAGCGAGCCGGCCACGAACAACGCGGCCCGCCATCCCTGACCCCGGAAGTTGTTGCCCATCACGCGCAGCTTGAGCCGGACGAAGTGGCGCGCCGAGACGCGCCGCACCGGACTCGTCGGCGCGTTCACCGGGACAGCCACGACAACTCCTCACCGGTTGCCGTACGCCCGCCGACGACCTCGACGAAGACGTCCTCCAGGGATCGTTCGCCGCGTACCTGCTCCAACGTCCCGACCCGCTTGATGGTGCCGTCGGCGAGGATCGCGACGTGCGAGCAGAGCCGCTGGACGACCTCCATCACGTGGCTGGAGAAGACCACCGTGCCGCCGCCGGTGACGTACCGCTGGAGGATGTCCCGGATCAGGGCTGCCGAGACCGGGTCGACCGCCTCGAAGGGCTCGTCGAGCACCAGCAGGCGCGGGCCGTGCAGCAGGGCGCAGGCCAGGCCGATCTTCTTCTTCATGCCGGCCGAGTAGTCGACCACCAGGGTCCGGCCGGCGTCGGCGAGGGCGAGCACGTCGAGCAGCTCGGTGGCGCGCTGGTCGACCACCGCCGGGTCCATGCCGCGCAGCAGCCCGTGGTACGCCAGCAACTCGGCGCCGCTGAGCCGGTCGAACAGTCGTACCCCGTCGGGCATCACGCCGAGCAGCTGCTTGGCGCCGACCGGGTCGGCCCACACGTCGCGGCCGAGCACCCAGGCACTACCGGCGTCCGGCCGCAGCAGCCCGACCGCCATCGACAGGGTGGTGGTCTTGCCGGCGCCGTTCGGACCGAGCAGTCCGTAGAACGAGCCGGCCGGCACGTCCAGGTCCACACCGGCCACGGCGATCTTGCCGTCGAACCGTTTGGCCAGGCCACGCAGCGCCAGTGCAGGGTGCTCACCAGTCATGCGCCCGACCGTATCCGGTCCCGCCCGACACGACGCCCGACCGGAGGACGATTCACGGCTCATCCGCGAGTCGGACCCTGCGTACCTGCAACCGGGCGGCCCGCTGGCGGGTGAGTGGATCAGGTCTTCGGGTCACCGCCGGAGTACGTCGGGGGCGTGCAGGCGGAGCATGGTGCGGGCGGTGTCGGCGGGGGTACGGCGCCGGGTGGCCAGCGAGACCGCGACCATCACGGTGAAGGCCAGCGGCACGGTCCACGCGGCGGGTTGCGCGGTGAGGGTGGCCGGCCAGCCGGTGAGCGGCGGTCCGAGCACGGTGACCAGTACGGCCGTCACCGCCGCGCCGCCGCCGACCAGGATCCCGGCCGCCGCGCCCGCGTCGGTGAGGCCGCGCCACCAGATGCCGAGCACCAGCAGTGGGCAGAAGCTGGACGCGGCGACGGCGAAGGCCAGCCCGACCACCTGGGAGACGTCCAGCCCGGAGACGTTCAGGGCGAGGACCAGGGGAATCCCACCGGCGAGCACGGTGGCGAGCCGGAAGCCGCGCACCGAGCCGCGGCCGAGCACGTCGGTGGAGATCACCCCGGCGACGCTGGTCAACAGCCCGGAGGAGGTGGAGAGGAAGGCCGCGAACGCCCCGGCGGCGACCAGGGCGGCCATCAGCCGGCCGGTGGTCCCGGCGCCGAGCGCCGCCTCGGGCAGCAGTACCACCACCGCGTCGGTCTGCCCGCTGACCAGCAGCTGCGGGGTGTAGATCCGGCCCAGCACGCCGTAGATCGTGGGCAGCAGATAGAAGACCCCGACCAGGGCCAACACCACGAGCGTGGTGCGGCGGGCGGCGGCGCCGTCGGGGTTGGTGTAGAAGCGCACGAGTACGTGCGGCAGCCCCATCGTGCCCAGGAACGTGGCCAGGATCAGGGAGTACGTGGCGAACAGCCCCCGGTCGTCGGAGCCCGCGTCGCTGGGCAGCAGCCAGTCCGTCGGACCGGTGGCGACCCCGGACACCTCCGGCACCGGCTCGCCCGCCGCGAAGGTCAACTCGTCGCCGGGGCGTACCTCCCGGGTCTGTCCGTCGGGCAGCGTGAGGACGGCGCGGTGCTCGACCACGACGGTGGTCGCGGTCCGGAACGTCGGCCCCTCGGGCGGGGTCACTGCCGGGCGTCCGTCGGCCTGCCACTGCAACGCCAGGAAGATCGCGGGCACCGCGAGCGCGGTGAGTTTGAGCCAGTACTGGAACGCCTGGACGAAGGTGACGGCCCGCATCCCGCCGAGCGCCACGTTGGCGGTCACCACCAGGGCCACCACCACGGCACCCACCGGGTACGGCGAACCGGCCAGGGTGGCCAACGTCAGTCCGGCGCCCTGCAACTGCGGCACCAGGTAGAGCCAGCCGATGAAGATGACGAAGACGGTCGCGAGGGTACGCAGCCGCCGGGAGCCGAGCCGTAGTTCGCAGAAGTCGGGCAGGGTGAAGGCGCCGGAGCGGCGCAGCGGCGCGGCCACGAACAGCAGCAGGGCCAGGTAGCCGGCGGCGAAGCCGACGGGGTACCAGAGCACGTCGACGCCGTACTTGAGGACCAGCCCGGCGACGCCGAGGAAGCTGGCGGCCGACAGGTACTCGCCACCGATCGCGGCGGCGTTCCAGGTCGGGCTGACCACCCGGGAGGCGACCAGGAAGTCGGAGGTGGTGCGGGCCAACCGCAGTCCGTAGAAGCCGATCGCGACGGTGACCAGGGTGACCGCCACGATCGCCGGTACCACGAGGTCGTTGCCCATCTCAGCGCTCCGGCCGCTGGACCAGGTCGGCGAAGTCCTGCTCGTTGCGTTCGGCCAGCCGCACGTACGTCCATCCGACGGCGACCAGGAACGGGAAGGAGAGCACGCCGAGCAGCAGCCATGGCAGGTTGATCCCGAGCACCGTCATCCGGCCCACCGCGGGAGCGATGGCGAACAGCAGCGGCAAACCGCCCAACCCGACCAGCACCACCGCCGACAGTTGCAGTGCGAGGGCGAGTTGGGCGCGGACCAGCCCGCGGATCAGTGCCTCACCGACGCGGGTCTGCTGGGTCAACTCGGTGTGGGCACCCTCGGCCCGGTGCTTGCGCCGGGACACCTCGGCCAGCACGATCCGGGTCCGCACCGGCCGGCCACCGGTCGGCGCACCCGACGACGATCCACCCTGCGCCGGCACCGGACCGGCGCCGCAGTGCGGGTTTCCGGCCCCCGTCCCCGCGCCCGGCGCCGGAACGGAATCGTCGGCAGCAGCCACTCCGGCAGTCTGGCCGGATCGCGGTGATTGTCAAGCGAGCGGCGGCCGACCCTGTGGGCAACCTGTGGACAACCGGTCGACCCTGTGGATAACTTGCCGGGCTGCGGTGACGCGGCTCCGCCGACGCCGCCGGCCCGGTGGGGTTGACGGCACGGGACACCCAACCGGTCCGCTACCGGTTCCACTCCTGCTTGGCGGCCCGGACCAGCTTGTCCTTCAGCTCCCGGGTGTGCCGGCGGCTCACCGGCAGCTCCGTTCCGTCGACCACCACCACGTACCCGGAGTTGACCAGCCGCAGTTCGGCGATCAACCGCAGCTGCACCAGGTAGGACCGATGGATCCGGACGAACCCGGCATCGGCCCAGCGGTCGGCGAGGGTGGCCAGCGACACCCGGACCAGGTGTGAATCCTCCGCGGTGTGCAGCCGGGCGTAGTCGCCCTGCGCCTCCACCCAGCGCACCGCCGACCGGGGCAGCATCCGGGTGGAGCCGGCCAACTCCACCGGGATGGTCGGGTCCTTCTCGGCGCGCGCCAGCGCGGCCGGGTGGGCGGGCACCACCCGCGAGCCGACCACCCGCCGCAGCGCCTCCGACAGGCGTTCCGCGCGGACCGGCTTGCGGACGTAGTCGGTGGCGCCGAGGTCGAAGGCGTCCGCCGCACCGTCGTCGTACGCGGTGACGAAGACGATCGCCGGTGGTCGGGCGAAGCGGCGCAGCACCCGGGCCAGCTCCATGCCGTCCAGGCCGGGCATCCGGATGTCCAGGAAGACCACGTCCACGTCGCCGTCGCGCAGCACCCGCAGCGCCTCGGTGGCGTCGCCGGCCGTGTGCAGCCGGACCACCCGGGGGTCGGCCCGCAGGTGGTACGCCAGCTCGTCGAGCGCCGGCGGTTCGTCGTCCACCGCCAGTACCCGCAGGAAACCAGGGGCGGCGGTGCCGTTGCCGGTCACGAACCGGCCCGTACGCCGGGGTGGAACTTCGGCACCCGCATGCTCACCCGGGTGCCGGAGCCCACGCCTGTCTCCACGACCAGGCCGAACTCGTTGCCGAAGACCGACCGGAGCCGCTCGTCGACGTTGGAGAGCCCGACGTGCTGGCCCGAGTCCTCCCCCGGGTCACCGGTCGCCCCGGCCAGCGCGGCGATGCCGGCGGTGAGTGTGCCCGGATCCATTCCCACTCCGTCGTCCTCCACCGTGATGTGGCACTCGGCGCCCGCGTCCTGGGCCTCGATGCTCACCATGCCCGTGCCGGGCTTGCGCGACAACCCGTGTCGGACCGCGTTCTCCACCAGCGGCTGCAGGCACAGGAACGGCAGGGTCACCGGCAGCACCTCCGGGGCGATCTGGAGGCGTACCTGGAGCCGGTCGCCGAACCGGGCGCGCTCGATGGTCAGGTAGCGGTCGATCGACCGCAGCTCCTCGGCCAACGTGGTGAACTCGCCGTGCGCCCGGAACGAGTAGCGGGTGAACTCGGCGAACTCCAGGATCAACTCCCGGGCCCGCTCCGGGTCGGTACGGACGAACGAACCGATCGCGGTCAGCGCGTTGTAGATGAAGTGTGGGCTGATCTGGGCCCGCAGCGCCCGTACCTCGGCGCGCGCCAGACGCTCCCGGGACGAGTCCAGCTCGGCCAGCGCGAGCTGGCTGCCGGCCCAGTGCGCGGTCTCCAGGGTGGCCTGCACCAGGCCCGGTGCGGGCACGTCGTCGGTCACCGCGACCAGGGCGCCGACGACCCGGCCCTCCGCGCCGGCCAGCGGCGCCACCACCGCCCCCCGGACCGGGCAGTCGATGCGGTCGCAGGCCAGCTCCGACTCGCCGAGCACGGTCGACCGCTCCGCGGCCACCACCCGCCGGGCCGCCGCGCTCAGCTGCTCCGTGTGGTGTGCGCCGCGCCCGTCGAGGGCGAGCAGCCGGTCGGTGTCGGTCAACGCCAGCCCGTCGGCGCCGACGAGCGTACGCAGGTGACGGGCGGCCTTCGCCGCGCCCGCCGGAGTCAGCCCGGCGCGTAGCGGCTCGGCGGCCAGCCCGGCGGTGTGCAGCACCTCGTAGGTGGCCCGCTGCCCGGCGGTCGCGATGCCCCGCCGGCCGCGCAGCCGGGCGACCGCGTACAGGGCCGCGGACAGCGCGGTGACCAGCGAGAGGACGCCGATGACGGCGGAGAGGTTGCCACCCACGCGGACGATCCTGCTCGTTGTGGCCGCCGGAGGAAAGGGTCAGCCGCCCGGATCAGTACGCGCCCTTGCGGGCCACCACCACGCCCACCGTGCGCCAGAGGATGCTCAGGTCGTACGCGAGCGACCAGTTGTCGACGTAGTACAGGTCCAACCGGACCGCCTCGTCCCAGGAGAGGTCGGATCGGCCGGACACCTGCCACAGGCCGGTCATGCCGGGACGGACCAGCAGGCGGCGCCGTACGTCGCCCAGGAAGTCACCGTCGTCGGCGGGCAACGGCCGCGGCCCGACCAGCGACATCTCCCCCTTCAGCACGTTGATCAGCTGCGGCAGCTCGTCGAGTGACGAGGCACGCAGGAAGCGACCCACCGGGAACACCCGGGGATCCTGCTTCATCTTGAACAGCATGCCGTCGGTCTCGTTCTGGTCGACCAGGCTGGCCAGCCGATCCTCGGCGTCGACGTACATGGTGCGGAACTTCCACACCCGGAACGTGCGCCCCTCGTGTCCCACCCGGGGTTGGCGGAAGAAGACCGGGCCGGGATCGGAGATCCGGATCGCGACCGCGATGACCAGGAAGACCGGGATCAACGCCAGCAGGCCCAGGCCGGCGGCGACCCGGTCCATCATGCTCTTGGCCAGCAGCGCCGGCCCGGACAGGGTCGGTTCCTCGACGTGCAGCAGCGGCAGGCCCTCGATGGGGCGGATGTGCACCCGGGGACCGGCGATGTCGGTGAGTTGCGGGGCCACCACCAGGTCGACCCCGGAGCCCTCCAGCTGCCAGGCCAGCCGGCGCAGCTCGCCCGGTTCGGCGCTGGCCGAGCCGCAGACCGCGATGGTGTCGCCGCCCACCTCGCGGACCAGGGCGAGCACGTCACGGCCGGCGTACACCGGGACCGGGGTCTGTACGCCCTTGGCCGCCGCGTAGCCGTCGGTGATGTGGATGGCGACCGGCACCAGCCCGGCGGACGGGTTGCGGGTGACCGCCGTGTACACCTCCAGGCACTCCGGCAGGGTGCCGACCAGCACCATCCGGTGCGCCGCCTGCCGGGTGTTGCGGCGCATCACGTGCAGCACGAACCGGGTCAGGATCCGGCCCAGCAGGATCAACAGCAGGGCCAGCAGCAGCGCGGTGCCGACGGTGAACCGGGACAGGTCGGTCTTGGTGGCGAAGGCGAGGAACGACACCGCCGCGCAGACCGTCACGCCGGCCCGGATCACCCGTTTGAACTCGTCCGGCCCGAGACCGAGACAACGCCGGTCGTACGCGCCGTTGAACCACAGGATCACCAGCCAGCCCAGCGGCAACAGCAGGAAGGCGACGGTGAAGAACCACGTCGGGTCGTCCTGGGCCTCGTGGAAGCCGGCGGTGGCCTGGTCGAAGGTGCGGATCGCCGTGTAGCTGGCGAAGGCCGCCGCCGCGAAGTCGAGCAGCAGCAGGATCGCGGTGTACGGGCGGTGCCAACGGGAGACGCGCCGCCGGGCCCGTGCCCATGCCGATCGGGGTACGCCGTTCGGCGACGGCGGGTTCGGCGGCTGGATCTCGAAGCTGTCGACGTGCCGCACGAGTCTGCTCCGGCCTTCGTTGGTTACCGGGCGCTGGAGGCTTGCCGTCACCTCACCCATGTCCTCCCGCATGACCCGTGCCGCTCACTCGCCGTAAGGGCCCGAGTCGCCCACCGTTCCAGCTTCCCACGCGGATTCCGTCTCGACGCCGACCCGGGGGACTTTGCGTGACGGACTCGTGTTCGCCTGGGATCTGGCCGGCTCCACGCCATCCGGAAGCCGGGGACCGGGCCACTATACCGATGGATGGCGGCCCGGGTAGAGCGGCGGACCGGTGGTTGTGCACACCCCGTCCCATTCCTCTCCGTAATCAGTAAGTGGCATTACTCACCGTACGAGTCGGGACAACCGTCGGTCAGCCAGCGGCTTGCCACCGGTCTGGCAGGTGGGGCAGTACTGGAGGCTGGAGTCGGCGAAGGAGACCTCCCGGACGGTGTCCCCGCAGACCGGGCAGGGCAGTCCGGTGCGGGCGTGCACCTTCAGTCCGGAGCGCTTCTCACCCTTCAACTCCGCGGCCCGCTGCCCCAGCGACCGGGTCACCGCGTCGCCGAGCACCCGCCGGGTCGCCGCGTGCAGGGTCGCCAACTGGTCGTCGGTCAGCCGGTCGGTGAGCGCGAACGGCGACAGTTTCGCCGCGTGCAGGATCTCGTCCGAGTACGCGTTGCCCACGCCGGACAACACGGACTGGTCGGTGAGCACCCCCTTCACCTGCCCCCGGCGGCTGCGCAGGGCACCGGCGAAGGCGGCCAGATCGGCCGAGAGCGCGTCCGGCCCGAGCTTGGCCAGCCCGGGCACCACCTGCGGATCGGTCACCAGGTACACGGCCAGCTTCTTCTGCGTACCGGCCTCGGTCAGGTCGAATCCCGACCCGTCGTCGAGCCGGACCCGCAGCGCGATCAGCCCCTTCCCGGGACGTAACGGCACCGCCGAGGCGAACGCCTCCCGGTAGTGCAGCCAGCCGGCGCGGGCCAGGTGCACCACCAGGTGCAGGTCGCCGTCGAAGATCACGTCGAGGAACTTGCCGTGCCGCCGGGCGTCGGTCACCGGCCGGCCGGCGACCGCCGTCGGGGCCGGATCGTACGTCTTCAGGGCACTGATCGCGGCGACCTCCACCCGGTCGACACGCCGGCCCACCGCGCGCTGTCGCAGGTAACCCGCGAGCGCCTCCACCTCCGGTAGTTCGGGCACGCTGCTAACGGTAGCGTTCTTTGCCGTGAAGATTGTGGTGGCGCACAACCGGTACCGGGAAGCTCAGCCTTCGGGCGAGAACACCATCGTCGACGCGGAGATCGCCCAGCTCACCGCCGCCGGTGTGGAGGTGCTGCCGTTCCTGCGCAGCTCGGACGAGATCCCCTCGATGCCGAAGACGGCGAAGGCGCTGCTGCCGATCTCTCCGATCTACGCGCCCCGGGCCCAGCAGGACCTGGCCCGGCTGCTCACCGAGCACCGGCCGGACGTGTTGCATCTGCACAACCCGTACCCCCTGCTCTCGCCCTGGGTGGTGCGGACCGCGCACCGGCACGGGGTGCCCGTGGTGCAGACGGTGCACAACTACCGGCAGGTCTGCTCCTCCGGGCTGTACTTCCGCGACGGCATGATCTGCCAGGACTGCCGGGGCCGCACGCTGGGCGTACCGGCGGTGGTGCACCGCTGCTACCGGGGGTCGCGGGCACAGAGCGCGCTGATGGCCACCACCCTCGCCGTGCACCGGGGCACCTGGCAGTCGGTGGACCGGTTCATTGCCCTGACCAGTGCCGTCGCCGACCACCTGCGCGACTACGGCATCCCGGACT
Organism: Micromonospora radicis; assembly: GCF_003583405.1. Classification (GTDB taxonomy): domain Bacteria; phylum Actinomycetota; class Actinomycetes; order Mycobacteriales; family Micromonosporaceae; genus Micromonospora; species Micromonospora radicis. The sequence goes on from NZ_QXEC01000029.1 coordinate 32,830, forward strand.
CGCGGATCGTGGTCAAGCCGAACGGCATTCCCGACCCCGGCACCCCCACCCCGCCGGGTCAGGGCTTCCTCTTCCTCGGCCGGCTCTCCCCGGAGAAGGGGCTCGATCTGCTGCTGGAGGCGTGGCGCCGGCACCCGGACGGCGCACTCGGCCCGCTGCGCGTGGCAGGTGACGGCGAACTGCGCCCGCTGGTCGAGGCGGCCGCCGCCGAGCGCGCCGACGTGACGTACCTCGGTCCGCTGGACCGTGCGGGTGTGCGCGCGGCGCTGGCCGCCAGCGCCGTGGTGCTGGCGACCTCCACCTGGCACGACGTGCTGCCGACGGTGATCATCGAGGCGCTGGCGAGTGGGCGGCCGGTGCTCGGTACCGCGCTGGGCGGCATCCCGTACCTGGTCGGCGCGGACACCTCCCGCGAACCCGCCGGCACCGGCCCGGCCGCCGGCACCGGCCCGGCCGCCGGCACCGGCCCGGCCGCCGGCACCGGCCCGGCCGCCGGGATCCAGACCGGAGAGGCGGGCTGGGTCGTGCCCCCGGAGCCAGCTGTGCTGGCCGCCGCGCTGCCGTTGGCCAGCGCCGGTGCCGCCGCGCTGGCCGCCTCCGCGCGCGCCCGCTACGAGCGCACCTTCCACCCCGATGTGGTCACCAAGCGCCTCATCGACGTGTACGCATCCCTCAGCCGACCGCCCCGCTGAACCCCGTCTCGTCCGCCGCGCGGGATCATCGATCCCCGGCGTGGGCCATGGGCGATCGTGTGCCTCGCAGGAGAGGCAGTACCTTGGGTGATCGTGATTTCACAGCGAAATAATTATTGCGCTGTGAAATCACGGCCATCACACGAAGTGCTGTCCGCCAGCACAGCATCCGGACCACCCGCCGCCGCGCTCTTCCTTGCACCTACAGGGAGGCGCGGGCGGAGAAGGCGATGCTGGCGAGCAGGAAGCCGCCGTTGACCAGGGTGAACGCCACCAGCACCCAGAACACGAGCGCCGGGGCGACGGCCAGCACCAGGGCGGCGGCGAAGATCACCGCGCCGTAGTCGCGGACCAGCTTGACCAGGCGTACCGGCAGGGACGTGGAGGTGACCATGCTGGCCGCGTTCGGGCCGGCCTGCATCACCGAGGTGACCAGGTTGACCATCCAGGTGCCGGCGAACGCGGCAACCAACCACACGGGCGTCGACGGCACCTGCGCCACGGCGGTCGCCGACAGCGCGGCGACCAGGGCGATCTGGGCGGCCACGTCACAGAGCACGTCGACCCGGGCGCCGGCCGCGCTGCCCTGCCCGGTCACCCGGGCCAGCTGCCCGTCGGCGCAGTCCAGGGCGTACGCGATCTGCCAGCCGACCAGGGCGAGCAACCCGACCACCCAGGCCGGTACGTCCCCGGCGGCGACCGGGCCGGCGAGGGCGACCACGGTGACCGAGGTGGCCAACCCGAGCACCAGGTTGGTGATGGTCAGCGCGGTCGGCCGGAGCCCGAGGCGCTGGGCGACCAGCGCGAAGACCGCGCCGATCCACTGGCTTACCGACTCGCTGAACAGGCCACCGCCCCGGTTCACCCGGTGGAAGTCGGCGACCGTGGGGTGCGACGGCTCAGCCAAGGTGCTCACGGAGGGCGTCAACGTAGTCTCCCAGCCGGGTACGAAGGTCGTCAGCGGACAACGCGAGGTGTTCGAGAATGGTGTAGCGGTCCGGTCGGGTACGCGGCGCGAAGGCCACCGCCTCGACGAACTGCTCGTCGGTGAGGCCGAGGTCGCTCGGCCGGGTGGCCAGCCCGTGCCGGTGCAGGCAGCGGGCGAGTTGGCCGAAGCGGTCCGGTTCGCCGCGCAGGAACGTGCAGAACAGGGCGCCGAGGCCGACCTGTTCCCCGTGCGAGCCGGTACCCGGGAAGAGGTGGTCGATGGCGTGCGAGATCTCGTGGTCGCCACCGCTGGCCGGGCGGCTGGAACCACAGATCGACATCGAGATCCCGCCGAGGATCAGCGCCTCGGCCAGCGTGGTGAGGAAACCGTCATCAGTGATCTTGCCAGGGTGGTTCACCAGGGCCTCTGCCCCGGTTCGGGCCAGCGTCACGGCGAGCCCGTCGATCGGCTCGTCGCGTACCTGGTGGGCCAGCTCCCAGTCGGCGCAGGCGCTCAGGTTGCTCACCGCGTCACCGATACCGGCCTGGGTCTGCCGGTCCGGCCCGTTCTCCACGAAGTCGAGGTCGACCAGGACGGCGATCGGGATGTGTACGCCGTACGAGCCCTTGCCGCCCTCGTGGGTCAGCGACGCCACCGGGGAGGCGATGCCGTCGTTGGCCAGGCTGGTCGCCACCGTCACCATCGGGATGGCGTAGCGGGTGGCGGCGTACTTGGCAGTGTCGATGGTCTTGCCGCCGCCGACGCCGACCACCGCGTCGTAGTGCCGGCGGCGCAACTGGTCGCCCAGTTCGTTGGCCGAGTCGACGGTGCCGCCGGCCACCGTGAAGATGTCGGCCGAGCCGAGGGTGGGCCGACACAGCTCGACGATCTTCTCGCCCTGTCCGGGGCCGACCACCACCGCCACGTCGCCGCCGCCGGAGATCCGCCGGTCGGCCAGCAGCGCGCCCAGGTTCGCCACCGCGCCACGACGGACCTCGATCGACAGCGGCGTGGTGACCGTACGGGCTAGTAGCGGCACGCGATCTCCCGCGCCCGGGTCAGGTCGTCGTGGTTGTCGACCTCCACCCAGGAGACGTCCCCGATCGGTGCGGCCCGTACCTCGCCACCCCGCTCGGCGAACTCCTGGTAGCCGTCCTCGTAGTACAGGTTCGGGTCGCGCCGCCAGGTCGCCTCCAGCGCGTCGGCGAGCGGACCGGCGACCTGCGGCTCGATCAGCGTCGCGCCGATGTACTCGCCGTACGCCTCGGCCGGGTCCATCAGCTTGGTGATCCGGGTGAGCTGCCCGGCGGCGTCGAAGGTGGTCTTCATCTCCTCCTCGGCCAGCGGCTTGAGGGTGTCGATCGCGAGCAGTACGCCGGGCCCGCGCGCGGCCAGCAGCGTCTTCTCGATGCTCACCGGGTGCACGGTGTCGCCGTTGACCAGCAGTACGCCCCGGGCGAACCAGTCGCGGGCCAGCCAGAGCGAGTAGGCGTTGTTCCACTCCTCGGCCTTGTCGTTGGGCACGAGGGTGAGCGTGACGCCGTACCTGCGCTCCAGCTCCGCCTGGCGTTCGCGGACCGCGTCGGCGGCGTACCCGACCACCACCACGATGTCGGTCAGCCCCACCTCGGCGAGGTTGCGCAGGGCGATGTCGAGGATGGTGATCTCGCCGTCCACCGGTACCAGCGCCTTGGGCAGGGTGTCGGTGTACGGGCGCAGGCGGCGACCGGCACCGGCTGCCAGCACCATCCCGACCATGCCGGCATCAGTTCCTGTTCTCGTGGCGTTCACCGGAGGAGGATAGCGCTGCCCGGGTCACCGCCGTCGGGGTCAGCCGGGTAGTGCCGCGAGGTCGGCGAGCAGCACCAGCCGTTCCTCGGCGTGCATCGCCGCGACGCACACCCGATCGAGGGCGGGGGCGACCAGTCCGGCGTACCGGTGCGCGGCGAGCCCGACGCTGTCGATCACGAACGCGTCGACTCCAGGACCGCGAAGGCTCGCTCGGCGATCTGCCGGATCAGGCCGTCGTTGACGTCCCGATGCTCGTCGAGCACGTCGAGGTCGTCGGGGCCGAGCCAGCGGTACTCGGTGTGCTTGCCCGCCTCCAGCACCGGCGTCGACAGGTCACCGGCGACCCGGACCAGCCAGTCGCTCTCGATCCGGGTCAGCCCGTCGTCGCCGACGTACCGGTACTCGCCGACCGGGCCGAGGATCTCCGACACCTGCCAGCCGGTCTCCTCGGTGACCTCCCGGCGCAGGGCCTCCTCGAACGTCTCTCCCGGCTCCAGGTGCCCGCCGACGATGTCCCAGCAGTTGGGGAAGAGGCGGCGGTCCGGGGACCGGCGTTGGAAGAAGAGGCGTCCTTCGGGGTCGGCGATCAGCGCTCCGGCGCAGCGCAGCGGCTCGGTGGACACGTGAGAACAGTAACCGCAGGCCGCCAGCCGTGCCGACCTACCGTCGGCGCCGGACCGGGCCGGTGAGGGGTTACCGATGCGCGGCGCGGACCGGTTGATCGAGCAGCAGGACCGGCTCACCGGGGCGGCCCGGATCACCCGACCCGGTGGCTCAGGATGCGGACATCGTCGTGCCGTCCGCGTACGACCCGCCACCGCCCGTACGCTGAACAGCCATGACCGCCGAGCAGTTGATCTCCTTCGCCCGTGGCGCGCCCTCGCTGGACATCGTCGATGTCGAGGGGCTCAAGGCCGCCGCCGTCCGCGCGTTCGACGCCGATCCCGCCGGGGTGACCGCGTACGGCACCTCCGTGGGTTACCTTCCGCTGCGCAGGTGGATCGCCGACAAGCACGGGGTCGAGGCCGAGCAGGTGTTGATCACCAATGGCTCGTTGCAGGCCGACGCCTTTCTCTTCGACCACCTGGTCCGCCCCGGCGACGCGGTGGTGGTGGAGCGGCCGACCTACGACCGCACCCTGCTGAACCTGCAGCGGATGGGTGGCGAGCTGCACGGGGTGACCGTCCAGCCGGACGGCCTGGACACCGCCGAGCTGCGCAAGTTGTTGGAGTCGGGGGTGCGTCCCCGGCTGGCGCACGTCATCCCGAACTACCAGAACCCGGCCGGTGTGACGCTCTCCCTGGACAAGCGGCGCGAGCTGCTCGACCTGGCCGCCGAGTTCGGCTTCACCATCTTCGAGGACGACCCGTACGCCGACATCCGGTTCCGTGGCGAGCGCCTGCCGTCGATGCTGTCGATGGACACTCGTGGTGTGGTGGTGCACGCCTCCAGCTTCACCAAGACCGTCTGCCCCGGTGTGCGGGTCGGTTACCTGGTGGGGCCGGCGGACCTGATCGCCGACATCGCGAAGAAGGCGACCAGCCTCTACATCTCGCCGGGCATGGTCTCGCAGGCGATCGTGCACCAGTTCTGTGTCTCCGGTCAGATCGACGCCTCGATCGAGACGGTCCGGGCGGCGCTCGGGGAGCGGGCCCGGGTACTCGCCGAGTCGCTGCGCCGGCACATTCCCGAGGCCCGGTTCGTGGAACCGGACGGCGGCTACTTCCTCTGGGTCGAGCTGCCCGAGGACGTGGCGGTCGACCGGCTCGCCCCGGCGGCGGCGGAGCGGGGTGTCGCGGTGGTCAAGGGCAGTGACTTCGTGGTCGACGGCGGGCGGCACGCGCTGCGGTTGGCCTTCTCGGCGGTGACCGCGGACCGGATCGACGAGGGTGTCCGGCGACTGGCCGAGGCCGTGGCGGCGGTCCGGAGCTGAGTTTCTGTCGGGTTTCCGACAGAATGGCGATCCCAGCCGTCCCAGGACTCCCACTGGGGCGGCTCGCGGCCCACAATGCTGCGAGCGTCACTCATCACACGTGCCGAGATCGACGGCCGGCTCCGCCCGCCGAGAGTCTCGCCCGGTTCGGCCCGGCCGCCGGTGTGTCGGGGTGACGCGGCAGCACAACCCCCGCCCCCAACGGCGCCGGGCGGGCCGGATCGCCCCCTCACCCCCCTGAAGCGGTCCGGTCCGTCCGGCGCCACCCCTCCGCCGCGGGCGGCACTCCATGATCGGTCCGGCGGCGTACCCTGCAAGCCGCAGTCAGGTGCGGAGGGGGCGTGATGACGGATCGGATGCAGCAGGGTCGGTCGACCTCCACCGGCGGTCACCAGGTGTCGTCCACCGACGCGGGGCGCGCCGACAACGGTCGGGTGCTCCGGCCCCGCAACTGGTCACCGGTGCGGGCCATGACCCGCCGGCTCAACTCCGACGGGTCACCGCCGACCACCGTCCCGACCGGGCCGGGGCGCAGCGCGATCGTCGACTGCGCGCTCTACCTGGACGGCCGGCGGCAACCCGGTGACCGGAACTACGCCGAGGCGCTGGCCGCCGCCCGCGAGGCGGAGAACGGCTTCGTCTGGCTCGGGCTGCACGAGCCGGAACTGGCCGAGATGAGCGAGATCGCCGCCACCTACGGGCTGCACGAGCTGGCCGTGGAGGACGCGGTCAAGGCCCGGCAACGGCCCAAGCTGGAGCGCTTCGGCGAGGTCAGCTTCCTGGTGTTGCGTACCGCGCGCTACTGCGAGCACACCGAGCTGACCGAGAACTCCGAGGTCGTGGAGACCGGTCAGGTGATGCTCTTCATCGGTCCGCACTTCCTGATCAGCGTCCGGCACGGGGACGCCTGCCGACTCGCCCCGGTCCGGGAGGAACTGGAGGCGCGGCGGGAGCTGCTGTCGCACGGCCCCTGGGCCGTCGCGTACGCGATCACCGACCGGGTCGTCGACCTCTACCTGGAGGTCGCCGACCAGCTCGAAGACGACATGGACGTGCTGGAGACGGAGGTCTTCGACCGCCAGTCCAGCGGCCGGATCCAACGGATCTACCAGATGAAGCGGGAACTGGTGGAGTTCAAGCGGGCGGTGATGCCGTTGCAGCGTCCGCTGCTCGCGCTGACCACGCAGATGAACCGGGACGTGCCCAAGGAGGTACGCCGCTACTTCCGCGACGTCCAGGACCACCTCAGCCGCTCCGTCGAGCAGGTCAACTCGTACGACGACCTGCTGAACTCGATCCTGCAGGCGCGGCTGGCCCAGGTGACCGTCGACCAGAACAACGACATGCGCAAGATCGCCGCGTGGGCCGCCATCGCCGCCGTCTGGACCGCGATCGCCGGCATCTACGGCATGAACTTCGACTTCATGCCGGAGCTGAAGGTGGTCTACGGCTACCCGGTGGTGCTGGCCCTGATGCTCACCATCTCACTGGCCCTGTACCGCTGGTTCCGCCGCAACGACTGGCTCTAATGCCGGTACCCCCGCCCCTCCCGCCGATCTCGCGGGCTCCGGCGACCGTCGCGTGGACCGGTCTGTCGCGCCGCGGCTGCCCGCCGCCGTGGACGGCGGCACCGGGTGCGAGATCGGCGGGTCGGAGGAGGTGGGCGCGCTCAGGCGCGACCGTTGGAGCTGCTCGGCGACTTGTTGACCGCCTTGGTGAGGTCGTCGGCGGGACGACCACTGGTGCTACGGGCGCCCTCGGCGACCGACGGGACCTTGTCGGTGGGGGTCACCTTGGCCGGCGTGGCCGTCTTGGTGGTGGAGGCGCTGTCGCCGCCGGCCACCGCCGAACTGCCCGCACCGGTCGACACCTTGGCGGCACCCGCCGGTCCACCGGTGCGTACCTCGATGGTCTCCACCTCCTCGCGCATCGGTTCGAGTGACGCCGTCGTGTCGTACTCGGCCCAGACCTGCTGCTCCCGGTAACGCCGCAGGGCCATCGCGCCGGCCAGCCCGGCCACCGTGCCGGCGGCCAGCAGCCCGACCATCATGGGCCCGCTGCGGCGGGACTTCTTCTTCGCCTTCATCTTCTTCGCCTTTCTGCTGACCGCGGCCTGCTTGGCGGCGGCGGCCTTCTTGCCCGCGACGGCCTTGCTCGCCGCCTCGGTCTGCGCCTGCCGCACCGCCACGGCCAGCGGTGCGAGCGCCGCTGCCGCCGTGGCCAGTCCGCTCGACGCGCGGCCCGCGACCATGGTGGCCGCCGGCGTCACGGCGCCGCGGGCCGCCTCGACCCGCGGGCCGACCGTGGCACCGGCGCCCTTGGCCGCGTGCGTCGCGGCCAGGCGCAGATGACCGATGCCGCGGTTCAGCTCGACCCTGGCCAGTTGCCCCTGGGTCTTGCGCCGCCCGATTCCAAACACGGTCCCACCTCCTGGGAGTTGTCCTCTGTCATCCTCCACCTTCGGATGCCTCCGCATGTCCAGATCGGGCACATGGGAGGATCCGCATGGAACTGACCAACGAGTGAGGAGTACCCGTGGCCGAGGCTGTCTACGCCACCCTGCACACCAACGCCGGCCCGATCCGGCTGGAGCTCTTCGGCAACCACGCCCCCAAGACCGTCCGCAACTTCGTCGAGTTGGCCGAGGGCACCCGCGAGTACACCGACCCGCGTACCGGCCAGCCGGGCAGCGGCCCGTACTACGACGGCACCATCTCGCACCGCGTGATCGGTGGCTTCATGATCCAGATGGGTGACCCGACCGGTACCGGTCGCGGCGGCCCGGGCTACACCTTCGCCGACGAGTTCCACCCCGAGCTGCGCTTCGACCGGCCGTACCTGCTGGCGATGGCGAACGCCGGGCCCGGCACCAACGGCTCGCAGTTCTTCATCACCGTCTCGCCGACGCCGCACCTGAACAACCGGCACACCATCTTCGGTCAGGTGGCCGACGAGCAGTCCGCGAAGGTCGTCGACTCGATCGCCAACACCCCGACCGGCCCGAGTGACCGGCCGCTGCAGGATGTCGTCATCGAGCGCGTCGAGATCGAGCGCCAGGGGGCCTGATTCCCGGCGCGGTCGGGCTCGCCGCCCGGGCCTGGGCGCGGTGGGCCAAGGTACCTTTGCTCGCATGACTGAGCGCTCGGGCACCTGGGGCCTGCGGTGAGTGAGTCCCCGCCGACCACCCCGACCTGCTATCGCCACCCCGGCCGGGAGACGTACGTCAGATGCACCCGGTGCGACCGGTCGATCTGCCCGGACTGCATGCGCGAGGCATCCGTCGGATTCCAGTGCCCGGAATGTGTGGCGGAGGGGCGTCGTAGCGTCCGGCCGGCGCGTACCGCCTTCGGTGGCGGTGCCGCCGGCCGGCACGGCTACGTGACGAAGACCCTGATCGCCATCAACCTGCTGGTCATGCTCGCCTCGATCGCCTCCGATCGCGGTGGCGACGCGGCGGCCGGCGGCACCGGCTTCGGCGGCCTGCTGGGTGGTGGCACCCCGCTGACCGAGTGGGGCGCCGTCCTGGGGCGGGCGGTGTTCCTCGACGGCACCATCGGCGGGATCGCCGAGGGCCAGTGGTACCGCCTGGTCACCGCGATGTTCCTGCACTACGGCGTGCTGCACCTGCTGCTCAACATGTGGGCGCTCTGGGTGCTCGGCCGGTCGCTGGAAGCGGTGCTCGGCCCGCTGCGGTTCGCCGCGTTGTACCTGATCGCCGGCTTCGGCGGCAACGTCGCCGCGTACGTCTTCAGCGCGCCCAACCAGATGACCGCCGGAGCGTCCACCGCCATCTTCGGCCTCTTCGCGGCGACCTTCGTGATCATGCGGCGGTTGGGTCGGGACACCAGCGCAATCCTGCCGATCCTGGTGATCAACCTGATCTTCACGTTCGCCGTGCCGCAGATCTCGATCGCCGGTCACCTGGGCGGCCTGGTCTTCGGTGCCCTGATGGCCCTGGTGCTGGCGTACGCGCCGCGGGCGCACCGGACGCTGGTGCAGGCCTCCGGCAGCGCGCTGATCATGGTGGCGCTGCTCGGGCTGGCCCTGATCCGTACCGCCGCGCTGCTCGCCTGAGGGCCGCTGGACCCGGCCGCGTTCAACCGTCTGCCGCGTCCCCCGCCCGCAGGCTTCAGCCGCCCGTAGGGTTCGGTCGGCAACGGGTTCGGCCGGCCGCGGGTTCGGCCGGCCGCGGGATTCAGCCGCTTGTGGGGCGGGCGGCGGCCAGGTCGGCGGCGACGTCGTGCGGGTCGGCGCCGAGGTCGAGGCGGCTGAACAGGTGCAGCGACTCGCCGGAGTCGATCTCCAACGCCGGGCCGGCGAAGCCGCGTCCGGAGCGGCGTCCGACCCGGATGCCCTCCACCGCTGGCCAGGGCAGGTGCCGACGGCCGGTCCAGCCCGCCGGCACGGTGATGCCGTCCGGATCCACCGCCAGCCGTACCGGTGCGATCAGATCCCGCACCGCCCATCCGGCGAGGGTCGCGGCACCGAGCGCGCCGAGCACCGGCCGGAGCAGGTCGCCGCTGGCGAGCAGGATCCCCAGGGCGAGCACGGTGGCCGCCGCGACCAGCTTGAGCACCGGCAGGGCCGGGGGTACCCGCCACTGTCTGGTGACCGTCTCGTAAGGCACCCGACCAGCATGCCAGCCGTGCCGTGGGCGGACGTCCGGGCGAGGTGGGCGTAGGATCGGCAGCAGCCAAGTTACCGGGGAGTAGACATGAGTGACGCGGTTGTCGTCGGTGCGGTGCGTACCCCGGTCGGGCGGCGCAAGGGCAGCCTGGCCGGGGTGCATCCGGTCGACCTGTCGGCGCACGTGCTGCGCGCCCTCGCCGAGCGCACCGGCATCGACCCGGCCCAGGTCGACGACGTGGTGTGGGGTTGCGTCTCCCAGGTCGGCGAGCAGTCGTGGAACGTCGCCCGCAACGCCGTGCTGGCCGCCGGCTGGCCCGAGTCGGTGCCCGGCACCACCCTCGACCGGCAGTGCGGCTCCAGCCAGCAGGCCCTGCACTTCGCGGCCGCCACCGTCCTCTCCGGCCAGGCCGACCTGGTCGTCGCCGGGGGCGTGGAGTCGATGACCCGGGTGCCGATGGGGTCCAGCGTGGCCGGTGGCTCGCCGTTCACCGCGCAGATCCTGGCCCGCTACCGGGGCGTCGAGGGGGTGGCCGAAGACTCACCGCTGCCGTTCAACCAGGGCGTCGGCGCGGAACTGATCGCCCGGCGGTGGCGCCTGTCCCGTACCCAGCTCGACGAGTTCGCCCTGGCCAGCCACGAGAAGGCGGCCGCCGCCCAGGACGCCGGGGCGTTCGAGGCCGAGCTGACACCGGTCGCGCTCGCCGACGGCGGGAAGTTCGCCGTGGACGAGGGCGTACGCCGGGACACCTCCCTGGCGAAGCTGGGCGAACTACCCACCCCGTTCCGCCCCGACGGCGTGGTCACCGCCGGCTCGGCCTCGCAGATCTCCGACGGTGCCGCCGCGCTGGCGGTCACCACCAGCGAGTGGGCCAGCCGGCACGGGCTGCGGCCGCTGGCCCGGATCCACACCGCCGTCGTCGCCGCCGACGACCCGGTCGCCATGCTCACCGCGCCGATCCCGGCCACCGCGAAGGCGCTGCGCCGCGCGGGGCTGGGCATCGAGGAGATCGGGGTGTACGAGGTGAACGAGGCGTTCGCCCCCGTACCGCTGGCCTGGCTGGCGGAGACCGAGGCCGACCCGGAGCGGCTCAACCCGCGCGGCGGGGCCATCGCGCTCGGCCACCCGCTCGGCGGATCCGGCGCCCGGATCATGACCACGATGCTCGCCCACATGCGCGACAACGGCATCCGGTACGGCCTGCAGACCATGTGCGAGGGCGGCGGCATGGCCAACGCGACCATCGTCGAGCTGCTCTGACACCGAACCGCCCGGGGCGTCGTCGGCCGGCGAAGGGAAACCCGGTCGCGGCGCCCGGGCGATCGGGCTAGCTTGCCCGGGTGACCGAAGCCGCCGCACCGCAGACCGACTGGGCCGACCCGCGGTGGCGGGGCGCCGCCCTGGACTGGGTGACCGAGGCGCTCGCCCGTACCGGTCGCCGGGTCGCCGGCCCGGTGGAGCCCCGGGTCCGTCCCTGGTCGCTGGTCTGGCGGGTGCCCACCGACGGCGGTGACGTGTGGTTCAAGGCCAACAGCCCGGGCACCAGGTACGAGGCGGCGTTGCTCGCCGTGCTGGCCCGGCTCACCCCGGGCCGGGTGCTCGAACCGATCGCGGTGGACGCCGCCGCGGGCTGGGCGTTGCTGCCGTCCGGTGGCCCGACGTTGCGCGAGGTGGCGGGCGGTGACGACGACCTGGCCGGGTGGGTGCGGGCACTTCCCGGGTACGCCGAACTTCAGCGGGTCGCCGCCGGCCACGTCGACGAGCTGCTCGCCCTCGGCGTACCCGACCATCGTCCCGAGGCGCTGCCGGGGCTCTTCGCCGAGCTGCTCGACGACCGGGCGGCGTTGCTGATCGGCGCGCCGGACGGGCTGTCCCCCGAGGTCCACGACCGGCTACGCGGGCTGCTGCCCCGGTACGCGGAGCGTTGTCGATGGCTGGCCGGCAGCGGGATCGAAGCGTCGATCCAGCACGACGACCTGCACGACGGCAACGTCTTCGCCGGCCCGGCCGGCCACCGCTTCTTCGACTGGGGCGACGCATCGGTGGCCCACCCCTTCGGCACCATGCTGGTCACGCTGCGGTCGATCGCCCACGCCACCGGGCGTTCCGGCAGCGACCCGGCGCTGCTGCGGCTGCGTGACGCGTACCTGGAGCCGTGGACGGACCGGTCCGATCGGGACACCCTGCGGCAGGTGGCACAGGTGGCCGCCGAGGTGACCGTGGTCAGCCGGTCGCTCTCCTGGCGGCGGGCCCTGGCGACGGCCGACCCGAGCCGGGCGGAGTACGCCGCCGCCGTGCCGGGCTGGCTGGAGGAGTTGCTCGCCACGCCGTGCTGACCGGTCGGTCGCGGCCGTCATGGCTGCTCACCGCCGTAACGTGGAATTTGCAAAAAGCACGTTCGTGAGCCACGTCACCCAGCGAACACCATCGTTGGGCAGAGCATGGACGTCTTCTCCCGAACGTTCCTTCCGGCCGCCGCCGAGGCCGGGCTGGCGGTGCAGACCGCCAGCCGGCACATGCCGGTGTTCCGTCGCTGCGTGGGTTCCGGCGACGCCACCGTTCTGGTCACCCGATGCAGCCGGCCCGACCGGCCGATGTCCGGTGAGTACCTCCTCCTGCTCACCCACCGACGACTCGTGATCACCCGGCAGACCCGGGTACTGCACCGGCTCCAGCTGCACCTCAACACCGAGCTGCGGGAACTGAGCCACGTCACCTGGAGTCCCGACCCGAGGCAGCACTCCGTCGAACTGGCCGCCACCGCCATCGACGGCATCCGCGAACGGTTCCTGATCCGCACCCAGCACCCGAGGCAGGTGTGGCAGCTCGACGCGCTGCTCAACCACGCCTTCCGCACCCGGGTGCGCAGCGCCCAGCCCCGGGTGGTGGCCACCGTCGCCGAAGCACCCGCCGCCGGCCGGCGCGCCGCGTTCAAGCCCGCCGTGGCCCGCTGACCGGGTGTTCTTACCGAACCCGAACACTGACTGACGCCGCCGTACCCCGGCGATCGGCAATCATGGCCCGGTGACCGTCGACAACCCGCGGCGTGGGCTGGTCCTCGTCGTGGAGGACGAGCCGAGCATCGCCGACCTGGTTCGGCTCTACCTGAGCCGGGACGGCTTCGGCGTCCACGTCGAAGCCGACGGCGTCGCCGGCCTGGCCGCCGCGCGTCGGCTGCGGCCGGTGGCGTGCGTACTCGACATCGCCCTGCCGGGCCTGGCCGGTACCGAGATCTGCCGGCGGCTACGCGAGGGCGGCGACTGGACCCCGGTCATCTTCCTCACCGCCCGCGACGACGAGGTGGACCGGATCGTCGGCCTGGAACTGGGCGCCGACGACTACGTCACCAAGCCGTTCAGCCCACGGGAACTGGTGGCCCGGGTACGCGCCGTGCTGCGGCGTACCGCCGGTCCGCCGGACCAGGCCGAGGCGCCGCTGCTGCTCGGTCGGGTCGCGCTGGACCCGGCCCGCCGTACGGTGACCGTGGACGGCGCACCCGTGCAGCTGACCTCCACCGAGTTCGACCTGCTGGCGTACCTGATGGGTCGGCCGCGTCGGGTCTTCACCCGGGAGGAACTGCTGGCCCGGGTGTGGGGGTACGCCGCCCACGCGGGCACCCGCACGGTCGACGTGCACGTGGCACAGATCCGGGCGAAGCTCGGCGCGGCGAGTGTGATCCGGACCCACCGGGGCGTCGGGTACGCCGCCGATGCCTGACCCCCGTCGTACGCTGACCGCCCGCGCGGTGCTGGTGACCTGCGCGGTGGCCCTGGTGTCGGTGCTGGTGACCGCGTTGGTCGCGGTGCCGGTCGCGGTCCGCGCCGCGGAACGGCGGGACCAGCAGGCGTTGGCCGTCCAGGCGCAACTCGCCGCCGACCTGCTGCGGGCCCGGCCCGGCCGGGTCCGCGACCTGGCCGGCGAGCGGCTGGTGCGGCAGTTCGCCGCCCAGGGCATCGACGTGTACGTCGTCTCCGCCGGTCGGGTCGACCAGCCCGGCCTGCCGGCGCAGGTGGTGACCCGGGTGGCCGGCGGGAACGACGTCTCCGGGCGACGACTGGTGGCCGGGCAACGGGCACTCGTCGAGGGGCGGGCGTTGCCCGGCGGCGACGGCGTGGTGCTGACCCGGTCCGCCGGTGTCGGCGTGTGGCGGCAGGTGCTGCGGGGGCTGTGGCTGCCGCTGCTGGCCGGGCTGGCCGCCGGGGCCGTCGCCGGGACGTTGCTCGCCCGCCGGCTGGCCCGGCCGATCCGGCGGGCGGCGGCCGCGGCGGCCCGGCTGCGCGCCGGGGACCGCTCGGTCCGGCTGCCGGTCGAGCCGCCCGCCGAGGTGGCCGACCTGGCGTACGCCCTCAACGGGTTGGCGGCGGCGCTGGCCACCAGCGAGGGCCGCCAACGGGAGTTCCTGCTCTCCGTCTCGCACGAGCTGCGTACCCCGTTGACCGCGATCCGTGGCTACGCCGAGGCGCTGGCCGACGGTGTGCTGGCGCCCGAGTCGGCGGCGGACACCGGCCGGACCATGCTGGCCGAGGCGGAACACCTGGACCGGCTGGTCGCCGACCTGCTGGCGCTGGCCCGCCTGGAGGCGGTGGACTTCCCGCTGGCGCCGGTGCCGGTCGACCTGGCCCGGCTGGCCGCCGACGCCGGCCGCACCTGGGCCGACCGCTGTGCCGCCCTCGGCGTGGTGTTCCGGGTCGAGGCGGGCGCGCCGTCGGTGCCCGCGTACACCGATCCGGGACGGATCCGGCAGGTGGTCGACGGGCTGCTGGAGAACGCGCTGCGGGTGGTACCGCCGGGTGCCCCGGTGGTCCTCGCGGTGCGGCCGGCGGGGGCGGACCCGGCCGCCGGTGGGCTGCTGGAGATCCGCGACGGCGGGCCGGGGCTCACCGACGACGACCTGGCGGTGGCCTTCGAGCGCGGTGCGCTGCACCAGCGGTACCGGGGGCTGCGCAAGGTCGGCAGCGGGCTCGGGCTGGCCCTCGCCGCCGGCCTGGTGCGCCGGCTGGGTGGGCAGATCAGCGCCGGCCACGCGCCCGAGGGCGGTGCGGCCTTCACCGTCCGGCTACCGGCGGCTCCTTACCCACCTCGAACATCGGCCTGATCGTCCGCTCATCCCGCCGTACGACGCTGGGGGCGACGGCGACACCGAGGAGAGGACGACGAGATGACACGCAGGGGAACCTTCACCGCCACCACCGCACTGCTCGTGGCGGTCACGTTGGGCGCCACCGGTTGCGGTGGTGTGGCGCAGGGCGGCCGGGACGCCGCGCAGGAGGCCGTCGACGTGGTCGCGGCGCTGGGCGCCGAGGGTCAGGCCCTCGCCGCGCTCGGCTTCGACCCCGCCGAGTTGGATCCCGAACCGGCGGCTTCGGAGCCGCCGGCCGAGCCCGCCGCGACCACCGGGACGCCCCACCGGGAGCGGGTCGAGCAGTGGCGCGAGCGTCGGGCGGCCCGGGTGCTGCTGCGCCGCGACACGCTGCACGGTGAGGCCGTCGTGCAGACCAGGGACGGCGGTACGAAGACCGTCGCGGTGCAGCGCGGTGAGGTGACCGCCGTCGACGGCGACCGGATCACCGTGAAGTCGGCCGACGGCGTCACCCAGAGCTGGACCTTCGCCGACGACCTGCGGGTGATCGAGCGGCGCCGGACCATCCGGTCCACCGACATCCAGGTCGGCACCGAACTGGGGGTGGCCGGCACCAGGAACGCCGACACCCTCGTCGCCCGGCTGATCGTCGTTCCGCTCGACCGGGACTGACCGCGGACCCGCCGGGCGGTGGGCGTTCCCGCCCGGCGGTATCCCCGGCCCCGGCGTGACTCAGTCCGGTGCGGGCAGGGCGTAGCCGACGAAACTGCGGAACTCGAACTGCCAGCCCGCCGGCACCAGGTCGGCGCAGAGCGTACGGCTGCCCACGCAGACGATCGCGTCCAGCGAGGCCGGATCGGCGGGCGGACGGTCATCCAGCACCGACTGGAGGGCCAGCAACTCGGGTGGGCGCCCGTCGGCGTCGCGCAGCAGCAACCACCAGGGGTACTCCCAGTCGTCGTTGCGCTGCGACAGGCCGATCCGGCGCGCCTCGGCGACCCGTACCGCGTCGGCGGCCCAGTGGTACTCCGCCGTCCACTGCGGGCGACGCAGGAACCGCATGTCCCACTCGGCCGTGGTGAAGACCGACCCCGCGCCGACCAGCCGGCGGGGGAAGCCGTACGACACCGCCAGCACCCCGGCCAGCGCGCAGGTGGTCAGCACCGTCACGGCGAGGGTCGCGGCGACCGGACGGCGCCCACCCGCCGCGCGCCCCGTCCGCGTCGGGGCGCCGTCCCGCGCCGGGTCGACCGCGCCGGCCGCGGCCGAGCGGCGCAGCAGCGCGTCCAGCCAGAGCCCGGCCAGCGGTACGGACACCGCCACGGCGTAGAGCAGCAGCCGGTTCCCCCAGGGCTGCCACTTGATCATTGCGGTGTGCAGCACCACGGCGGTGACCACCGCCAGGCCGTACGCCCGCAACGCGCCCGCCGACCCGGGGCTGATCCGGGCCGGACGGCGTAGCGCCGCCACGACCCCGATCAGCGCCAGCGCCCCGGCCAGCGGGAAGGCCACCCGGTCCTCGTCCGGGTACCACGACGGTTCCGGAAACCGCTCCTGGCCGAAGGTGATGGCACGGTCCTGCGGGTCGACCCCGACCAGACCGGCCACGCCGACGATCGCGTCGGCGGTCACCTCGCGCAACGGGGCCAGCGGGGTGTCCAGCGCGGTGTGCCCGATGCGAAGGGCGTTCACCAGCACCGACGCCGGGTCGTGCCGCTCCATCGGTACCGACTCCCGCAGCCGCTCCGGCCCGAGCGGGTGACCGAACTCGGCGTACACCCGGCCGAGGAACGGGCCGACCACTCCGGCGGCGACCACCAGGATCAGCGCGGAGGCGCCGACCGTACGCCCGATCCCGCCGACCGGCGCCCGCCGCCCGACCGGCCGGTCCCGGTACGCCAGCCGCAGCTGGCCCAGTCCCCAGAGGACCAGCAGCGGACCCACCGCGAGCAGCCCACTGGTCTTGGTCAGCGCGGTCAGCCCGGTCGCCGCGCCGAGGGCGAGCAGCTCGCCCAGCCCGGCCCGCCGCCGCAGCCCGTCCAGTGCGAGGGTGGCCGCGCAGGCCACCCAGGCGGCACAGACCAGATCGGTCTGGGTGCTGGTCGCCTGCAACGTCACCATCGGCGTGGTAGCCAGCACGAAGGCGGTGAGCAGCTGGGCTCGCCGGCCACCGCCGAGCTGCGCGGTCACCCGGGCGACCGCCAACAGGCAGCCGATCCCGGCGGCCCACTGCACCAGGTTGTACAGCGCGTCCGATCCGGTGAACAGCCGCAGGTGCAGCAGCAGGTACTCGGCGCCCGGCGGGATGGTCACCTGCCGGTGGATCGCGGTGGCCCAGAACGCCAGGTCACCCTGGGCCACCCAACGCTCCACCTTGGGCAGGTGGTACGTCTGCGAGTCGAAGTTGTTCGGCGCGGCCAGCAGGGCGATCAGCAACTCCACCAGGAGCAGCCCGCCGATCGTGCCGGCGAGCAGCCGTTCGCCCCGGCCCGCCGTACGCCAGAAGCCGGTGAGCAGCGCCCACCAGCCGGCGCCGCCCGGTGTGCCCGGCGCGGAGTCCGCGCCCGGGCCGCTCGCCGGGCGGTCGGGTCCGGTGGGTCGGCTGTCGGTGGCCGTCGCGGTCGCCAGCGCGGCCGGGACGCCCGACGCCGCGCCGACCAGGGCGGGTGGCGTCGCGGCGGATCGGTCGGTGTCCGGAAGGGAGGCCGCCTCGGCAGCCCGGTCGCGGCGGGCCCGGTCGACGCGGCGGCGCCAGCCGGCCGCGAGCGCGCAGCCGGTCACGAAGAGCAACCACGCCAGGCCGAACGCGGCCACCGTCAACAGCCGCAGCGCGCCCAGCAGCTCGACGGTCAACACCGCGAACGCGCCGGTGGCCAGCGCCGCCCGGATGACCGCCAGGCGCCGGGGCGCGACTGTCTCCACGTTGCGTGGCCGCAGCGCTACGGCGAGCAGAGCGGTGGCGGCGATGGGGCCCAGGACGAGCGGAAAGCCGGCGGCCGACATGGCGGGAAGTAAACACCATCGGCCTGAATGCCTGACCCCCGATCTCCGATGGCAGTCGGCACCACTCCGCTGAGCTGCCAAGCTAGGCTATGGCCGACATACTGCCGCCCTCGTGGAGATTCCCGTGAAGCTGTCGATCCTCATGCCGGTCTACAACGAGGAAGAACGCATCGCGGATGCCCTCAAGCAGGCGCTGGCCGTGGAGTATCCGTGCGAGATCGAACTCGTGGTGGTCGACGACGGCAGCCGCGACGGCACCGGCGAGGTCCTCGGCCGGGCCGACGACGCCCGGCTGCGGGTGATCACCCACCAGCGCAACGCGGGCAAGGGTGCGGCCATCCGCACGGCGGTCGCCAACGCGGAGGGTGAGTACATGGTCATCCTCGACGCCGACCTGGAGTACGACCCGCAGGACATCCCCAAGCTGCTCGCCCCGGTCCTCGACGGCCGGGCCACGGTCGTCTACGGGAATCGGACCTTCGGCAGCCACAGCGCCTACAGCTTCTGGTACGTGATGGGCAACAAGGGCGTCACGATGGCCGCCAACGTGCTCTTCAACTCCTACATCGGTGACCTGGAGACCTGCTTCAAGCTGATGCCGGTGGAGCTCTACCGCTCGCTGGACGTCCGGTCCCGGGGGTTCGGGATGGAGGCCGAGGTCACCGGCAAGCTGCTGCGCCGCCGGATCCGGCCGTACGAGGTGCCGATCAGCTACCGGGCCCGGGGTCGGGAAGAGGGCAAGAAGATCACCTGGCGGGACGGCGTCGAGGCGCTCTGGATCCTCGGTCGCGAGCGCACCCGTCGCCGCCCCGCCGACCCCCAGCGCTAGACGTACTGCCCGAGCATCGCCGGTGTCGGCGTGCGGTCGGCCGCCGCCGGGGTGAGGAAGCCGGTGACCGAGCGGCGTAGCCCGGCCGGATCCAGGCCGTGCCAGCGCAGATGGTCCTCGGCCGAACCGTAGCGGCGCAGTTCCTCCCGTCCCACTCCCAGGGCGAGCAGCCGGTGCGGCCGGTCCGCCAGGGCCGCCGCGACCACCCGGGCCGAGGTGCCGGCCAGGTAGGGCTCGACCAGGATCACCTCGTTGTCGGCGAGCGTCCGCAGGCCGGCCGTGTCGAAGGGGCGCGGCCGGTGGGTGTACGCCACCGTGACCGGCAGGCCCTCGGTGGCGGCGAGCGCGGCGTCCAGGGTCGGCCCGACCGCGACCAGCAGGGCGGCGCCCGCGCCCGCGTCCCGTACCAGCACCAGATCGCCGTCACCGGGGTACGGCCGGCCGTTCGACAGCGTCGACAGCCGCAGGTACGCCGAGCCGTCGGCGGCGACCGTCGTACGCAACAGGCCGGGTACCTCGTCCGGGTGACCCGGTACGTGCACGGTCCAGCCGGACAGGGTGTCGACAAGCGCCACGTCGGCCGGGCTCAGGTGGGTCCGGCCGGCCGACGCCCGGTCGAACGAGGCGCCGATGCTGACCAGCACCGCCCTCGCCGCCTGGTGGTCGAGGTCGAGCTTGATCTGCTCGTACGCCCGCTCGACGAGGAACGGTGCGTAGCTGTGCACGATCGGCCGCAGCCCGGTCAGTGCCAGCCCACCGGCCACGCCCAGCATCAACTGCTCCCGGATGCCGACGTTGAGCACCCGGTCCGGATGCCGCTCGGCGGCCGCGGTGAACAGCGCGGCCGAGATGTCGGCGAGCACCAGCGCGGTACGCGGCTCCTGCGCCAGCAGGGTCGTGGTGGTGTCGACGAAGCTGTCCCGCATCTCCATGTCAGCGTCCCTCCTCGTGGTCGACGACCGCGACGACGACGTGCGGCCGGTGGCCGTGCTGACCGGTCAGGGCCGCGTACAGGGCGTCGTGGTCCCGTCCGTCGACGGTGGCGGCGGTCCACCCGTTGACGGTGAACCGGGTCGCCGGCCCGCCCGACCAGCCGTGGGTGGCGGAGGCGTTGTCCAGCACGATGGCGGTCAGGTTGCCCAGGCCGGCCGCGCCCGCGTACGCGATCGCCTCGTGGTTCGAGCCCTCGTCCAGTTCGGCGTCGCCGACCAGCACGTACACCCGGGGGTCGAGCAGGCCCTGGGCGCGCAGGCCGAGGGCGGTGCCGACGGCCAGCCCCAGGCCGTGCCCGAGCGAGCCGGAACCGATCTCCACCCCGGGCACCAGGGTCCGGTCCGGGTGGTCACCGAGCCGGCTCTCCGGCCCGCCCTGGTCGTCCAGCCAGCCGGGCGGGACGAAGCCCTTCGCGGCCAGCACCGCGTAGTAGCCGGCGACCGCGTGTCCCTTCGAGAGCAGGAACCGGTCGCGGTCGGGATCGTCGGCGGTCGCCGGGGTGATCCGCAGGATCCGGTCGTAGAGCACCCAGAGCACGTCGAGGGTGGAGTAGACGTTCGGGCCGAAGTCGCGTCCGGCGCGGACCCGCTCCAGCAGCGGGGCGATCGGATGCCGGCCGTCGAGCGGCGCGGCGGCTTCGGCGACACGGGTGGTGATGGTGGCGAGTGAGTTCATACGGATACCCTGCAAGTTGAAGCGAGGTTCAACTCAAGGCAGAGTGATGCACGAAGCACTCACCATCGGTCAGCTCGCCGCCCGCAGCGGGGTGGCCCAGTCCGCCCTGCGCTACTACGAGCGGCTGGGGTTGATCCGGGCCGAGCGCACCAGCGGCAACCAGCGCCGGTACCACCGCAGCGAGCTGCGCCGGGTGGCGTTCATCCGGATCGCCCAGCAGGTCGGCGTCTCGCTGGAGGAGATCGGCGACGCCCTGGCGGCGCTGCCCGCCTCGCGTACGCCCACCGCCGAGGACTGGGCGCGGCTCTCCACCGCCTGGCGGGAACGCCTGGACGAGCGGATCCGGCTGATGGAGCGGCTCCGCGACGACCTCGACGGCTGCATCGGCTGCGGCTGCCTGTCGCTCCGCCGCTGCACGCTCTACAACCCCGGCGACGAACTGGCCGTTGAGGGGCCGGGCGCCCGGTTGACCCTGCCCCGCTGACCCGCCCGTCGCGCGGTCACCCGACGGTCAGCAGCACCTTGCCGACGTGTTCGTTCGACTCGACCAGGCGGTGCGCCTCGGCCGCCTCGGTGATCGGCAGCCGCCGGTCGACCACCGGTCGGATCCGGCCCGCCTCGACCAGCGGCCATACCTGCTCGCGTACCCCGGCGACGATCGCGGCCTTCTGGTCCGGCGGCCGGGACCGCAGCGCGGTGGCCGCGACGGTGCCCCGCTTGGCCAGCAACGCGCCGAGATCCAGCTCACCCTTGCGCCCGCCCTGCATGCCGATCGTCATGAGCCGCCCGTCCGGCGCCAGCGCGGCCACGTTACGACCCAGGTATGACGCGCCCATGATGTCGAGGATCACGTCCGCGCCCCGACCTCCGGTGACCTTGCGGACCTCCTCGACGAAGTCCTGCTCGCGGTAGTCGACCAGATGGACGGCGCCCAGCTCACGCAGCCGGTCGTGCTTGACCGCCCGAGCCGTCGCCACCACGGTCGCCCCCAACGCCATGCCGAGCTGTACGGCGAAGGCGCCGATCCCGCTGCCGCCACCGTGCACCAGCAGCGTCTCGCCCGCCGTCAGGCGGGCCAGCCGGACCACGTTCGACCAGACCGTCGCCGCCACCTCGGGCAGCCCGGCGGCATCGACCAGGTCGACCCCCGCCGGAACGGGCAGCAGCTGACCGGCGGGCACGGCCACCCGTTCGGCGTACCCGCCGCCGGCCAGCAGCGCGCAGACCTCCTGCCCGACCGCCCAGTCGGCCACCTCCGTACCGACCGCGGTGATCACGCCGGAGCACTCCAGCCCCAGGTACGCGGGCGCGCCGGGCGGCGGCGGGTAGTGCCCCTGCCGTTGCAGCAGGTCGGCCCGGTTCACCGCGGTGGCCCGCACGTCCACGAGCACCTCGCCCGGCCCCGGTTGCGGGTCGGGCACCTCGGTCCAACTCAACACCTCGGGGCCGCCAGGCTCGGTGACGGTGATCGCGCGCATGGCCCAGTCTTACCCGATCCGCCCGCGCCGCACCTTCCGGACCGCCACACCACCTCGCCGACCGACCTCAGTGGAGTCCGCCCGAGCACCCGGTACGCCACGGAGGGTAAGTGATCATGGTGAAACGGGTAGCTCCCCCGCTGACCGGTCAACGGGGCGTGGCAAACTAAGCACGGCCACGCCCTGCGTGGTCCGGGAGGGTTCGCCTAGTGGCCGATGGCGCTGGTCTTGAAAACCGGTAAGGCAGCGATGTCTTCGTGGGTTCGAATCCCACACCCTCCGCCTGGTGGCGATCTCCTAAGACGCAGCTCAGCCCCGGTTTCTAGGCCGGGGCTGAGCGCTGTCGGGGAATGGTGGTGGATTCAGTGGCGGCCGACGGGTGATCGTCTCGCCGGTACACCTCAGGTGGGTGGGTTGGTCGCCACGAACGATCCCTTGCCCTGGTGGGTCTCGATCAGCCCGCGTTCGCCGAGGATTCGTAGCGCGAACTTGATCATCGTGTTCGAGATGCCGTACTGGACGGTCAACTGCGAGATTGACGGCAGCTTGTCGCCGGGCTTGAGCGTGCCGCCACGGATCGACGCGGTGATGTCGTCGACGACGTGCTCGTACAGCGGTTTACGGCGGTGGGGCATGGCAGGCCACCCTTCGTCAGCCCCACCAGATTGCCACGGTCCATTGCTTCCTATGCTTGCTGTGTTGACTGAGGTTGCTAAGTAACCTAAGTTCAGCCCATCGGGTCCTTCGTCAGCAGCGAGGTCACCCGACCCGAGGCAGGGCGGCGGCTTCCCCCGTTCGCCGCCCTGCCTTCCTCCTGGTGTGAAGGAGGCACCGATGCCGGATGAGCGCCCGTACGACGGGCCCTGTCCGCCCGCGTACCCCTTCTGCACGGTCGGCCGCCCGTCCCCGACGGGGAGCGTTATCCGGTGCCCGGCCGCGTGCCACTGCCGCGCCGGCAGCTCGCGGTCGGCTGGATCGTCGCCGGCATGGTTCTGGTCGTGATGGTGGCCGGCATCGTCGGGTGGCTTCCGTGACCTCGATGTACGACGAGGTGGGTATGCGCGACCTGGTCATGGCGGCGGCCGTCGTGCTGGCCCGGCACCGGGACGGCAGCTGCGCGGTGTGTACGCCGGATGGGTGCCGGGAACTCGCGTGGGCCGGGCCGGTGGTGGCGGCGTGGGAGCGGGAGTGGGCGGCGGTGGCCGGTGAGGCAGCGAGATCGTGGTGACCTGTCGGTGGCTCAGCGTTCCGGCCGGGGTCTCCGTCGGTCGGCGTCGATCTTCTGGTCGGCGAGCTTCTCCAGGGCGCGGCGCCGTTCGTCGCGCAGCACCTGTTGGTCGCGGTGCCGGAGGGCGTCGACCAGCGCGCCGAGGAAGTCACGCCAGATGCTGGCCACGGAACTCCTTCGATGGACAGTTGCAGGGGGACAACAGCCGTGAGCGGCTTTCGGTTACGGCGACCGGGGTCGCCGTTTCGTTACGGCCGGAACACGGTGTGGGGTTCCCTCGAATGCTGGCGCGGCACAGGGTATGAAGGGGCGCAGATACCCCACTTCCACCGGAAGGACCTGTCTCGATGACCTTGGAGCGACCCATCGCCCCGGATCCGTACGAGCTGCTGCCGACCGTTGCCTCGTTCACGCTGACCAGCGCGGATGTTCAGAACGGTGAGCCGATGGACGCGGCCCACGCGCACGGCAGCACGGGCGGCGGCAACGTCTCACCGCAGTTGGCCTGGTCGGACTTTCCGGCCGCGACCAAGGGCTTCGCCGTGACCTGCTTCGACCCGGACGCGCCGACCGGCAGCGGATTCTGGCACTGGGTGCTGGTGAACCTGCCGGCTGACGTGACCGAGCTGCCGCGCGGTGTGGCCGGTGACGATCTGCGGGGGGCCTTCACCGTCCGTAACGACTACGGCGAGCAGGGTTTCGGCGGTGCGGCGCCGCCGGCCGGTGACCGCCCGCACCGGTACGTCTTCGCGGTGCACGCGCTCGACGTGGAGCGCCTCGATCTCACGCCCGACGCCACTCCCGCCTACGTCGGCTTCAACCTGACCTTCCACACCCTGGCCCGGGCCACGATCCGCCCCACCTACCAGATCCCGGCCTGACGGCTCCCGGGCCAACCTTGTTGATCATGAAGTTGGTGGGCGCTTCGACCGCGAGCGTCGAGCCAACTTCATGATCAGCCGGGGGTGGTTCAGGCGGGCCGGCGGGCGACGGCGAAGACCGACTGGCCGAAGGGCGGGCGGGCGAGTTGCTCGGCGGCCTTGGTCGCCGGGAGTACCAGGGTGTCGTAGACCCGCACCATCGGGCCCTCCTTCGGCATCAGCCGGAACACCTTGGTGGCCATGAAGTACCCGATCAGGCCGAGCGCGTTCGCGTAGTGGATCTTCTCCACCGCCAGGCCCGCCTCGGTCATCGCCGCCGACAGCGTCTTCTTGGTGTAGCGGCGTACGTGTCCGGTGGCGATGTCGGCCGGGCTCATCGCGAACTGGAACGCCGGCACGATGATGACGACCGCGCCCCCCGGCCGGACCAGGTTCCCCATGCTGCGCAGCGCGGCGACGTGGTCCTCGATGTGCTCCAGCACGTTGTAGGACACCGCCGCGCTGTAGTCGCCCTGTTCCGGGTTCGGCAGCAGCATCTGACGCACCTCGATGCCCGGCCGGTCGGCGAGGCGTTCCTTGAGCGCCACCAGGCGATCCGGGTCGGCCTCGGTGGCGGTGAACCGGGGGAAGTGCTCGGCCCACTCCAGGGCGTAGTCGCCGAGACCGCTGCCGATCTCGATCGGGTTCTCGCCGAGGTAGGGCACGGCCAGCTCGACGAACCAACGTCGGTGGTTGACCGCGGTGGCGAGGCCCTCCAGGACCTCGGACTGCACGCGCTGATCCCCAGTGATTTCTGCCATGCGTCGATTCCTCACGATGCGACTCGACCCGTGCCGGGACCGACTGAGTGAATCATCCGCTCGGGGGGCGGAACCATCGGGCCCGGGGTGGCCGAATTGGTCGGGGCTAGGTGCACGATCGGTGGTGGTCAGCGAACTTGGCAGATGTTACGCGAGAGCGCCGAACCCTGCACGACAGCCCGATTCGCCGACTACGCTCGGAATTGCTATGACTACTCCTGAATCGGGTCGCCCGGTCGGGGAGTCCGGGGCGGGAGAGTCGACGGACGATCCGGCGCGTGACGGTCGTCGCCGCAGCTCAGGGCGGTGGAAGGACGTCGCCGCCGGGGCCAGCTTCGTGCTGCTGGGCTTCTGGGTGACCGCCCGGATGTGGTGGAATCCCTCGCACGGCATCCGCGACAATCGCACCGATATGGCGCAATTCGAATGGATGATGGCGCACGGTGCCCGAGTCGTGACGGAATTCGCCTACCCGTTCTCGTCTGACCGGATGAACGTCCCGGAATCGGTCAATCTCATGGCAAACACCTCAGTGTTGTCCGTGTCGCTGCCAATGGCGCCGATCACCGTGCTGTTCGGCACCCGGGCCGCGTTCCTGGTCTTCCTCACCCTCGGGATGATCGCCACGGCGACCGCCTGGTACTTCGTACTGTCCCGGGTGATCATCGGCGCGCGCGGGCCGGCCTGGCTGGGCGCGACCTTCTGCGCGTACGCCCCGGCGATGGTCTCGCACGCCAACGCCCACCCGAACATCGTCTCGCAGTACGTCGTACCGCTGATCATCTGGCGTACCGTGCGGCTGGCCCAGGGTGGGCGGTGGCTGCGCAACGGCCTGCTGCTCGCGCTGGTCATCGTCTGGCAGGCGTTCCTGAACCTGGAGATCCTGCTGATGACCGCGATCGGCCTCGGCGTGGTGGTCGTGGCGCTGGCGCTCGGCCGGCCCGAGCTGCGCGGCCGGACCCGTCCGTTCCTGGCCGGGCTGGGCGTGGCCGCGGCGGCGTCCGGCCTGCTGCTGGCCTACCCGCTCTACGTCCAGTTCTTCGGCCCCGGCGCCTACAACGGGCTGTCCTGGCTGATCCGCGGCTACTCCACCGACCTGGCCTCGTTCGTCGCGTACGCCCGGGAATCGCTGGCCGGCGACGCGCGCAGCGTGACCCGCCTGGCCAAGAACCCCACCGAGGAGAACTCCTTCTTCGGCTGGCCGCTGGTGATCCTGGTGGCCGCGCTGGTGTGGTGGCTGCGCCGCAACGTGGTGGTGATCGGCCTGGCCCTGCTGGGCCTGCTCTTCGCGGTGCTCTCGCTCGGCCGGGAGATCCGCTTCGACGGCGAGGGGACCGGCATCCCCGGCCCCTGGGCGCTGCTGGAGGATCTCCCCGTGCTGCACTCGGTGGTGCCGACCCGGTGGGCGCTGGCGATCACGCCGATCATCGGGCTGCTGCTCGCCTACGGCGCCGAGCGGGTGCGGGAAGTCGCCGCCCGGTACCCGGACCGGCGCGCCCAGATCCGCTTCGGCACGGTGACCGTGCTGGCCATGGCGCTGGTGCCGGTGCTGCCCACGCCGTTGCCCACCAAACGCCTCGAACCGACGCCGGAGTTCGTCACCTCCGGCGCCTGGCGGCCGTACCTGACCGGCGGGCGCAGCGTGGTGACCCTGCCCCTGCCCGACACCGAGTACGCCGACCCGCTGCGCTGGTCCGCGCAGACCCGACTGGCGATGCCGATCGCCCGCGGCTACTTCCTCGGCCCCGACACCCGCCCCGGCAAGGACCGGATCGCCCTGTTCACCGCACCACCCCGGCCGACCAGCAGCTTCTTCGGCGCCGTCCGGCGTACCGGGGAGGTGCCGCCGATCAGCGGGCAGGCCCGCCGCGACGCGGTCGAGGATCTGCGGTACTGGCGGGCCGGCGTGGTGGTCCTCGGCCCGCACGAGCACGCCGACGCGCTGCGAACCGCGATGACCGAACTGACCGGGATCGAACCCACCCACACCGGCGGGGTCTGGGTCTGGGACGTCCGCCCGCTGACCGACTGAGCCCCGGTCAGGAACTGCGGATGCAGCAGCCCTGACACACCTTCGGCTGCGGCAGGGTGAAGGCCAGGCAGCAGGTGCGCCGCTGCACGGTCGGCTCGCCGTTCGGGCCGGGTACCAGCTCCACCAGGTCGGCCAGGCCGAGCGTGTCGAGCAGCGTGTCGATCGCCTCGACCGCGGAGCCGGGCAATCCGTCGGCGGCCAGCAGCAGGGCGTGCGCGACGCTGGCGGCCACCGAACCGAGCAGGGTGCGGGTACCGATGCGGACCTCGCCCTGGATCGCCTTGACCAGCGGGGACAGGTGTGCGTCGAGCAGCGTGGCCCGCAGCATCGCCAGCAACTCCCGCTCGTCGGTCACCACCCGGACCTCGGGCAACCCGGCGAGCGCCAGCGGGTCGTTGGGCAGCACCGCGACCGGGGTCGACCGGCGCAGGCCCAGGGTCACCAGCGTGCTCCGGTCGGCGAAGTGGACGAGCGTGGCCGCGGGGTCGAGCAGCGGCACCCGCCGCGCGGCGGCCCAGCCGAGCACCACCGGCAGCGCCGCCCAGTAGCTGTACGCCTTCCAGGCCAGTGCGGCCGAGGCGTGCGGGGTGCCGCCCCAGAGCCGGGCGGCCGAGTCGAGCAACTCGGGCAGCCGGGTGCCGTCGGTCAGCGTGGTCGCCGGGGCCCAGATGGTCTCGTCGGCGACCACCAGGCCCGGGGCCAGCCCGGGCAGCACGTCGGTGCCGAACATGGCGCGCAGCGTCGCGGTGACCGGCGCCAGCGGTGTGGCGGGTACGTGCTGAACAGGCAGCACCGCAGTCACCTGCTCCACCCCCGTTTCGGTCCGCCGAACTTGGCTAAGGCTAGCCTAACCACACTTGGCGGCGCGGGGGACTCTTATCGTGCGGAGCGGGAGCGGCCTGGGTCACTCGGTCACCCGGAGTGCTCGCCCGAAAGCTCGGCGCAGTTTCGTCGGAAATCGTCCCAGAGTCAAGCATCTTGTCGACAACATGCCACTTCCGTGCGCGTCCGGCAACCCAACGTGAAACTTGGTACACCCGGCCACGAGGAAGCTGATGACGACCTCACCGCTCGATCGGGCTGCCGACTCCTTCGCCGCCGAACTCGCCCGGCACCGGACGGAGCGGGGGCTGTCCAAGAAACAGCTGGCCGCGATGATGGGCTTCGACCCGTCGTACGTCAGCCACGTCGAAGGGCGCCGACACCGCCCCACCGAGGACTTCGCCCGCCGGGCCGAGGCCGCCCTGGAAGCCAGCGGCGCGATCTGGCAACGCTTCCAGGAGTACGACCACCTGCGTCACACCCGCAGCGAGCGTGACCAGCGGGAGTCCGGCCCGGCGGGGCGGTGGATGCCACCCGCCACCGGTCTGATCGTCGAGCGGGAACTCGCCACCCTCACCCACACCGAGGACGGGTACCACTGCGTCATCCGCCGCGAGCTGTACAACGCCGGAGTGGAACCGGTCACCCGCTACCTGGTGCGGGTCGCCGTCGACCGCTACCCCAACGATCCGGGTCGGTCCAACCGCCACCACCGGGAGCACCCACTCACCTTCGCCGAACTACAACTACGGGCACACCGGGAGGAAGCCGGCGAGCGTGAGGCGATGCACTGGCGGACGAAGTACGACCGGGACGCCTTCAAGGAGATCTGGCTGCTCTTCGAGAATGCCGAACGGCGCTTCCCGCTCTACCCCGGCCACTCCGCCACCATCGAGTACACCTACACCGTCGGACCGGACAAGTGGGGGCCCTGGTTCCAGCGGGCGGTGCGCGTACCGACCCGGCGTCTCGCCGTACGACTTGACCTGCCGGTCGACCTGGACCCGCAGGTCTGGGGCGCGCAGATCTCCCTGTCGGCCGACGAAGGCCCACTGCGCAGGGCGATCACCCGGCGCGACGAGGCAGACCGGGCGATCTTCGACTGGTCGACCGACGACCCGCCGCTGAACGCCCGCTACCGGATGCAGTGGCGCTTCCGTGCCCAACCGGAGCCCGAACCGGAGGGCCGGCGGGTCCGGCCGTCCGAACGGATGCGCGGCCTCGGCATCGTCCAACGCGGCGCCGACCTGCTGCGGCAGCCGGCCAGACCGTTCGACCTGCCACACGAGGAACAGGCGGCGCAGGAGATCGTCGACCGGCTGATCGCCGCGCTGGCCCGGCTCGACGAACTGCACCCGTTCGCCAAGGGGGTCGGGGTGGCCGCCCCACAGTTCGCCATCGACCGCGCGGCGGCCGTCATCCGACCGCCCGACCGCGGCGCCGAACCCGTGGTACTGCTCAACCCCCGGGTGGTCGACGCCGCGTCCGACCTCGACGAGCAGTACGAAGGCTGCCTCTCCTTCTTCGACCACCGCGGACTGGTGCCACGCCCGCTGCGGGTGGACGTGGAACACGCGCAGTTCGACGGCGGACGGGTGATCACCTCGTTCGAGTTCGGCATGGCCCGGCTGGTCGCCCACGAGATCGACCACCTGGAAGGCCGGCTGTACGTCGACCGGATGGCACCGGGGGTGCCGCTGGTGCCGGTCGAGGAGTACCGCGAATCCGGCCACCCCTGGCGCTACTGACAACAGCTGCCGCTGTTGCACGACCACGCCTGGTCCGGGTGACCGACGGCCGGCCAGGTGTGCCGTTTGCTGTTGCACGACCACGCCTGGTCCGGGTGGGAAGGACGGCCGGCCAGGCGTGGTCGTGCGGGCGGTGCCGGTCCGCCCGATCAGGGGGACCGGGGCGCGTGCCCCAGGGGGCAGGAGCACGCGCCCCGGTTCGGGGGGAGAAAAGCTCTACAGGTTGCCGAACGTGTCGTACCGGGTGTGGTTCGGCGGGACCTCGTCGGCGGCGAGCACCCGCAACGTCGACCGGACCATCGCCACCGAACCGGAGACGTAACAGTCGTGCGCGGTCCACGGGCCGTACCGGGCCACCACGTCGGAGATGTCGCCCTGCTCACCGTCGAAGTCCGGGTCGTCGCTGCACGCCGCGGTGACCGACAACCACGGGTGGGCCGCCACCAGCTCGCGCAGGGTGTCGAGGCCGTAGAGGTCCTCCTCGGTACGCGCGCCGTAGAAGACGTGCACCCACCGGGCCCGGTTGAAGGTGGCCAGCTCCTCCACCAGCGCCTTGATCGGCGCCAGCCCGACGCCCCCGGCGACGCAGAGGATGTCCCGCTCCGACGAGCGGTCCAACGTCATCGAACCCATCGGGGCAGCGACCCGCAGCAGATCACCCGGCTTGATCCGGCGGACCAGGGCACCGGAGACCCAGCCGGCGGCCTCCGGCGGCGTACGGACGTGGAACTCCAGCACGTTCTCGTCGTTCGGGGCGTTCGCCACCGAGTACGTCCGCCACACCCGGGGATGGTGCCGGGGCGCCTCGATGCTGACGTACTGGCCCGCCTTCCAGGCCAGCGGGTGCTGCAGGGCCCGGCAGGTGAAGACGGCGGTGTCCGGCCCGTACCGTTCGTGGGTGAGCACCTCGGCGTGCCAGAACGGCGGGTTGCCGTCGGCCGCGGCACCGGCCAGCATCTTCTCGCTGATGGCCGCGTACGCGTCCCGCCACGCCTGGTCGTACTCCAGGTTCCAGCCGTCACCGGCGGTGCTGCGCAGGGCGTCCAGCAGCGCCACGCCCATGGTCTCGTAGTGCGCCGCATCGACGTGGTACTTGCGGTGGTCCCGGCCGAGCGCGCGGAGGAACTCGTCGAAGCCCTCCGGGTCGTCCACCGTGTGGATCGCCGCGATGATCGCTTCGAGGAGCCGATCGCCCTGCCCGGACATCTGTACCGGGAAGAGCTTGCGCAGCTCGGGATCGAGGAGGAAGAGCCGGGCGTAGAAGTGACCGCTCAGCCGGACCCGGTCCTCCTCGACGAGGGTCCAGCTCTCCTTCAGCAGCCGCGCGAAGTTGTCCACCGGGGGGCGCTCCTTCTCTGACGGCGGATCGGGCCCCCATAGAATGTCCACGGAGCGTGCATGAAGGTCGCACAGAATGTGCGACCGCACGTGAGGTCGGCTCAGTGGGCACCCGGATGCCACCAGCGCGTACGGTCCGGCAGAGTGGTGCGGTGACCGTTGAGCTGACCCGACCGGTGTCCCGCCGGATGCTCGGCACCGAGACGTTACTGGTGCTCGGCCTCTCGCTCGGCCAGTCGGCCGTCTACGCCACCGTCTCGCTGATCGCCAAACTGACCGCCGAGGGCGGACTGTCCCGGCAGACCGCCGCGCTGAACACCTCCGCCTCGGCCCGGCCCTACCTCGACCTGACGTACCAGCTGCTCGGCATCCTGTTCGCGCTACTGCCGGTGCTGCTCGCCGTACACCTGCTGGCGCGGGACCCCGGCGACCCGGTGCGGACGCTCGGCCTGGACGCCCGACGACCCGGATCCGACCTCGCCCGCGGCGCCGGGCTGGCGGCCCTGATCGGGCTGCCCGGCCTCGTCCTGTTCTGGGCGGCCGCCCAGCTCGGCATCAACGCCACCGTGGTGCCGGCGGCGCTGCCCGACCTCTGGTGGACCGTGCCGGTGCTGATCCTCGCCGCCTTCCAGAACTCCATCCTGGAGGAGGTGATCGTGGTCGGCTACCTGATGACCCGGCTGCGCCAACTCCAGTGGCGGGTCGGCGCGGTCATCGCCACCAGCGCCCTGCTCCGCGCCTCCTACCACCTCTACCAGGGCTTCGGCGCGTTCGTCGGCAACGCCGTCATGGGCGTCGTGTTCAGCCTCTTCTACCTGCGTACCCGCCGGGTGATGCCGCTGATCGTGGCCCACGCCCTGCTCGACATCGTCGCGTTCGTCGGCTACAGCCTGTTGCCGAAGGACTGGTTCTCCTGGCTCTGACCCCCCGCCATCGCCGCCCGGCAGGGCTGCTCTGACCGCCAACCCCGCCGCCCGGCAGGGCTGCTCTGACCGCCAACCCCGCCGCCCGGCAGGGCTGCGTGGCGCCGAGCCGGGCCGGTCGGCGCGAACCTCCCCGCTCGACTACCGCCGCGGCGGGCGGTAGCTGGCCGTGGTCCGCGCGGCCAGCCGTTGGGCCGCCGCGGAGTCACCCGCCGCCGCGGCCAGTGCCGCCGCGCCCGGCAGCAGCCGGGACACCAGCCGCAGCGCCAGCCAGCCGCCGGCCTGAGCGGTGAGCGGCGCGGCCAGCCGCCAGGCCGCCTCGACCGCCCGCGGCCCAGGCTCCTCACCCGGGCCCTCGCCAGCCGCCCGGGCCGCCGCCAACGCCGAGCGGGCGCTCGCCGCATCCGGATGCACCTGGGTCAGTACCAGCAACTCCACCGCCCGATCCGGATGCGCCGGATCCCGGCCGTACGCCGCGGCCAGGTGCAGCACCAGGTTCGCCTGCGACCAGAGCACCGTCACCAGTTCGACCACCGGTGCGAAGACACCCGCCAACGCCGCGCTCGCCCCACCCACCGCGGCCTGCCGCACGAAGCGTTGCCCGGCCAGCCGGGCCAGGCCGTCCGCGCTCGCGTCCGGGTACATCTCCCGCAACCGCCGTGCCCACCCGTCGGCCCGCGGTCCGAGCGCGTCGACGGCGGCCAACGCCAGCAACTCCGGCGCGAAACCCGGGTGGTCGAGCACGCGGGCGACCAACGCCCGCAGCTCCGATTCCGGCGTACGCCGTGAGGCTGCCGCGTCGACCGGTCCCGATTCCACCGGCAGCGGCTCCGCCGTGGGTACGACCGCCCCGCCCGTCGCCGCCGCTTGGGTGCGTGTCGCGGGTGGGACCGTCGCCGGCTTGCGCGCTGCTTTGCGCACCGGCACCTTTCGGTCCGTCACGGGTGTGGCGTCGCTCACTTCCGTCCCGGTTGGCCGGGCGGTCGCCGCCTTCTTCGCGGTCACTGCCTTCTTCGCCGTTGTTGGGCGCTTCGGCGTTGCCCGCGTCGCGGGCGTCGTCTCGCTCGCGGCGGTCGCCTCCGTTCCCGGCGTGGTGGGCTCGCCCGCCGGTGCGGCCGGCGCGGATTCCGCGGCGGTGGTCGTCTCCGGTACCGGCCTCGCGGCCGTTACCTTCTTCGCCGGTCTTGCCCGCTTCGCGACGGCCCTCTTCCGTGGCACGGACGAATCCTCCGGTGCCGCTGCCTGCGCCGCTGTCGGGGCTGGTGCTGGTGCTGGTGCCGCCGATTCCGGCTGGTCGTCGTCACGGCGCCGCTGCGCTGCCACCCCCGTTCGTGCGGTCCGGTTCCCGCCGGTGTCGGCGGGCGCGGCCAGGAACGGCGGTGGGGGCGCGGAGGGAGCCGGCCGGGCCTGACGCGGCACCGGCTGGTCGACCGCGGGCGGCGGTTGGAACAACACGCCGGGCGCCGCCTTCGCGCGCCGGGACCGCTCCGGCGCGGACTCGTCACGCGGTTCGCCCTGGTCCGCCGGTGGTACCGGTGGCGGCGTGAAGGTCGCCTTCGGGGAGCGCCGGCGTGCTCCCTCAGCAGACTCGGGCCGGTTCTGCTCGCTGGGCGGCTGCTCCTGCATGTCGATGGAGCGTAGTCCTGATCACGGCGGCGCACAGCGTTGAAGCCCCGCCCACCGACCCCGAACGACCGGTACCCGGTAGTCGCTTTGCCCCCGGCCGGGCGGGGACTGTATCCTCGGCCCCGGTGGTCTGCGGGCCACCAGGGAGACTTCGCCTAGTCTGGTCTATGGCGCCGCACTGCTAATGCGGTTGGGGTCTTAAAGCCCCTCCCGGGTTCGAATCCCGGAGTCTCCGCGCGAAGGCCGGGTGTGTAGACTGGCCGAGCACCAGCGCCCGTAGCTCAACGGATAGAGCATCTGACTACGGATCAGAAGGTTAGGGGTTCGAGTCCCTTCGGGCGCACCACTTGACCAGGAAACATAGCCAGTCGGCTATGTTTCCTGTCTTCGTATGGGTCACGTGTGGGTCACGGTTGTGACCCACGTTTGCCCAGCTCAGGGGCGCTTTTTCCCGCTCGAGCGACCCTTCGACGGCCGAGCACCCACGGAGCACCCACGGTCCCGTCAACTGGGGACGCCAAGAAGGCATTGTGCTTGTTTCCGCAGGTAGCGGCCCTACCCTGATGCGCACCGGCAACGCCGCCGCAGCCCGGCACATCTGATTACCTGTCAGATGCTCCACGCAAGATCGACAGCTTCGACCGAGTCGACCTGGGCTGGACACCGGTCCGACGCCGATGCCGGGCATCCTGTTCACCTCGCAGTGACCTGGTCGTTGGTAGGGCGGGGAAGACCGTTTCAGCGGTCTGGCTGCACCACGATGGGTTTCCTGCCGGCAGATTAGGGCCGGATCGGTGACGCCGTGTCAGCACGCCAGTAGTCCCAGCCGCAGGAGCTCCTGGCGGCTGGGACTACGTACGACCACTGGACCTAATGACTTCTGGAAGGGAGTTGTCCGGCAAGCTCCTGGTGGTTGGTAAGTCGTCGGCTGGTGAGCCCTCGTTGCGCCTTC